>NZ_JAMB01000009.1 GCF_000521805.1 Marinomonas ushuaiensis DSM 15871
TCCAACTTTATGGGGTCACTTCAGAATTGAAGTGGCGCGGTTTTGTTTGTGTTACTTACTAATCAAGAGTCTACTTATCAGTAGGGTAATCTCTTTCTGGTTTGCCTACATATAATTGGCGCGGACGTCCAATTTTGTATGGGCTAGAGATCATTTCGTTCCAATGGGATATCCAACCAATCGTACGAGACATGGCAAAGATTACCGTGAACATACTGGTTGGAATGCCAATGGCTTTCATAATAATACCTGAATAGAAATCTACATTCGGATAAAGCTTACGCTCTACGAAATAAGGGTCTTCTAGGGCAATTTGTTCAAGACGTTTAGCAATTTTTAGAAGAGGGTCATTTGACATACCTAACTCTTCTAATACTTGATCACAAGTTTCGCGCATTACTTTCGCACGTGGATCAAAGTTTTTGTAAACACGATGCCCAAAGCCCATTAGACGGAATGGATCATTCTTGTCTTTTGCTTTAGTAATGAATTCGTCGATATTTTCAACGTCGCCAATTTCCTCAAGCATCGTCAATACTGCTTCGTTGGCGCCACCATGTGCAGGCCCCCAAAGCGTTGCAATACCTGCTGCGATACAAGCAAATGGATTGGCGCCAGAAGAGCCTGCTAGACGTACAGTGGATGTTGAAGCGTTTTGTTCGTGGTCTGCATGTAAAACAAAGATGCGATCCATAGCCTTAGCAAATACAGGATTAACCACATAATCTTCACAAGGTGTTGCAAACATCATATATAAAAAGTTCTCAGCGTAAGATAGGTCGTTACGTGGGTACATAACTGGCTGATCTTTCGAATATTTATAACAGATAGAAGCAAGAGTCGGCATTTTTGAAATTAAGCGAAATGCTGCAATTTCACGATGTTTAGGATTGTTGATATCCATATCATCTTGATAAAAAGCCGATAGAGCACCAACTAGTCCACACATAATCGCCATTGGGTGGGCATCGTTGCGGAAGCCGTCAATGAATTTGTGCATAGACTGGTTAACCATAGTGTGTTTACCCACCATGGCATCAAATTCTTCTTTTTGCTTTTTGTCAGGGAGTTCCCCGTAAAGCAAAAGGTAGCATGTTTCTAAGTAATCTGAATGCTCTGCAAGCTGGGCAATTGGGTAGCCTCTGTGCAAAAGAATTCCAGCGTCACCGTCTATGTAGGTAATAGCGGACTCGCAAGAGCCAGTAGACATAAACCCTGGGTCATAGGTGAATATACCGTTAGCGCCTAGCGCGCGAACGTCAATGACGTCTGTGCCTAATGTGCCTGAAAGAACAGGAAGTTCGATAGTTTTATCGATCCCATCCACTTTAAGTTGTGCTTTTTTATCAGCCATTTATGGTCTCCTTCATATTCTGGTTCGGGGTTAATGAGATCGTAAATTGACTCACCTAGACCAGAAGTTGCGGAAAAAATACTGTTTTTAACCTATAAAAGTCAATCTTGACTATTTACTGTTTACTTACATCGCACTGAGTTGTTTTGTAATTTTATGACAAAGGTGTGTTATTGGATGTTTTTTTTGTTTTTTATTTTTTTGTTAGTCTATTGATTTTATTGGTTTTAATTGTATTTTAAGGGTGTATTTTTTATGTAATTTTATACCATTATTGTTTCGATTTATGGCTACATTCATTTGCTGAATGGCGACCATTGAAAACCTGTTGTTCAGTCTATTTGTCTTAGTATTTTTCACTGGTCTATAATTGCCCTCCCGAGGATTTCATTGATTTGTTGGCGTGAACTGATAAAAGAGAGTCGCTTTTAGGCAGTTGTTTGCAAATCGATGGGATTCTCAAAGTGGGCCTATGATGTGTTTTTGTCATTCCCTATTTTTATGTAGTGAGTGTGCACATATAGTTATGGGGTCGTGATTGACCATTCAATCGTTAAGATGGTGTAAAAGTCGTGAATAAAAAAAGACCAGTCAACCTTGATATTTCTACAATATCAATGCCGTTAACAGCAGTGGTGTCTATTCTACACCGTATAACAGGAATTATTCTTTTTGTTGGTTTGGCGTTCTTGTTCTACGCGTTTGATCTTTCCTTAGAATCTCAGGAGGGGTTTGATCAGGTGGTGAATGTTCTTCAAACTAATTTTCTTGCGAAATTTATCATTTGGGGTGTTGTATCTGCATTGATGTATCACCTTGTTGCAGGTGTTAAGCACTTGTTTATGGATTTGGGATATTTTGAAGAGTTAGAAAGTGGGCGTAATGCTGCTATCGCTAATATTGTGATAGCTGCGATTCTAATCATATTGGCAGGAGTGTGGATATGGTAACTCAGATTACAAGTTTTGGCCGTTCTGGTCTTTATGATTGGATGATGCAGCGCGTTTCTGCCATTACCTTATCTTTGTACACAGTATTTATTATCGGTTATCTATTACTAAATCCTGATCTTACGTATGACCAATGGAGTGCTCTGTATGAAGCAACATGGATGCGCGTTTTTAGTTTGATGGTTCTTTTATCAATTGGTGTTCACTCATGGATTGGTTTGTGGTCTATATCTACAGATTATATTAAAGCCACTGGTGCACGTTTTTTCTTTCAATCTATATGTGGCCTTGCGATGTTCGTTTATATCGTATGGGGTATTCAGGTTATTTGGGGGCTATAAATAATGGCAAATATTCGTACTCTTTCTTTTGATGCCATAGTTATTGGCGGCGGTGGCGCGGGCATGCGTGCTGCACTTCAGTTAACTGAGTCAGGTTTAAATACTGCTTGTGTTACTAAAGTTTTTCCTACTCGTTCGCATACAGTATCCGCTCAGGGCGGTATTACTTGTGCGATCGCAAGTGATGATCCAAATGATGATTGGCGCTGGCACATGTATGACTCGGTTAAAGGGTCAGATTACATAGGTGACCAAGACGCAATCGAATATATGTGTTCTGTTGGTCCTCAGGCTGTTTTTGAACTAGAGCACATGGGCTTGCCTTTCTCTCGTACAGAACAAGGTCGTATTTATCAGCGTCCTTTCGGTGGTCAGTCAAAAGATTTCGGTAAAGGTGGGCAGGCTGCTCGTACTTGTGCTGCGGCAGACAGAACGGGTCATGCGCTTCTTCATACGCTTTATCAAGGTAACCTCAAAGGTGGTACAACATTCCTTAATGAATGGTATGCGACTGATCTAGTAAAAAATAACCAAGACGAAGTCGTTGGTGTTATTGCGATTTGTATCGAAACGGGTGAAACGGTTTACCTTAAAGCGAAAGCGACGGTTATCGCAACAGGTGGTGCGGGTCGTATCTTCCAGTCTACAACGAATGCTCACATTAATACTGGTGACGGTGTTGGTATGGCACTACGTGCTGGTTACCCAATGCAAGATATGGAAATGTGGCAATTCCACCCGACTGGTATATATGGTGCGGGTACGCTTGTTACTGAAGGTTGTCGTGGTGAAGGTGGTTACCTGATCAATAAAGACGGCGAACGTTTCATGGAGCGTTATGCGCCAAACGCAAAAGATCTTGCTGGTCGTGACGTTGTTGCTCGCTCTATGGTTCTTGAAATTCTAGAAGGACGCGGATGCGGACCTAAAGGTGATCACGTATTGCTAAAGCTTGATCACTTGGGTGAGGAAACGTTGAATCAGCGTCTTCCAGGTATTCTTGAGTTATCTCGTACTTTTGCTCACGTTGATCCAGTAAAAGAACCAATTCCTGTTATTCCTACTTGTCATTATATGATGGGTGGTATTCCAACGAATATTGGTGGACAGGCGCTTAAAACAAATGAAGCTGGCGAAGATGTTATTATCGGCGGTCTTTATGCATGTGGTGAAGCTGCTTGTGTTTCTGTACATGGCGCTAACCGTCTTGGTGGTAACTCATTGCTTGATTTGGTTGTATTTGGCCGAGCTGTTGGTCTTCAAGTTAAAAAATCCTTGGATGAAGGGTTTGAATTACTGGATGCAGATAACGCTAATGTTGAGAAGGCGATGGTTCGTTTGAATCGTCTAAATAATACAACTGGTGGTGAAAGTGTTGCTCAAGTTCGTGACGATTTGCAGAGCGTTATGCAGCTTTATTTTGGTGTGTTCCGTGATGGCGATGCCATGCAGAAAGGCTTAGTGCAGCTTCAGGATATTCGTAAGCGTGTTGAGAATCTGTATCTTGAAGATAAGAGTCAGGCATTTAATACTGCTCGTATTGAGGCGCTTGAACTTGAGAATTTATTAGAAGTCGCAGAGGCAACGGCAATTCCTGCTGAGTTTCGTAAGGAAAGTCGTGGTGCTCATGCTCGTAATGATTTTACTGAACGTGACGATGAAAACTGGTTGAAACATTCTTTGTTCCATCCAGAAGATAAGAAAGTGACTAAGCGTGATGTAAACTTTGCGCCAAAAACTATGGACGCTTTCCCACCTAAAATTCGTACATACTAAGGAGTTGTGTCAATGTTAGTTAGTATTTATCGCTACAATCCTGAGAAGGACGACGCTCCTTATATGCAGGATTACGAAATTGATTTGCCAGAAGGTAAAGACCTGATGGTACTTGATGTTTTGAATATATTAAAAGCTCAAGATCCTAGTATTTCTTACCGCCGTTCATGCCGTGAAGGTGTGTGTGGCTCTGATGGTATGAATATGTCAGGCAAGAACGGTCTTGCTTGTATCACTCCAGTTTCCGAAGCAATTAAGAAAGGTAAGTTGGTTTTACGTCCATTGCCTGGGTTACCTGTTGTGCGTGATTTGGTTATTGATATGGGGCAATTTTATAAGCAATATGAGAAAATTCGTCCGTACTTGATTAATGATGCACCTGCACCAGCAATTGAGCGCTTGCAAAGCCCTGAAGAGCGTGAAAAGCTTGATGGCCTTTACGAATGTATCTTATGTGCATGTTGCTCTACTGCTTGTCCGTCTTTCTGGTGGAATCCAGATAAGTTTGTTGGACCGTCAGGTTTGTTACAAGCATATCGCTTTTTAGCAGACAGTCGTGATACAGCAACACAAGAACGTCTTAGTGATTTAGATGACCCATTTAGTGTTTTTCGTTGTCACGGTATAATGAACTGTGTAAATGTTTGCCCTAAAGGTCTAAACCCTACTAAGGCAATCGGTAATATTCGTACAATGCTTTTACAAAGAGCGACGTAATAATGCCCTGTGTGGTCCTAAATTGTGTTTTAATATGACCACTGAAGGCTGGCGGCTTGAATATTTATTCAATGCCGCCATTTTTGCATATTCTAATGTAGAGAATGCAGTAAAAAGAATTTAAAATTTGATCTTCATTGGTATGGATGCATCAAGAAAGCCCACTAACTTAGTAATTATGGATTCAGAGTGATTTGGTGTTTTAACAAGTTGTTCTTAGTGGTTTAGTATTGAGCGTGAAGATTAGAAGTAGCTGGAAATAAACAAAAAATCGAGGCTTTAGTAGCCTTACGGGCCTGATAAATAATTGATCTAATGAGATTGATGCCGGGACCCCGGTGGCTGGCTCGAACATAAGGGTGATCGAGAATGCACGAAAGTTTAATGGAGTTGCTGTGGAGCACTTCTCATTTTTCAGGTGGAAACCTGGAGTATGTTGAAGGGCTGTTTGAAAGCTACCTCGTCGATCCGAATTCGGTATCGGAAGAATGGCGCAAATGTTTTGATCAATTGCCTCGTGTGAGCGAAGCGCAATCAACTGATCTTCCTCACTCCGTGATTCAAGAGCAGTTTCTACAAATTGGTAAAAATAAGTTTCGTTCAATGCCTGTTTCTTCAGGTGCTGTTGCAACTTCTGACCATGAGCAGAAACAAATCAATGTTTTACAGTTGATCAATGCTTATCGAGTACGTGGGCATCAACATGCAACACTTGATCCGCTTGGATTGCAAAAACGTGAGAAAGTCGCAGATCTAGATATTGGGTATCATCAATTAACGGGTGCTGATCTAGATACAGAGTTTAATGTTGGATCTTTGTTCTTTAATAAAGAGTCAATGACGTTGGGTGATATCATATCTGACCTCGAAAAGACCTATTGCAATAGTATTGGTTATGAATTCATGCACATTGTGGATACGCAAGAAAAAGCGTGGCTGCAACAACGTGTTGAATCTGTTCGATCCCATCCTGAATATTCTCAAGAAACTCGTGAAAACCTTTTAGAGCGTTTAACTGCGGCAGAAGGACTAGAGAAATATCTTGCTAGTCGTTACCCAGGTGCAAAACGTTTTGGTCTTGAAGGTGCCGAAAGTTTAATCCCAATGATTAATGAACTGATACAACGTTCTGGTTCTCTTGGGGCAAAAGAAGTTGTTATTGGTATGGCCCACCGTGGTCGCCTTAATGTACTGGTAAATACATTGGGCAAAAATCCAAAAGACTTGTTTGATGAATTTGAAGGTAAAAAGCTTGTTAATACATCGGGTGACGTTAAATATCACCAAGGTTTTTCATCCAATGTAATGACGGCAGGTGGTGAAGTACACATCGCTTTGTCTTTTAACCCGTCTCATTTGGAAATCGTTTCACCTGTGGTTGAGGGTTCGGTTCGTGCTCGTCAAGACCGTCGTAAAGATGCGTCAGGTAAAACAGTAGTGCCGATTTCAATTCATGGTGATGCTGCTTTTGCAGGTCAAGGTGTTGTGATGGAGACATTCCAGATGTCTCAAACACGCGCTTATCGCACGGGCGGTACGGTTCACATCGTTATTAATAATCAGGTTGGCTTTACAACTAACCGCCAAGAAGATTCACGCTCAACTGAATATGCAACAGATGTTGCTAAAATTATTCAAGCGCCAATTTTCCATGTTAATGGTGATGATCCTGAAGCTGTATTGTTTGTTACTCAGCTTGCCTTAGATTACCGTTATGAGTTCGGTCGTGATGTTGTGATCGATATGGTTTGTTACCGTCGTCGTGGTCATAACGAAACAGATGAACCTTCTGGTACTCAACCATTAATGTACAGTGTGATTAGCAAGCTAAAAACGACTCGCGCTTTATACGCAGAGCGTTTGGTTGGTGAGTCTGTTGTCACACAAGAGCAGTCTGATCAATTGGTTAGTGAAAATCGAGACGATTTAGATAATGTTCGCCATGTTGCGAAGAGTCTTGTTCTTGAGTCTCAAACTGGTTCTTTCGTGGACTGGAAACCTTACCTTGGTGTTGAGTGGACGGATGCAGGTGATACTACTTATCCGCTAGCCAAACTACAGGAAGTTGCTAAGAAATTAACGACAGTTCCTGATGGTGTTGTGATTCAGCGCCAAGTTCAAAAAATTTACCAAGACCGTGACAAAATGACAGCAGGTGCACTGCCTCTAAACTGGGGTTATGCAGAGACATTGGCTTTTGCTACTTTGCTTGAGCAGGATTATCCAATCCGTATTACTGGTCAGGATTCTGGTCGTGGTACTTTCTCACATCGTCATGCTGTTATTCATAGTCAAAAAGACGGCAGTACTTACATTCCTTTGAAACATTTGTCAGATGATCAGCCTACGCTGGATTTGTATGACTCCTATCTTTCAGAAGAAGCGGTATTGGCTTTTGAATATGGTTATGCAAGCACATCTCCTAAAGGTTTAGTTATTTGGGAAGCGCAATTTGGTGATTTTGCCAATGGCGCGCAAGTGGTTATTGACCAATTTATTACCAGTGGTGAGCATAAGTGGGGCCGTTTATGTGGTCTGACTATGTTGTTGCCACATGGTTATGAAGGTCAAGGCCCAGAGCACTCGTCTGCAAGACTAGAGCGCTTTTTGCAGCTTTGTGCTGAATACAATATTCAAGTTTGTGTTCCAACTACGCCGTCTCAAATCTTCCATATTATTCGTCGTCAGGCGATTCGACCTATGCGTCGTCCGCTTATCATTATGTCACCTAAAAGTTTGTTGCGTCATAAGCAAGCAATTTCGACATTAGAAGACTTGGCGGAAGGAAGTTTTAAAACGGTACTGCCAGAATCGTCTGAAACTGTTACTGCGGATAAAGTAAAACGCATTGTCCTTTGTAGCGGTAAAGTTTATTACGACTTGATTAACCGTCGTGAAGAGCTGCAAAAAGATGATGTCGCTGTGATTCGTTTGGAGCAATTGTATCCGTTCCCATACGCTGACCTTGAGTCCGTGTTAGAGCAGTACAAAAATGTTGAGAGTTTGGTTTGGTGTCAAGAAGAGCCGAAAAACCAAGGTGCTTGGCATGCCAATCGTCACCGCATGAATCGAGTATTGGAAAAACTGTACCCAGAATTGAAAATCCGTTTTGCGGGTCGAATTTCGTCTGCTGCACCAGCAGCTGGTTACATGTCTATCCATGTTGAAGAACAAGAAGCACTGGTCAACGACGCACTAGTTGGCTAGTACTACCATAGCCTGTCAGAGAGATAAGGGTATAAAATGAGCATTGAAATTAAAGCACCTACTTTTCCAGAATCTGTAGCAGACGGAACCGTTGCTACTTGGTACAAACAGCCAGGCGAAGCCTGTGCGCGTGATGAGCACATTGTTGACATCGAGACAGATAAAGTTGTCTTAGAAGTCGTTGCACCTGCTGATGGCGTACTTAAAGAAGTATTGAAAGCGGAAGGCGATATCGTATTAAGCGATGAAGTCTTAGCAATTTTTGAATCTGGCGCAACAGCGTCAGCGGCACCTGCTGAAAAAGCACCTGTTGAAAAAGCACCAGCGGCGGCTCCATCAGCACCTTCTGCTTCTGCAAAAGAGTCAGTGCAAATCAAAGCCCCAACGTTCCCAGAGTCTGTTGCTGACGGTACCGTTGCAGCTTGGCACAAACAGCCAGGTGAAGCGTGTGCTCGTGACGAGCATATTGTTGACATCGAAACAGATAAAGTTGTACTTGAAGTTGTTGCACCTGCAGACGGTGTGATCGGCGATGTTTTGAAAGCAGAAGGCGATACTGTCTTAAGTGATGAAGTATTGGCGAATTTCTTAGTGGGTGCTTCTGGCGCAACAGTGGCACCAGAAGCTGCGGCTCCTGCTGCAGCAACTGAAAATGATGAAGATGGTGTTGCGGGTCCTGCGGCTCGTAAAGCATTGGCTGAAGCCGGTTTAACTGTTGCTCAAGTTAAAGGCACAGGAAAAGGCGGCCGTATCACGAAAGAAGATGTTGATGCTGCCGTTAAAGCGAAACCTGCTGCTGCACCTGTTGCTGCTAAAGCGGCTCCTGCAGCCGTACCTGCATTAGGTGCTGATGGACGTATCGAAAAACGTGTTCCTATGACTCGTCTTCGTGCCACTATCGCAAAACGTCTAGTAGAAGCTCAGCAAACAGCTGCTTTATTGACGACTTATAACGAAGTTAACATGGGACCAATCATGGAACTTCGTAAAAAGTACAAAGAAGAGTTCATCAAAGCTCACAACGGTACTAAGCTTGGCTTTATGTCTTTCTTCGTGAAAGCGGCAACAGAAGCACTAAAACGCTTTCCAGCTGTAAACGCCTCTATTGACGGTAATGACATGGTTTACCATGGCTACCAAGATATTGGTGTTGCTGTATCAACAAACCGTGGTTTGATGGTGCCAGTATTACGTAACACTGAAGCGATGGGCTTAGCTGATATCGAATCAAACATCATGGACTTCGCTCTTCGTGGTCGTGATGGGAAATTGGGTATGGACGACATGCAAGGCGGTACTTTCACCATTACAAACGGTGGTACTTTTGGTTCCCTAATGTCTACTCCAATCATTAACCCACCACAAACTGCTATCTTGGGTATGCATAAAATCCAAGATCGCCCAATGGCGGTTAATGGTCAAGTTGTTATTCAACCTATGATGTACCTTGCATTGTCTTATGACCATCGCATGATTGATGGTAAAGAAGCAGTACAGTTCTTGGTAACAATTAAAGACTTGTTAGAAGATCCAGCTCGTCTATTGCTTGAAATCTAAAGCATTAAATTCTCAGTTCCTAGATTAGGAACTGAGAAACTTAAAACTTGAGTGTTTGTACCAACTTTTAGGTATGAATTGATCCTGTGGCAGTGTTTAAACAAAGTGCTGCTCAGTTTGACTGAAAAATATGGAACCTCTTATGTCTGATAAATTTGATGTTGTTGTAATCGGTGGCGGCCCAGGAGGCTATGTTGCTGCAATTCGTGCTGCTCAGCTAGGTCTGAAAACAGCATGTATTGAAAAATGGTTAGACAAAGACAACAAGCCCCGTTTAGGCGGCACTTGTTTGAATGTTGGTTGTATTCCTTCTAAAGCGTTATTAGATTCTTCACATAAGTATCATGATGCGAAAGAAGCTTACGGCGTACACGGAATTAGTGTTAGTGATGTCGCTATGAACGTTGACACTATGGTTGATCGTAAAGATAAAATCGTTGACCAACTGACAAGCGGTATTACTGGTCTTTTCAAAGCGAATGGCGTAACAAGCTTTGAAGGCTTTGGTAAAGTTCTAGCGAACAAAAAAGTAGAATTTACAGCACATGATGGCACAGTAACGGTTATCGATGCTGAGAATGTCATTTTAGCAACAGGTTCTATACCTGTTAATATTCCACCTGCACCACGTACAGGTGACATCATCGTTGATAACGAAGGTGCTCTTGATTTCCGTACAGTTCCTAAGCGTTTAGGCGTAATCGGTGCTGGTGTTATTGGTCTAGAGTTAGGTTCTGTTTGGTCACGCCTTGGTTCAGAAGTTGTTGTGCTTGAAGCACAAGATTCTTTCCTGAGTGTTTGCGACCAAGATCTAGCGAAGGAAGCGGCTAAAATCTTCAAAAAACAACATCTTGATGTTCGTTTGGGTGCTCGTGTTACTGGTAGCCAAATCAACGGTGAAGAAGTTGAAGTAACTTATCTTGATGCAAAAGGCGAAGAGCAAAAGCAAACTTTTGATAAATTGATTGTTGCTGTTGGTCGTAAGCCGTTCACAGAAGGTTGTTTCGCTGATGATTCTGGTGTGAAACTAGACGAACGTGGTTTTGTTTTCGTTGATGAGCAGTGCCGTACTTCTGTACCAGGTGTTTTCGCAATTGGTGATATCGTTCGCGGTCCAATGCTTGCACATAAAGCGTCAGAAGAAGGTGTTATGGTTGCCGATATTATCGCAGGCCATAAAGCACAAATGAATTACGATTGCATTCCTTCTGTCATTTATACTCACCCAGAACTTGCTTGGGTTGGTAAAAATGAGCAAGAACTTAAAGCCGAAGGCGTTAAGTTTAAAGTAGGTAAATTCCCATTCGCGGCGTCTGGTCGTGCTATGGCAGCCAACGATACAGATGGCTTTGTAAAAATGATTGCTTGTGAAGAAACAGATCGCATTTTGGGTTGCCATATTATTGGTGGCCACGCAGCTGATCTTATCGCACAAGCTGTTATTGCAATGGAATTTGGTTCTACAGCAGAAGATATTGCTTTAACTGTATTTGCTCACCCAACAGTAAGTGAAGCAGTTCATGAAGCAGCATTAGCAGTAGATGGCCATGCTATCCACATTGCAAACCGTAAAAAGCGTTAAATAGTAATTTAGATTTGCCGGCTTTTTAGCCGGCATTTTCTGTTTTAAAAAACAGAACTTATGTCAATCATTCAGATGAGCGGAAGAATCAAATGAACTTACATGAATATCAGGCTAAACAGCTTTTTGCTGAATACGGCCTGCCAGTATCTACAGGGTACGCAGTCGACACGCCGGAAGCGGCAGTTGAAGCAGCGAAAAAAATCGGTGGTGATAAGTGGGTTGTTAAAGCTCAGGTTCACGCTGGTGGTCGCGGTAAAGCAGGCGGTGTAAAACTTGTTGATTCTTATGAAGAAGTTGCAGCATTTACACAAAACTGGATTGGTAAAAATCTAGTTACTTACCAAACTGACGAAAAAGGTCAGCCAGTTGCTAAGGTTCTTGTTGAATCTTGTACTGACATCGCTAACGAATTGTACTTAGGTGCTGTTGTTGACCGTTCAACTCGTAAAGTCGTATTCATGGCCTCTACTGAAGGCGGTGTTGAGATTGAGAAAGTAGCTGAGGAAACTCCTGAGCTAATCCACAAAGCGATCATCGATCCTTTGGTTGGCGCTCAACCTTACCAAGCTCGTGAATTAGCATTTAAATTGGGTCTTAACCCAGTTCAAATCAAACAGTTCACTAAAGTGTTCCTTGGTTTGTCTCAAATGTTCCATGACTACGATTTCGCATTACTTGAAATCAACCCGTTGGTAATCACTGACGAAGGTAACCTTCATTGCCTAGATGGCAAAATTGGTATCGACAGCAACGCTGTTTACCGTCAGAAAAAAATGCAAGAGTTCCACGATCCATCTCAAGAAGATGAGCGTGAAGCGCATGCAGCACAATGGGAACTTAACTATGTTGCACTAGACGGAAACGTTGGTTGCATGGTTAACGGTGCCGGCCTAGCAATGGGTACAATGGATATCGTAAACCTACATGGCGGCAAGCCAGCTAACTTCTTAGACGTTGGTGGCGGTGCAACTAAAGAGCGTGTAGCTGAAGCATTCAAAATCATTCTTTCTGATGACAATGTTAAAGCTGTATTAGTTAATATTTTTGGTGGAATTGTACGTTGTGACATGATCGCTGAAGGTATTATCGGTGCCGTTGAACAAGTAGGTGTTACAGTGCCTGTTGTTGTTCGTCTTGAAGGTACAAACGCTGACCTTGGTCGTGAAGTACTTGCGAATTCTGATCTTGATATCATCGCGGCTACAAGTCTTAAAGATGCAGCTATTCAAGTTGTTAAAGCTGCGGAGGGCAAATAATGTCTGTATTAATTAATAAAGATACTAAAGTTATCTGTCAGGGTTTCACTGGCGGTCAAGGTACTTTCCATTCCGAGCAAGCAATTGCATACGGTACAAAAATGGTTGGTGGTGTAACTCCAGGTAAAGGTGGTCAAACTCATCTAGGTCTACCTGTTTTCAACACAGTTAAAGAAGCCGTTGAACAAACTGGTGCGGAAGCATCTGTAATCTACGTTCCAGCGCCTTTCTGTAAGGATTCCATTCTTGAAGCAGCTAACTCTGGTATCAAACTAATTGTTTGTATCACTGAAGGCATTCCTACTTTGGATATGCTTGACTGTAAAGTGGCTTGTGATGCATTAGGTGTTCGTTTAATCGGCCCTAACTGTCCAGGTGTGATAACTCCTGGCGAATGTAAAATTGGCATCATGCCTGGTCATATTCATATGCCAGGTAAAGTAGGTATCGTATCTCGTTCTGGTACGTTGACTTATGAAGCAGTTAAACAAACAACTGACGCTGGCTTCGGTCAATCTACTTGTGTAGGTATTGGTGGTGATCCAATTCCAGGTACTAACTTCATCGACGTATTGGAAATGTTCCAAAACGATCCACAGACTGAAGCGATTGTTATGATCGGTGAAATCGGTGGTACGGCTGAAGAAGAAGCGGCTGCTTACATCAAAGCAAACGTTACTAAGCCTGTTGTATCTTATATTGCTGGTGTTACTGCACCTGCTGGTAAGCGTATGGGTCATGCTGGCGCGATCATTTCTGGTGGTAAAGGTACAGCTGATGAAAAATTTGCTGCTCTAGAAGACGCAGGTGTTAAAACTGTTCGTTCTCTAGCAGACATCGGTGCTGGTCTTAAAGAAATTACTGGCTGGTAAGCAAGTATTTCTTAGTGCTCTTTAATGCACGATAGACGATAAAATCCCTGTCTCGGCAGGGATTTTTTTTTGCATGTAAATCAAGTTTATAGAGATCAAATATGAATTGTCCATTTTGCTATACAGATAACCTCTGCGCTTTTAATGAAGAGCAGTCTTGTTGGTGTTTTACAATGGCGGTTCCGGATGGCATGCTTGAACTTGTGTCTAGTCAGCAAAAAGATAAAGTCTGTATTTGTCGATCTTGTATTGAACTTTATTACAAAGATCCAAAAGCATTTTTCAGCGTCCATAGTTCAGTCTAGGCGTATTCTTATTTTAGAAAGGAAACAATAAGTGGATAACGTATTAAACAACTCGAAATATGACATTGCCGTTATTGGTGCTGGTATTGTTGGTTTATCAACCGCTTGGCAATTGCTTCAACGTTATCCTGAATACAAAATTGTACTGGTTGAAAAAGAAGCAGAAGTTGGTTTGCATCAAACAGGTCATAACTCAGGTGTTATTCATGCGGGTGTCTATTATGCACCGGGCAGTCTTAAAGCCGACTTTTGTCAAAGAGGAGCCATTGCAACCAAAGCGTTTTGCCGAGAGTACGATATTGATTTTGATGAATGTGGCAAGTTGTTGGTGGCAACAAATGATACAGAACATGAGCGTATGAATGCTTTATACGAACGTTGCCAAGAGAATAATTTAGAAGTACATAAACTGGATCAAGTTCAATTAAAAGAAAGAGAACCAAATGTAAAAGGTCTAGCGGCTTTATTTGTTCCTTCTACAGGCATCGTTAACTATCGTAAAATTTGCCAAAAGCTGGCTGAAATTTTTGTTCAAAAGGGTGGTGAGCTACGTTTAAACAGCCCCGTTAAAGATTTAGATGAAAGTCATGAACGTGTCGCAATAACTTTAAGCGATGATGTTATTCATGCTTCTTATTTGGTAAGTTGCTCTGGTTTAATGGCTGATAGATTAACTAAGATGTTGGATATTCCAACGGACTTCCAGATTATTCCTTTTCGAGGCGAATATTATCAATTGCCAGCCAAACATAACCAAATAGTGAACCATCTTATTTATCCAATTCCAGATCCTGACTTACCTTTTTTAGGTGTACATCTTACTCGCATGATCGATGGTTCCGTTACAGTTGGCCCTAATGCTGTTCAGGGTTGGAAGCGTGAAGGCTATGGTCGAATTAATATTAGCCCACGTGACATATTCGAAATGGTGCGCTTTTCAGGGTTTTGGAAGTTACTTAAAAACCACTGGCGAACAGGTTTAATAGAAACAAAAAATTCTTGGTATAAACCAGGTTATCTGACTCAAGTTAGAAAGTATTGCGACCAAATTAATTTAGATGATTTGCAAGCTTATCCTGCTGGAATTAGAGCTCAAGCGGTACTAAGTGATGGAAGTTTAGTGCATGATTTCTTGTTTGCGCAAAGTCAGCGTACATTGCATGTGTGTAATGCGCCATCACCAGCAGCGACCAGTGCTTTTCCTATTGGTGAGCATATTGTACAAAAGCTAGAGCAGCAAATAGCCCCTAAATAATATATAAAATAGTTTACTGGAAAAGAAAAAGGAGCTGTTTTCAGGCTCCTTTTGGTTACTTTTGAAAAACTAACACTTTCTGTATTTAAAGGGGATTAAATTTTAGAAAGTGTCGTTTGCACTTGCCATGAAGTTACGGCCTACATAAAAAGTAAAAGGAGAACCGCTGCTATCAATATTATTTGAGATTTCGTGATTACTGATACATGCTCCTGTAATGGTAATGATTGCTAAGTCAATTATTGGGTGAAAAGTTAACTTTCACCATGATTTAAAATTGTCTGCTGTAACTAGCATCCAATGCAAAAAAAATTTTCTTAACGCTCTTTTTGATCTGTTGAAATTATGTAAAAACCGTCATTGCTCACCGCAGAGCTCAGAATAAAGGCGTATTCATAACCCACGGCACGTTCGAAAAGGTTTTGCGTTGTCATTAATGTCGAATTGGCTCGATGCGACAGAGAATAAAGAGGTCGACAACATAAAGCCTGAAAGCCGTCGTGTTTATCAGTTCAGAGATCTAATGGCGAGTGATGAAGTGCTTACTATGAGTTTAAGTGGCATTAGTAACCAACTTGGAATGAGTTCAGCAACCTTACAGCGTAACGCCCATGAGCACTTGAATATGAGTGTTACTCAGTTCTTGAGAATACGTCGTTTAGAGCTTGCTAAAAAAGCACTTTATCAAGATGGTGTTTCTATTATCGATGCTGCTTTATTGGCTGGGTATAACCATTCAAGTAATTTCACAACCGCGTTTAAACGTCAGTTTGGTGTATCGCCAACAGAAGCCTATCGCCTCTCTATGTAAGGTGAAAGCTATCAAAGATGAAAGCTTTGCGTAAATACAATGGCTATGTTTGTACTCCATAGAGGTTTCACTATAGAGTGTTCTTGTCATCATTATTGATAAGGTAAAGTTATGATAATTTCTAAAGCATTAAGTGCTAATCGAATGAGTAAAACTGTCGTCGCAGTGCTATTGGTTACTCAATTAACAGCATGTGGGACAATTCTTTATCCTGAACGAAGAGGCCAAACAAACGGCCAAATTGATGTCGGTGTTGTGGCTTTAAATGCAATCGGCTTGTTGTTTTTCGTTGTTCCTGGTGTTGTTGCTTTTGGTGTGGATTTTATTACAGGGGCTATTTATTTGCCCGGCGGTGGTATCGCTACTTTAACAGCTGATGAAATTGATAATATTAAAGCTACGCCTGATTCTATCGATGTAGAAAAATTCAAAAAAGTGATGGCTCAGCGTGATGATATCCAATTACCGGAAAGTGTTTATACAGATCAGCTTATTACTCAAAACATGTCATCTCAACAAGCATTGCAAACAGCGATGAATTTATCTTCAGAAAATATCTCTTACGCTCTGCGTTAAATAATATTTATTCCAAAAAAAAATGGTATCTATAGATAAAATTTAAATAAGAACTTGTTGATTAGAAAGGTCGTGATAAATTTCACAATAATGTGAATTTTTGTACGACTTTTCTAATCTGTCTAGATAACCTTTTAATCCTTTCTGTATAATAGTATGAGTATTTAATTAATACTTAATATTGTTCATTAGCCTGAATAAACCACATGATTTTTACTGCTAATATATTTCAATATTAATCACATTTAAAAAATGGAATGATTATGAATTATAAAAATAAACTCGTTCGTTTTACTCCAAATCGTGTATGGCGTACCTATACTGGTGGAAAAATTCTGGATCAAATGGAGCAAAAAACCATACCAGAAGATACTCATTTTCCTGAAGACTGGATTGGCTCAACTACTCAAGCTGTTAATCCAGACCGAGAGCATATTTTTGAAGGCGTTTCTCACGCGACAGTAGGTGATGAGACTATTCGTTTTGATGAACTAATTGCTGCCGATCCTAGTTATTTCTTGGGTGAAGAACATACAAAAGCATTTCATTCGAATCCAATGTTGTTAGTGAAGTTTCTAGATTCTTCGGTTCGTTTACATTTCCAAGCGCATCCAACTGCAGAGTTTGCCCGCGAGCATCTCAATAGTGATCACGGTAAAGCGGAAGGTTATTACATTCTTGATGTTCGCGAAGGCATTGACCCTTACGTTTACGTTGGTTTCCAATATCCGCCATCACGTGATGACTTTAAGAAAATGATTGAAGCTCAAGATATTGATGCAATGGAAGCCTGTTTTGAAAAAGTGCCTGTTAAGCCTGGGGATTGTTTATACATTCCTGGAGGTTCACCTCATGCAATTGGCGAAGGTATTTTGATGGTTGAAATCATGGAGCCTTCTGATTGGGCGGTGCGTTTTGAGTTTTCAAAAGCAGGATACACCATGCCGGAAGAGGCTCGATTCATGAAGCGTGACCTTGAATTCTGTATGGATGTTTTTGATTTTACTCAATTATCTGTTGAGCAAGCTATAGATAAGTTTTATCAGTATCCCAAGGTAGGTCGTCACTATTCAGATAGTTCGTTTCAAGAAAGCTTAATCGACGAAAATGTCACAGACAAATTCCGAGTGAAAAAATCGACCATTACTGGAACAGTAGAAAAAGCCGAGAAAGACTTCTACATAGGTATCGTCGTAACGGGTGAATGCAGTATAAAAATTGGTGATGAAACCACACAGCTTAAAAAGCTTGATCGATTCTTTTGCCCCGCTGGCGTTGATTTCGTAACGATCGATACGGAATCTGGAGTAGAAATTCTTGAGTGTTATCCACCTGCTGTTAAATAACATAGCTCTTAAAGAGGCTTAGTTTTTACAGCGTCATTATTTATTGAGAGGATAGAATGACAAAATTAAAAATTGGATTTATTGGTCTTGGATTGATGGGCGCAGCTATGGTTCAGCGTTTACAATCTAAGGGATATTCATTGACAGTTATGGGGAATGTATCTCGCCCTAGAATTGATGCGGCTGTAGCGGCTGGCGCAGTAGAAGCTTCAACAGCACGCGCTGTAGCAGAAGCCAGTGATATCGTAATGTTGTGTATGGATACTTCTGCTTCAGTCGAAGGTCGTATGCGTGGTGAAGACGGTGTGATCAGTGGCTTAAAACCAGGTACGGTTGTGATTGATTTTGGTACATCATTACCTGCTTCGACCATTGCATTGGGTGAAGAAGTCGCCGCAGCAGGTGGTGCTTATCTTGATGGGCCGTTAGGTAGAACGCCAGCACATGCGGTCGATGGGTTGCTTAATATTATGTGTTCAGGGGATGAAACCGCTTTTGAAAAAATTCGTCCAGTATTGGAAGATTTAGGTGAAAACGTTTTCCATCTAGGCAAGCTAGGATCGGGCAATACAATCAAACTGATTAATAATTTCTTTGGTATGACGACAGCGAGTGCAATGGCGGAAGCTTTTGCCATGGCTGACCAGGCCGGTGTTTCTCGCGAAAGTTTATATGACGTCATGTCTGCTGGCCCTTTGCGATCAGCCATGATGGATTTTGTGAAAGCTTATGGTGTTGATGGCGATGCGAGTCAACTTGGTTTCTCCATTCGTAACGCTTCAAAAGATGTGGGTTACTATCGTCAGATGTCGACAGACTTAGGCGCAAAATCTATCATGTCGACTTGTACAAATGACGCTTTCACTAAGGCGGTAGATCAAGGCCGTGGCGATAAGATGGTTTCAGAAATGGTTGATTTTTTCTCTGATAATTTAAAGAAATAAAACACTTATTTTTTAATAACAGTTTTTAATGAGAGTTAAAAAAAAGGGAGAGATGAATAATCATCTCTCCCTTTTTTGTATTATTTTTGATATCGGTTTTCTATAGATTATTCAATTCAATTCAATTAAATGAATTTGGCATTACTTTACTTGGTAACCATAAAGAAATTTCCGGGAAAATAATAATAAGTAATAAAATACCTAGCATTGGCAGTAATATAATAATAACTTGTTTTAGAACACTAACCACATTCATTCCACCAATAGACGCGGATATTAATAAACAGAGTCCATAGGGAGGTGTCACCAGTCCAAATGCTAGAGAGATAATCCCGATCATTGCAAAAACAATAGGCGAAATATCCGCTTGGATTGCGACAGGTAATAATACCGTTCCCAAAATGATGATGGTTGGAATCGCATCAATAAACAAACCAAAGAATAAGAATAAGAAAGCAATAACTAATGCGGTTGCTAAACTGCTTAATTCCATATCTGTGATTAAGCTAATAATCAGACGAGGAACATTGTAGTAAGCCAATAACCAGCCAAAAATAGAGGCTGTGCCAATAGCAAACAAAGAGATTGAAGCGAATCGGCCAGTGTCATACAAAATAGTACCGACTTCACGAATGGTTACTGTACGATATACCACCATTCCGAGAAACAATGAATAGGCCGCAGCAATAATGGCGCTTTCTGTTGGTGTCACAATACCTGCAACAATACCGAAAATAACAAATACCGGCGTTAACATCGCAAGTGCAGCACCTTTGAATGCTTTAAATGCGGTAGACCAGGTTGGTTTCATTGCAATAGGGTAGTTATACACTTTTGCAAAACCATAAACCGTTGCCATTAATGCGATACCAATCATCAATCCTGGAATAGCACCAGCTAAGAAGAGTGCGCCTACAGAAACCTGCATCACGCCACCCCAAACAATCATCAAAATACTAGGAGGGATGATAACGCCCATGACCGATGAACAAGCAGTAATCGCAATAGCGAAACGTCTGTCGTAGCCAGCATTGATCATAGAAGGAATTAAGATCTTACCGCAACCTGCCGCATCTGCAGTAGAAGAACCAGAGATACCAGCAAATAGCATAGAAACAGCCACATTTACATGACCTAAACCACCAGGCATCCAACCGGTTAGTACCTTGGCTAATTCAATAAGCCGGTCTGTTATTTTACCTGAGTTCATTAAGTTGGCGGCCAATAAGAAAAACGGGACGGCCAATAATATGAAAGAATTATACGACTGAAACATACGGTCGATAATAAGAAATGGGGTTAAACGAACATCAAGAGCAACCACAGGAATGGTTGCTAAACCTAAAGCGAAGGCAACAGGTACACGAAGTACCACTAAAAGAATAAAGACACCTACTAATAGCGAGCAAGCTAGTCCAGTCGAAAGAATCATGCTGTAACCTTCTTAGTTAATCTGTATTGCTGGAATGCTTCGACAAGGCGGTATAGAGAGAATACGCACCACAGAAAGCCTGCAAGAGGAACTGTAATATGAATAGCCGCTAAATTGGCTTGCATCATGACTGAGCGTTGGTTATTACCAAATTCTGTGTAATGAATGCCATACCAAAAGAACATGGCGCCAAACATTCCGACAAGAGCGAAAACAATCGCTTTTTGAAAAAATAGAATAAGAGGATTAGCACTGTCAGGGATAACTTGTACATCGAAATGTATACCGTCCCAAACGGCGATGACAGAACCAACCATAACAACCCACACGAAAATAAATGTAGAGAGTTCTTCTGTCCAAAGATAAACAGGAATGATCCCTGTATAACGAGCAATAACTTGCATGATAACGGGAACTACGAGAGCGCCAACTAATATCGCCAACAAGACCCTTAGTACATTACACAATGATTCTAAAATGCTTTTAATCATAAGAGAGCCTTACAATGAGAAATGCTATTAACTGAGAAAAACAGCCCTGTGGGTTTGAAACCACAGGGATATCAGAGACAAAGCAAGAAGACTTATTACTTGTTGCGGATAGCTTCGAGCAGTTCAGTTGCTCCAATGCTTGCTGCAAATTTGTCTTGGACTGGCTTAACCATAACCAAAAGTTTTTCACGGTTAGCAAATTCAGATACTTTGATTTGACCAGCATCAGCCATTTGCTTCAACTTAATAGCATCTTCTCGAGACTCAAGTTCACGACCATATGCGCCGGCTTCTTTACCAGCTTTCATAATGGCAGTTTGAAGATCTGCTGGAAGTTTACGGAAGCTTTTACCACTAAATACGATTGGGCGTACAGTGATGGTGTGAGCTGTTTTAGTGATGTGAGGAGCAACTTCATAGAACTTTAAGTTCTGAATACTAGCTGCTTCGTTTTCAAGGCCGCTTACAACACCGGTTTGAATAGCATTGTATACTTCATTGTAAGAAATCGCAGATGGAGCCGCTCCTATAGCATTAAACACTTGTGCTTGGATAGGAGCACCCATTACACGCATTTTATGGCCAGCTAGCTCATCCATATTACTGATTTTTTTACTAGAAATAAGGTTACGAGTACCGCCGCCAGCATAACCGACAATGACAATGTCTGCTTTATCAGACAATTCTTGCTCTAGTGGTGCCATAACATTGCTAGATAGCACTGTGTTCCAATGATCTAGATCGCGGAATAAGAAAGGCATATCCATTAAAGGAATAGAAGGGGCAAAACGAGCCATGTTAGATGGCGCTAAGATAGTATAATCAATAGCAACACCTTGATTTAAGAAAGTAACATAATCTTTCTCTACACCAAACTCACCGTTTAAGCGTAAATCAAACTCAACATCACCTTTATAGTATTGCTCAACTAAGTCGCCGAACTTAACCATGGTTTTAGTGAAAGTATGATTATCATCAAACATACTTGCGCCGCGAAGAGTCTGAGCAGTTGCCGGAGTTGCTAATGCTACAAACGCAGCACTAACCAAAGTAGCTTTAACGATTTTTTTCACGTGTTTATTAAATATCATCTTTTTTATCCTTATTATTATGATTATCAAGTTCGCAGTATCTATTTGTAATGCAATAGTACATACAACAAGTAAGACCACTATATTTAAATATTTACACTATGTCTACGTCTTGTTTTTATATTAATATTAATTTTTTCATTGCTGCTGTGTCATATGGCAGTCAGTATGAAATTGATGTTTAACTCGTCTATTAAGTCGTTATCTCCCATTAAATGTGCCTTATAGGAAGTAAATCGTGGGGTCCGACAGACTCAAAAAGTTACTCAAATTTCATAAAACGTTTCAATATTCAGCTTTTTCTTAAACCTCTTTATTTGTTCCGTTTTGTATGTTTTTTTGTTTAGATTTGTACAGGGTTACTACTAAACAAGTAACCATCAAAGCTAGGGTCTTTATGTTCAGACAATATGAGTAATGTGTCTTTTACATTCTCTAGATGTCGCCACATTGCCATGCGAGCGGCATCTGGTTTTTTCTGCTGTATGGCTAATAAAATCTCTTCGTGATCAATCAGCCATTTCTTTCTGTATGTTTGATCGGTGATATGACAGTGAAGTTGTTTCCACATGGGGCTACTTTCACGCCTTTCCCAAAGATTCTCGACTAAATCTACTAGGACGCTATTTTGAGTCGCTTCGGCTATGGCCAAATGGAAAAGTTTATCCGCATCATGGTTATGATCGAGCACTTCAATATTTTGCTTTTCAAGCTCTAATGCCTCTCGCATTTTAATGATGTCTTTCTTGGTTGCTTGTGTTGCTGCAAACTCAGCCACATGGCTTTCAAGAAGCTGTCTTGCCTGCATCATTTCAAATGGACCAACGTCATCATTATCTAATGTGGATTCAAGCTCATTATTAAGCGAGTTGTCCGTTGGCTGTTTGATTAAGTAAATACCACTGCCTTTTCGAACTTCAACAAGACCCATTAACTCCAGCATGATTAATGCTTCACGAACAACGGCTCGACTCACACCTAAACGCTCTGCAATATCACGTTCAGGAGGAAGCCTATCTCCAACACTAAAGCGAGAATCACTTAACTCTTCATATAGCCTAAGTCCAATTTCCTGGTATAGGCGTTTGGGTTTAGTGAATGTATTTATCATTTATTGTATTCAACTTATTATGTCTTGTTATGTATTTTGTCTAATCTAAAGGTATCAATTAAACTGGTCAACCAATTTTTTATATTGGTTGACCGGAAAAAGCCTTTGCTTCAATATGACGCCTATTCCTTGATTGGAAAACACATTGTCAATGATGATCAGAGGTCAATGTTTGTTTATGGGAAATAGGTTTTAGTAAACAAAATACAGTAAGAAAATTACCAAACAGGCAAAAGAGATCGACATGAAAATAAAAATAACAAAGAGCTTATATAAACTAGAAAGTGTAGATATTGGCATAGTACATATTGGTTTAGGTGCTTTTCATCGTGCTCATCAAGCTGTCTACATCGAAAAAAACCTGAACCGAAATCTTGGCGGAAACTGGGGTATTTGTGCAGTGAATATTCGCTCTAACAGTAAGCTGGTTGATCTGCTTAAAATGAATGACTGTCGTTATCATGTTGCTGAATACACAGATAGCCAGCATGCACACTTAAGAGAAGTTAACGCGATAAGAGATGCCTTGTTTGCCGGAGATGACAAAGAGGTATTGTTTGAAAGACTGCTTTCATCTAATACCAAAATAGTCACGCTAACCGTAACGGAAAAAGGCTATTACGTTACACCATCTGATAAAAAGCTACGCTTAGACGATCCGAGTATTCAGCATGATATTCAATCTCCAGCACAACCAAAAACCGCGCCAGGTATTTTAGTTGAAGCCTTGTTCAGACGAAAAAAATTAGGTATTCCAGCGTTTACTGTTTTGTCTTGTGACAACATGCCAAATAACGGTGCGTTAACTCGTGCTGCGGTTTGTGAACTGGCCGCTTATCGCTCACCTGATTTCGCTAAGTGGATTCAAGACAACGTGGCGTTTCCCAGTTCAATGGTCGATAGAATCGTGCCAGCCATGTCGGATGAATCACAAAAACGCCTGCAGTCTGAGTTGAATTGCAATGATCAAAATGCCGTCATGTGTGAAGCCTTTGGTCAGTGGGTCGTAGAAGACAACTTTCCACTAGGGCGACCTGATTGGGAACTGGATGGCGTACAAATGGTAGACGATGTTCATCCATTTGAAACCATGAAACTACGATTGCTTAATGGCAGCCATTCGTTGCTTGCCTATGTTGGCTCAGCGGCGAAATTGGAAACCGTCGCAGATGCGGTTGCGGACCCGAAATTCGCCGCCTTGATTCGACACTATATGACGTTTGAAGCATTACCGACATTAGACATGCCAGACGGCATCGATGTTCAACACTACATAGAAAGTCTTATCAGTCGCTTTGCTAATGACAGCTTGCAACATAAGTTGTCACAAATTGCCATGGATGGATCACAGAAAATCCCTCAGCGTTGGCTGGCTGGTGCAGCAGAGCTATTGATTCAACAAAAAGAGCGACAGGTCCAACAAAAAAATCTATCGGCAACCGCTTTAGGTGTTGCTGCATGGATTCTCTATACAGGAGGGAAAGACTTAGAAGGGCACTCACATAAAGTCGATGACCCAATGTCACAGACGTTGAATGAATTACATACTTTGCATAAAAAACCTGAAAACCTGATTTGTAGCATATTAGCGATTCACGATGTTTTTCCTAAGGCATTCAGTGAAGACGACACCTTTTTTCAATCAGTTTTAACAACCTATTTAACAATGACATCTAAGGGTGTGGCAGCTTGTTTGCAGTTTGACCACCTTAACATGACTAATTTCGGAGAATAAAATGGAACATACTTGGCGTTGGTTTGGACCAAATGACAATACAACTTTGACAGACATTCGCCAGTGTGGCGCAACAGGCGTGGTAACCGCCTTACATGAAATTCCTAATGGCGATGTTTGGCCAGTTGACATCATTCAGTCTCGAAAGGAGATGATTGAATCTCACGGCTTGCGTTGGTCTGTGGTAGAAAGTGTTCCTGTTCATGAAGACATTAAGAAGCGCACAGGAAAGTACCTTGAATACATCGAAAACTATAAACAGACGTTATTGAATTTGTCTGCATGTGGCATAGATACTGTTTGCTATAACTTCATGCCAGTATTGGATTGGACTCGTACAGATCTTGCGTATGAATTGCCAGATGGCTCGCGCGCGCTGCGTTTTGATCAAACTGCGTTTGCAGCATTTGAGTTGTATATTTTAGAGCGTAAAGGTGCTGAAACCGAATACAATGATGAAGAAAAAGCGGCAGCGAAAGACTTTCTTGCTAACTTAAAAGAAGAAGACAAAAACCGACTGGTTGCCAACATCATTGCAGGCTTACCAGGCGCAGAAGAAAGCTATACCTTAGAGCAATTCCGCGACAAACTAGCCGAATACGATCACATAGATAAAGGCACATTGCGTAAGCATTTAAAACTTTTCTTAGAGGCAATCGTTCCAGCCGCAGAACAAGGTGGACTGAAACTAGCGATACATCCTGATGATCCACCGCGTCCGATTCTTGGTTTGCCACGTGTTGTTTCAATTAAAGACGACGTAGAGTGGTTACTAGATTCTGTACCAAGTGATGTAAATGGCCTGACATTGTGTACAGGTTCTTACGGTGTACGAGCAGACAATGACCTAGTGGATATGATTAAACAGTTTGGTTCTCGTATTTATTTCACCCATTTACGTTCAACCAAAAGAGAAGAGGTGGCAGGCAGTTTCCACGAAGCATCTCATTTAAGTGGGGATGTGGACATGGTTGGTGTAGTCCGCGCGATTCTTATGGAAGAGCAAAAACGAGAAGGTAATAGTTCTTTTAAAACGATCCCAATGAGACCAGACCATGGACATCAAATTTTGGATGACTTGAAAAAAAGTCCAAATCCAGGTTATTCAACATTAGGCAGAATGAAAGGGTTAGCCGAAGTGCGAGGCTTGGAAGTGGGTTTGAAAAGCATACTTAAAGCATCGTCTTAATTGTCTAAGAAATCGCTTTTATAAAGTCGAATTTCGATGTGCTGTTTAAGATAAAACATCTTCTGTTCTTGGTTAGAGCAGAAGATGTTTGTTTAGACTAAGGTGATACCTAATCGTTTTATTTCTTAATTAGAATGGCGTCAAAATCAATTTTCGAAAACGCGCTGTCTACTTTCCCGGATAATTCAAAGCCTTCTTTCGGGAAAGTCCCTGCGGCTTGTGGTTTGTAGCTAATGACTAAATCCTCTCGCACACCAAATACTGTATCTTGATCAAGATAAGGGTCATCATTTGGAAACACTTCAGTGACTAATGAACGATAGCCTTCTGCTGATACAATATAATGCAAGTGAGAAGGGCGCCATGGATGACGGCCTGTCGCATCAAGGATTTTACCAACAGGGCCATCGCTAGGTACCGTGTATGAAACGGGTCTTATCGTCGTAAAAGAGTAATAGCCATTTTCATCTGCTGTAAAGACACCATGAAAACTATTGATGTCTTGTTCATCGTCTTGTGACGAATACAAACCATTGGGTGCGGTTTGCCAAATATCGACCGAAGCACCGGGAATAACGTTGCCGTCCGTGTCTTTTATATAGCCTTCAACCAAGATGACTTCGCCTTCGTAATGACGTTTGAAATCGGCGCCCAAAGCCATTGGCGGTGCATCGGTCACATGGAATGGCCCTAATACACTAGAGCTTGTGGCTGCTGGATTAGAGTTAATCATATCAACCAATGACGACACTCCTAACACATCCGATAATAGAACGAATTCGTTT
Source organism: Marinomonas ushuaiensis DSM 15871 (assembly GCF_000521805.1). Lineage (GTDB taxonomy): Bacteria > Pseudomonadota > Gammaproteobacteria > Pseudomonadales > Marinomonadaceae > Marinomonas > Marinomonas ushuaiensis. The sequence goes on from NZ_JAMB01000009.1 coordinate 26,687, forward strand.
CGCTCTGGAGTCGTAATCTCTCCTGTCCATTTTAGTAACTCCAAAGACTCACGCCATTCATCATGGGTTAACTTTGTGTCTTTGATAAAACCATGTAAATGATGAGCAAGGCTGGCCATGATCTCTTTCACTCTAGGATCTGTGTCTTTTCCAAAATATCCAATGAAGGTTTCGGTAATGTTTTCAGCTGTAACAGAACGCATAAGCGATCTCCTTAATGTAAAATTCCAATGCTAAGTACGGGATAGTTGATTAGTAGAATAAGAACGACCAACATGACAAATGCGAAAGGTAATGACCCCATAAACACATCTTTTAGGCTGATACGATCGTCATCTAAACTGGCCTTAATGACGAAACAACTGATGCCTAATGGTGGTGTGAGCAAACCAATTTCAGCACCGATTACTGTAATAATGCCAAACCAAACAAGGCTTAAACCCATTGGTTCGATAAGAGGCAAAAACAGAGGGACAACAATTAAAATGATTGACGATGTGTCTAATAAGGTTCCAAGGAACAGCATTAGGCAGACGTAAATCACCATAATCATCATAAAGCTCATCTGATTTTGTTCTAATATCAAAGCTAGCTCATTTGGTAACCCAGCTAGCCCCAACATGCGGCTGTAAATTGAGGCGGCCGTAATCAGGAACAGAATAGACGCGGTAATATGACCCGTTTCAATAAGCGCTTCCCAAAACGACTTTAGGCTCATTTTACCTCTAATGAGGGCAATAATAAGGCCAACTGCTGCACCAGCTGCACCGGCTTCAACGGGTGTTAACCAACCTGTGTAAATGCCACCTAAGACAATAGTGATCAAGCTGACTAATGGTGCTGTTTTTGAAAATATCTCCTTAAATGACATCCACTCATATTCAGTTGCTGGCTTGCCACCTACGTATTTCGGTATGAATTTACCCATTAGCCAAATCGCAGCAATATAAGCTGCAGCTAACAGAATTCCAGGTACGACCCCAGCTAAAAACATTTCCCCGACAGACTGCTCTGCTACAAAAGAATAGATAATCAACATAGCCGATGGCGGAATAATCATACCCAATACAGAAGAGCCAGCAACAACACCAACGGCGAAGCGTGGGTTATAGTCATATTTGAGCATTTCAGGAACAGACACTTTTGCAAAAACAGAAGCAGATGCAATGGATGAGCCCGTCACAGCAGCGAAAACAGCATTAGCACCAACCGTTGCCATGCCGATTCCACCTTTAACCTTTTTGAAGCCTGAATTCATCACTTCATAAATATCAGCTCCCATTCCAGCTTTGGATACTATAAGCCCCATAAAGGTAAATAAGGGGACCGTGGCAAAGGTATATTCCATAACACTGTCGCCAACAGCTATTTTTAATAAGTTCATAGAGAGCTCAAAGTCGTCACGCATTAGCCAAATTGACACAAACGAAACAACGCCAAGCGCGACAGGGATATAAAGACCCAGATACACCAAAACAATGATGGCAATAACTGAGATAACACCAATCTCAATTGGACTCATAGTTTTTCTCCTGCCGATATGGCTTTATCCTTCATTTCGTCCATGCGAATGAGCTGAATATTGGTTGCAGCAAGGATGACTTTAAAGATGAAAATTAATGAACACAGGCTTGCACTCAAAAATATGACGAGCTTAATTGGCCACCAAGGTGCAGTGAATACACCGGGAATACCAAAATAATCCTTCGTTTCAAGCATCTCGACAAACTCTGGCCATATAGCAATGGCAATGAGGGCCATCAATATTGCGGAAACGCTGTCAATAAAGCGTCTTACCCACATAGTCACATTCGGAAAGCGCGGCTGCATAATGGCTAAAAAACCGTCTGATCGAGTGAGTCTGTTCACTCGAACAACATCAGGTAATTGCAAGAAAACAATCAACACCATAGTGAATTGCACGACTTCGACAGCACCGCCGAAGGGCTTATTAAACGCCCCTCGAGCGATGACATCATAGTCAACAACAAGAACGAGACAAAGTACCATCAAGGTGCCAACTGTGTTAGTAATAACGGCAACACTGTTGGCGATTTTTGACAGCTTGCTGACACCTTGTAAAAGCAGGTTGGACATAGCATTTACTCCATGATTATTAGGGCCGTAATTATGAAAATCATAATGATTTTAAAAACGGCTTTATTTAAGACCAGCTGTCCAATCACGAGTAGGTGTAAATCCCGCTGCTTTTAACTTCGCCATGTAGGCACGTAACATTTCTGTTCCTGGTTCGCCTTTTTTATCTAAACCTTCAGCCCATTCAGCAGCTAGGTCAGGCATAGAGTCAGCCCATTCTTTTCTGGCTTCTTGACTCATTGTTACAACGGTTCCTCCCGCAGCAATATAAGCATCTAAGCTCTTTTTGGCGCGATTCATCGCGATATTAGCGACATGATCACGGTACTCGATAGCCACTTCCTGTATCACTTGTTTTACTTCACTAGGAAGTTTTTTCCAGAAACGGCTGTTTGTTGTAACAGTCTTCGTGTTAACGGCACCAAAATCGGCCTTCAACATAAAAGGAGCAACTTCAGCAATTTTGAATGTTTCTGCCGCTTCTGGCCAAAGCATGGCATGGTCAACTAAACCAGTAGAAACCATATTGTAAAAATCCGTTAAACCGCCTCGAACACCTGCCGCATTTTCAATGCCATCAAGGTAACGCAAGATAATCCCAGCGCCAGCCACTTTACTACCCTCAAGGTCTTTAATAGATTCGATACGCTCTTTACTGAAAATTTGGTACGTATCTAAGACAACACCCGTCGCAAGATAGACTTGTTTTTGCCGTGCGAACTCTTTTTCCATAGTTGGAAATTCTTTGGTAATTTCATCTATAGCTTTCGCAACAACTCGGGCATCTGCGGAAATAAATGGCGTCACACCAGCCAATGATTGGCTTGGCAACTTCGAATTGTGAAAAATCGTTGTTACTATGCCGATGTCGCCTAGACCTAGTTTGATGCCATCAAGCACACCTTTGGGTTTTACAATGGTTCCGCCGTAGGATTCTTGCCAATCGATTTTGTAATTATTGGTTTTTGCAAGACGTTCATTCACTTCTGGAATAAAGAAGTTTGAAAACTCATCGACCCACATAGACTTAGCGGGGTATCCGTCAATGACAACCGCTTTAATGGTTTCAGTTGCCACCGCAGGAAGAGAAATTAATGAAGCCATGGTGATTACTATGGCTTTTTTCTGAAGTAGTTTTTTTATTGTTATTTTCATTGTTATCTTCCTATGTTGTTTTAGATTAAATTTGATTACCTATAGCCAAATCGCCTCAATGTCTGTGCCTGCTTGTTGAAAAAGTTTCGACAGAGGGCAGTACTTTACGACGTCTTCAGCAATACGATCTAGTTCTGATTTATCTACAGTAGGATTTGTCTTCACTGTTAAAGTGACTTTCTTGAACGGAACCTCAATTTCTTCTTCCAGTAACACACCTCGACGATCAAATTCGCAGACCGCTGAAATATGTAAATTACCAATATTGATATTCCGTTTTTTTGCGCATTTATGCGCGAGGACATTGGTACAACCAATCAGCGTCGCGACAACGGACTCCGTTGGTGTTGGGCCAATATTGGTTCCACCACGCTCGACAGGTTCATCAATGATTAACACCACATCACGTATGGATACGTCACTACGCGCATGTGAACTGCATTGTGATTCAGCGCGTAGTAATGCGGTTTTTTTCATTGTCATTTTCATTCAAAACACCTTTGATTTGCGTTTATCTTATTAATTCATATTGGTGTTATTACAGAAATGAACACACATCATTAAATGCAAAACGAGGCAATTTTTGAAACAAAGCACTCTCGTCGGCATAACCTAAGTTGCACAAAAAATTCGATCGCAAGGTTGTGCCAGAAAAGAATTCTTTATCAACAATGTCATTAGAAAAACCAGACATAGCGCCAACATCGAGACCCAGTGCACGAGCGGCAATCATCAAATAAGCACCTTGAAGCGTTCCGTTTAAAAAAGCGGTTTTTTCACAGTACTCAGGTTTGCCTTCAAATAATGGGCGTCTGTCTTCATGGGGGAAAAGGAAAGGAAGTTTGTGCCAGAACTCTAAATCGTAAGCAATAATAACGGTGACTGGCGCCGCTCTCATCTTGTCGATGTTTTTTTCTTTTAATGACGTTGCAAGACGATCTTTACCTTCTTTTGAGGTCACAAAAAAGAAACGAGCAGGACAGCAGTTCATGCTTGTCGCACCATTAGCAACAATCTCATAAAGCGCTTCAAGCAATTCTTTCGAGATAGGTTTATCTTGCCAAGCATAATGCGAGCGAGCATCTCGCAAAATCATATCAATTGAATCTTTGTCTAGAGTTGGCTTTCGCTGGCGCAGAGCTCGTACATTTTCTTGAGCTTCACTACGCATTTTAGCCAGATCTGTACTGCTTAATGCATCGAGATTAGAACCACTCATACTCCATCCTTATATTTTTATTATTTAGGTAAAGTCTTAGCGCAAGGCGATTATTTATTGATGAATCTATAAAAAATCACATCACTTTAACGGTATGTCAAAAGTATAGCTTGATTTAGTTTTAGCGATAATTTAGTTTTATGTCAAATAATATCGATATTATTTTTAATGATTCTTTCTTACTTTGGAGAATAAAATGGCAGACTGGAACGAATATAAAGCAGCATCAAAAAAACGTGGTTCATTAGCAATGGAGGTATTTGTTATTGAAAGCACGCCTGCAGGTGACCCAGAATTAGTGAAACAAACATTGGCTGATCACTTGGCATATCAAGCAGAACAAGAACAGGCCGGAACCCTTATGTTTGCGGGTCCACTGTCTGATGACTCTGGTGAAAATATGAATGGCTCGGGGATGATTATTTATAAAGCCGCCAACTTAGAAATGGCGAAAAACATTACTGAAAAAGACCCTATGCATAGCCGTGGCGCGCGAGTGTATAAAATACGTCGTTGGTTAATTAATGAAGGAAGTTTGCAGGTCAATATCAAACTATCAGCACAATCGGTTTCTTTATCTGAAGACTGATTTTTTGTTTTTAATTTTTTAGTTTTTAAGAGAAGCAGTTCTGTCTTGGTAGGACAGGTATTTTTACTGTTCTACCTTTTTTACCACACTATCAAGTGTGGAGATCTGCACAAATAATCGATTAATCAGTAAGCAAGCGAATTCCAAACGAAGTTAACAATACACCTGTGACTCGTTCAATCCATACCTTAAAGGCCTGTACTTTTTTTTGCACTTTTTCAGACGTTAGTAAACACGCCACCAAGCCAAACCAAATAAAGTGTGCAAACGCAATATAAAAGCCGTAACCCAACTCAATCACTAGCGGCGTATTATCTGAAATGACTTGGCTAAACAAAGACACAATAAACAACATGGTTTTTGGATTTAATGCATTACAGGCAAATCCGGTCCAAAAAGCCGATTGATTGTTTATGCCTTTATTGCCTGAATCCAAGCCTTGTTTGATCGTGCCTTCAGAGTGCTTGTTCACAGTGTTTGAAAACATATTTTTTATATCGGGCCATAAAGCGGACACGCCCAGCCAAATAAGGTACATAGCACCAAGATAACGTAAGGTATTTAATACCCAAATATTATTGGCAAGCAAAATGCCTAATCCAAATAAAGTATAAGCAAGATGTACGCTAATTGCTGCGCTGATGCCTAGCGCGCATAAAATACCTTCTCGTCTTCCTTTTAATAATGCCACTTTCGATACCATGGCAAAATCTGGTCCAGGGCTGATAACCGCCAATAACGTAATAATGGCAACCGAATACAATTCGAAATGATCGATATTTAGCATGGAAAGAGCTCTTATTTGTGAGTGACAAAATTCGTTTATTTGTGAATAATAAGAGTATAAAACCTTTAAATATTTAATAAAATCGATAATAAATGGTAAAAATTGTGAGAAAAATTCACACAAAAAGGCGTTTACCCCCTTTGGGAGCGCTTACTGCATTTGAGGTAGCGGCTCGTCATCAAAGTTTTTCTCGCGCGGCGGAAGAGTTGCATATGACACATGGTGCAATTAGCCGAGCCGTGGCACAAATAGAAGAACGTATAGGTGTGAATCTATTTATTCGCCGTAATCGTCGTGTTTATTTAAACGCAGCGGGTCAACGGTTACTAAAAACGACCACAGAAACCCTAGATGCACTGAGTAATACAGTGGAAGAAATTCACCGACATGATAAAACCTCACCTTTTCTCACTGTATCCTGTGAGCCTAGTTTGGCAATGCGTTGGTTAATGCCTCGTTTAGGTGATTTTAGAGAACAATACCCAGAATTAAATATTGATCTAAAAATGGCAGGTGGAGCGATTAATTTATTATCTGAAAGTTGTGATATCGCAATTCGACGTACAGATTTTGGAATACCTGATGATTATCGAGTGACGCAGTTTTGTTCAGAGTTAGCGGGTCCAGTCTGCACGCAAGAATATTGGCATAAACACAGCCAGCAAGATCTTAATAAAGCACATTGGTTACACAGTCGAACTCGTCCAGAAGCTTGGGAAGAATGGAAAAATACAGCTAATTTTGAAAATGTGAAACCTAAGAACGAACAATATTTTGATCACTTTTTTTATGCTCTACAAGCGGCTCAGGATAATTTAGGGATTGCCATTGGCTCCACTCCTTTGGTTTCTGATGACCTAGAGAAACAACGGCTTATTACGCCATTCGGCATGCAACCGACAGGTTATGATTATGTCATCCTTTCTTTAAATGATTCAAATCAAGACCCAAGAATACAAACGTTTTGCGATTGGCTTATTCAACAAAAAAGTGAGATGCAAGTAATCAAATAGCTGCTTGTAGCTTCTTTTATTGCTAAAGCTTGTGGAGTCTAAATCCAGATGACCACTGCGTTAGTTTTAATTTCCCTTTTTTATATCGTCAAAATATCGTTCCATGCATTGTGTGTGTTTTACAATAAAAGTGCTTTTTATGTGGATAGATTATCTGATTTTACCGACTTATTATCTTATCTGGAGTCTTGTCACTTTTGTTGTGTATGGCATAGATAAGTCTGCGGCAAAGCGAAATGTATGGCGAGTGAGTGAGTCTACGTTGCATCTTTTGTCGATATTAGGTGGTTGGCCAGGTGCTTTGCTTGGCCAGAAGGTGTTTCATCATAAAACCAAGAAATTCCGTTTTCGTGTGGTGTTTTGGTTAACGCTCATTTTAAACCTAGCTCTACTCGTAGTGGCTTATCTTTATATTTTCAGATAGCGCTTTATAGAGACTTTTGCTTAAAACGCGTACTTGGTAAGGATATTGTGACGATTTACTTTCTTGCGACTGTTTTCTGTTTTAATATCATTGGACTAAGCAGTGATGCGAATTTAGAGCTTTGGTAGTGTCTGCTTTTAGCATGACGTTGTTCATCATCATTTAACGATATAGGAAACAATAATGGCGGCTTTTGGTAGCGTGTTTATGCCTAAAATGGCATTGGCAACATTTGAAAATAATCAATGGAGTAAAGCAAGTATTGTGACTTCGGATAGCATTCAGTTGCATCCAGGTGCGCATGTTTTGCATTACTCAAGCACGTGTTTTGAAGGTTTGAAAGCGTTTCGTCATGCTGATGGTAGTGTGCATGTCTTTCGTATGGATCAAAACATTAAGCGTTTGGCACAAAGCAGTCGATTATTGTCTTTGCCAGAAATTGATGAAGCGGCCGTTTCAAAAATGATTGTCGATGTTGTCGGTGAATTCGCCAGTGACGTGCCCGAGCCACCAGGGTCTTTGTACATTCGCCCAACTCATATAGGTACAGAAGCGAACGTAGGCAAAGCAGCAGGAGCAACAGCAACGTCTATGCTGTATGTATTATTGTCTCCTGTTGGAGATTATTTCACTGGTGGTGCGAAAGCATTGCGTCTTTTGTTGGACGAAACGGGTATACGTTGTGCGCCTCACATGGGCATGATCAAAAGTGGTGGTAATTACGCCAGTGCACTAGGGCCGATCAAGAAAGCCAGTGAAGAAGTAAAAGCTGACCAGATTTTGTTCTGTCCAAATGGCGATGTTCAAGAAACTGGCGCGGCTAATTTCTTGTTGATTGATGGTAACGAGATTATTACCAAAGGTTTGGATACGTCTTTCCTACATGGTGTAACGCGTTCTTCTATTTTGACCTTGGCTGCTGATTTAGGTATGACAGTGACCGAACGTGATTTGACCGTTGCTGAATTGCTAGAACGTGCGGCTAAGCCAGAAGTAGAAGCGGTATTGTCTGGTACTGCAGCGGTATTAACGTCAGTTGGTACTTTTATCCATAATGACAAAGAATACCAAGTGGGTTCTGGTCAGCCGGGACCAATGGCTGACAAACTACGTCAAGCATTGAATAATATTCAATGGGGTAAAGCAGAAGACACTCATAACTGGTTAACGAAAGTCTGCTAATGGTTACATCGTAAAAAAATAGTTAAGTAGAAATATAAAAAAGGGTTGAACATAATGTTCAACCCTTTTTTCTAAGCAATAAACAATTCGTGTTTAGAAGCTCAATCTTGCAGAAGCAGATATAACATTTGAAGAATCAAGATCTTCATAGTTACCAGCAACAGATAGGTTTGGCGTGAAGTAATAACCTAATGAAAATTTAGTACTGTCATAATAATCGTGATCTGTATATTGAGTGAAGGCAATAGTACCTTCTAAACGATCTCCGATGGTTGTACGAAAACCAGCTCTTAAACTGAAATCAGAATCTGTATTGCCGCTATAGTCATTGTAGTGAACGAAACCAAAAATATGACTTGAGCCACCAACTGCAAGCGCAGTACCTGCACCAATTTTTGTGATGTCAGTGCCACTAAAATCTACGAGTTCTAATGACAAAATTGGTAGAACTATTGTTTCAAAAGAAATGGATAGGTTCGAGTAATCACCATCGCCGCCGCCATCATGTTCGACATTGCCTATGGCATAATCGATGTAAGTGAAAGGTGATGCACTAGCACCCATTGATAATGTTAAGGTTGCAGCAGCGATACTTGCTGTGATTAATTTTTTCATCTCATTCTCCATTTTGCTGATGTTTATTAGTAACTCAAAAGTTTGTTTATATATTCTTGTAGTAGGTTATCGGTGGTCAATTTTTAAACTTTAGGGTTTACCCCCCTAAATTAAAGATTTTTATTTTTACTGTTGTAATATTTAGTTTTTTTGAGATTTTATAAATAAATAACGATTATATCGTGCTAAGTTAGGGCGTATTTGAATTTTATAAGGCTGTATTGATGAAAGACCTAATGAGAAAACTCTGTTCGCCAGTGTTAAATATGTTTGAAGCGGGTGATGGTCAAGGTGAGTACAGAAAATCCCACCGTACTATATTGCTTGTATTGGGGGGATTGTGTTTTGTGATTGCCTTAGTGTCATTGTTTTTTACGTTAAAGACTGGCGAGCTTGCAGGCATTATTCCTATCTCATTGTTCTTTATTACTGGGCTGGTATGTGAAATTGTAGGTTTGTTAGGCAGTAACCAAGCTGTGGCCAGAATCTGGAAGCGCGATTAGACATGTCGTTAAATTAAAACGAAAAAAGGCGATGTACTGTGAAGTACATCGCCTTTTGGTTAATTCAAGCTGGGATTATTTATCGTGACGATCAGCCCTTTTTTCAGCGCAGTCATTTAGGCGTTCTTTTTGTAACTCTACGAATTTCGTTTTTTGTTCAGGTGTTAAAATACTGATCATTTGGTACTGGTTGTTTAGCAAGCTAACTTGGCGTTTAATTTGTTTTTGTGCCATTTTTTGTGCGATTTCAGTGGCTTTAGCAGGATCGAATTTATCAGCAAGCAACAGGCTATTTACTTTTTCAAAGTCCGCTAAACGTTTTGCTTGATGTTGTTCAGGCTTGTCTTTGCCTTTATTCTTACGTTCTTCTTTAGTCGCTTTACGCAATGTTTTGAACTGCTCTTTTTGAATGTCAGTCAACTCTAATTGTTTCATAATGCCGCGATCCATGCCAACGCGACATTCGCCTTTGTGACCCTTGTTGTCTTTCCCGCCGAAGGCGAAAGCACTACCTGTGCTCAATACTAATGGTAAAACAACAGATGCGATAATAAGTTTTTTAGTCATTTTCATGTTCTTTTCCTTCTATACTGTTTAGGACGTTTTGAGTAATTCGCTGTGTTTGCAGCGCATAGGGATAGAATAAAGATTGTTAGGTCAAGTAGCGTATCGCCAAGGTAAATTATCGTAAAAGCAGCATTGTTGTTCTGATTTCAACGTAAAATAAGGTCAGTTGCTCTTTTGTCCGTACGACCGTTTAGGAATTTCTAATGCCACATATTTTAATAATCGATGATGATGTTGAATTGAGTGACCTACTCAAAGAGGTTTTGTCTTTTGAAAGCTGTACGGTTTCTACTGCATATGATGGTATGGAAGGTTTAGAGGCCATGAATGACAGTGTTGATCTTGTTTTACTTGATGTGATGATGCCTAAGCTAAATGGATTTGAGACATTAAAGCTGTTGCGTGAAAAATGGGAGGTGCCGGTTTTAATGTTGACGGCGAAAGGCGATGAGATTGATCGTGTAGTAGGGCTTGAATTAGGTGCTGACGATTACTTGCCAAAACCGTTTAGTGAACGTGAATTGTTGGCTCGAATTCGTGCCATTTTACGTCGTACTCAAACACCGAAAGCTCAACAGCAGAATGATTTTGTTACCTATCGTGATATTAAAATTTATCCTGGGCGTTTAGAGGCGTATTGCAATGGTGAGCTTCTGGATGTGACGAGTACGGAATTTGCGCTCTTGCATTATTTTTTACTTCATCCAGGTCAAGTGCTCACTAAGGAAGTTTTAAGTCTTGATGTATTAGGTAAGCGGCTAGCTGCGTTTGATAGGGCGGTAGATATGCATGTTTCGAATTTGCGTAAAAAATTGCCAGATTGGCCGAATGGCAAGCCTCGAATAAAAACCTTGCGAGGTCGTGGTTATTTACTGGTGGAGGGTGACTAATGCGTTTGCCAAAAATTACCAGCTTATATGGACGTATTTTCGCTATATTTTGGTTCACCATGTTTCTTGTTACCTTGGCCGTATTGGCATTGCCACATCTTGACCCACGAAAAACAAGAGATATTAGCCCGCCTTACTATGAGCGTTTGACAGAAGTAAGAGATCAAATAGAACGTGAATTTTCTGCAGCCAATAGTATTGGACAGGTATTAGCCGCTTTTGACTCCAGGCCACCTAGAGATTCAAATGATGGTCGATTAAAGGTTTTTATTACCGATATTGATAGTAATATTCTAACGGTTTACCGCCGTCCTGATTTTTCTTTAAAAGCTTTACGTAACTTTGTGACGACGATTGAAACTCCCTTAGCTCCCCAACAAAGACTTTATGGCAGAGTGATGATATCAGGGCCGTTTCCGATTCAACTTGCTAATGATGATTACTATCTTTACATCGGAGCTAAATGGAACCAACCACCAAACTTTGTGATACAGCTGTTTGATCATCCATTTCGTCTATTACTCGCGGTTATGTTAGTGAGTACACCGTTTTTATTATGGCTGTCTTGGGCACTCAGTCAGCCTGCACGTCGTTTGGAGTTAGCCGCTCAGAGAGTGGCTCAGGGTATATTTGAAACAGACCCGGAGCTTGAGAAAGGCACATCAGAATTCCGTCAAGCGGGAGCGAGTTTTAATCAAATGGTGGAAGCCATTAATCTGATGATTTGTCGTCAGCAACGTTTGTTGTCTGACATTTCCCATGAATTGCGTTCACCGCTAACTCGTTTAAGAATGGCGCAAGCGTTGGCAACGCGAAAACAGGGAGAAAGTACAGAGCTCGTTCGCATTGATACTGAAGCCCAGCGGCTTGAGCAAATGATTGGCAAGTTGCTTGAATTATCGAGTATGCAAGTTGATAGTCATTTAAAAAGAGAATCACAGCCACTTTCTAGTTTATGGGAAGCCTTATTAGCGGACAGTCAATTTGAAGCCGAACAAATGGGTAAAACACTTTATGTATCTGATATTCCTGAACGATCACTGACGTGTCATCCTCAGCTACTAATGAGCGCTTTAGAGAATATTGTGAGAAACGCTATTTACTATGGCAAAGACCGCATTGAAGTAAATTTTGATGTTAATACAGAAGATAAGTCAGATGTATTAACTATTCGGGTGGAGGACAATGGCGGAGGTGTACCGGATGAGGAGCTGGAATCAATCTTTCGTCCTTTCTATCGTGTGTCTACGGCGCGTGATCGTCATAGTGGTGGAACAGGGTTAGGCTTAGCTATTACAGAGAGTGCTGTTCGTCAGCATAATGGAACCATTAATGCATCTCGCAGTAGCTTAGGTGGTTTGTTGGTTGAGGTTTCTTTGCCATTATTAAAATCATAAAAAAGATTTATTGGATTTTATAGGCGAGCTATGGCAATAGACTCTACTAAATGCTTTTGACTAATCTGCAGCGTTAATCAAAAGCATTAGTAGACAAAGTAATAAATTAAGCTCATATTATCTATGAAATTAAATCTTACGTTCATCGTGTTTATTCTGATCTCCTGAATTTCTTTTCTTTATATCGCATTCTATTTGAAAAAGACGCCATACAATAAACATCTAGCCTAGATGATTAGGCCGATGCTCGTAAATAACCAATGGAGAAGCTCGTATTGATTCTCTCTACTATCATAGGAAAAATATGATAAATACAGCAAAAGAGTTTTTGTTAGAACGGATTTGTATTTTTACAAGTCAGGCATTTGATCCCAATTCTGATTCTCAGGTTGTGGGCATGTTAAAAAGTAAATTTAATATACGCTTACCACAACGACGTTCTATGAATGAATCTTTGTCTTCGACTGTAAGTGATCATGAAATCATTTCTTTGATCTTGAAATATCGTGCAATGGGGTAAAATGCGTTGATGCATTACTCTGATTATTTTTTTACGCACACAAATATTGCGTTGCCTGACATCTTGTCCCAAGCCATAATCTTGTCGTATTCGTGTTCAAAAATATGAACATCAAAATGCGGTGCGAGCAATTCCCGTAACTCTACAAAATTCAATGCCACCATCGGATGTTCGTCTGTCCACTTGTGTGTTGTCTCAGTGGTCTTTTTTTCAATATTCAGTCTTAATGTTTGTTTTTCTCCCTCACCAGAATAAAACCAAGAAGAACAAAAGCTAAACTCATTGTTGTCGTGTAAAACGCTGTGTTTTGCCGTTAATGTATTATTTATGTGGCTTTTATCTACGGAATTGAAGCACAGGATTCCACCTGTTTTTAATGCTTTGTGAGCGCTTTCAATGCAAGAAATTAGATTTTCAATATCACCACAGTAATGGATCGAATACAGAAAGCAGGTGACTAGGTCGTATTGCTGTTCTGTTTTAAAGGCACACATATTGCCTTGCTCAAAGGTAGCTTCAGGGCAGCGTTGGTTAGCAATATCGAGCATGGGTTGGTTTATGTCGAGTCCATGACATTGGTAGCCCGCTTTAATAAAATGATGAATGTGTGGGCCCGTTCCGCAAGCTAAATCTAAATGCTTAGTTCCGCCATTGCCAAAGATTTGATGAAGACGATGGATGTTATCGCTTTGGGATTGATAGTTGATATCAGCACACATTAAATCATAGTAACCAGATAAATCCGTATAAAGGGCATTGTGAGGCATTTTGTTTGATCACTTGGAGGGTAAAATTTGATGGCGCATCATATAGGAAGAATGGTTTTTTGCGAAGCATAAAAAAAGAAGCAAACATAAGATGTCTGCTTCTTTTTTTTTTGTGGTCTTTATTTAAAATGAACTCTTTTAAAAAACACAGAAGAGTTTCTTAGGCAAATACAAAGCGCGTTTTAAACAAATACAAAGTACTTGGCAATAAACAATGCAGCCAGAATATACACAGCAATATTGACTTGTTTACCTTGACCAGACAATAGTTTAATTACCGCGTAGCTGATGAAAGAAAGCGCGATACCATCAGCAATGGAATAGGTTAATGGCATGGTGAAGGCCGCAATTAATACTGGAGCCGCCTCAGAAATATCATCCCAATCCACGTGGGCCAAACTGCTTGTCATTAGAACAGCCACGTACATTAATGCACCCGCTGTGGCATAAGCAGGAATAGAGCCAGCCAATGGCGCAAAGAAAAGGCTTAACAAGAATAACAAAGCAACCACGACGGCGGTTAAACCTGTACGCCCGCCTGCAGACACTCCAGAAGCACTTTCAATGTAACTTGTTGTGGAAGATGTTCCTAATGCCGCACCAACTACGGTTGCGCTGGAGTCAGCCAATAGGGCTTTTTTCAAGCGAGGCAGCTTGCCTTCTTTGTCCAATAAACCACCGCGTTGGCCTACACCAATAAGCGTACCTGAAGTATCAAACAGATCGACAAAGAAAAAAGCAAAAATCACACTGATCATGCCAATTTGAAAGGCGCCTTCAATGTCCATAGCGAGAAATGTTGGGGCAATAGAGGGTGGCATAGAAACTAAGCCACCAAAATGATTTTGACCGAATACCATGGATAAAACGGTAACTAATAAAATGCCTATCATCACGGCACCGGTGACATTTAAGTAAGCTAATGCACAAATAACAAAGAACCCTAAAAATCCATAGATGGCAGAAGGTGAAGACAAATCACCTAAAGAAACCATAGTGGCTGGGTTTTTTACAATGATGCCTGCATTTTGGAGCGCAATCATAGCCAAGAACAAACCAATACCCGCTGCAATGCCTAGCTTTAGGGAAGATGGAATAGCGTTTATTACCCATTCACGAATGCGGAATATACTGATAAAAATGAAAAGAATACCGGATAGGAAGATTGCTCCAAGTGCTTGCTCCCATGAGTAGCCCATGCCTAATACAACGCCATAGGTAAAGAAGGCGTTTAAGCCCATACCAGGCGCTAATGCAATTGGGTAGTTTGCATAAAGCCCCATGATCAAACAACCAATGGCTGCTGCCAGGCAAGTAGCGACAAATACCGCGCCTTGATCCATGCCTGCTTGAGCAAGAATGGATGGGTTAACGAAAATGATATAAGCCATGGTTAGGAAGGTGGTAATACCACCAATGACTTCATTACGTATAGACGTATTATGTGCCTTGAGTTGGAAATAGCGTTCGAGCATGAAGGGTGCCTTTTTTTTGCCATAGTGGGATTGCATTAAAACTGATCATTTAGTCAGTATTAATTTTTAGGCGGCTAGTATAAAAAAATAGATTGGAATTTGGGAAGGGAAATTTAAAAAAGGAGTAAAAATAAAGCAAAAATTCAGTTAAGCCACTTAAATAACGTTACCTAAAGCCACTATTTTAAAGTGGCTTCTTTTTGGTTGTATTAAAGCTGAGTAATCTTGTAGCCATTGGCTTTAAGCTTTGCTAATACGCTGTCAGGGCCCGCTAAATGCATAGCCCCGACCATGATAAATTCTACAGTATTGTCTTTTAGCATGTGTTCGATTTGTGGTACCCAAAGGTTGTTACGCTTTACCAATAGTGATTGATACATGTCGGGATAGTCTTCTTTTAACGTATCCATTTCTAATGTCGCTAGCGCTTTCATATCGCCTTTACGCCAACTATCACGCAAGCTAACTATGCTCTCAGACATTTCTTCAATCTCAGATAAGGCATAGCGCACGATAAGGTTATTGTCTTGTTGATTAAGTTCATCAAGCATTTGGATCTGCGCTTCAGGCTGTTCTAACCAACCTTTGCTTTTTCGATCTTGTGTGGCTTTTTTTGCATAAAACTGATCAACACCTTCACTGGTAAAGCCTAGATGTTTTAGCTCAATCATACTAAGAGACATGGCTAATGAGCCTGGCTTTAAATGTTGTATGGCGGTGACCGGAATATTTCGGGTATCAAGGTAGGTTTTTAATAAGTTATAAGTGTCCAGTGTGATGATTTGATCAATGGTTGTTCCATCGGTATAAGATAATGTTTTTTGGGTTTCTCTTTGAAAAGCTGTGTCAGTTAGCGCATCCATATTTGTCTCAAAAACAACCTTGTCCGAGGCTTGGTACGCTTTTTCATAAGCTTTTGGTAAGGGATAATCTTCAGCGGTCAGCAGATGAATTGTACCGCCAATATAAAGTATATTTTCTCCAGATGTTATCTTCCAAACAGAAGCTGCTTGAGTTTGGAAGGTCGCCGCAGCGAGTAAAGTAAATCCGATTCTTTTTAGAAAATGCATGTTTGTCTCAGTTTAGTATTGTTAATGGCACTGTATAAAAGCCATCCTATTTATAAATAATGGTATTATCTTCGAAATTTTCAATGTCAGTGTCGTGCCTACCATGAATAAAGAGTCAATGAATAAAGAATTTGTTTGTGTTGGATTAACGAATCCGAAAGGAGCCGAAAATGTCGGTTCTGTTATGAGAGCCGCTGGTTGCTATCAGGTTGATCAGGTTTTGTATTCAGGTCAACGTTATGACCGTGCTGTAAAAATGTCGACGGATACCCAAAATGCAAGCACCTCAATACCTCTTATTAATATTGAAACGCTAAATGTTGATAATTTAATTGATGCAGTCGATAGTGATACTAAAATCGTATGTGTTGATTTGATTCAAGGTGCTACGCCTCTGCCTGCTTTTCAACACCCTGAAAAAGCCTTGTATATTTTTGGTCCTGAAGACGGGACGATAGAACAAAAAGTCGTTGATCGTGCTGATTATGTGGTATTTGTTCCTACTGTCGGTTGTATGAATCTAGCGGCGTCGGTGAATGTATTGCTTTACGATCGATTGGCTAAATCGGTACGGGCTGAAGCGGGTGATGAGCTGATTCGTCAAAGTAAAGACGTTAACAATAATGTCAAAGTACGTGCTTAATGGCACAGTCTTGATGGTCTTATCGATTATCTTGCAAATAATTAACTCTATTTTGACAGAGAAAAACACTGATCAATGCAAAAATACCTTTCTAGCCTAAGGGCAATATTGGAAGGTGATATTTTTATTTATATTTTTGATTCTTTTTCAAAGTCTACACACCTTCCTTTACTTGTCTTATCTATAGACCGGACGTAAGGACGATATTTTAATGCTCCCCCTAAAATCACTGACTTTTGTCGGTTTGATGTTTGCAATTCCGGCTCTTCATGCCGAAAAGGCAACAAAATCGTTAGAGCCCTTTAGGGCGGAATTAGAGCTAGGTATTATCGACACGTCTGGCAATACGGAAAGTACTTCGCTAATAGGTAAAGCGACGTTACACCAAGACTTTAGAGAATGGAAAGGCAAATACTTAATTGACACGCTTTATAATAAGGGTGAGTACGATGGGGAAACCCAAACCACAGCGCAAAAACTGTTTTTTTCTGCACAAAGTGATTATAAATTAACCAGTGAGAATACCTCTATATTTGTGTATGGATCCTACACGGACGATCGATTAAGTGGTTATGATTATCAAAATATCGTTTCTGTAGGTTATGCCGCTCGGTTGTTTTCTAACCAGTATTCTTTTTTAGATTACAGTGTGGGTCCAGGTTATTCTTTTTATAAAACTGACGATGGTGATAAAGATAACGCCGCTATCTTTCGTTTAGAAGTAGAATATCAATATATTATAAGTCCTACGGCAAAGTTCACTCAAACACTCAGTACTCAAAAAGCCTTAGAAGAGAGCGAAAATACTCAGTCTAAATCGGAAACGGCGATTAGTACAAAAATCCGTCGTGGTATGAATCTTAAGGCTGCTTACACTGTTACTCATAATAGCCAAGTGCTTGATGATATCCAAAAGACCGATGCAGTGACGAGTTTGACGCTGGCCTATGCATTTTAAACCTCAAAAACTTTCAGATAAGAATTGAATCATGCGCTATCAAGGAATTAAAGTTACGTTAATTACCGGATTTTTAGGAGCGGGTAAAACCACATTAATTCGGCAGTTACTTGAAAAAGCCCCCATTCATGAACGATGGGCGGTATTGGTCAATGAATTTGGTGATATTGGGCTGGATGGTGCGTTTTATTCTGAGGCTGGCGTAGCCATTAAAGAAGTGCCTGGCGGTTGTGTCTGTTGTACGACATCCGCTGCTTTTCAGCAGGGGTTGAACCAATTAATTCGTCAATATAATCCAGACCGAATTTTTATCGAACCGTCTGGGCTTGGCCATCCTAAACAAATTATTCAAAAATTGCGCAGTGATTCTTATCAAGATGTCTTGTTACTAACGGGGGCTTTTTGTGTTTTGGATGCCCGTAATTTACAAGATGAACGCTATATCAAGCATGCTATTTTTAATGATCAAATAGAAGCAGCGAATGGGATTGTGTTGAGTCATGTAGATAAATATCAACTGGAAGATATTGATCGTTTAAAAACACATTTTAATAAATTTTCTATTCATCAGCCTGAACTTTTTATATCTAATCCTATGAAGCTAGATCTTGATGATTTGGATATTGGACTTAGCGATATTTCGGTTGAGGCCAAAAAATTAAATCATACTCACACGGCTCATTCCCATGAAGCTCATTCAAAACATGAACATGCCCATGCTCATGAAAGTAATGAAACCGAATGTCCTTGGCATTATCAAAGGCAGCAAGACGCGATGCAGGTATTGGGCTGGCGTTGGTCGTTAGGGCATTCTTTCAACGAAAAATCATTAAAGACTATTATTGAAAAAATATCTGCATTTGAAGGAATTTACCGAATTAAAGGTGTGTTTTCGATAAACTCTAACGAAGCTTTGTTTGTGAATGCTTCACGTGGCGAAATAACCTTCACAAGATCCAAATGGCAGGAAACAAGTAGAATGGAAGTTATTGGGAACGTAGAAGGTAATTGGTCTAACGAGATTAAAATGGAACAAATATTTCATATTGATTGAATTCAATTGTCTGGCTTTTGATTTAGATTATTTGACTTAATAATTCATTAAACGCATTGGTGTGGTTTATTTTGTCATTAACTTTGGCATCTTTTGTTATTGAGAGAATGACGCATATAGAGGAACCTTTCTGCTATCGAAAGGGTTCCTCTATGGAGCTCATACAACAAAAACAATAAAGAGGTCATAGGCCATGCCTGAATATAAAGCGCCACTGCGCGACATCAAATTTGTCACTGAAGAAGTATTAGATATTCATGGGCATTACGCAAAGCTACCTGGTGCCGAAGATGCGACGCCAGACATGGTGACTGCGATTCTAGAAGAAGGCGCTAAATTTGCTGAGCGTGTACTTTCTCCTCTAAACCGTATTGGTGACCAGCAAGGTTGTCAGTTTAAAGACGGTGTTGTAACGACTCCTGATGGATTCAAAGAAGCCTACCAGCAATATGTCGAAGGCGGTTGGCCATCTCTATCTCATCCTGAAAGTGTTGGTGGACAGGGGTTACCAGATTCCCTTGGTATGATGGTGACAGAAATGATTGCCACATCAAACTGGTCTTGGGGTATGTACCCTGGTTTGAGCCACGGCGCAATGAACACCATTGAAATTCACGGCACTGAAGAACAAAAAGACACGTATCTTACTAAACTTGTATCAGGTGAATGGACCGGCACCATGTGTTTGACAGAGTCGCATTGTGGTACGGATTTGGGCATGCTGAAAACCAAAGCTGAGCCCCAAGACGATGGCAGCTATGCGATTACTGGCACTAAAATCTTTATTTCTGCTGGTGAGCATGACATGGCCGAAAATATTGTCCATATCGTTTTGGCTCGCCTTCCTGATGCGCCTGCGGGAACGAAAGGTATTTCGCTTTTCATCGTGCCAAAATTCAGTGTTAATGCATCTGGTGAAAAAGCGGAACGTAATGAAGTGTCATGTGGTTCGATTGAGCACAAAATGGGCATTCATGGTAATGCCACTTGTGTGATGAACTTTGATGGCGCGAAAGGGTTTTTGATCGGACCGCCAAACCGCGGTTTGAATTGTATGTTTACCTTTATGAATACGGCTCGTATTGGTACTGCTTTACAAGGTCTTGCTCATGCAGAATGGGCACTGCAAAATTCAGTGGCCTACGCTAAAGATCGTCTGCAAATGCGTTCATTATCTGGTCCGAAAGCACCCGAAAAAGCCGCTGATCCTATTATTGTTCATCCTGATGTTCGTCGTATGTTGTTAACGCAAAAAGCCTTTGCTGAAGGTGGTCGTGCACTTATTCATTATTGTTCAATGCTGGTGGATACAACGAAGCATGCCAGCGACGATGAAAAAGCGGAAGCCGATGAATTAATGTCTTTATTAACCCCTATTGCGAAAGCTTTCCTAACGGAAACCGGTTTTGAATCCGCTAACCAAGGTCTGCAAGTTTTTGGTGGTCATGGCTTTATCGCGGAATGGGGCATGGAGCAGAATGTACGAGATTGCCGTATTTCTATGTTGTATGAAGGCACAACAGGCATACAAGCATTGGATTTATTAGGTCGTAAAGTCTTAATGACACAGGGTGCTACTCTGCGTCGATTTACTAAAATTATTCATAAATTTTGTAAGGAACACAAAGGCGACAAACGCTTTAAATCGTATGTGACAGCATTAGATAAGGTAAACAGCGAGTGGGGCGATTTAACCATGAAAGTGGGAATGAAAGCCATGCGCAACAAAGACGAAGTTGGCGCAGCATCCGTTGATTACCTCATGTTCTCTGGTTACGTTGTGTTGGCATACTTCTGGGCACGTATGGCCGTTGTTGCGAAAACAAAATTAGAGGAAGGCACGGACGAAGTTGGTTTCTACACGGCAAAACTGCAAACAGCCACTTTCTACTATGAGCGTTTATTGCCTCGTACGAAAGCGCACGCTGAAGCGATGTTGTCAGGTGCTGATAACCTATTATCAATGGATGAAGATAACTTTTTGTTTCTGAATTCTTAAATGTATCCAAGTATTGATTAATGTAATTTTAAACAGATTAAAGAGGTTATGGTTATGAGCGAAGCTAAAACAGTATTTGAATCTATGGTTGGTCGTTTTGATGCTGATGAAGCGGACGATATGGAAGCGGTGTTTCAATTTGACTTAGATGATGCTGACAGCTATCACTTAAGTATTCTTGATGGTAAATGTGACATGGGAGAGGGTGAGCATGATGATCCAACGGTTACCCTGAGCATGGACCTTGAAACACTAAAAGACGTAATGAGTGGTGAATTAGATGGCATGGCTGCTTTCATGCAAGGTAAAATCCGTGCAGACGGAGATATTATGTTAGCGACTAAGTTGACTCAAATATTTCCTATGTAGGGTTTGAGCTCAGCGATAAATTGTTTTAAAGCTCAACTGCCGTTTTAACAGTTGAGCTTTTGTATTGACTTTTATTCTCCTAAATAAAAAAAACAAATGGAGCTTTTTTATGACTATGGATACTTCTACTCATAATACTGTAGGCACCGTGAAAGCACCGGGTAGTTATTTACCTGAGTCACTCAATCCTGCTGGTTACCAATCGCTCATTGATGTATTGGCTTTAGCGGTTGAAAAATATAATGATAAACCTGCTTTTACGAGTGTGGGGCGAACACTAACTTATCGTGAGTTAGGTGAAAAATCTGATCAGTTCGCAGCGTATTTCCAAAACGAAACAGACTTAGTTCCAGGTGATCGAATTGCGATTCAATTACCTAATGTTATTCAGTATCCAGTCGTACTTTTTGGTGCTATGAAAGCAGGTTTGATCGTTGTAAACACGAATCCGTTATATACGCCTAAAGAGCTTGAGCATCAGTTCAATGATGCAGGTGTAAAGGCATTAGTTGTGTTTGCTAATATGGCTCACAACGTTGAAAAAATCCTCGCTAAAACATCCATTAAACACGTTATTATCACCGAAATTGCAGATTTTCATTCACCCTTTAAACGACTGTTAGTGAACTCTGTTGTGAAGTACGTGAAAAAAATGGTGCCTGAATACCATTTACCTAATGCATTGAGCTTAAATGATGTGTTGGCTAAAGGGGCTGGTAAAGCTGTTGTGAAGGTAGAAATGACGCCTGAGAAAATTGCCGTGTTGCAATATACGGGCGGGACAACTGGCGTAGCAAAAGGCGCTATGTTGACTCATGCCAACCTGATTTCTAACACGTTCCAGTTGAGTTCTCGTTTAAAAGTGATTTTAGATGAAGGATCAGAAACCTATATTGCGCCTTTACCGCTTTATCATATTTATGCTTTTCTGATCCATGGGTTAACCCTGCTAGAGCGTGGTGGACATAGTGTCTTGATTCCTAATCCAAGAGATCTGCCGGGCTTTGTTAAGGAGCTAAAAAAGTGGAAGTTCACAGGTTTTGTTGGTTTAAATACCTTATTTGTTGGTTTATGCAATCGAAAAGATTTTCGTGAATTAGACTTTTCTAGTCTTAAGTTAACCTGCTCTGGTGGTATGCCGTTGACGCATTCTGCTGCAGAAGCGTGGCAAGCGGTTACCGGATGCGTCGTAGTTGAAGGTTATGGTTTAACGGAGACATCGCCAGTTGTGTCATTTAATCCAATTGGTAAAGAGAAGATTGGAACTATTGGTCTTCCTGTTGCTGAAACCGACATCAAAATACAGGGAAGAGATGGTCAAGCATTGCCACAAGGCCAATCAGGCATGTTATGTGTGCGTGGACCACAGGTTATGAAGGGCTATTGGAATCAAGACGCCGCCACCCGAGAAGTGATGACAGAAGATGGCTTTTTAACTACTGGTGATATTGCTGTACAACATGAAGATGGTTACTTACAGATTGTAGATCGTGCTAAAGATATGATCATTGTATCTGGTTTCAATGTCTACCCAACAGAAGTCGAAGACTGTCTATCGTCTCATCCTGATATTTTAGAATCTGCTGCTATTGGCGTTGCCGACGATAAAGCGGGAGAAGCGGTAAAAGCTTTCATTGTTTTAAAAGCAGAGGTCGAAACACTGGATATTCAAGTGTTACGTGTTTATTGCAAAGAACATTTGGCCGCTTATAAAATACCTAAATACGTTGAAATTAGAACTGAATTGCCAAAAACTAATGTCGGTAAGGTGTTGCGCCGAGCTTTGCGAGAAGAACAAGCTTAACTCTACCTTGTAAACCGCTTATACGTGAGCGGTTTACAAAGGTTTCTAGTGCGTTATTTTCTGTCAGGGGAGTATTGGTGATGAGTGATTTTGTTACTGAAAGAATTGAGTCTGGTGTGCAGGTTTTGTGCCTAGATAGAGTCGATAAAAAAAATGCCATTACTTTAGATATGTATCAGGCTTTGGCAGATGCATTGCAAAGAGCAGAAAGTAGCAGTGATATTAAGGTGACCTTGATACATGGTGCTGGTGGTGATTTCTCTTCAGGTAATGACATAAACGAATTTGTACAAATTGCCCAAGCACCTGAAAAAATGGCAGTGAGTTTGACCTTCTTACAGGTGTTAAGCCGTTATACCAAACCATTAATTGCAGGTGTGGAAGGAAAAGCCGTAGGTGTTGGTGCAACCATGTTGTTGCATTGTGATATGGTCTTGGCATCTCGTGAAGCACGATTACAATTTCCTTTTGTGCAATTAGGTTTGGTTCCAGAAGCGGCCTCTAGTTATTTATTGCCTCAGTTAATTGGCCATCAAAAAGCGTTTGAAATATTGATGTTGGGGGATTTTGTAGATGCTCAATCTGCCCATGAAATGGGCTTGGTGAATCACTTGTGTGAAGAAGGAGAATCCTATCAGCTGGCGTTACGTTATGCAGAGAAAATCGCGACTTTACCTGTGGAGGCCGTCGCTTTAAGTAAAGGCTTGTTGAAAGCCAATGGAAAAGATGATGTGCAATCAGCATTAGTGCGTGAGGGAAAAAATTTTAAAGATCGTTTGCGCTCATCTGAAGCTCATCAAGCTTTTTCTGCTTTCTTAAATCGTAATAAATAGCCGTATTATTTAGGTTGAATTGATTTTGTATCTAACCGCTACTTTATACAAGGTAGCGGTTTTTTTTGTTTTATAGCTTACGAAGGTTGTCGTATTAATTGTTGTTGTGAATATTTTTGTCAGTTAACTGGGGCTTTTTTGTTATTGATGAAAATCATTCCCAAACTACTATAGATGGTATGAAAATAATAAAAGAGAGGGTCTTATGAAAATCCTAGTATCCGTAAAGCGAGTTATTGACTACAACGTCAAAGTTCGCGTCAAAACCGATCATACAGCGGTCGATCTTACTAACGTAAAAATGTCTATGAATCCTTTCTGTGAAATCGCAGTAGAAGAAGCTATCCGTCTAAAAGAAAAAGGCGTGGCATCGGAAGTCGTTGTGGTTTCGGTTGGTTCTAAAACATGCCATGAAACATTACGAACAGCATTGGCTTTAGGTGCAGATCGTGCCATTCAAGTAGACACGGAAGACGGTTTAGATTCTCTTTCTGTTGCTAAATTATTGGCGAAAGTGGCTCAAGAAGAGGCCCCTGATTTAATCATCATGGGTAAACAAGCCATTGATTCAGACAATAACCAAACCGGTCAAATGGTCGCGGCATTATTAGATTACCCACAAGCAACCTTTGCATCAGAAGTGGTTGTTGAAAGTGGCGACGCACAAGCTACTAATGAAATAAAAGTGACTCGTGAAATTGACGGTGGATTACAAACCTTGGCAATCACTTTACCAGCGGTTGTGACGACAGATTTGCGTTTGAATGAGCCTCGTTTTGCCTCTTTGCCAAATATAATGAAAGCCAAGAAAAAACCATTGGATGTGAAAACACCTGCGGATCTTGGTGTCGACATTGGTTCTAACATCAGCATCGTTTCTGTCACGCCACCACCTCAACGTGCAGGTGGTATTAAAGTTGGTTCGGTTGCTGAGTTGGTAGACAAACTTAAAAATGAAGCGAAGGTGGTGTCATGAGCGTATTAATTATTGCAGAACATGATAATAAGTCTTTGAAACCTGCGACATTGAATGCCGTAACCGCAGCAACACAAATCGATGCAGACGTTCATTTGCTAGTGGCGGGGTTTGAATGCCAAACCGTCGTTGAGCAAGCGGCAGCGGTGGCTGGTGTTACTAAGGTTATGGTAGCGGATAATGCTGTTTATGAGCATCAATTGGCAGAAAACGTTTCTAAATTGGTGGTCGAAATCGCTAGTGGTTATGGTCACATTTTAGCATCAGCGACAACAACCGGTAAAAATACCTTGCCACGAGTCGCTGCTTTGTTAGACGTAGCGCAGTTATCTGATGTAATCAAAGTAGAATCTCCAGACACTTTTGTTCGACCAATCTATGCAGGTAATGCTATTGCGACGGTAAAAACAACCGATGCAGTGAAAATGATGACAATTCGTTCAACTGGATTTGATGCCGCAGTGACAGAAGGTGGTAGTGCCGAACGTGAAGTACTTTCTCAGGTCATTGCTTCTGATCGCAGCCGTTTTGTGAAAGAGCAGCTAGCGGAATCAGATCGTCCAGAACTGACTGCGGCGAATGTGATCATTTCAGGTGGTCGAGGAATGGGGAACGGTGACAACTTCAAACTATTGGAAGGCGTTGCCGACAAACTAGGCGCAGCGATTGGTGCTTCACGTGCTGCTGTCGATGCTGGCTTTGTGCCTAACGATTTACAAGTTGGTCAAACGGGCAAAACGGTTGCACCAGATTTGTACATCGCTGTTGGTATTTCCGGTGCGATTCAGCATTTAGCTGGTATGAAAGATTCAAAAGTGATTGTCGCTATCAATAAAGACGAAGATGCGCCTATTTTCCAAGTGGCCGATTATGGCTTGGTCGCAGATTTATTCGAAGCCGTTCCAGAACTAGAAAACAGTCTTTAGATTTTAGACTGTTTTGTATAGATAACAGAATTTTCAAACACTAGACAATGACGGAGCGAATGACCGTCATTGTCATAATAAAAATAATTGGAGACCAGCATGATATTCGAAGGACAAGCAGTCAAGGTTGCAGTCGATGATGCAGGTGTGGCAACAGTCACTCTGGATTTGGTCGGCGAGTCGGTTAATAAATTCAATAGCCTCACATTAGGTGAACTGGCCAAAGCCGTTGATGCACTTAAACACACAGCCGACATTAAAGGCGTGATTTTTTCGAGCGCAAAAGACGTTTTTGTTGTAGGCGCTGATATTACGGAATTTACAACCTGGTTCAAACTGGACGACGAAGAGCTTGCGGACAAACTTCGTGATGCTCACGCTATTTTTAACACTATTTCTGACCTACCTTATCCAACGGTTGCTGCTATTAACGGTATTGCCTTGGGTGGCGGTATGGAATTGTGCTTAGCTTGTGATTACCGAGTGATGGCTGATACGGCAAAAATTGGTTTACCTGAAACTCAGCTTGGTATTTACCCAGGTTGGGGCGGCAGTGTGCGTTTGCCTCGTTTGATCGGTCCTGATAATGCCTGTGAGTGGATCTGTGGTGGTGCGCAAAAACGCAGCGCAGATGCTTTCAAAGACGGTGCAGTTGATGCCGTTGTTCCAGCCACGAAAGTCAATGACTCAGCTCGTCACCTTATTCAACAAGTGTTAGATGGCAAGCTAGATTACCATGCTCGTCGCGCAGAACTGCGTGCGCCAATGGTGTTTTCTCCTATTGAAAAAATGATGATCTTTGAATCGGTTCGTGGTGTCGTTGGTGCAAAAGCAGGCAAACATTACCCTGCGCCAATGTTAGTGATTAAGACGATCGAGAAGGGCATAAGCCAAGACATGGAAAAAGCCCTTGATACAGAGATCAAAGGCTTTATTAAATTAGCGAAAGGGCCCGTTGCCAAATCTTTGGTGAATCTATTCCTAAGCGATCAGCAAATTAAGAAAATTGCTGGTAAATACGCGAAAAACGCAACGCCAGTGAAACAAGCTGCTGTATTGGGTGCGGGTATTATGGGTGGTGGTGTGGCTTATCAGTCCGCTTCCCGAGGCACGCCAATCATTATGAAAGACATTCGACCAGAAGCGTTAGAGCTTGGCTTGAGTGAAGCGAATAAATTGTTTAATGGTCAAGTCGAACGTGGTCGTTTAACCACTGACAAGGCTTTTAAAGCGATGAACGGCATTGTTCCAGCATTAAGCTATGGCGAGTTTGAACACGTTGACCTAGTTGTTGAAGCCGTTGTTGAAAACGTCAAAATCAAAAAATCAGTGCTTGCAGAAGTCGAAAGTAAAATCACAGACGATGCGATTTTGACATCGAACACCTCGACTATTTCTATTACAGAATTAGCCAAAGATCTAAAACGCCCAGAAAACTTCTGTGGTATGCATTTCTTTAATCCAGTACATCGTATGCCTTTGGTTGAAGTTATCCGTGGCGAAAAAACTAGTGACGCGGCGATTGCGAAAACCGTTGCCTATGCACAAGCCATGGGGAAAACGCCTGTTGTTGTTAACGACTGTCCTGGTTTCTTAGTAAACCGTGTTTTGTTCCCCTATTTTGCAGGCTTCTCTTTGATGATGCAGGAAGGGGCAGATTTCCAAGTGGTTGATAAAACCATGGAGAAATTTGGTTGGCCAATGGGACCAGCCTATTTGTTAGACGTTGTTGGTGTTGATACGGCCTTCCATGCGGATCAAGTGATGGCGGAAGGTTTCCCTGATCGTATGAAACATGAAGGCAAAAATGCAGTGGATCGTTTATTCGAACTAGAGCGTTTTGGTCAGAAAAATGGCAAAGGTTTCTACACTTATGAAGCGGATCGTAGAGGCAAGCCGAAGAAAATTTTCAATGACGAGATCAATGAGATTCTTGCGCCTGTTGTAACGTCTCAAACAGAGTTAAGTGAAGACGATATAATTGCACGTATGATGATTCCGCTTTGCATCGAAACGGTTCGTTGTGTAGAAGAAAATATTGTGGCATCGGCCGCCGAAGCTGACATGGGATTGATCTACGGTATTGGTTTCCCTCCATACCTTGGTGGTGCTTTGCATTACCTAGACCAAATGGGACTGCAGGCATTTTGTGATCTTGCAGACAAATACAGCCACTTAGGTAAGTTGTACGAGCCAACCGCGAAAATGCGTGCCATGGCGACAAACAACTACACTTATTACGGCGCATAATTTCCCATAGGCTAGAGGAGAGTTACCATGAAATTGAATCCAAATGATGTCGTTATTATCGACGCAATTCGCTCACCAATGGGTAAAACGAAAAACGGTGTCTTTCGTAATGTACGTGCAGAGAATTTATCTGCAGGCTTGGTTAAAGCCTTGTTTAAGCGTAACCCGAACGTAGACCCAAAAGACGTAGAAGACTTGATCTGGGGCTGTGTTAACCAAACACTAGAGCAAGGTTTTAACATGGCTCGTGCTGTGTCCTTGTTAGGTGGTTTGCCAATCACTTGTGCAGCACAGACCGTTAACCGTTTATGTGGTTCGTCTATGTCGGCGATTCATACAGCAGCTCAAGCCATTATGACAGGCCAAGGGGATGTCTTTGTTGTGGGTGGTGTCGAGCACATGGGTCATGTTGGCATGATGCATGGTGTTGATGTCAATCCAGCTTTATCTAAACATATGGCAAAAGCGTCCATGATGATGGGGGTCACCGCTGAGATGCTCGGCAAAATGCATGGTGTAAGCCGTGAAGCGCAAGATGAATTTGCAGTACGTTCACATCGTCTCGCTTATGAAGCAACACTGCAAGGGCGCTTCAATAATGAACTTGTTTCGATTGAAGGGCATGATGCAGAAGGTAATAAGATCCTTGTGGAAGTGGATGAAGTTATTCGTCCAGAAACCTCAATGGAATCTCTCGCTGCGTTGAAACCGGTATTTATGCCGAAAGTTGGAACCGTCACAGCGGGTACTTCTTCAGCTTTGTCTGATGGTGCATCGGCAATGTTGATGATGTCGGCAAGAAAAGCAGAAGAGCTAGGTTTAACGCCAATTGCCAAAGTTCGTAGTATGGGCGTAGCGGGTTGTGATCCTGCAATCATGGGTTACGGACCAGTACCAGCAACGAAGAAAGCATTGAAACGTGCTGGTTTAACGATTGATGATATCGATATCGTTGAATTGAACGAAGCGTTCGCGGCGCAATCTATTCCTGTTCTGAAAGACCTGAAGCTGATTGACCTAGTCGATGACAAGGTCAACTTAAACGGTGGTGCCATTGCCCTTGGTCATCCATTGGGTTGTTCTGGTACTCGTATCTCAACAACCTTGCTGAATGTCATGCGTGACAAAAACGCGACGTTGGGTCTTGCCACCATGTGTATTGGTATGGGGCAGGGCATTGCTACTGTCTTTGAGCGTGTGTGATCTGATCTATCGCGTTTTCTTTAAGCGTTCAATTGTGAAGTAACATGATACTTTACTCTGTCTTTGCCCCACCTTAGAGTGGGGCTTTTTTATGCATTTATTCTGGTATTAATAAGTATCTTGTTGGATGATTGTCACGACTTTAATTCTGTGAAATAAACATCAACACAAAGATCAAAACACATTTATCTGAGGAGAGCATGTCATGAAAATAGCGGTATTGGATGATTATCAAAACTGTGTAAGAAACCTTGAATGCTTTCATCTTCTACAAGGTCATGATGTACATGTTTTTAATGAAACCTTTTTGACAGTAGATGATTTAGTTACGAACCTGATTGATTTTGATGTGTGTATTTTGATTCGTGAGCGCACCGTGATTACTGAAGACTTATTATCGAGATTGCCTAATTTAAAATTGATTAGTCAAACGGGAAAAATCAGTAATCACATTGATGCTAAGCTTTGTCATCAATATGGTGTTGCTGTTGCGGAAGGTGTTGGCTCGCCTGTTGCGCCGTCTGAACTTTGCTGGGGATTGATTATGTCTGCAAGCAGACATATTCCCGCTTATGTTTCTCATTTCACACAAAATCAATGGCAACAGTCTGGTTCGTTAGGCTTAGGGCGAGTATTAAATGGCTCTGTGCTTGGCATTTGGGGATATGGAAAGATTGGTCAGCGAATTGCTCAATATGCCAAAGCCTTTGGCATGAAAGTAGTGGTATGGGGAAGAGATGCTTCTAGAGCGTTAGCGCAGGAACATGGCTTTTCAGTGGCAGCATCAAAGGAGGAATTCTTTCAAACCGCTGACGTGATTTCGCTGCATTTGAGACTCAATGATGCCACTAACGCTTGTGTTACCCAAAGCGATTTAGAGCAGATGAAAGACGGTGTTTTATTTGTAAACACTAGCCGAGCAGAGTTAGTCGAGAAAGGTGCCTTGTATCGAGTGATGTCTGCAAACCCAAATAAACAAGCTGCAGTCGATGTGTTCGAAATAGAACCGGCTAATCGTGATAATGAGCCATTGTTATCTTTGCCAAATGTACTCTGTACGCCACATATCGGTTACGTTGAACAAGGCAGTTATGAGCTTTACTTCAATATCGCCTTTGAGAATGTCGTAGCTTTTGCCAATGGTAAGCCACAGAATCTAGTCGCGGTTTAATAAAGAAGAAAAAGTCGACACTATGGTCGACTTTTTTAGATCATATTTTTCAGCTTAACGGCTAATTGCTGAGCGTTTTTATTTTTTTGCTGATCAGAGTGAAATCAAACATCTTTTTACTTGGTAATACGAGCAGCGCTAATGAAATCGCTACAGGAATCAAGGTTGCTAATAAAAAGGATTCAAACAAAAAGGCAATGGGTTCACCCGGCATTGGGAAGTAGAAAAAACCGGCTACCAAACCACCAATCAAGCTTAATAATGCTTGGTAGCCTTGATAACGAGCGTTATAAAAACCAAAAAACACAGGAAATGCAGCGGCACAACAAAGTAGGTCAGCAAGTAAGAAAAGATACAAAATACTGAAGCCTTTCGATGCCACGATCAAGGCTAGAATAGAAATGACAATGATCAACCAGCGAGACGCCACAACCAATTTACTTTCCTCAAGTTTAGGTAAAATTCGGTTTAAATCAATAATAAATAAGCTATGAAAACCACTGATAGTAGAATCTGCACTGCTCATAATTAACGCCAAACCAAAGAAAATCATACCAATCAATAACCAATAAGGCGCATTGCCTAACATCACACTAAATAAAGCCGTGGAACCTGTACCAGGTACAGATAAACCAACAAAAGCCAAACCAAATAAGCCCAGTGCTAAGATGATAGGGAAGCTAATTAGGCCACTAAAAATGAAACCGTTGCGAATCGCTTTATTGTCTTTCGCTGCAAAAATGCGCTGCCATGTACCTTGATAAAATAGGCCAGTCAAACACACAGCTAAAAAGAAAGTCACACCTGTTTCCATACCAGTACTGTTAAATGGATTCAGTAAGTGAGGGGCTTTTTCTTGCAAACCTTCAATCACAGGTGTGATGCCACCTGTTGCTTGCCAACCCAAAACTAATATCAGAAGGATAAAAGGTAAGATGACGAACATTTGAATACGATCAGTAAAAATGGTCACTTTTAATCCACCGTATAAGGTGTAAAGCAAGGTAGATAACATCACAATAGAGGCTGTTATCCAGAGCGGAACGGGTGCTAAAAGTGCAACCATTTGCGCAATACCTGTAAGCCCTGCAGTAAGACTAATAAAAAGATAAAACAGCATGATAGAAAGCACCACAACATAAACACTGCGTCCATAACGTGCATAGACGAATTCAGTTAATGTGTGGCCTGTTGGCATCAGTTGACGAATTCTCACACCAAGAGGGATCATCACCAGACGAGGGATTAATGCACCGAGTGCATAACCAAGTATAGCGCCAATACCACCCCAAGTAGCCGATTCGGCTGGGCCAAATAATACCCATGTTCCCATGGTGGTTGCCAGCAAGGTCAACAAGGTGGCTTGGCTCGTTTGGCTATTTCGAGCCACAATGAAATCTTCTAAACCGTCCTGATGGCGACGTGCAAATGCTAAGCCTGCAATAGCAAAGATCGCCGAAAATAGAACAAGCCAAAGAATCGCGGTTTGTGATTCAAGCATGTTTCGCTCCTTTATTACCTGTTCCTTGACTACCAGCTCTAAGCCCCATTCCCCAGAATTCAGCTTCAAGTTCAACTGCTTTGCTAAAGCGTTCTTGCATTTTTGTCCAACGAGGGCTTTGTGTTGGGTTGTCGCCAATACGAGATCTAATGGCTAAATCGACTAATCGACCCACTTCAACACAAACCTCTTGGAAGGATTCACCGCAATAGGTGTTGATCCATTTCTCATAAGGGTGGCCTTCGTAAACGCTTTCTTTTAAGCGTAAACCAATTTCTCCATAGCCAAATGCACAAGGTGCAAGCGCCAAGATCAAGTCTAAAAAGTCACCCTGTAAGCCTGAGTCCAATACGTAACGGGTATAGGCAATGGTCTCCAATTCTTCTTTGGCGTTAAATAAAGAAGCCTCATCAATCCCTTGAGCTGCACAGGTTTGGATGTGTAAGGAAAACTCGTGATTAATTAATGAATCTACCGTTGCTGCACAGAGTTTCATTTCTTCTGGTGATTCTGCTTTCACGACACCCAATGCCCAAGCGCGAGCATAATGCACAAGGTAAACATAATCCTGAATCATATAATGTAAAAAAGATGCCTGTGGCAAAGTGCCATCTTGTAGGCCTTTTACAAAATCGTGCTCAATATATTCACGCCATTGTGGCGCACAGCCTTCGCGCATAAGTGCAAATGTTTTTCCATAATCTGGTGTTTTATTCGTCATAATCTATGTTCGCTTTATTCTGGTTAATAAAGGTTTAAGGGAGTTTTATTGAGTAGTCAAAAAGCCATTACAGAGGATCGTCACCCAGTGCTATAAGCTTTATTTCGCCTTGCCAATAAGTTTGTAACTTTCGTGCTGCACGCCATGCGGTCAGTCCGGTACGACAGACAAGCACAGCTCGCTGATGTGTGTGAGGTTGAGCTTGTTGCTGGTCAAATTCGTCCAGAGTGAAATACTGAACGCCTTCTTGTTTATTGATCTTACGTAAATCCACCAACCAATCTTGCGAGGTCACTTCATCGGTATCTATGAAACCTAATAGTTGATTCTCTGATGGCTCTGGCGCGTCATCAAAGCGAAATCCGCTTTGTCGTAAATTGTGTAGATCTATGGACACTAATTGCCCAAGAGGAGAGGGTTCAATATTAAGTAATAGATTGAGTGTAAATTGAGCTTGTAGACAACCAATCGTGCCAACGATCGGTCCCATTACCCCAGCTGAAGAGCAGTTTTCTGCTCGCTGTGGTAGTTCTGGAAAAATGGCTCTTAGAGACGGCTTACCGCCACAAAATCCGCCAATATATCCTTTAAACCCCAATGCCGATGCTGACACCAATTTCAGATTGTGAGCATGGCAGTAGTCTGACAGTACATAACTCACTGCAAAGTTATCCGCACAATCTAAGATGACATCCATCTCGTGGCAGAAAACATCTACATTGCTTGGTGTCAGAGTAGTAAAGTGGGTGGTGATCACGCAGTTATTATTGAGATCATCAAGATGGCGTTTGGCACATTCTACTTTGGGTAAATCAACATCCGCTTCTCGATACAATACTTGTCGATGCAGATTTGAAAGGGACACCACATCGCCATCCACTAAGGTAATCTGACCAACGCCAGCACCAACAAGATAAGGCAGCGCCGCACAGCCTAAACCGCCAGCGCCCACAACAAGGATGCGCGCAGATGCCAGCAATGTTTGTCCCGTTTCACCGACTTCAGGTAAACATGTTTGACGTAGATAACGACTCATACAGTTGCCTCGTTAGAGACATTTTTACAAGCATTTAGCCATTCCTTGATCCGTGCTTCTGGATCAGAATTTAAGGTGATATCAGTGACCGCAGCGACGATATCAGCACCTGCTAAAAAAGCGCCTTCGGCTCTTTCTACTGACATGCCACCAATCGCTACTAGTGGTGTTTGATCGAGTTTTCCTTTCCATTCAGTGACTTTTTCTAGCCCTTGCTGGTGCCATTTCATTTTTTTCAAAATGGTTGGATACACGGGCCCAAGGGCAATGTAGTCGGGTTCTAGGCGACATGCCCTTAATAACTCTTCATCATCATGGGTACTGATGCCAATTTTCAATCCAGCTTGTTTGATTTTAGTTATGTCTGCGGTATCTAAATCTTCCTGTCCAAGATGCACCCATTCGCAACCCAGTTCGATGGCAAGCTGCCAGTAATCATTGATTACCAAAGTACAATTATGCTGAGCACAAAGGGCTTTGGCTTTTTTGATTTCTGCTCGCACATGCTCTTCTTGGCAATCCTTTATACGTAGCTGAACCAGCTCAATACCAAGAGGAACCAAACGTTCGATCCATTCGCTGCTGTCAAAAACAGGGTAAAAACGACTTAACTTCATCATCATTTCAATCCAAAAACGCTTTGCCTAAAATAGGCGTAGAAGGTGATGCCATATCACGGGGTACCATTGGGTCGGCTTTTACGGCCAATTGTCCTGCTCGAATGGCATTAGCAAAGGCTTCTGCCATCATGGCGGGATCACCGGCTTTTGAGACCGCGGTATTGAGTAAAACCGCATCCATTCCTAATTCCATGGCTTGCGCTGCTTGACTTGGTAAACCTAGTCCAGCATCAACAACTAATGGGATATCAGGGAAATGAGCACGTAATGCCCGCAAACCAAAGATGTTATTTAAGCCCATTCCAGAACCAATCGGAGCGCCCCAAGGCATCAATACCCGACAGCCTGCGTTTACCAATCTGTCAGCCACAACCAAATCTTCTGTGGTGTAGGGAAATACTTGAAAGCCATCCTCAGAAAGAATTCGCGCAGCTTCTACCAAACCAAATACGTCCGGTTGCAATGTGTCTTCTTCACCAATGACTTCCAACTTAATCCATGAGGTTCCAAACACTTCCCGAGCCATATGCGCTGTGGTTACGGCTTCTTTTACCGTATGGCAACCCGCTGTATTGGGCAACACATGAACATTTAATTGTTGAATCAAGCGCCAAAAATCCTGTCCGGCTTTGTCTCCGCTGGCTTCACGACGTAACGATACCGTTGCCACACTGGCTTTACTTTGCTCAAAGGCTTTCGCCAGAATTGCTGGAGAAGGGTATTGAGCAGTCCCTAACATGAAAGGGGTTTCTAATTGCACGCCATAAAAATCACGTTTTGCTGAGCTGTCATTAAATGAATTTTTCATCATTAGCCCCCTTGCATTGGCGCGAGCACTTCAATGCGATCGCCATCATTTATCTGGATATTCGCTCGATTACCTTGAGTAACAAAGTCACCATTTACCGCGGTCGCAACCACGGCATCTGCGTAACCTAATTCAATTAAAAGATCAGAAAGACGTTCAGATTTAGCGGTCACTTTCTCGCTATTTACCTGTATATGTTTCATAGGTTTATAGTCTCTTCGGTCGTAGTAAGGTTAGTGGTATCAAACCATTCAGATTCGATACCTTGTTCGAGATAATCCACCACCATTTTTGCCAAGGTTGGTGCGAGCAAAAAACCATGGCGGTACAAACCATTGGCACGAATAATTTGCCCTTGACGGCGAATACGAGGAAGGTTGTTAGCAAATGCAGGGCGACTGTCTACACCAATTTCAAGGATTTCAGCTTCGCCAAACGCAGGGTTTATTGCATAAGCGGCATTTAATAATTCCATCACGGAGCGCACTGAAGCGTGTTTCTTGGCGCTGCTTTCCACCATGGTTGCGCCAAG
Source organism: Marinomonas ushuaiensis DSM 15871 (assembly GCF_000521805.1). Classification (GTDB taxonomy): domain Bacteria; phylum Pseudomonadota; class Gammaproteobacteria; order Pseudomonadales; family Marinomonadaceae; genus Marinomonas; species Marinomonas ushuaiensis. The sequence continues at coordinate 62,361 of NZ_JAMB01000009.1, forward strand.
CATATAAACGCCATCACCACGGGGAACGATATAAAGGGGGATTCTTGGATGGAGTAAACGTACTGGTCTTGTGAGTTGCACTTCTGGACAACGTAAAATGAGCATTTCGCCTTTTACGCCACGCAAACCGTCTAGATCAGGTTTTGCTTTAATGCCACGACAGTCAATAACCAAACTGTCTTTCGCCAACATGTCTGGATCTGCGCTTTGGTTTATAAAAGTGACACCTTGCTGTATTAATTTGGTTTTCAATGCTCGCAATGCATTCCGTGGAGATAAGTGTGCTTCCTCACGATAATATAAGCCTCGTGAAAAACGACCTGACAAATCAGGCTCAAGTTCCGTTATTTCATCGGCATCCAAAACATCATAAGCTTGAGTTCGCTTTGCAAAACGTTTTAGATCTGCTTGATCACGATCTAAAGCCAATACCAATGACCCTTGATGCTCAACCACATCTGTGTGTTTTTGCCACCAAGTTGCGGCTTTTTTGCCATAATGCAGCACGGCTTCCTCGGCACTTTCGACTTCACAATAAGGAGCAAGCATTCCGCCAGCCCACCAAGAGCAAGACTCAGGACCTGGCTCCAATTGGCGATCTATCACTTTAGGGAAAATACCTCGGGCGACCAATTCCGTCGCAACACAAAGACCCGCCACGCCAGCGCCTAATACAACAACGTGTTCTGTAAATGCGTTCATTTCTGTCCCCACATCGCATGAAAATGATGAACTGGCCCATGACCTGAGCCAATTTTTAATTGGTCCGCACACTCAATTGCACGGTGTAAATAATCGTGGGATTGCTCAACGGCTTGGGATATGCTCGCCCCTTTGGCTAACCAAGCGGCAATGCTGGAAGAATAGGTGCAACCTGTGCCGTGGGTATTTTGAGTGGCAATTCGTCGTGCATGAAGGATAAGTGGTTCGAAATTAGTACCTACTAAAACATCGGTGCAAGTGTCACTCTCACCGTGTCCACCTTTCAATAAAACGTGTTTAGCGCCAAGCTGTAACAGGTCGAAAGCGTGGGAAGTTAATTGGCTATCGTCAAAGGCATCGTGAGGTGATAACCCCAGCAAGACCTTTGCTTCGGGATAATTTGGTGTCAGTAGATCGACTCGGGGAATAAGGTCGGATTTTAACGCATTAACGGCTTCTTCCTGTAAAAGTGCATCGCCAGACTTGGCAATCATTACAGGATCTAACACCACAAACCCTTGAAAATTCTTTAACGCATTTGCCACAGCGATTACTAAATCACTGGAGAAAAGCATACCGATTTTAATGGCTTGAACATTTAAGTCGTCAAGAACGGCGGTAATTTGTGCAGTCACAACATCAATAGGGATAGGGTGAACTGCAGTAACCGCTTGAGTGTTTTGTGCTGTTACAGCAGTAATGACACTGGCGCCAAACACGCCATTAGCAGAAAAAGCTTTTAAATCGGCTTGAATGCCTGCGCCGCCACCGCTGTCAGAACCGGCAATGGTTAACGCAATTGGTGTTGTTTTTGAGGTTGTTTTGTCTAAAAGACGAGACATGTATATCACCCAGTTTTTATCAGGCGACATAGGGAATGAGTGCGCGAAAAGATGCATAGAAAGACTGCATAACATCGCATCCGTTCCCTACGCCGATACTAATCGGATCAGGTTCACCGGGTTAATGAAATACATCTCTCAGCCTAATTCAACTAGGCACCCCGACGGACAATTTGGAGACAGCATAGAAGACTTAAATTCAGTTTACAAGCGGTATGTTTATTTTTCGAATAATATGAAATCCTCTAAAATTCGCTATAATCCTTTAAAATGTCGACTTTATGCATTAAAAGTCATTTAAAATAATTCAATTTATTTTTTAAAGTTTAATTGATGGAAATTAATTTGATTAAAGTTTACTTCGCCAGAAGGTCGTATTTGTTATAGTGAAAGTCATTTTTGTTGTGCATGACAAATATAGAAAACCATTGTTATGAAGCTATTGTATTTCTTAAATTGTATTTCTTAGGAGCAACCCATATTGAATCAGATTAGTCTTCCTGTTTTATCGTCACCTGTTACCGTAAATAATAACCCAGAGAGTGAATATAGGAATGGGACAGGGTATTCCGTTTTCAACGATGTTACATATTCCCTAGAAAACTATAATGGTTTGTTTATTACTGACAGAATGGATGCTTTGAATTTTCGTCATCGGATAAGTGAACCTGGGTACTTTAGTTCGTGGCATGTGGCAGGCGATCCTACTTTGATTGTCATTCGCTCAGGCATATTACGAATCACATTGCGTAATGGGGATTATCGAGACTTCACGGCAGGAGATATGTTTATTGCTCAAGATTGTTTACAGGCAGATGAAGTGTTTAATGATCAGGTTCATGGGCACACGGCAGAGCTAATAGGCGATCAAGCCTTGTCTGCCGTGCATATTAAACTCTCTTCATTAGGTGATTAGTTAACCTGATTTTTTATGTTGTCACCCAAGGATTACTGGTAATTTGTGCAGGCTGACGTTGCATGATGATTTCTCCATGGCGTACTGACAGCAGTACTTCGCCTTGTTTGCGCAGCACGCTGTAATCATCAAAGCCTTCTAATAAGATAAAGTTCGCTGGGTTGCCGATTTCAATACCGTAGTTGTCCAAACACATCGTTTTCGCGCTGTTGTCTGTGATCATGTCTAAGGCTTTTTCATAGTCTTGATAACCCATCATTTGGCAGATGTGCATAGCAAAGTCGAGCGTTCGTAACAGCTTACCGTTACCCAATGAATACCAAGGGTCAAAGATTGAATCTTGTCCTAAACACACGTTAATATTAGCTTCTCTCAACTCTTTTACTCGTGTTACACCGCGACGCTTTGGGTAGGTATCGAATCGACCTTGGAGATGAATGCTTTCAGTCGGGCAAGATATAAAATTGATACCTGAGTTTTTCAACAAGCGAAATAGCTTTGAACAATAAGCGTTGTCATAGGAATGCATGGCTGTTGTGTGGCTGGCGGTGACTTTGTCACCCATGTCATGGAATAAGGCTTCACAAGCAAGAAACTCTAAAAAGCGTGAATTCGGATCGTCTATTTCATCGCAATGAACATCAATCAGACGATCGTATTTTTTGGCGAGCTCGATGATTTTTTTGATGGATTGTTCACCCAGTTCTCGGGTGTATTCAAAATGGGGAATCCCGCCTACAACGTCAGCTCCTATTTCTAGGGCTTCTTCCATGAGTTTTAAACCATTGGGGTACGACAACAGACCGTCTTGTGGGAAGGCAACGACTTGTAAATCTATCTTACCTTTCAATTCATCTCGTAGCGCACATAAAGTGCGAACACCAATCAAGGTTGGGTCTGTTGTATCGGCATGAGTTCGAATTGCTTGCACACCGTTTTGTACCAAGAGCTCAATGGTAGACAACGCGCGTTTACGAATGTCTGCTTCATTCAGCATAGGTTTACGTTGGCTCCAGCGCTCTATGCCTTCAAACAGCGTGCCGCTCTGATTCCATTCAGGTTCACCAGCTGTGAGCGCTGCATCAAGGTGTATGTGCGGCTCAACAAAAGGCGCACAGACAAGGTTGCCGTCAGCGTCTATTACTTCTGTGGCAGATTTTAAAGAAGGTAGTGTGCCGTCTTGTTTTTCGATTTTGGTAAAGTGGCCGTTTTCAATCTGTAAGGTAAATAACTCTGGTTGTTGGCGTAAACGAGCGTTAATAATTTGCATAGGAAACCCTATTTTTGCGTCTTAAATAAACGACTGTTTGTATTTAACTTTATTGAGCGGCAAGCAGAAACTCGCCGCTTATATTGCTTGATTAATCTAAGACTGTTTTTGTTTGACTCTGAAGTTGAGACGTTAAAACACCATATACAACAATAGCAAAAAAAACACCGACAATTGGTGGAACAACAGGTGAAAAATACGCCGCTGCAGATGCAATCGCGTAAGAACCCAATCCAACCCAATTAAAATCCGGTAGCGTTACATTATTTAACAATGGGTATTTGCCTTTATGGCGTAACCAAAAATCAGCCATAATGACACCACCAATAGGTGGAATAAAAGTACCTAACAAAATCAGGAACGGAATCAAGAAATTGTACATGCCAAAGACAGCCATCACAGTCCCGATTGCGGCACCAATAACCGTTACTGTACGACGCTTATCTGTACGAATAAGGTTACAACCCGCCACCGCAAAGTTATAAATAGTATTGTCTTGAGTCGTCCAAATATTAAGGAATAACATAAGCACAGCCAACACCAAAAAGCCTTGAGCAAGCATGACATCAACGATATCAGCTTGTTGATAAACCAACGTGCCCAGAGCGCCAGTTAATACCATCAAACCATTACCAATAAAGAACGCTGCCATAGTCGCCCAAATGGCTACTTTTCCACTGTTTGCGAAACGGCTCCAGTTTGTGGACTGTGTAGCGCCACTTACAAAAGTACCAATGACAACGGTAATTGCAGCTGTAAAACTTAAGCTTTCAGTTGGTTCAATACCGAATAGGGTAGATACGCCACCGACATCAACCAAACCTGTGTAAAGGCTAATTAAAATAAAAATGAGCATAACGGGGACAGCAACACGAGACAAAATATCCATGCCGCGAAAACCAATCATAGCGGTAATACAAAATGCCATACCGAATAGCACCATTAAAGGTGTTTGCCATGCTTCAGGAATACCTGTGATTTTCACTAAAACAATGGCAAGAGTTGCGGTTCCCCATGCATACCAACCGATTTGTGTAAAACCTAAAATAAAGTCAGAAAGCTTACTGCCTAATTCACCAAAACAGAATCGGCACATTAGAACGCTGTTTAAACCACTCTTGTAAGCAATGAAGGCTAAAAAAGAAGCATAGATTCCGAGTAATAAATTACCCGCAAGTACGACTAATAAGAGTTCAGAGAAAGAAAAGGCGGTTCCTAATGTTCCACCTGCCCACATAGTGGCAGTAAAAAAGGTAAAACCGAGCAAGATAAACGCCATTGGAAGTAATCCTCGTCGTTGGTTCTGAGGTACTTCAGTTAGAGGGTAGTCTGATTGGTTCATATCTGTCTCCGTAATCGATAGGTCAGTAAAGATTAATTTTGATTGGCTTTTGAATTTAAAACCTTTTTTAAATGCCTGACTTTAAATTAAGCAACAAATGAACCAGTTTTTATTAAGAGACTATACTTAATATGCTATTTGGCAAGATAGCGAGAGGTCCTATCAAACTATCGTGCACTTTATATAATAATCATGATTAAAAGAGAGAATGCTCTGATTTAGTTACGTGATTTTTTGGTTTTGAGGTACGCCCTAAAGGCGCGACTATATTCTATGAATTATCACGACTATTACTTTGTTAGTTTTAATTTATTGGTTTGTCAGGATCTTTAAGTCTATAACTATAGTCATGTTTAAACGCAGTCTATTTTTTCTCTAGACAGCCTCAGTTTTTAAAATAACAGTATAAAAGTAAATAAGCAGGAGAAAAATTTATGTCAAACGAAGGTAAATGTCCTTTCGGTCATGGTGCGACAGCAGACACAAGTATGTCGGCTGCACGAGGAACAACAAACAAAGATTGGTGGCCAAATCAATTGGATTTGAGTGTTCTTCACCAACATTCTGCTGAATCTAACCCAATGGGTGACGATTTCAATTACGCAGAAGAATTCAAAAGCTTAGATCTTGAATCACTACGTAAAGATCTTTATGCCTTGATGACCGATTCTCAAGATTGGTGGCCAGCAGATTACGGTCACTATGGTCCGTTCATGATTCGTATGGCATGGCACAGTGCTGGTACATACCGTACTGCCGATGGTCGTGGTGGAGCAACATCAGGTACTCAGCGTTTCGCACCATTAAACAGCTGGCCTGATAACGTTAACTTAGACAAAGCACGTCGTTTGCTTTGGCCTATTAAACAAAAATACGGTCGTAAAATCTCATGGGCAGATTTGATGATTCTTGCTGGTAACTGTGCATTAGAGTCTATGGGCTTTAAAACATTCGGTTTTGCTGGTGGACGTGCCGATGTGTGGGAACCAGAAAATGATATTTACTGGGGGTCAGAAGGTGTTTGGTTAGAAGAAAGTGGTGGTGAAAACGATCGTTACTCTGGTGAACGCGATCTAGAAAATCCACTTGCTGCGGTTCAAATGGGCTTGATCTACGTAAACCCAGAAGGTCCAGATGGTAAGCCTGATCCATTAGCGTCTGCTCGTGATATCCGCGATACCTTTGGTCGTATGGCGATGAATGACGAAGAAACGGTTGCTTTGATTGCTGGTGGTCATACATTTGGTAAAGCACACGGTGCTGGCGATGCGGCACAAGTTGGCGATGATCCAGAAGCGGCAGGCATTACGGAACAAGGTTTTGGTTGGAGCAATACACAAGGTACAGGTAATGGTGCTGATACTATCAGTAGTGGTCTTGAAGGTGCTTGGACGAAAGACCCAATCAAATGGGACAATGGCTTCTTTGAAAATCTATTTGATTACGAATGGGAATTAACAAAAAGCCCAGCAGGCGCTTGGCAATGGTCTCCTAAAGGAACCGCGGGTTCTAACAGTGTGCCAGATGCTCATGATTCAACGAAACGTCACGCACCAATGATGTTTACATCCGATATCGCATTACGTGAAGACCCAATTTATGGGCCAATTTCTAAGCGTTTTTATGAAAACCCTGATCAATTAGCTGATGCTTTTGCTCGTGCATGGTTCAAATTGACTCACCGAGATCTGGGACCTGTATCTCGTTACTTAGGTGACTTAGTTCCTCAAGAAACATTGATTTGGCAAGATCCTGTGCCTGTTGTTACTAGTCAATTGATTAGCGACGATGATATTGCAGATTTAAAAGCAAAAATCGCTACGTCTGGTTTGTCTGTGTCTCAATTGGTTTCTACAGCGTGGGCATCTGCTTCTACTTACCGTGGTTCAGACATGCGTGGTGGCGCAAACGGTGCTCGTATTCGCCTTGCTCCTCAGAAAGATTGGGAAGTGAATCAACCAACTGAACTTGCTAGTGTATTAAATTCTCTTGAAGCAATTCAGACAGACTTTAATAAAGGTTCTTCAGCTCAAGTTTCTATGGCTGATTTGATAGTGCTTGCGGGTTCCGTGGGTATTGAAAAAGCACTACAAGCGGCAGGCAAAGAAGTGACAGTGCCATTTACGCCAGGTCGTACTGACGCCACTCAAGAACAAACAGACATTGAGTCTTTCTCTGTGCTTGAGCCAATTGCGGATGGTTTCCGTAATTACCAAAAAGGTAAATACACAGTTACAACAGAAGAAATGCTTCTTGATCGTGCTCAGTTATTGACTTTGAGCGGTCCTGAAATGACCGTTCTTGTTGGTGGTTTACGTGTATTGGGGGCGAATGTTGAAGGTTCTAAGCACGGTGTGTTTACAGATCAACCTGAAACACTAACGAACGATTTCTTCGTTAACTTGCTTGATATGGCAACAAAATGGAATGCCGTCTCCGAAGCAGAAGATGAGTTTGAAGGTAGAGATCGTAATACCGGTAAGATTAATTGGACCGCAACTCGTGCGGATCTAATCTTCGGTTCAAACTCTCAGCTTCGCGCTATTGCTGAAGTATATGCTTGCGCTGATTCACAAGATCGTTTTGTGAAGGATTTCATTGCAGCATGGACGAAAGTGATGGAGTTGGATCGTTTCGATCTAGCTTAATCTCCTAGTGTTACCAACGCCCAACCCCTTAATTTGAAAAGATTACGGGGTTTTTTTATGGGTGATATTTAGGTGTTTATGACAAAAGATTAGGCATAAAAAAAGCCCCATCAAACAAACTATAGTCAACATGATGAGGCTTTTTAGAACAATTTAACGATTAGGTTTTAAACTTACTTGTTACACGTTGAATAAGTTTGGATTGCTCTTCAAGTCGAGAGAACTGAACGCTGGTTTCTTTCGAGCTCTTACCAATCGAATCCGCAAGATCTGCTATACCACTGATATTATGAGCCATGTCATTTACCACAGAGGACTGCTGGCTAGCAGCATTTGAAACATCGACGTTCATACTGGTGAGTTGTTTAATAGACTCAGAGCTTGAATTGATGATGTGTGTAATCGCATCCATTGACTCGATAACAGCGGTTCTTTTCTCAGTTGTGTTGCTCATGTCTTGAATGGTTTTTTCAGCGCTTAGCTGTAACTTGTCCAGAATCGTTTGAATTTGAACCGTGCTTTGTTGGCTGCGTTGAGCAAGGTTTCGTACTTCATCGGCAACCACCGCAAATCCTCGACCAAGTTCACCAGCACGTGCAGCTTCGATAGCGGCGTTTAGTGCAAGTAGGTTAGTCTGTTCGGAAATGCCTTGGATAACACTTAGAACTGAATTTATCTCTTCAACATTGCCACCTAATTCTTGGATAGATTGTTCGACACTGGCTAATACAGTGTTTAAGGCGTTTAGTTCTGCGCCAGATATTTGAACTTGTTTCAGTACATTTTGAACTTCTTCGTCGGTATTTTCAGCAGAGGTGCGTGTGCGTTCGGCGTTGTCAGCAATTTCCATTGCAGTGGTCGACATTTCTTCAATCGCGGCGGCTGTGCTTGTCGTTTCCTGTATTTGTTTATTAGAAGCTAAGGCAAGATCTTTATGTTGTTGTCTTGATATAGAAGCGACTTCGTTCAGCTGATCACAGGCACTTTTTAAGCTGTTTATATCGCTAGCCATTGATGCTAAGAAACGATTAAAGTGACTAGAAATATCATCCAAAATGTCTAATGAACTTCCAGGTAAGGTGGCGGTTAAATCACCTTCACCATCTGCTAAATCTTCCACTGCATCACGCAGAGACGTAAGTGCAGTTAGCATGAGTCGAACGGAAAAGAATACAACGATAGCAACAAAAACCGCCAATCCAAATATCACTAATAAGTTTTGAAAGAGACTAGATTGTTGGGATTTTTTAAGTGAGTTGTCTATATTGTCTAACATTATTTCTGTGCCATCGATAAAGAAGCCTGTTGCGATTGCAACATTCCACTTATCAATCCAAAGAGAGTAGCTGTATTTTTCTGAAGGCTCGGTTTCGCCTTTTTTAGGAAAATAGTAGGTGGTAAAGCCTTCACCCGATTTCGCAGCTGTTAGTATATTTTTAACAATTAAGTTACCTAATTTGTCTTTCGAGTCGATGAAGTTACCGCCAACACCAACGCCGGAACCACTCATTAAACGAGTACCTTCACCATCATAAGCAAATAAGTAACCTACATCATTGTCGAAGCGGTAGTTATAAAGCAATGCTAAAGCGTCTTCTAAGCCTTCTTTACCTGGCATATCAAGGTAAGGCTGGATGATACTTAAAGAGGAATCGATAACGGTAACCAGACGTCTTTTTTCAACTTCAATAATGGCATCTTCTGAAATTTGAGAGACTTGTTGATTGATTGTATCAAGTGTTTTTATTTGCATAAAAATACCGACAATAGCCACTAAAATAAAGGGGGCAAAGGCAAACATATATATCTGAGCTTTTAGCGATCGAAACATAAGTAATACTCCAGGATAAAAAGGATAATCCTAATAATTTATTGTTTTTTTATATCCAAAACATATTTGATGTACTATAAAAAATTATAGCGCTTTGTAATTATTGAGTAAGCAATGCTTATAATATATGACAGTTTCTAGCGAAAGACACTGTTTAAAAAAGGGTTCTAGGGAAGGTATAAATAAGCTCTCTTGTTCCAGTGTGAATAAAAAAACTACTATTTTTATAGCCGAATATCGAATCTGAATAGTGTTCTTATTATCGAGGTACCCAATAAATTATGAGATTTTTTCTTACCCTTATCTTTTTAGTAAATCTCGGTTGTGCTCGAATAACCAATGACCAAGAATTTATGCAAAACTGTACCAATGATTGGTATCAACTAGTGGAAGATCAAATTTCGACAGGTGATGGTCAGGGGCATGGACCGGATCTCGGTTCATTAGAATGGCGTTCTGTCATTGAGTTCAAGCTGAAAATACAAGATGAGCCTTCTGTACCGTCAGTACAATCAAGTCAATGGTGTAACTACATCAATGACTTGATTGTTTCTAATAAGTTCGAGTAGTTCGCTCTTTGTTAGCGTTTATGTACGCATTGTCCTGCAGAGTAGGTGGCTTGTATTGCTCTGTCGTCACCTATTGTCATAAAGACAAACAAGCTTTCTTCAATGTTTTTAGACAAAGCCAAACGTGATTCAAGTAACGGTGTGCCTCTGGTGTCTAGAATAACAAAATCCGCTTCTGTTCCTACTGCTAGGTTGCCAACTTTACCTTCGAGACGAAGAGCTTTTGCGCCACCTAAAGTGGAAAGATAAAGCGATTTAATTGGGCTCAAGTTCTCGTTTTGCAGTTGGATGACTTTGTAGGCTTCATTCATGGTTTGCAGCATAGAGAAGCTAGTACCACCGCCGACGTCTGTTCCTAAACCAACGTTTACATTGTGCTCTTCCGCTTTACTCAGTTTGAATAAACCACTACCGATGAATAAGTTGGACGTTGGGCAAAATGAAATGGCAGAACCTGTTTCATGCAACCTATGGTATTCGCTGTCACAAAGGTGAATACCGTGAGCAAAAACAGAACGTTCGCTCAGTAACTTGTGTTGGTCGTACACATCAAGGTAGTTTTTACTTTTAGGGAATAAGCCCTGAACCCAAGCGCATTCATCTTTGTTTTCAGACAGATGGGTATGAAGGTAAACGTCGTCGTATTCACTTAATAATTTGCCAGCCAACTTGAGTTGTTCGTCTGAGCTGGTCGGTGCAAAACGTGGCGTGATGGCATAGTGCAATCGGCCTTTGTTGTGCCAAGCATCGATCAGTTCTTTGCTTTCTTTATAACTGCTTTCTGGTGTGTCGGTTAAGTAACCTGGTGCGTTACGATCCATCATCACTTTACCGCAAATCATGCGTAGATTATGGACTTCACTGGCTTCAAAGAAAGCGTCTACAGAGACTTTATGAACGGTGCCAAATACTAACGCTGTGGTTGTGCCATTGCGAAGTAGCTCTTTTAGAAAACGGTCTGCAACATCGCGAGCGTATGCTTTGTCGCTGAACTTACTTTCTTCGGGAAAGGTATAGGTGTTTAACCATGTAAGAAGTTGTTCGCCATAAGAGCCGATCATATCGGTTTGTGGGTAATGGATATGCGTATCAATAAACCCCGGAGTAATAATAGCGTCAGGATGGTGTTCTATGGCTAGATCATTTGGTAGTGTTGGAATAAGTTGTGTTGCATCACCTAGAGCATGAATTTTATCGCCCTTAACGACTAATAAGCCATCTTCAAAATATTCATAAGCGGCATCAATGCCAACGTCTTTTGGATCTGCTATGCAGTGAACAATGGCGGCACGCCAGGCTTTTAATTGGCTCATGTTGTCTCTCTTAGCTGTCTTTTTTAGATCTAGATTTGACCGAATGGTCATACTTTAGCAGGTCTTTCTTTGCCTTTCATCAGAGGTTTTTTATTTTCGATGACTATTTGTCGCTCATCGTTTTTCTTTTGAGGAAGTTGTGGAAGCCAAATCGGATAATTAACACTAATAGAACACCAAAGGCATCGGCGTAAAAATCGAGCCATTCACCATAGCGATTTACGCTAGGCTGAATCAGTTCAATGGCGCCACCCCAAAAGATGATAAACAGAGCCATATAAGCAAAGCGTTTAAATGGACCCAAAGCACATATAAGTGTCCAGCCACCAAAGCCAATAATATGATGGAGTTTGTCTGAGCCTGGAGCTGGTGGAAGGTTTTCTGCAGGCAGAAGGGTGGCTAAACTAATGATAAATCCACCAATAATAAAACCGGCAGTTTGCACTGCCGGAGAACATAACAATCGATAGAAACGAAAGATAAATGTTTTATCCATGACCATGGTTTTCTTAGCGTAAAATACGCGCGCGAATGTTACGGCCTTTGATTTTTTTGTTTTCCAATTCATTGACAACTTTTTTCGCAACGTCATTATCGACTGAAACGTAAGCTCGAAAATCGAAAATATCAATTTTACCCACTTGGTTTTTATCCAAGCCGATACCTGCTGTGAGTGCGCCTAGAATATCGCCTGGGCGCAGTTTGTTTTTACGGCCAGCATCGAATGAGATGGTGGTTTTTTGTGGAATTAAACGATAATGAGCGTCTGCTTGTTCGAGTTCAATAAAGTTTGCCGTAGTGGAAAAGCGTTTTTCAATGTCACGAACTTTGTAATCGTCTTTTGACGTCACTAGGTTTACGGCAATACCAGCAGCACCTGCACGACCTGTTCGACCAATACGATGAGTATGAACATCGGTATCGCGTGTTGTGTCGTAGTTCACGACAAGATCAATTTCTTTCACGTCGATACCGCGAGCCGCTACGTCAGTTGCGACTAAGACACAGGTACTTTGGTTGCTGAAGCGAACCAATACTTGATCACGCTCTCGTTGCTCAAGGTCTCCATGGATCGCTTGCGCCGCGACTTTGTGGTCAACTAACCAATCCGCTACCGCTTGGCATTCCGCTTTTGTGTTCGAAAAAACAATCGCTTGGCGTGGTTCAAAATGTTGTAGTGTGGCCAATAAAGTTTCGCATTTGTCTTTGTTTTCACTACGAACAAAAAATTGTTCTATATTTGGTTTTAGATCTTCGTCAGCTTCAACCTTGATGCTAATCGGATTGTTTTGGAACTCCGCGCTGATGGCTTCAATGTCGTCGCTATAAGTGGCAGAGAATAAAAGGGTTTGACGGTTGTTTGGTGTTAGTTCGACGACTTCACGAATGCTGTCGACGAATCCCATATCAAGCATTCGATCTGCTTCATCCAGTACTAAGGTGTTTAGTGCATTCAATCGCAATGTGCCTTTGCGAAGATGTTCCATCAAACGGCCCGGCGTACCTACAACAATGTGAGCGCCATGTTCTAGTGAACCAATTTGTGGACCGAATGGCATACCGCCACATAAGCTTAATACTTTGATGTTGTCTTGATAGCGCGCGACCTTACGGATCTCTTTGGAAACTTGGTCTGCTAATTCACGAGTAGGGCACATAACTAATGCTTGTACACCGAAGAAGCGAGGATTGATTTTAAGTAAAAGACCAATGGCGAAAGCTAAGGTTTTACCACTGCCAGTTTGAGCTTGAGCAAGAATGTCTTTGCCATCAACAATTGCCGGTAAGCTTTGCTCTTGAACAGGCGTGAAAGTAGTGAATCCCATATCTGATAGCAAAGCTGTCAGTTTTGTTGGAAGAAGATTGGTTAAAGCATGGTTGAATTGGGTCACAAAAGGCCTGTCTAATAGAGTAAATAATGAAAGCAGGATAACAGAAATACACAGAAAATACCTTTCTTAACCATTTATTCAGTGTTGACTAGATGTTTTTTAGGTAAAGTATTTAATTATGCAAAATATGATGTATTGCATAGACAAATTTTTTGTTTTTTAACATAATAATGGGTAAATAATGGCCTCTTCACAGCACTATGTGAAAAGTAAAAAAATGCATTACGTCATATTAGCTGCTGTTTTTTTGTGCGGTGTAGTGACAAGTAGCACAATTTATTTAGAAGAATATAAGCACATTAGCTTCTCACAAAAAGAAGAAGGTATTTATTTTACTGAAAAGTTGAATGATGGCTTATCTCAACAAGCCTTAGTGTTGTCGTCTATTGCCTCTCTTATTTCATCTAGTAAAGAAGACGTTTCTCCAGAGCACTTTACGCGTTACCTTCAAAACCTTTCTATTCAATTTGATGCAGGGTTTTATTTTGCACAATATGTTCCTGCTAATAAAAAAGCCGATTACGAGGCTAAACAAAAAAATATATTAAAGGATGATAGCTTTGCTATTTATCCTGAAGGGGACAGATCGGGTTACCTTGCTCTTGGCCTTGGTTACCCTGATAAACTGTCTTATGGTTATGATCTTTTATCTTCTGAGTATCGATACTCAGTCACTATTAGCCGTGCACGAACGTCATTAGCTTATGTCTTATCTGAACCCACTAACATCTTATTATCTGGCTGGGAGTCAGCAACTGGTACAGATACCTTTATCTTAAGAATGCCTATTTATTTACCTATTGATGTTCGTTCTTACAAGCTAACAGATAAGTTTGGTTTTCACGGTATGGTGGGCACTTATTTCAAAATCAATGACTTGTTGAAGCAAAACGGCCTTTTAAAAAATGATCAAATGTCCTATCGAATTGCTGATGTGAGTGATTCTGGTTCACTGGTTTGGTTTGCTGATTCGTCTTCTAAAGCATCTGCATGGGAAGAAGGTAAGTATGATACTCAGAAAGTCTATTTTGCCGGGCGTGAATGGCGTGTAGATACACGTTATTCGGCTGATATTATGAGTTTAATTCATTGGGGTTCGGTGGTTTGGCCGTTGGTTATTTTTGGCTTTATTGCTTTGTTTTTATTCTTTTATATGCACAAGCTTTCATCTGCGTATTATTTGGCTCTTAATTTATTGAATAAGAGAATTGAAACGGATGAGCTAACGGGTTTGGCAAGTCGTTATCAGATTCAACAGCTTTTGACTGAATTAATAAAGAATAACCAGAAAAAAGATAAATGGGTTGCTACTTTTGTTCTTAATTTAGACCATTTTAAAACCATTAATGATGCATTTGGTCATGAAGTGGGAGATAAATTATTGGTAAAAGTTGGGCAGCGTCTTAATTCTGTTTTGCCTGACGAAGCTGTGGTTGGCTATTTAGGCGGTGATGCGTTCGTTGTCTTACTGGCAAACAGTCATGAGCATGATGTTTGTTATCTCAATGTGTTGGCGAAAGAAGTTATACAGCAAATTAGTCAGAGTTATTTTGTTGATGGTCGAACGTTAAATATTGGTTGTTCTATTGGTGTGGCTATGTATCCTGAGTTTGGAAAAGATGCTGTCACCTTGATTAAAAACGCAGATATGGCGGTTTATAAAGCGAAAACATTGGGTCGAGCAACTTACCATTTTTACGATGGCGAAATGGGTAAGCAGTTTACGCGTAATGTGCGAATAGAATCTCGACTAAGACAAGCTTTGCTTCATGAAAGTTTTGAGCTGCATTTTCAACCTAAAGTAGACATCATGACCGAACGTTGTGTTGGTATGGAGGCTTTATTACGCTGGAATGATGATGAACTTGGTGTGGTTTCACCAGTTGAATTTATTCCGATTGCAGAGCAGACAGGTATTATTCTAGCTTTAGGTGAGTGGGTCTTTGAGCAAGCTTTCCGACACATTGTAGAGTGGCAAGAACAAGGCATTTGTGTCCCTCCAATTGCCATTAATTGTTCTGCCGCACAATTAAAACGAGCTGATTTTCTGCCAAATATCTTAGCTTTGTTAGACAAATATAAAATTGATCCAAGCCTATTAGAAATTGAAGTGACAGAATCTATTTTGATTGAAGATGCGGAAGGTTGTGCTGAACTTCTACGCCAGATTAGTCGTTTGGGGATCAAGTTGGCTATTGATGATTTTGGAACAGGCTACTCAAGTTTGAGTTATTTGAAAGACTTACCATTTGACTACATCAAGATTGATCAGGTTTTTATTCGAGATATCACAGAAGACAAAAATCATGCCGCTTTGACGCACGCTATTATTGGTTTAAGTCATAATTTAAACTTAAAAGTTATTGCCGAAGGCATTAGTGATGTAAAACAGTTAATCATGTTGCAAGAGTTTGGTTGTGATATTGGACAAGGTTACCTTTTCAGTAAGGCGATGGGGGCAAACTCCATGGGAAGCGATCCAATGATTATTGCTTTGAATGAGAAAGATAACCCTAATTGATAAAAAATAAGTCGTGTTTTGCTATTTGGGCAGGCGACGATGAATAAAGCATCCTTTCTGAAAAAGGACTCAATGACAATATTGGGTCCTTTTTTTGGTTAAAGAGGTCCGCTGCTACGTACTTTGTTTTTTAGTGCTTCCCAAAACTGTGTCAGGTTTGGGTTCTGATTAAGCTTGGAGCGGTACAAACGAATTTCTAGTGGAATGTTCCAATTTCCTTCACCGGCTAAAGCCACTTTTCCGTAATTAAGTGTGTCCAGCATGAGGCGTTTTGGAATCCAGCCAATACCGTAACCTTCTTTAACCATGGCTTTTATACTTACAGAGTGGTAATTCTCAGAGATGGTTTGTAGCTGTGGTACTTCTCTTTGCCTCTGTAAGTGATGATGAATCACTGGCTGTAGAAACGAGTTTTCATAATAACCAATATAAGGAATCGGTTTACGCTTCGCACCTGGTAAGGTGAATTTAGGTTCACCTGAATCATCGGTTGCGCTACATGGGATTAAGGTTTCTTCGGCAATCACAATATGTTCATATTGTTCATCATCAATGGCGCGAATGAAGTTGATGGCAGGATGCCAATAACACAACATGATGTCGCACTTTTGATCGACTAATGAATTGACGAAGTCGATTCCAAGCCAAGAACTCGACTTCATATTGATGTCTAAATCCATCTCGATATCCTGACAAAATGGTTCAATCACTTCTTTATAGAAACTTAAGAAAAGTGTTTGAGTCGTGACGAAGCGCACTTGAGACTCTTCTTGTTTCTTAATTTCTTGGCAACGCTCTTTAGTGTCTCTGAGTTGTCGAGTAATTAGCTCGGCACTTTGCAAAAAGACTTCACCTGCTGGAGTCAAAGACAAAGGCAAGGTGTTGCGATCTATCAAGGTGACGCGCATTTCTTCTTCGAGTAATTTAATGCGTCGACTAAACGTTGGTTGCGTGACGTTTTGCTCGTCGGCCGCACGGGAAAAGTGACGTGTTTTTGCGAGGGCAATAAAGTCCTCAAGCCATCTTATTTCCATGAAACCTCCTGACGCAAAGCAAGAACAGTCGAATGAATCATATCCGTCCTTCCTCAATAGCATGACAGGCCACACTGCTGGAATCGCTCTGAAGCAACATCTTTGGTAATTCTTCATAGCAACGTTGGTTTGCGTGTGGACATCGAGCTTGGAACACACAGCCAATCGGTTTTTCTATTGGCGTTGGTACTTCACCAATCAACCGAATAGGTTGTGCTGTCGTGCTGTCTAATCGTGGGATAGCAGAGAGTAAGGCGCGAGTATAAGGGTGTTTTGGACTGCTAAATAGCTCTTTAGTTGGAGCTAATTCACACACTCGACCCAGATACATAACCGCCACTCTGGTGGCGAAGTGTTCTACAACCGCTAAATCGTGGGTGATAAAAAGATAGCTAAGATTACGCTCTGCTTGCTTATCTATCATCAAGTTCAATACTTGTGCTTGAACAGAAACATCCAATGCCGACAGAGGTTCATCAGCGACAATAAAGTCTGGCTCAACTGACAAAGCACGAGCAAGGCTAATACGCTGACGTTGCCCACCAGAAAATTCATGTGGATAAGAATCTGAACTCGATGCAGAAATACCAACTGACGCCAAAAGCGTCTCGATTTTTTCATCAATCTCAATTCTAGAGAGTTGAGGTTGATGAAAAGCAATCGGTTCGCTGAGGGTTTGATAGACGGTCATTCTAGGGTTTAAAGATGCATAAGGGTTTTGAAACACCATTTGCATACGACGACGGAAAAACATACGTTGGCGG
Source organism: Marinomonas ushuaiensis DSM 15871 (assembly GCF_000521805.1). GTDB lineage: Bacteria > Pseudomonadota > Gammaproteobacteria > Pseudomonadales > Marinomonadaceae > Marinomonas > Marinomonas ushuaiensis. The sequence continues at coordinate 80,005 of NZ_JAMB01000009.1, forward strand.
TCATTGAGTTGATCGATACGTTGATCAAGATAATGTATTTCGCCAGCAGTGGGTTGTGTTAGCCCCATAATGGCGCGAGCAAGGGTTGATTTACCGCAACCTGTTTCACCAACAACACACAAGGTTTCGCCTTGGTTTATTGTCAAATTAACGCCATTGAGAGCATGAACGCTGTCTTTGTGTCGTGCTAGTTTGCCTTGACGAAAGCACCATTGTCCAAGCCAGCTTTCATTGGTTGAAAAGGACTTCTCTAGACCGCTAATTTGAATAAGAGGTGTTGCCATTAGCGATCCTCCTCATCTTGATTGGCGAAATCATTCACCATATCTTCTACTAAAAAACAGGCAACACTGGAAACACCGCTGTGAATAAAACTTGGTTGTTCTTGTTGGCATTTTTCTGTGGCGTAAGGGCAGCGAGGATGGAAGGCGCAGCCTGTCGGACGTTCGGTTAATGATGGCATGCTGCCTTGAATCTGATTAAGACGTTGGCCTGGTAATGTCATTTGCGGTAAGGCATTCAACAAACCTTGTGTGTAAGGGTGTTGAGGGTCGTTAATGATTTCAAGCGTCGGGCCTTCTTCTACAATGTGACCAGCGTACATTACCAAGGTACGCTCGGCGACTTTTGACACTACGCCAAGATCATGGCTGATTAACACTAGCGCAACACCATTGTCGCGGCAAATAGCGAGCAGCAGTTGAAGAATTTCTGCTTGAATTGTTACATCTAGGGCAGTGGTTGGCTCATCAGCAATGATGATGTCTGGGTTTAATAAAAGCACAGAGGCAATAATGACCCGTTGTCGCATGCCTCCAGATAACTCATGTGGATATTGATCAAAACGCGTTTCTGGTGAAGCAATTTGTACGTTGTGCAATTTTTCAATGGCGATGTTGCGAGCATCTTTGTAAGTGATTTTAGTATGACTGCGTATGGTTTCGACCAGTTGATCGCCAATGGTAAGAACCGGGTTTAATGTCATCATTGGATCTTGGAATATCATGGCAATGCGCTTGCCACGGATTTCTTGCAACTGGCGCAAGTTCATCTTGGTAAGTTCTTTGTTTTCTAGTTTAATTGAGCCTGATTTTATGTAGCCGGGCTTGCTGATTAAGTTGACGATTGAAAAGCCTAATATGGATTTTCCTGCACCGGATTCACCCACAATGGCAATGCGTTCTCCACGGTTGAGGGTGAAACTGACATCAATCAGAGCAGCCAGCTCTTGTTTTTTCATTTTAAAATTGACGTTTAGGTTACTGACGCTTAATAAATTCATATTAGTCTTTATACGTCCTTGGATTTAGGTGATCGCGTAACCAATCTCCAAGTAAATTCATCGCCAAAATCAAGATGATAAGAGTGGCGCTTGGAATAACACAAATCCACCATGAACCGGCGAACATATAAGAAAAACCCTCTGAAATAAGAGATCCAAGAGAAGGCTCTGTCGCTGGCATGCCAAGGCCTAAAAAGGACAGAGCGGCTTCGGCCACAATCGCATTGGCAATTTGTACTGTGAAAATGACCAACACGGGGGATAAGGTGTTTGGCAAGATATGACGAAACATAATGCGTTTTGAACTGATGCCCATGACCCTTGCTGCATCGACATATTCTTTTTGCTTTTCAGCTAATACCGAGGCCCGGATAGTTCGAGCAAAAAGCGGCCATTCGGTTAAACCAATTACAAGTATGAGGATGACCATAGCTAATTGTTGATACATGGCGATGCCAAACAGAGACTGGAAAATAGCAAGGAAGACGATGGCAACCATCATATTGGAAAAAGACAGTTGAATGTCGGCGCAGCGCATTAAAAAATTATCAACACGTCCACCTAAATACCCAGCCATCAAACCAATGCAAATGCCTAATGTCGCCTGTATTAGAACAGCACAAATACCAATAGTGAGCGAAAGGCGAGTGCCGTATAAAATCACCGACAATAAATCTCTTCCTTGGGCATCGGTTCCCAATAGAAAGCGTGAATCATGGCTTATCCAGCTAGGCGCAATTTCAGAGTTTATCAAATCCATAAAGGCTGGATCATTTACATCAAAAGGAGCAACCAAAGGCGCGAGTAAAGCAACCAAACAATAAAAAATGAAAATGATCAGGGCCAGAACGGCAAGTTTGTCGCCAACAAAACCAGACCAAATATGATTCCAACGACTGCCTGCAATAGGGTGGATAAGATCTTTTTTTGAATATTTCATAAGCCATGGCTCGCTAAACGTACGGTTGGATTTACTAAACCGTAAATCAAATCTACAACAGTGTTGGTGATAACGAACATGCCTCCGACGACGATAAGATAAGCAGCGACAAGTGGTGTGTCGACTCGACTGACTGCATCCATAAATAAGAATCCCATCCCCGGCCATTGAAAAATGGTTTCCGTTAAAATGGTATAAGCCACCAAAGTTCCTGCTTGAATGCCGCCAACGGTAATAACTGGCAGCATGGTGTTTTTTAAGGCGTGGATGAAATAAATACGTTTGGCGGAAAGTCCTTTTGACCAAGCAAAGCGTATGTATTCAGATTGTAGAACATCCATCATTTCTGCTCGGATTAATCGAACAAAAATAGGCATAAGAGCAATGGCAAGCGAGAGACTAGGAAGAAGTAAATGGCTTAATCCGTCTTTGGTGAAGATGCCACTGTCCCATAAGCCTAATATTTCAGTGGTTTCTCCACGACCAAAACTTGGCGCTATGTTCCATTCCACGGAAAAGAGATAAACCATGAAAATCGCAATGATAAAAATAGGCACAGAAAGACCAATAGAGCTGATGATCATTAATAGACGAGATACAGGATGTTTGGGTTTGATCGCAGCTAAGACACCGCAGGGTGTGGCGACGATGATAATGAGTAAAATAGCGCAAAAAACCAGCTCTAATGTAGCTGGAAGTTTTTTTAAAATGACGTCTAAGGCTGGTTCTTTGTAGTGATAAGATGTACCAAGGTCGCCTTGAATTGCACCTTTGGCAAAGCGCCAGTATTGATTTAAGAAGCTATCATTTAGGCCCAACTGTTCGCGTAATTGTTCTCGTTCATCGGACGATACAGCCATGCTAACCATTTGTTGAACTGGGTCGCCTAGCTTATCTTGAATAGCAAAGCTAATCACACTAATGATGATCATAACAAAGCAAGCTTGTACTAAACGGCGAAGTAAGAAAATCAGCATTGGGTGATTTTTTTCCTTTTGATCATTGTAATTGTGTCTCTTTGTAAGTCTGCTGAAAAGTGCTTCGTGTGTTCGTTATTCATCAATGAATAAGTCTCCCAAATAGGGGTAGTTCTGGTCATTGACTATGTCTTGTATTTTAACTTTATTTTTGGCCGCCCAAGAAAGAGACTGCCAGTAAAGCGGAACAACAGCGGCATCTTCATATAAAGTCTGCTCTATTTGTTGTAATAAAATGATGCGTTTTTCTTGGTCCATCTCTCTGTTTGCTTGGTGAATATTATCGTCGAGACTAGGGCGACAATATTCACTGGCGTTATAAGCACCGAGTCCTGTTTTATTATTTGGACAGGCGACGATGAATTCAAATAAATTATTGGAGTCCATCGTGTCAGATTGCCAACCGAGCATCATAATATCGGCTGCATGATTATCAAATTCTTGAAAGTACTGAGCTTTAGGTAATGTTTTTAAATCGACGGTTATGTTGATTCTGGCTAGCATGGCGGCAACCGCTTGAGCGACTTTTTCATCATTCATGTAGCGATTGTTTGGCGCCATCATGCTAATACGAAAGCCTTTTTCGTAGCCCGCTTGTTTCATCAAGTCTTGTGCTTTGCGTAAGTCGTATTCAGGCTCTAAGTCATGGACGTGGCCAAGGAAGCGATCGGCGCTTAATTGACCTGCTGGTGTGGCATGACCTTTTAATATTTTTTCGACAATCAAAGATTGGTCGATGGCGAGATTAATTGCTTTTCTTACTTTGACGTCTTTGAATTCTTGGCGTCTATTTTGATTCATGTGTAGCAATAAAATACGTGTGCTTGGAATAGTGACAAGATGAATACCTGAGGTGCGCTTGGTTCGTTCTATATCAATAGGAGATATAGGGAAAATGAAGTCAACATCACCCGAGAATAATGCAGCGAGTCTGGTTGAATCGGTACGGATTGGCGTTAGGATGATCTTGTTTACGTTACCCGGCGAATTTGTGTCCCAGTAATTAGGGTTTCGTTTTAATTCCATTCGGCTGCCGAGTTCACGACTTATATATACGAACGGCCCAGTACCTGAGACATTTTGTGACGCAAAAGTTTTACCGTATTTAATAATTTCATCTCGACCTTGATAAAAAGCCTGATCCATTGGGAATACGTAAGCCATGATGTTTAAAAGTAAAGGATTCGGCGAGGTCGCATGAACATCGACTGTATATTTGTCAACGATAGATGCTGAGGCGATGCTATTAAACATAGCTCGAAAATCAGGTGATGTTTTTAAGCGATTAATCGTATAAATCACGTCTTTTGCTGAAAATGGATTGCCAGAATGAAAAGTGACGTCTTTCCTTAAAAAGAAACGCATGGTGTGTGCATCAAGGCGTTGCCATTTTGTTGCTAGTCGAGCTTCGAATTGACCACTTTTTTCCCATCGTAATAACGGATCAAAAGTAAAATGGGAAAACTGAAGTGTCCCTTCAGAAAGTTGTTCGTGTGGGTCTAATGAAACAGGGTCTGCATTTAGAGCGATTTCTAATGTTGTTGCGCTCACCTTATTACATAAAATAAGCACCAAATAACAAGCTATAATAACTTTGATCTTCATTACTTTAGACCTCATTTATGTATGGTGCGTTGCTCAGGATTGTTTACAAGTAATCTTGTCGTCTATTTTTTTGGAGCATTAGAATGAAAACATGACAGTGCATATGACTTTGAGTCAAAAGGGTAGCCGAGTATTCTTACAAATAAATAAGTAAAAATACAGCAAGAGTATATCGTTTCAGCATATTTGGAGCGAATTATGTTTTATTTAGAGCATCAGGTTTTAAATAAATAGGTAGATATGAATTATTTTGCTCATCTGCATATAGCGTCCATCACTCAAACATCTTGGGTTGGAAATTTATTAGGGGATTTTCCTGTTAATGCAAATTCGCTGGATGCGGATTTATTACAAGGTTGGCGTCTGCATCAGCAGGTTGATGTCATGGTTGATCAGCATGCCGCCAGTGTCGAATATCGTTCAATGCCAAGAAATGGCAGAAGGCGTTTTGCTGGCATCGTTCAGGATATTGTTATGGATTACTGGTTAATTCAAAACTGGTCGCGTTTTGGTGGGATGCCTTTAGATGTATTTTGTGAACAAGCGGTGTCCGGTTTAATGCTGGATAAAGAGCGCAGCCCTGAGCGCTTGAAAAATATGATTAGCTCATTAGAAGCTGACAACTGGTTATCAACACTTGGCACAACTGATGGTGTGGAAAAAGCCATACGTTCCATTATGCGACGTTGGCGATACGGTGAGTATTTACAAGACTTTGTTGATGATTTACCTAATGTCATTGAGCAGGCAGAGAAGCCATTTTTGGCTTTATATCCAGATTTACTTAAGTTTGTTGATCAAGAAATGAAAAAAGCCGAGGCCACACACAGCCTCGGCTAAGTGAACTTAGAAAGCCTAAGTTCGGTCAAGAGAACAATCACACAAGCTTCAAGTTAGGTGCAGATTCCTTTCTTGTGCTTAATATGACGTAATTGAGTATAGGTGTTTAGCTTATAGACTATCTTGATCTAAGTCAGAGCTGGACTAAATGTATGATAAAAACTAATGGGATCTTAATAGAGTATTTTCTCTTTCTTAATAAGAACTTGTGGTAGAATTCGCCACCGAAAAAAGACTTGATCATAACCATAGGGGAAATTAGTTTGGCCGTTCAGTGGTATCCAGGGCACATGAACAAAGCGCGTCGTGAAATCGAAGAAGTCATGACGCAAGTGGATATAGTCATCGAAGTATTAGATGCACGTATTCCTGATTCTAGCCAAAACCCTATGTTGAATACATTACGTGGCGAGGTTCCTGTACTTCGTCTATTAAATAAGAAAGATTTGGCTGATAAAGCTCGTTTGGATCTTTGGTTAGAGCATTGGCGCGGTAATAAAAGCGTCTTAGCGCATCCTTTTTCGACTCTTGATAAAGCCGATGTTGCTAAAATTAGCCAATGGGTAAGCCAAATGGTTCCTCATCGAGGCAGTGCTGAAAAGCCGATTCGCGCGATGATCGCTGGTATTCCTAACGTGGGTAAGTCTAGTTTGATGAATGCTTTACTTGGCCGTCGTGTAGCAAAAGTAGGTGATGAGCCTGCTGTTACTAAGTCGCAACAAAAATTAAAAGTCACCAATGGCTTTCAGTTGTTGGATACGCCAGGTATTTTATGGCCTAAAATTGAAAACCCAGATGCCAGCTATCGTTTAGCGGTAACCGGTGCGGTTCGTGATACAGCCATCGATTACGAAGATGTAGCCTTAGTTGGATTAAAGTTCTTTATTAGTGATTATTTAGATTCACTGGTTACTCGCTATAAACTGAAAGAAATCGCTGACGATCCTTACGATGTTTTGAAAGTCATTGGTTCTAAGCGTGGTGCTTTGCGGTCTGGCGGTAAAGTTGATATGCACAAAGCGGCAGAAGTATTTTTGAATGATGTAAGAACCGGTGCAATCGGTCCTTATGTGATGGAAACGCCCGAAATGATTGCATTGGAAGAGGGTTTGGTCGAAGAAGCAAAAGCGAAGAAGGAAGCAATTAGGCAGGCAAGATTAATCGCTGCTATTCCTCAGCGTCAACAAGCGAGCAATCGTGCTTATCGTGAAAGTCAGGTGCAATCCACAACGCAACACGAAAACACGCAAGACGAAAATTTAGATGACCATTAGTGAGGTTCACTGTCATGGATTATGAAATAGCCTTTGACCAAGACGAAAATATTTATCGTATATACACAGGATATGAGTTCGCAGCAATTGGCGAATGGGTGTCTGAATACGTACGAGACTTAGAAAGTATTCAACGGGTATTGATGGCGGCTCGCCTAGCGGAAACTGAAAAAGAAACGACTGAGTTTAAACACGGTCCTTTCAATGTGATTCTGACTGAAGAGGGCGTTTCTGTTTCTCGTCAAGTTGATCTAGACTCGGCAGAAGAAGAAATAAAAGCCATGTTTGATACCCAAGAAAGCTTTTACCAAACTTCAACAGATGGCATTCAATCAGAATGTGGTCTAGAAGATTTGATTAATATGATCGAAAATTGGCACGAAGTGCTGCAATAGTTGTTCCTTGCGCTGGCTGGGTTTACACTAGCGTATGTTTATTTTTCATGTTTTTTTAGGGAGCCAATATGCTCATCGAATTGGAAAAAGCTCGTACTCGAAATAATGTCGTTCGCATTTTTCGTGAAGAACTAGACGGACCAGAAAATTGGACGGATGGTTTTGTTGTGGCTGCCAACGAAGAAATGGTTTTGCTCCAGTTGGTGGATGACAGTATTCGTCTTAATGGTTATCAAGTTTTGTTTCTTGAAGACATTAGTGATTTTGCTCATCCAGCTCCCTTTAATGATTTCCAGAAAAAAGTATTAGCGCTTCGTGGTGAAGAAGTTGTTGATCCCGAAGTGGAGCTTGATGATCTGGCGGTGTTGTTGATCGACGTCAGTGAGGAGTTTGGTTTAGTTACACTTCATCGTGAAGAAATTGAACCAGATAGTTGTGAAATTGGTCGTGTTGTTCGTGCTGATGCTGTCACGTATGAATTGGAAGAAATAGGTTCAGACGCTCGTTGGTTTGACGATACATTTGAGTACGACTTGTACGATATCACTCGTATTGAATTTGGTGGTGCCTACGAAGATGCTTTGATGCTTGCCAATGATGATATGGGTGATGATGCTTATGAGCTATCTGATACTTACCCTGAAGACAGTGTAAATGTTGACGAAGACGAAAAGTAATCGTTAGTTTTACTTGTCTTGTATGCTTTTAAAAGAAAACGCCTTAATTGGCGTTTTTATTTGCCTGAAAAAGTATAAAGTTATTTAAATGTGTGTTTTGAACTTTTAGTTTTTAGCTGACTTTATTATGAGCACCCACCTGAAATACATTCTAGGCGGGTGCTGTGGTGTCAAGAGTGATAATCAGTCTGACGTTTTAATTGATTAGCTTAGTTTCTGACCGGCTGTAGGGCCAGATTTTAGTGTGTATACTTCATCCACTTGAATGAGTACCGCACATTTTGGTTCTTTCATGCCATTTAGTGCGGCAAAGGCTAGAGCATTTTCAAATGCCGCACCATCGAGGTGAATGCTTGGAGTACCTACAAAACGGTAACCATCTAGGTTGGGGCGATCGATTACTGCTATAGCGACTTTAGATCCTTTCTCAATGTTTTCTAGAGTTTGACCACCCGTATTTTCATTATAGATTAGATGATTTTCATCATAGACTCGTAGAGAGCGTTTAGGACCTATATTGGGCAGGCCGTTACTCTGAATAACGGTCGCTATAATTGGGGTTTGTGCGGCAAGCATGGTTTGCATTTTATCGTCGAGTTTTACTTGGCTCATATCTGTATTACTTCCTTATTTTTAGTGTTAGCTATCTTTTAAAACTAACAACAGTTGATATAAGAGGATATGTCCGTCTATCGGCATACCAGCTCTCATTGATAAATCTCATTTGTCAGTATCAAGGTATCTGATGGCGTTTTTTATTTGTGTCAGTCGCTTAAGTCTGTTTGATTTCATGTATTTCGATAGACCTGTCTTTAATATAATGCAAATAATATCAATTATCATAATCATTACCGTATTTTGACATTAATGCAAGAGTTCTTCGTGGTGTTTATAATAACTGTAGATTTGTAGCTGCTATTAATTTTGTAGTGACTATTAGGGCTATGATTGTTATTAAAAGGTCATTCAATACTTAATTTAAATACCTTATACCTTATACCTTATACCTTATGCCTTATGAGTTGTGAGGCTAAGTTGAGGCAATATTTTTATTTGCCCCTTGCTTTTGTTATGAAGTAATAAAGGAAATTTTTTATGTCTCGTTGGTTGTCTCTTCTTTGTTTGCTTGTTCTGGTTTCAGGCTGTGCTGCATATGTAACACATCAATTTGATGATCTTTTTGGTTCTGAGAATCCTGAAAATCGTGTCAGCAATGTTAGTGAAGATGATGCCGTATTTTATGACGAGCAAGTTAAGCCGATTTTAGACAGTCGTTGTGTGTCCTGTCATGCCTGTTATGACGCACCTTGCCAGCTCAAATTGACCGCTTCAGAAGGTATTGAGCGAGGGGGCTCAAAGGATCTAGTTTATGACGGAACACGTTTGTTGGCTGCTTCTCCGACGCGATTGTTTATTGATGGAAAGACTACTCAAGAGTGGCGAACAAAAGGCTTTCACCCCGTTCTAAATGAACGGGAGCAATCACCATCTGCAAACCTGCAAGGTAGTGTGTTATATCGTGCAATAGCGTTACGCAAAAAACAGGGGGAGTTTACACAGCCTGTTTTATCAGATGATTATGATTTTTCATTGGCGCGAGACCAGCAGTGTTCGAGTGTAGAGGAGTATTCTCAGTTTGAGAAAAATTACCCAAATTGGGGAATGCCATACGGGCTCCCCGCTTTGAATGACCAAGAGTACGATATTTTGACCCGTTGGTTAGCGAAAGGCGGAAAAATGCCTGCAGCAAAAGCGCTACCATCGACGCTTCAAATGAAAGTCGAATTATGGGAATCTCGTCTAAATGGTGATGATTTAAAAGGTCGGCTCATTTCTCGTTATATTTACGAGCATTTGTATCTATACAGTTTGTATCTTGATGATGGTGAAGACTATCGCTTCCAATTAGTACGATCGAAAACCCCACCGGGTGAGCCTGTTGATCGTATTGCCACCCGCAGGCCTTATGATCCACCTGGCGTAGCTAAGGTTTATTATCGCCTTTTAGCTGACCCAGAGGTGAAAGTTCAAAAAAACCATATTCCTATGCAGTTAGACGAAGCGAGGTATATGCGCTGGATGTCTTATTTTTATGGCGAGGTGTATAAAGTAACAAAAGATCCTGGTTATGAGCGAGAAGTCGCAACCAATCCGTTTAGAGCCTTTCGTGAAATTCCCTCTCATGCTCGTTATCGCTTTTTATTAGATCACTCTCAAAATACCATCATGGCTTTTATTAAAGGGCCAGTGTGTCGTGGTCAGGTCGCTGTAAATGTAATCAATGAACAATTTTGGGTGTATTTCGTTGATCCAGAACTAGGCTACAACAAAGGCTCTGCCGATTTTTTAGAAGATCAAGTGCAAGAGCTTGATTTGCCCGCGGTGGGTTCTAGTAATACTTTGCCTTTAGCGTCATGGGTCATTTTTTCTGAACAGCAAAAATCTTATCTATCCGCAAAAGCGGCATTAATTGAAAGTGACGCTGGGAAAAAAATACCATTGGATTTGAATATAATCTGGGATGGTGATGGCAATAATCAAAATGCTGCGCTAACTATTTTCCGGCACTTTGATAACGCCTCTGTCGTAAAAGGTATGGTTGGACAACATCCCAAAACCTCATGGGTCATTGATTATCCATTATTAGAGCGTATTCATTACTTGTTGGTAGCTGGCTTTGATGTGTATGGCAATGTCGGTCATCAATTGGTTACTCGTTTATATATGGATTTTTTACGTATGGAGGGCGAGATGAATTTCCTCATGCTCTTGCCAAAACAAGATAGAGAGAGAATTCGAAAATATTGGTATCGAGATGTTAGTCAGACAATAAAGAACTATATTTTTAGTGATTACATTAAGATTGATAGAGAAGCTCAAGTTCAATATGGCACAAATGATCACCAAGCCGAGCTTTATGAAAAACTACGTCACAAGCTTACCAAAGTTCTCGATCGTGATTATGATTTAGAGCAAAGTACCTTAACTGCTAAACAAATCGAAGCCTTGTATAAGCTTCAAGCAGTTCGTGGCGGCGGTTTGGTTTTCTTGCCGAATGTCGTTACTGTTTTAGTGACCAAGCAGGGTGTTCCTGTGGAAGTATTAAGCATTATTCATAACAAGGCTCACTCTAATATTTCTAGTTTATTGGATGAAGAATCGGCACGCTTGCCCGCAGAAGATGGCATTACTTTAGTAAAAGGCGTGCTCGGTGATTATCCAAATGTGCTTATGCAAGTCGAAGAAAGTGAGCTGATAAATTGGGCTAGCCAAGTCGCTAAACTGAAAACTGGAAAAGATTATACTGAGCTTTTAGACAGCTTTGGTATCCGACGAACTCATCCAAATTTTTGGTTTGTTAGCGATGCTATTGCCAACTTGAATAAATTAGATCGACCAAGAGAAAGTGGTATTTTGGACTATAATCGTTTAGAAAACAGGTAAGGCAAGGTTTTTTATGTGTGAGGCCGATACATTAAGTAATGTGTTTGAGAGTGGGGGAACACGCTTCTGCATTCCCTGCAATATTTGCTACTTGTATCTTGAGTGATTAAACCCAACTAACAATATATATTCTCTCTTTGTTGGAAAATCTTATGATTCCTTTCTCTATTCTTGATTTAGCACCGGTAGCTGATGGCTACTCTGTGGCGGATTCGCTTGCTATGAGTCGTAAAATGGCGATAGCGGCGGAAGAAAACAATTATCTGCGCTTTTGGTTAGCTGAGCATCATGGCATGGCTGGAGTGGCAAGTTCTGCGACTTCTGTGGTGTTGTCTCATCTTGGTGCGGCCACATCGACAATTCGTCTAGGTTCTGGTGGTGTTATGCTGCCAAATCATTCTCCTTTGGTGATTGCTGAGCAGTTTGGTACTTTGGCGGAGCTTTACCCTAATCGTGTTGATTTGGGTTTAGGGCGCGCACCGGGTACAGATATGCAAACGGCCAGAGCTCTACGACGTAATATGGATGCTTCTGTTGATAGTTATCCAGATGATGTTTTGGAGTTGCGACGTTTGCTTGGGAGTGGCAGTCAAGGAATAAAAGCGGTTCCAGGTTTTGATACTCATGTTCCCTTGTGGATGCTGGGGTCGAGTTTATACAGTGCGCAAGTGGCAGCAGAGTTTGGTTTGCCTTATTCTTTTGCGTCTCATTTTGCGCCTGATCAATTGATTCAAGCGCTTACTGTTTATCGTCGTAATTTTAAACCGTCAGAACAACTTGCCAAGCCTCATACCATGGCTGGTGTTATGGCTGTTGTGGCGGATACGGATGAAGAAGCGCAGTATTTGTTTACCTCTGCTCAGCAGCAGTTTATCAATTTACGCCGTAATCGAAATGTGCCATTTACCAAGCCGGTTGATTCTATGGATGCTATCTGGTCACCTAGTGAAAAACACATGGTTGATCACATGTTGCAATATGCGGTTGTTGGTTCAAAGGCATCGGTGGCCTTTAAATTATCGAGTTTTCTTGATGCAACACAAGTTGATGAACTTATTGTTTCTATGCCTATTCATGATCCAGAAGCACGATTGAAATCATTGCGCTTGATGGCAGACGTTCGAGATGAGTTGGCTATTGATTAAATCTAAATGTATCAGTGTTGTGAGCTTGTTAATGGTTGTTCTCGATAGCGTCTGTTCGTAGAGGTTATGAGCAATAAAAAACCACTAAAGAGATTTTTCTTTGATGATTTTTTATTTAGATCGGGAAGAAGCGAGTGTTTTAATACGGAGAAGGATCGCCCTTGTTCACTTGTGTCTTGAAGCGACGGTGAGCCCAAAAATATTGTTCTTTTTTAGGGGCGATGATTGATTCCATTAACTCGTTCATTTTGGCTGCATTGGTTACATCGTCTGCTGTTGGGAAATCAGGTACTTCTGTAAAGGCTAAATGATAGCCTGTTGCAGTACGTCCATAGTCGTACAGCACAACTGGAGCATTGGTCATTTTGGCAATTCTGCCTATATGGGCAATGGTTGCGCATTCACGGCCATAAAAGGGCGCAAATACGGAGTCCTGTCGACCATAATCTTGATCAACTGCGTACCAAACGGCTTTGTTTTTCTTTAAGGATTTAAGTACTTCACGCATATTTCTGCGTTCGATTGTTTTGGTGAAAATAGCTTTACGCTGACGCTCCATTATCCAGTTAATAACAGGGTTTTTCTGTAGCTTATAAATTGGGTGTACGTCGAGAATACGAGGTACTTGGCTGCCGCAAATATCTAAAGACGAAAAGTGACCACTGATTAAAATACAGCCTCTACCTTTAGAAAGCACTTGATCTATTACTTCTTGCCCTTCGAAAGTAACTCTCGATGAGAATCTATTTTTATTTTGAAACCAAGATGCGAAAGTTTCTAGTACACCTTTTCCCATGCTTTCAAAATGTTCCTTGGTTAACTGTTTTCTTTTGGTTTTTGTCATGTCTGGGTAGCAAATTTTAAAATTCACATTACAAATATGGCGTCGTCGAGGAGAAATTAAATATAAAAATCGACCAAAAACAGAGCCTAGGCTCTGTAGAATAGACCAAGGTAAAAAACTGAGTAAGTAGGCTATTCCCATTCCGAGCCATGTTAACCAATGCTTTGGTTTAATGAACTTGGTAATGCTTTTATCTAATGTGCTTTGTTTAGCCATTGTTGTATCCCTCCAAAAAAGCCTGCCATTGCTTGTTTGATACATGAAAAGTTGAGTGTTTGCTGGCTTCTTTGTTGATAGATCGTTTTAGGCGATCAATGTTGGATTGTTGCCAGTCTGAATGAGGTGTTTTAAATTCGCATTTATCAAAGTCGATAACCCATACTTTATTGTGATTATCTATCATGATGTTGTGGCAATTTAAGTCTGAATGATAAACGCCATGATTATGAAAGTCTTTAATGACCAGTCCTATTTCTTTCCAGTTGATTTCGTTATGACAATCGCTTTTTATTATGTCGAACAAATCTCTGGCGTTAGGGATAGTTTCAGTGAGTAGCTCTGCTCGATAAAAACCTTTGTTAAGAGTGAATAGACCGCCTATTGGGCGTGGTACAGGAAGCTCTAAAATACGCATTTTTTCTAATAGATTTAGCTCTAGCCAAGGGCGTGTTTTTTCGATGCCAGTAAATAAAAAATGCTGTTTATTTACTTTAGCAATTAAACCGCCACGACGATAACGACGAATCACAAACCGGCCGAAAGTACTGTTTATAAACCAGACGGCACCTCGGCCGAGTCCTGTTCCTGCGAGAGCATTTTGTGATTGCCAAAATTCAGGGTCAAACCATGACACAGTTACAGGTAGTTCTTGGTCGCTTTGCAATAGAATAATACGAGGCGATATTTTAATGGTTTGTGGCATGTTACTCGCTTTATGGTGTTGTAATAGGTAATGCTTATAAATTTGGACACATTTAAGAGTGACTATTCTATAATACTTGCCAACTTTAATCAGCCCTAGAGGAAGACATGCGACAAGAGAATATTCAACATTTGGCCATTGTTCGGTTATCTGCATTAGGCGATGTGTGTCACGCTATGGCTGTGGTTCAATCTATTATGAAACAAAACCCTACGATGCAAGTAACTTGGATAACATCACCTTTAGAGGCCAATCTTGTTCGCTTACTTAAAGATGTACAGGTTGTTGAATATGATAAGAAAACGGGGTTTCCTGGGTTGTTTTCATTACGTAAACAGTTGAAAGGGTATCGATTTGACATGCTTTTGCATTTGCAATGGTCTTTACGCGCAAGTTTTGTATCTCGAATGGTTAAAGCAAAAAGGCGTGTTGGTTTTGCTTTGTCTCACTCCCGTGAAAAACAATCTTGGTTTGTTAATGAGCTAGCCCCTGAACCGAAAGGTGAGCATGTTTTAGATTCTTTTTTATCGATTGCCAGTGTACTAGGTATCAAGCAACCAAGCTTACCATGTGGTCTTGTTTTGCCAGAAGTGAGTTTTGATTTGCCAAGTCGCTATGTGGTATTAAATCCCTCAGCCTCTAAAGCCGATCGAAATTGGACAGTAGAAGGTTATCAGGCAGTGTTGGCATACCTTTCAAGTAAAGGTATGTCAGTTGTTATTACTGGCGGACCGTCATTGGAAGAGAAATCTTTCGCTCAGCAAATAATCGCAGAACAAACTGACTCCGTTATTGATCTTGTAGGAAAGACGAGACTGGATGTTATGTTGAGTGTCCTGAAAGGAGCGGAATTGGTCATCAGTCCAGATACTGGTCCTGCTCATATGGCAACTCTGGTTGGCACGCCTGTGTTAGGTTTGTATGCGCATTCAAACCCTAAACGAACTGGGCCATATAAAGATTTAGATAAGGTAGTCAGTGTTTACGAAGAATTAGTTGAAAAGGAATATCAGAAATCAGTTGCAGAACTGCCTTGGTCAACACGTGTGCACGACCAAGAAGCCATGCAGTATATTCGTATTGACCAAGTTATGGCGGTATTGAAAAGGCTTATTTAAGTCCTTTCTCTGCCAGTTTAAGATCCAGTGTTGCCTTTAATAGTTTATACAACTGGATAGATGCATCGATTTCTTCTTTTCTGTTGGTTAAACTTTCAATATTCAAGCCAAGTGGAACATCAAGTGGCAATGCTATTTCAATAATTTGTTCTAAAGCATTGCGGCAAATTTTGATGGATTCATCTAATGGTGTTGCAGAGTCTAGAATGCGATGTTTGGTCGCATCCGGTACTGAGATACCTAACCATTCCATGAATTCAAGTGTCTTGGCGCTACCGCAAGGTGTAAAAGTCAAAATGATGCGTTTTGGTTCTTCACCGTGTTCTTTGCATTCTCTAGCATATCGACTGATTAAATCTGCGGTTGCTTGGTGGTTATAAACGGCTTGAGAGATAAAGAATTCACAACCAGCGTCCGATTTCTTCATCAGGCGTAAGTGCTCGTCACCTTTTTTAGCATGGCGCTCTGCAATAGTGACGCCACCCAGATTGAAATCATGAGGCGATGCTTTCAATGTATCGTATGCCTTTGGTAAAGGCAGTTTGATATCACCGTTAGAAGATGGTGAGCCAACTAAAACTAGATCACGAATGCCAAAATCTTCCCATGCTTCTGTTAACCAGCCAGAAAACTCTTCTGAACTGCGTGAAGAAACAGATTTATAAGTGATAACAGGTTTACCTGATTGCGTATGAAGGCGTTTTGACCAAGCTCTTGGATCGTGCGTTTCCATAAAAGGGAAAGGACGAGGTTTGTCAATACGGCTTGTTTCGTCTTGAATGTCGTAGACGATTAACCCGTCTGCTTCAACACCTGCCAAACGTTCTAAAAGCTTGTTGCTGATTTGTTCTAACTGCTCTTCTTCAACAGAGGATCGTGGAGGGGTTGTACCTATAAAATAAACGCCTCGATTAGGATCTTGAAACTTTGTTGCCAATTCGGATTTCATAATGTCACACTCTATGTAGTCGAGGCAGATAGTGTTGTTCTGTACCTCGGTAAATTTTCTTGATGTGGCTATTCTAACAGTGAAATGAATTCAAGGCTTTGCTTACAAGTTGAATAATATTGTAGATAAAGTGAGGGCGGCTAATTCGTTCGATGAAAAAAGAGGTGGAAATGTCAAATGTTGAGCTAAAGGGTTTGTCTGAAGCTGCATCCTTCCAAACAGCACAAGCTAGTTTGCCACCAGTGCATACATGGTCTCCTCCTTTTTGTGGTGATATGGATCTTGTTATTAAAGCAAATGGGGAATGGTTTCATGAGGGTGGAAAAATAAAACGTTCTGCTATGGTGGCTATGTTTAGTCGAATTCTATGGTTCGAAGCAGGTGAGTATTTTTTAGTAACGCCTGTCGAGAAGGTTCGAATTCAGGTGGAAGATGCGCCTTTTTTAGTCACTGAATGGCGTTGGATTGAAACAGAGTATGGGCAAGCCATTGAGTTTAAGACACACACTGATGATGTCTTAATACTCGGTGTAGACTGTGATTTATGGATGGATTTTTTCAAAGGAGAAGAGCGTCCTTATATTTCTATGCGCTACGGAATGAAGGCATTGGTTAGACGTAATGCTTTTTATGGCCTGGCAGAAAGCCTAGAAAGAGTTGAGACATCAAAAGGAACTGGTATGGGGGTGATAAGTGCAGGTAAATCTTATCTTTTAATGGAAGATGAATGACGAATTTTTACCCGTCTAGGTATATAATGTGACTCATTGAGCGTGATGTTTTTCTTTGCGCATTATTTTTGTTTTGAAGGGGTGTTTGTTTGTTATTCAAAGAATTTGGTTTTGATAATCGCATTTTGAAGTCCATTGATCATTTAGGATTTAATGAGGCGACAGAAATTCAGTCCCGTGCGATACCGGAAGCTATGGTTGGACGCGATTTATTGGCGTCGTCAAAAACTGGATCAGGAAAAACACTCGCCTATCTTTTACCAGCGTTACATCGAGTTTATAAGAAAAAAGCCTTATCAAAACGCGATCCGCGAGTTGTGATTTTGGTGCCAACTCGTGAACTGGCAAAACAAGTTTATGGTCAGCTTCGTCTTTTATTAGCAGCAAGCCGTTTTACGTCCATCCTTATTCAAGGTGGTGAAAACTTTAATGATCAACATAAACTTTTACAAAAAGACCCTCATTTTATCGTCGCAACACCGGGTCGTTTAGTTGATCATTTAAAACAGCGTCATGTCTTTCTCGAAGGGCTGGAACTACTTATTTTGGATGAAGCCGACCGTATGCTGGATTTAGGGTTTGCCGATGCCATGCGTGCCATAAATACTGCAGCAAGTCATCGACAGCGTCAGACTTTATTCTTCTCCGCGACATTGGATAATACCGATGTTAGTGAAATTGCCGGTGAGTTGTTGCGTGAGCCTTCTCGTGTAGCGGTTGGTCAGGGGTTTGATGAGCATTCAGATATTGGACAGCACATCTTATTGTGCGATCACTTAGATCATAAAGAAGCCTTGTTAAAGCATTTATTGGTTGATCAAGCGATTAAACAGGTGATTGTATTTACCGCAACAAAAAACGATACCGTTCGCTTATCTGAAATCATTGCAGGTTGGGGGTTAACGACTCAAGCACTTAATGGCAATTTGTCACAAAGTGCCCGCAATAAAACAATGGAAAGTTTTGCTAAAGGTCAATTTGATGTTTTGGTAAGTACTGATGTAGCGTCTCGTGGTTTAGATATCGCTAGCGTCTCTCATGTATTTAATTTTGATTTGCCAAAACAAGCGGAAGAGTTTGTGCATCGTACTGGACGAACTGGTCGCGCGGGTTTTAAAGGCGAAGCTTATTCATTGGTTGGACCTAAAGACTGGGCGAACTTTAAGGCGATTGAGGCCTTTTTACAAAAAACTTTTGATACGGAAGTAGTTGAAGGATTAGAGCCTAAATTTAAAGGATTAATGCCACCAAAACCTGCACGTGCGGTAAGTAAAAAGCCAGCGTCAAAAGTACAAAATAAAATACCCAAGAACTCAGCTAAAAAAGCCACAGGTAAAGCGCGTTTTCATGATAATCAACAAGATGGTTTTGATGCTTTCAAATTACCAACTAAGCGTTTTGAAAAACAAGTAAATACCGACGATGGTGAAGATTAGATAGTTTGCCACTGTAAAGTATTAAAGGGTTGCTTAGATTTGTGAGTAAGTATTGTTTTTGATGTTATTAGATTAAAGGTGAGATATATTCACTTTATTGGTTAATTTTGCTAATTCATTGGAGATCAGGTTATTAACCGTTTGCCCCCACTAAATTCGTTACGATGTTTTGAATCTGCTGCTCGTCATGGCAGTTTTAATAAAGCGGCTAAAGAGATGTCTGTGACACCTTCCGCGATTAGCCATCAAATCAAGGGACTGGAAAGTTTTCTAGGCCTTGAATTATTTCGACGGACTAAGCGTAAAGTGATTTTAACGGAAGCAGGGGAATCTTATCTAAAGCCGATTAAAGCGATTTTTGAGCAGCTAGAAGATGCAACCTCAGAACTCAAAAGTCAGCAAAAATCAGGTTCGTTAAGGTTGGCGGTAGCGCCTGCATTTTTAACTCGCTGGCTTATGCCACGAATGGAACGTTTTCAAAGTCGTTACCCTGATATTCAAATTGAAATTAGCTCCTCTATCGGTTTGATCGATTTTTCTGCAAACGATGTTGATATGGCTGTGTATTTTGGTAATGGTGAATGGGAAGGCGTGGATGCTTATTATTTACGTCCTGCTCGATTAGCTCCTGTCTGTAATCCCAAATTAATAAAGGCCAATCAGCCAATTAATACACCTGAAGATATGAGTTTCTACCCTTTGTTGCATGTTTCGAAACGTAAGGATGAATGGCATGATTGGCTACAACAGCATGACCTTGATCCCGTTCGTTTTCGTCGAGGGTTGATGTTCTCTAGTGGCTCTTTGACAGCAGGTGCTGCAGCACAAGGTTTAGGCATCTCTTTGTCAGACCCTGAGCTTGTTATGCCAGAAATTGAGGCGGGAACACTAAAGGTGTTGTTTGATCAGCATTTAATTACTAACAAGTCTTTTTACTTAGTGTATGAAAAACGTCGTTCTGTTACGTCTGCTATGTCAGCGTTTAAAGAGTGGATAATTGAAGAGATGGTGGGTAACTAGGTTATTTTATTCGTCATAATTGGCGGTTTTGTGGAAGGTTTTTAAAACATAAATGAGAGCTTTTATATGAACGCAGCGTTAACGGTAAACAGTTATTTTAATGATCAAGTAAAATCCATTGCTCTAGATAATGCAGAGGGTACTTCAACTGTTGGTGTTATGGCGGTTGGTGAATATGAATTTGGCACTAGTCAGAGAGAGTATATGACGGTTGTTTCTGGTGCTTTAACTGTAAAGCTACCAACAGAGAATGATTGGAAGACTTTTTCAAAAGGCGATCTATTTGTCGTAGAGGCGAACCAGACTTTTCAAGTGAAAGTTGAAGAAACCACAGCATACCTCTGCCGTTATGAATAATCCTTGATTTGCTTTTTACATAAAAAAGGGCTGAAAAATCAGCCCTTTTTTTGTATTTAATATCATGCTTTTTTTCTTGGTTACCCGCCAACTACATTAACAAGTAAGGTTACTTTATCCCCTGGCTGAACATATTTCTGGCTGCTAACTTTAGGATTCCAACCTTTAATATCATTCACGGACACTTTGAATTTATTAGCAACAACCGCTAATGAATCACCGGAGCGAATGGTGTACACCACTTTTTTCATTACGCTGCGTGTATTTAATGCGTTTTGAGGGCTAGTTTGTGAGTTGCTTTTTGATTCTTTAGGTTCAAGCCAAACAACCAGTTTTTTGCCTGGAAATAATGGATCACCAAGCCCCATACTATTCCAACGAGCAAGTGTTTTGCTGGTTGTGCCGTATTTGTTTGCAATCAACCATAAGCTGTCACCTGATGCGACAGTGTAGTCGATTTTTATTCTGTTACGACTTGGCGCATTAGATTGTTTAGCTAACAAGCGCTGATGAGAACTTAATGTATAGCTCTCAATATCATTGCCTGCCACTGGAATCATAAGTTCCTGCCCAACACGTATTAATGAAGACGATATTTTGTTTACGTTTTGTAGAACGCCAACAGTCGTATTATGCTGCTTAGCAACAAGCAACAAACTGTCTCCTGCTTTTACTGTATAGCGAACCCAAGTTACACGTTCTGTAGGAGGGATCTCTGCTAGCTTAGTTCGGAATTGTTTAGCTTTACTAATTGGCATTAGTAATCGATGAGGGCCATCTGGAGATGTCGCCCATTGGTTGAAGCCTGGATTCAGCAGGTATACTTCATCGATGCTTACGCCGGCCATTTGAGCAGCTTGCGCTAGATCAAGTTGTCCGCCAATGTTGACTACGTCAAAGTAAGGCTTATTCGGAATAAAATACGTTGAATAGTTGTATTTCTCAGGGTTTTTAATGATTTTTGCTAGTGCAATAAGTTTTGGGACGTAGGCGCGAGTTTCTCTTGGTAAATCTAAAGACCAAAAGTCGGTTGGTTTACCTGCTTTTTTATTTTTTCTGATGGCGCGCATAACTGTGCCTTCACCAGAATTATAAGATGCTAGAGCATGCTCCCAATTACCATCAAACATTTTATGTAATCGAGTAAGGTAGGCGATTGCGGCTTGAGTTGAACCAATAATGTCTCTACGACCGTCATACCACCAAGTTTGATCTAGACCATACATTTGTCCAGTAGATGGAATGAACTGCCAAGGACCTGATGCACGTCCATGGCTGTAACCAAAAGGATCGAAACCACTTTCTACGATAGGAAGTAATGCTATTTCAGTAGGAAGTCCGGCTTTTTCTAATTCATCAACAATGTAATATAGATAGCGCTCACCACGTTTTGATACGCGGTCTAAATAAGACGGGTGAGTGCTGAACCAGCGTAATTGAGAAGACAAGCGAGGTCGGTCAATATCAATATTCATTTGGTAGCCAGCGCGAACTCTGTCCCAAATATCGTCAGGTTCTTTTGACTTCACTGGCTCTACAGGTTCTTTTTTCTCAATCGTAGCGTCTGCTAATACTTCTTCTGTTTCTTCTGCAGTTGAGTTGATAGGTGGAACGGTATCTATAACGCCAAGTCGATCTGTGTCTGCATCAACAACTTCGACTTCTTCTGATTCTAAAAGCTCAGCAAGATCATTATCTTGTTCTACTTTGGACGTTGTTTGGCAAGCGCTTAGAATTAAGCTTGCAAGGCAAACCCATAAAATTTTATATATCATGAAAACCACAAAATTGAATAAAGTTTAGACATTTTAAAGGTGTGGCGGGATAGGTCAACTAAAACTATCTTTAGCTCGACGTACTTGGCTAAATGCAGCGACCGAATCTTCCGTAGGATCTTCTTTAAGTTGTTGTGAGGCATACATTTTAATTGTTTTATTATGAGTGCGTAAAAAAGGATTGGTTTTTTTCTCTAAACTTAATTCTGTTGGAATGGTTGGCTCATTGTGTGAGCGTTTGTCTTGGCTAATTGTATTGCTTTCTAATAATATTTTGTTTTTAGGGTCTAACGATAAAGCAAATCGATAGTTGGCTAGAGTGTATTCATGGGTGCAATAAATTAGTGTGTTGTCTGGGAGTGATGATATTTTTTCCATGGCCTTTAGCATTTGGGCTGGCGTACCTTCCATAATTCGACCACAGCCACCTTTAAATAAGGTGTCACCACTGAACAAAATTGGCGTTTCTTGTGCCGAAAAATAACAGAGATGATCAAGTGTATGTCCCGGAGTGGCGATTACTCGAAAGTTTTCTGTGAAAATTTCAATGTGATCTCCTTCTATGACGGGATGAGTCACAAGCTCAGTTAAGTGTGCAGGTCCGTAAACTCGGCAATATGTTTGTTGTTTAAGTTCTGCAACACCGCCTGTATGATCATAATGATGATGAGTAATTAAGATGCCTACTAAGGTTTTTTGATGTTTCTGACAGTATTGTTTTACTACTTTCGCAGAACCTGGATCGACAGCCCAAACATGTGCGCTATCTTTATCTTCGATTATCCATATATAATTGTCTTGGAAAGCAGGAAGCGGAAGTATGGTCATATATTGTCTACTTTTATAGGTTTTTTGCATTTCAGATGACGCGCCATAAGAAAAATGAAGCACCGTCACGCGGTTTTAAATAGAGAATTCATTGTATGTTGGATGATCAATCAAGACAATTTTTTCAGACTTGGTATAAGACTGATTTAGGAAGTGATTTACTGGAATTGGAGTTGGCAGAAATTGAATCTGAGCTCGATTTTTCTGTAGGTTATTATCTGGTTACTCAGTCTCCATTAATGACGTTATCTCTAAAAAATCATCGACTTAGGGAAAGTATTTCTCTTGCTCCCACTCTAGAGTTTGGCGCACCTTCAAATACCATAGTTGCAAAATCAAGTGAACTTCCTTTTGAATCTGATGGTGTTGATATTCATGTCTTTCACCATACGTTAGATATTTCAGCCACTCCTCATGATGATTTACGAGAAGCTGCAAGAACCTTATTGCCTAGTGGTAAGCTAATTATTATTGGTTTTAATCCTTTGGGTTTGTGGGGCTTTTGTCGTTTATTTACGCCACGAATAAAGGCACCTTGGTGCGGTCGATTTATTGCTCATCACCGTTTGGAGGATTGGTTAAAAGTTGCTGGACTGACTCTAGAATCTAAGCGATTTATTTATTATAAGCCTCCTGTTCAAAACAAAAAGTGGCGATTGCGTTTTAAGTGGCTTGAAAAAATATTAAAGCCACTTAAATTACTTTTTAGTGGTGTTTATGTCATGACAGCGACGAAACATGAGAAACGTTATATTCCGTTAAAACCTCGTTGGTCTGGGACTCGAGTGAGAGTGCCGCCATTAACAAAACCAACAGCAAAAGAGATGAAAGAGTGAAAGATGTAATTATGTACACTGATGGTGCTTGCAAAGGCAATCCAGGGATTGGCGGTTGGGGTGCTTGGCTGGCTTTTGGCGAGCATGAAAAGCGTTTGTGTGGCGGTGAACATGACACCACAAACAACCGAATGGAGTTGATGGGGGCGATAGAAGGTCTGCGAGCGTTAAAAGAAAAGTGCTCAGTAACCTTATACACAGACTCCTCTTATGTTCAGAAAGGCATTACAGAATGGCTGGCTGGTTGGAAGCGCAAAGGTTGGATGACAGCTTCGAGGCAACCGGTTAAAAATAAGGACTTATGGCAGGTTTTAGATGAGCAATGTCAAAGGCATGATGTGACTTGGAAGTGGGTTAAAGGTCACGCAGGGATAGAAGGTAATGAAATTGCTGACGATCTAGCTAACCAGGGTATTGAGGAGTTAAGGGCTGCATCATGAGACAGGTTATTCTTGATACTGAAACAACTGGTATTGACCCTAAGCAAGGCCATCGTATTATCGAAATTGGTTGTGTAGAGATGATAGGTCGTAAGCTAACGAAGCGGCATTTTCACGTGTACATTAATCCTGATAGAGAGGTAGAGGCAGAAGCTTTTCGAGTACATGGTATTAGTGATGAATTTCTTTCTGATAAACCTCGCTTTCATGAAATCGCTCAAGAGTTTTTTGATTTTATAAAAGGTGCTGAATTGATTATCCATAACGCGCCTTTTGATATTGGTTTTATGGATCATGAGTTTGCTCGAATTGGCGGTTATCCAAAAACGGCAGAAGTGTGTGGTGTTTTTGATAGTTTAGTTTACGCACGAAAAAAACATCCAGGTCAAAAAAACAATCTAGATATTCTATGTCGACGCTATGGTATCGATAACTCACATCGAGAGTTACACGGCGCTCTTTTGGATGCTGAAATTCTTGCTGATGTGTATTTATTAATGACCGGTGGTCAGACCAGTTTAGGTTTGGCGAACAGTTCTGATTCAGATTCTAAAGAAGAAGGTGATGTCGGCGAAATTCGTCGTGTTGCGGCTGGGCGTCCGGCGTTAAAAGTAATTAAAGCAAATGAAAATGAAATGAAAGTGCATGAAGAGCGTTTGGATTTAATAGATAAAAAATCAGGTCAATCTGTTTGGCGAATTAAGCATTAACTAGATGTGTAAGTTGCTGCGGATTGATTGCTTTTCAAGAAGTATAAGCGTTGAAAAATAAACTCTAGTCAGTAAATATAGAGTTTATTTTCTTCAGCTTAAAGCCTGCATAGGCAGGCTTTGTTTGAGGTGGTTAATCAAATACCAAAAAAATGCTAAAAACTAAATTATTCAGTTTTTTCACTAAGTACTTTACCAAATTTCATACCCATTTTAGTTGGGGTTTCAGCCGTTAGGGATTCTTCCCACTGAATTGCATCTTTTCCAAATAAAACGATGGCTGTCGACCCAAGTTTGAATCGACCCATTTCTTCGCCTTTTTTGATTTCAATGTTGTTTAATTCTTCGTAATCCCAAGTGACTGCGTTTTTGTTAAACGGTGTAACTTGTCCTGTCCAAACGGTTTCTATGCTGGCAACAATCATTGCACCAACAAGTATGACTGCCATAGGGCCAGCTTCGGTATCAAACAAACAAACAGTACGTTCATTACGAGCAAATACATTTGGTATTTGTTCTGCAGTGACTTTATTGACTGAAAACAGTTTTCCGGGAATGTGGATCATTTTGGTAAGTTTGCCAGTCATCGGCATGTGAACTCGATGATAATCCTTCGGAGATAAGTAAACGGTCGCAAAAGAGCCGCCAAGAAATTGATCGGATAGAGAGGCGTCGCCACCTAGTAATGTTGTTAAGCTGTAATGATGGCCTTTAGCTTGAAAAATTGTACCGTGCTCTATGTTCCCTAGTTGGCTAACCGCACCGTCAGCAGGGCAGGCTATGCTATTTTTTTCGTCACAAATTGGGCGAAGTTCAGGGCGAATGGCGCGAGTGAAAAAATCATTGAAGTTGCGATAAGACAAAGCGTCACTATTAATGGCTTCAGACATATCTACTTGGTATTTTTTTACAAATTGGCTAATAAATGTGTTTTTTACCCAATTATTCTCACACTCCGCTATTTTTCCTATAGTGCGAGACAATGTTTTTTGAGGGGTGATGTGTTGTGCAAATGCAAAAAGTTGATCTTTAGTCACTTGTTTCATCCTGATGTTGGCGATTTATATAATGTTGTGGCTGATTAAAGACACAATCTGTTTAAGGTTTTTATAATCTTTTTCATTAAACTCTATGCGTGTTTCTAACCAAAATATAATCATTTCATTTTTTGATACGGATGTAGATGCAAGAATGAGGTGACTGCTTGTGTCAATTATTTGGTCTGAAGTGTGTGGAAGGTCTTTCAGTAATTCTTCAAGCTTTTGACCAAATAGATGTGTCGCAGATTTTCTACTTGATAGCTTCTTAAATACATTTGATGGCGCATTCCACCGAATGGATTTTATGGTTTCTATATTGTAACCAGATTGAAAAATAGGCTGTGTTTTGTTAATTGAATGCTTGAAAATAATACAGTGCTGCATATTCGGAATGGTTTGTTGTATTGTTTTTAACGCCAAGCTTGCTTTGAGTTTTATGTCTAATAGATCGTTATTGCTAACTGTTTTTTTCAATGTGGCTAGAGGTGATAGTGGTTTCTTGGTGACTTTTTTCTTGATAAATAGCTCTGGATCTAGGAGTTGAAATGCAAGAGGGATCTTTCCGCCCATGTTATATAAAGTGGCTGCTTCGGTGCTTGCTAAATGTGCGATCTGAATAACTTCACCTAGACGACGGCGCATAACTGTCGCAACAACACGATAGTAGAAAGGAAGCTTTTTTGAATTCCAGCCCATCAGATTGGCTTCGCGCGCTACTTGAGTTGCGCAGTAAGTAAAAATCAGAGGGTTGTTTGCCAGGATGGTAAGTCTTTTCTCTTCAATGAAGCCAGGTAATTCATCTAGATGGTGTGCTAAATGGGCTAGCTCTTGTCGTTCTTTATTGTTTGGGATGTGTTTAGTAAGGAAGGAATCTATGATTCCATTTGATGTATTCCAATACAGACACATATGAACGGTTAGTTCATCAATGTGGCAACCTAGAACGCTAAGTTCTGCTTGGCTTGATTTTTCACCTTGTATTATTTTTTGAGAGATTTCAGTCATCAAAGGATAGGCATAAAACCATAGCAGCCATCTTACGGAATCTCTAAACAGGGTGGTCCAGAAAATATCGTCTTCATGACTGGATACATTTTTTATCGCCCAGTATTTTGCAATGCTCGCGGCTTCATAACTGGTTTGTACCTGATTTAAAAAAGCGACTAAATGTGGTGGATGGTTTTTATTTTTCGAGTTGTATGGGGTAAAACGAGTGAAAAGTCTTGTAATGCCCTTCATACCAATCATAGAGGCGGCATGTAATGGTGTTTTGATTTGGCTGGTTTGATTTAATGTGATGCGGTTTGCTTCATTAAGTATGGTAAAAGCGAGCATCGGGTCGGACGCGATGTTAGTTTGCATTCCATCAAGCGTATCGAGAGTCTCTTCTGTTCTTTTAATCTGAGTCTTTAAACGAGCTAAATTAACAGACTTAACTGGGAATTTTTTATTTTTTAAAAAATGTAGCCATTCATTTAGGCTAGAAGGTGACTTGTCTTTCATAGCTGGTTACATTAAAGGCTCTGTTATTTGTGCGTTTAAAGCGTTCTTATGTTTTTGATCTCATTCATCATACTGTATATTGAGGTGAGAGCATACATTGTAAGTATTAAGGAAGAGTATATGTTTGCATTAGCTGGTGTGCTAGTGGTTATCATCAGTGTTGTGGTTGGGTATTTAGCATCTCATGGTAATATGTTGGTGTTATGGCAGCCGTTTGAGGTGCTGATTATTTGTGGTTCTGCATTGGGTGCCTTTATGGTGGCTAATCCGTTAATCGTTCAAAAGAAAGTGTTTACTATGTTGCCTCAGGTTTTTTCTGGGAGTCGACATAATAAAAATTTTTACCTGCAGCTGCTGGGGTTGATTTATTGCCTTTTTCAAAAAAGTCGTCAAGATGGTTTTCTTTCTATTGAAGACGATATCGAATCCCCTTTTACCAGTGAGCTATTCAACCGTTTTCCTGCAGTCGTTCGAGATTATGAAGTGGTTGATTTTCTTACCGATAACTATCGAATTTTCACTCTGACGGGGCTTCCTGCCTATGAAATCGACGCTATTATGGATAATGAAATTGAGCAAATTCAAGAAGAGCTTGTTGCCCCTAGTCATGCTTTAACTCGTGTGGCTGAAGGGTTGCCTGGATTTGGTATTGTTGCTGCAGTTCTTGGTATTGTTATTACTATGGGATCCATTGGTGGTCCATTAGAAGAGATTGGAGCGCATGTAGCAGCGGCTTTAGTTGGGACTTTTCTGGGTATCTTTTTTGGCTATGGCTTTGTTGGTCCTGCTGCTTCTCATCTAGAAACCTTAGGAACACATGAGCTAAAAGCGTATTTGTGTATTAAAGCCAGCATAAACTCGGTTGTATCTGGGTATGCGCCAGCTGTGGCTGCTGAAACCGGGCGTAAATTGCTTCCACCGGAAATGCGTCCAAGTTTTGTCGAATTGTCTAATGAACTTAAGCAGTATCGCTAGTATGAGCTCACGCCAGATTATGGGAGGTGTTTGATGGCTAACGGCTTAGTTATTCGACGGGTTAAAAAAATTAAAAAGGGCGGTCATCACGGTGGTGCTTGGAAAATAGCTTTGGCCGATTTTGCTTTAGCTATGATGGCGTTTTTTTTGGTTCTTTGGTTGTTGAGTGTGGCTTCTCCTGAGGAGTTGGCTAGTGTCGAGGGATATTTTCAAGATCCTATAGGGCAGTCAACTGCAGGCTATAGTGCTAATCCTATTGATTTGGGAGGGAGTCCTGCAAAAAGTGCAGAGAAAAAGTTGGATTTACAGTTACCAGAGGCGGGTAGCATTGATGTGCAGTTGATAGAAAATCGACGAGGTAGTGGCTCAGAAACATCAGACTCAACAAGTTTGAATGATGTTGTGCTTGAGCAAATGGAAAAAATGAATATCACTCTTTCTGAAGAGAAAAATCTACGTATCGAAATTACACCTTTAGGTGTTCGTATTACCTTGTTAGACGATCCAAATAAGCCGATGTTTGAGCGTGGCAGTGCTCGAATGATGCCTGATATCGAACACACCTTGCTTGCGATGTCACCGATCTTCAATAGCATAACAAATCCAATTGTTATTACTGGGCACACGGATTCATCTAAGTTTGACGATCCAAATCAATTGGATAATTGGGATTTGTCTGCTCTGAGGGCAAATGCCGCTCGTCGTATATTGGAGGAAGGTGGTGTTGTAAGTGATAGGGTTGCACAGGTGATTGGTTTGTCTGACACAGTTCCTTATAATCGGATTGATAGAAATGGTCCTGAAAATCGACGGATCAGCATTACTTTATTAACAGATAAAGCTTATAAAGAAATGCTAGAGCGTAATCGTCGAAATTTTGGTGTTCCAATGCGTCAATCTGATGTGAAATTGACGCCGGAAACGACATTTTAAAAAGCTTGGTTTTCTCTAATTGAGTGTTTGATTCTTAAGAAACTCTGGAAACGGTGTTGAGTTATCTCACCTTTTTCTAGGGCTTCAAGAATGGCGCATCCTGGCTCTTTTTCATGGGCGCAGTCTCTGAATCGGCAGTAGCCAATATGAGGGCGAAATTCTATAAAGCCATTCATTAGTTCATCTTCTGATATATGCCACAAACCAAATTCACGTATTCCAGGTGAGTCTATAAGATCTCCACCTTTTGGCATGTGAAATAAACGTGCTGTGGTTGTAGTATGAACACCTTTCTTTCTCTTTTGTGATAGTTCACCAACTGTGATGTCTATGTCAGGGAGAAGGGTTCCGATAAGGGATGATTTCCCTACGCCTGACTGTCCAACAAAAACACTGGTTTTATCTTGTAAAAAAGAATAAAGAGACTCCATGCCTTCTTGGTGTTTAATAGAAGTTCGAATGATTTTGTAATTCAAATCTTCGTACGTCTTTAGAAGTTCATTGAGATCTGATTGATTGCTTTCGTCTATTAAGTCACACTTATTTAATAATATAACCGGTGGGATTCCAACGGTTTCAGCGGCAACTAGATAACGGTCGATTAAATTGGCGTGAGCAACAGGTTCGGCTGCAATGACGACAATAATGTGATCTATATTGGCGGCGACAGGCTTTATTCTGCCATGCATGTCTGGGCGAGACAGTGACGTGTTTCTTGGGGTTGTTGCGACAACAACGCCACCTTCGTTTTGTTTTGGACGCCAAACAACTTTGTCGCCCGTTACTAATTGGCCTAAGTTAGCGCGTAGGTTACAGCGTGTGGAAACACCGATAAATGGTTCTTGCGTACCTTCGACCTCAACTTGGGTGCCAAAATGAGAGATGATGATGCCTTCTGTTTCAGGGCCGAGGTCTGATGATTGAAGAAGTTCTTCAGCGACATCGCCTCGTTTTTGTGTGCGTTCTACACGCTCTTTTTGAATTCGTTCAATTCGCCAAGTTTGTTGTTTGGTAAGTTTTCGCTTCGACATTAGATTCGTCTGGTCATATAGTAAGGCGCATAGAGTATAATGCTTGGCATTGATAATAAAGGATTTGGAAGATATGAGTTTAAATGAAGAGAATTTAGTGTGGATCGATCTGGAAATGACAGGGTTAGATCCAGAAACAGATACGATTATTGAAATCGCGACGGTTGTAACGGATAAGCACCTTAACGTGTTGGTGAAAGGTCCTAGCTTTGCTGTGCATCAAGAAAAATCGGTGATGGATGCAATGGATGAGTGGTGTACGCAGCACCATGGTGATTCTGGTTTGACGGCAAGGGTTTTGTCTTCGACGATCAGTATGGAGCAAGCAGAAAGGGAGACGATTGAGTTTTTGTCTCAGTATGTGCCCGCTGGTGTTTCGCCAATATGTGGTAATAGTGTCGGTCAAGATCGCCGTTTTTTGTATCGCTATATGCCGAATCTAGAGCGTTATTTCCATTATCGCTATCTTGATGTAAGTACCGTGAAAGAGTTGGCGAAACGTTGGAAGCCAGAAGCGTTGGACGGTTTTCAAAAGTCAGGAGCGCATTTGGCGATGGATGATATTTTAGAATCTATTGGTGAGCTTAAGCATTACCGTCGTACTATGTTTGGTCTAGATGATAAAAGTTTGAGTGAATGAAGCGGTAAGCTAAAAAAGGTTAGGTACGAAATTTAGGTGAAAGAGTAGGCGCCTTTAACGTTTTGTATCAGTTAGGTGTTTATGTAGTTTGTACTTATGTGTTGGGTGTTGTTGATTTTTAGATGAGAGCGGAAGCGCCATCCCAAATAAGTTTTGTACCTGTTAAAAACAGAAAAAAGTACATGTATTTGAAGAAGGATTCAGTTGGAATTTTATAATGTAACCAAGCGCCTAGCTGTACTCCTGCATAAGCAAGAGGGGTGAAACAGAGAGACAGTACAATGTTTGATGCATTTAGTTGTCCAAGCATGCCGTATGGGATGAGTTTGACGTAGTTGATGGCTGCAAAAATAACAGCTGCGGTGGCAACGTATTGGGTTTTGTCTAAATTGGTTCTAAGTAAGTAGACGCTCATTGGTGGTCCGCCAGCGTGAGCAATAAAGCTTGTGAAGCCTCCAAGAGCACACCAAAGCTTGCCTATTATTGAGTTGAGTGGTTTTAATTGAGATATTTTATTTTTCTTCGGCCATGAATTAATAGTAAAACCAACGGCAATTATACCAACGACAATTTTTAACCATTCTACCGAAAACCATGATGCAGTTAATCCACCGACAATAATGCCTATTATAGCGGCCGGAATACATTTTATAAGTTGCTCTGTATTCCATTTTTTCCAGAACTTTTGAACGGTGAAAATGTCCATAACGCAAAGTATTGGAAGCATAATTGCTGCGGCAAGAGTAGGCGAAGTCTGGAGTGAAATAAAGGGCACAGCGATAACGCCAAATGCGCCGGAAAAACCACCTTTTGATACGCCAGTTATAAAGACAGCAATACTAATGAGAGAGATAAGTAACCAGTCCATAAGAACTCTTTATTTAAAATTATTGTTTTGATTAGTAAAATAGATATTTTTGATTATGAGCTATCTAGTCTTAATTCAAAAGGTTTCTGTATTAGAATTGTTTGAATGTTTATTTTGCTCTGTTTGAGTGAAAAAAGGGTAAAGATATAATGCAAATAGAAAAAGAAGTTTACGGTGAAGAGGCAATGGAAAAGTTGGGAGAAGCTTTTTCGTCTTCATTGCGTGACGGTGGTGTTGTCTATCTTGAAGGCGATTTGGGAATGGGGAAAACCACTTTAGTAAGAGGTGTTCTGCGTGGCCTAGAATATCAAGGGCCAGTTAAGAGTCCAACTTATACGATTGTTGAGCCTTATGAATTGGATGCTTTGGAGGTGTTTCATTTTGATTTATATCGTGTAACGGATCCTGAAGAGTTAGAGTATATGGGGATCCGTGACTACTTTAATGATGGTGGCTTGTGTTTGATTGAGTGGGCTGAAATGGGTGAAGGCGTGCTCGCAGAAGCAGACGTTATTGTCTCCTTGAGCTTAATAAATCAAGGTCGACATGTCTCATTAGAAGCGAAAACCCCAAAAGGTAATGATATTCTAAATGCTGCGCGAGGTGCTATAGCGTCTTGATGTATAGAGGTCTTTACTATAAGTAAGATTGAGATCCACTTAATCAGCAGTTATAGTGGAGTACATATACTAGCTAGCTGTCTGATATGCATACTAAATTTCGTAATAATCTTTTTATTTTTCTTGGTTTTATTTTATTTTTTGTACCTTTAAGTGCGTTTTCTGCAGAGGTTCGAGATATTCGTGTTGCTCAGCAAGAAGGCGTGACGCGTCTTGTTTTTGAGCTTTCTGAAACAGCAGAACATCGCCTTTTTCCTCTTTCAAATCCTGATCGTATTGTGTTGGATTTAGGTGGTGTGGATCTAAGTAATTCAGTTGTTAACGGGTTATCTGCTATATCTTCCGGTGTTTTGATGCGAGTCCGTTATGCCAAGCGAGATAATGGTGTGCGTTTCGTTTTAGACTTGTCTCAAGCTGCAAAAGCCAAAAGTACGGTTTTATCTTCGAATGGCACCTATGGGCCGCGTATTTTAATTGAGCTTGAATATGGAGATCGAAAACCAGCAACGGTTGTCAAAAGCTTGGCGAATTTATCCAAAGAGAAGCGCGACATAGTGATTGTTATTGATCCAGGTCATGGGGGGAAAGATCCGGGTGCTTTAGGTCAATACAGTGTTCGAGAGAAAGATATTGTTCTATCTATCGCTAAAGAGTTGGCAAGTCGTATTAGTGCGGTTGATGGTTTCAAGGCGGTGTTGACGCGATCAACGGATGTGTATCTTAAGTTGCGAGATCGATCCAAAGTAGCTCGTGAGGCAAATGCTGATTTGATGATCTCTGTGCATGCGGACGCATTTACAAAAGCCAGTGCAAGTGGCGCTTCTGTTTGGGCGCTATCGTTAAGCGGAAAAAGCTCTGAAATGGGGCGTTGGCTAGCAAGTCAGGAGAATTCTGCTGATTTGGTTGGTGGTATTTCGTTAGATGATAAGGATCAATTGTTGGCAGAAGTTTTGTTGGATATGTCTATGAATTCGACGATTCAAATGAGCTTGAATGTCGGCGAAAGTGTTTTGGGGCAAATGCGAGGTGTTGCAAAACTGCATAAAAACAGTGTTCAGCAAGCTGGTTTTGTGGTGTTGAAATCCCCAGATATTCCTTCTATTTTGATTGAGACGGGTTTTGTTTCAAATAAGATAGAGGCAAAGAATTTGTCTAGTAGAAATTACAGAGTGAAGTTGGCAGCTTCAATATCAAAAGGTGTTATTGAATATTTTACTAAAAATGCACCCGATGGAACCTTAGTCGCTTGGAAGCAAAACAGTCACTCTGATTATATTTATACAGTTGGGAAAGGTGATACCTTATCTGAAATTGCTCGGCGCAACCAAGTCTCACTTGGTGTATTGCGTCAAGCGAACAGTCTCAAAAATGATGTTATATGGATAGGTCAAAAACTGGTTATTCCTGCCGGATAAAATCCAATTTTATTTCTAACTGACGGTTAGAGGTATTTCTATTGAAGGTCTTTCATGCAAAGAATAAATCTTTTATCACCACGTTTAGCTAACCAAATTGCTGCAGGTGAGGTGGTTGAACGACCAGCTTCTGTAGTGAAGGAGTTACTTGAAAATAGTTTGGATGCGGGTGCTTCACAGCTTGATATTGATGTTGAGCAGGGTGGTGTCCGCCGTATCAAAATTCGAGATAATGGTACTGGAATCGTCAAAGATGACTTGTCTTTGGCTTTAAGTCGCCATGCAACCAGTAAAATCATTACATTGGATGATTTGGAGGCGGTTCGTACTTTAGGTTTTCGTGGTGAGGCTCTGGCAAGTATCAGTTCTGTTTCCAGGATGCATTTGACTTCTCAGGCGGAAGATGAAACGGAGGCTTGGCGTGTTGAGGCTGAAGGTAAAGATATGGCAGCGGCGATTCGCCCAGCTTCGCATCCGCAAGGCACAACAATTGATGTGCGAGATTTGTTTTTCAATACACCCGCGCGTCGTAAGTTTTTGCGTACAGAAAAGACTGAATTTACTCATCTTGAAGAGGTGGTGAAGCGACTGGCGTTGAGTCGTTATGAAACAGGCTTTCGGTTGAGTCATAATGGCAAACAAGTATATGACCTTCGTCCTGTAACCGATCAGCTTCATGCTGAGCATAGACTTGCGACCTTGTTGGGTAAAAAATTCATTGAAAATTCTTTGACGCTTGATGTTGAGGCTGCTGGGTTGCGTTTATGGGGGTGGATTGGTTTGCCAACATTTTCCCGTTCTCAGGCGGATCTTCAGTACTTCTTTGTGAATGGTCGAGTTGTTAAGGATAAACTGGTAGCTCATGCGGTTCGTCAGGCTTATCGTGATGTTTTGTATAATGGTCGTCACCCTACCTTTGTTTTGTACCTTGAATTGGATCCTTCCACTGTTGATGTGAACGTACATCCGACTAAGCATGAAGTTCGCTTTCGTGATGGTCGTTTGGTGCATGATTTCTTATTTAGCCGAATACATAAAGCCATTGCAGATGTTCGACCTGAATCTGACGGTGCTCCAACAGGTGTGCAGAATGACAGTTTATCGAGTGTATCTGCACTTAACGAGTCACAGATAAAAGAGCAGTCCGCTTTACCATTATCAAATCATCCCGCTTCAAATAGTATGGATTGGATGCGAACAACGCAAAGCTCTCCAGCCTTGAATGAGGTTCATAGTCAACTTGATGGGATGCGTCAACTTTCTGATTATGCGCAAGGTTATGCTTCTAATGCTGAAGTGGTTGACCCTGAAACCGGTGAAATAAAGGAATCTACTTCTCTGCGTTCTTTGGGAAATGATAATGCTTTGTATGTTCAAGAAGTGGGCTATCAGGCGGTTCCACCATTGGGTTTTGCTGTAGCTCAATTGCATGGGGTGTATATACTTTCTGAAAGTGAGCAGGGGCTTATTTTGGTAGATATGCATGCGGCTCATGAGCGTATTGTTTACGAGAGAATGAAAACGGCTTTTTATCAAAAAAACATTTCATCTCAGCCTTTGCTAGTGCCAATCAATGTTGCTGTGTCACAAAGTGAGGCGGATTTGGTTGAAGAAAGTAGTGCTGTCTTTGAGTCGTTTGGTTTTCGCGTAGAGCGGACTGGGTTAGAAAGCGTCATGGTCCGCGAAGTGCCTGTTATTTTGATTCGTGGTGATGTTGAAGGGCTTGTTCGTGATGTGATTAGTGATTTAGCCGCCAATGGTATATCTGATCTTATAGAATCTCGTGCTAACGAGTTGATGGCTTCTATGGCGTGTCATGGCGCTATTCGTGCTAATCGTAAACTAACGATTTCAGAAATGAACAGTCTACTTCGAGATATGGAAATAACAGAGCGAAGTGGGCAGTGTAACCATGGTCGACCAACTTGGGCGCATTTAAGTATGTCTGATTTGGATAAACTCTTTTTGAGAGGGCGATAAGATGACAAAACCATATGTTGTTTGTTTGATGGGTCCGACAGCCTCAGGGAAAACAGGATTAGCAGTAGAATTGGCTGAAAATCATAATTTCGAAATTATCAGTGTGGATTCTGCTTTGGTATACAAAGGGATGGACATTGGGACGGCAAAGCCGGATGCCGCTTTACTGGCAAGAGCACCTCATAGGCTGATTGATATTATTGATCCGCTCGAATCTTATTCGGCTGCGGATTTTGTAACAGATGCTGTAGAGCAAGCACAAGAGATTTTATCAAAAGATAAAACGCCTCTTTTGGTTGGCGGTACTATGATGTACTTCAATGCTTTGCAGAAGGGCTTGGCTGAGATGCCAAATGCTAATTTGGCATTGCGTGCTGAGATTGAGCAGGAGGCTTTGATTAAAGGGTGGGCGGCTTTACATGAAGAGTTGCAAAAAATTGACCCTGATGCGGCTTTACGCATCCATCCTAATGATCCTCAACGATTGCAAAGGGCGCTTGAGGTTTATCGTTTAACGGGAAAATCCATGACTCAGCTTTGGTCTGAGCAGAGCAGTGTTTCTTTGCCTTTTGATATGATTAATATGGCAGTGATGCCGCAAGAAAGAAGTGTTCTTCATGAACGTATTGAACAGCGTTTCTATGAAATGATGGAGCAAGGCTTTTTGGCAGAAGTTGAAGGTCTTTATCATCGCGGTGATTTGTCAGTTGATATGCCGTCTATGCGTTGTGTCGGTTATAGGCAGTTGTGGCAGTATTTAAATGGTGATGATTTGCTAGAAGATGCTATCTTTAAAGGCATCGTAGCTTCTCGTCAGTTAGCCAAAAGGCAGCTTACTTGGCTGAGAGGGTGGGAAGAACTGATGGTTTTTGATAGTTTATCGAAAGATCTTGTGCCTGAGGCCTTGAATTATATAGAAAGCAGGATTATATAGGGGAAATGGATAAAAATTTGGTGTAGTATCTACAAGATTGTTTTATCAATATTTAATTTTATATTTATCGCTTGCTTAAGGAGATTCCAATGTCAAAAGGGCAATCATTACAAGACCCTTATCTAAATATTCTACGTAAAGAAAGAGTGCCTGTGTCTATCTTTCTTGTTAATGGAATTAAACTTCAAGGACAAATTGAATCATTTGATCAATTCGTGATTCTTTTGAAAAATACAGTAAGTCAAATGGTATACAAACATGCTATTTCTACTGTTGTCCCTTCTCGCACAATTAATGTGCCTGCTCCTGAACAGCAAGCAAACGAAGCTGAATAGTTTGCCTCTGATATGGCAAGCTGAGGAATATTCTATTGTTTTTTGAACGTCCAGATAGTGGTGATGTGGCTGTGCTGGTTCATATAGATTTTCATGATAAGAATGAGTCTTATGGTCCGGAAGAGTTCGTTGAACTTGCTATTTCTGCTGGCGCTGACCCTGTTGCTGTTGTTACAGGTTCACGTCAGCGCCCAGATGCTCGGTATTTTATTGGTACTGGTAAGCTAGCCGAAATAAAAGATATTGTTGATCGAGAAGAGGCGGAAGTGGTTCTTTTTGATCATGCTTTATCTCCTTCCCAAGAACGTAATCTTGAAAGTATTTTGCAGTGTCGGGTGTTGGATCGTACTGGTCTGATTTTGGATATTTTTGCTCAACGTGCACGAACTCATGAAGGTAAGTTGCAAGTCGAACTTGCCCAGTTACAGCATATGTCTACTCGTCTTATTCGTGGTTGGACGCATCTTGAGCGCCAGAAAGGCGGTATTGGTATGCGTGGGCCTGGTGAGACTCAATTAGAGACTGACCGTAGATTGTTGCGAGAGCGTATTAAAGCTATTCAAAAAAGATTGAGTAAAGTAGGTTCTCAGCGAGATCAAAATCGCCGTTCTCGTTCTCGATCTGAAGTTCCAACCGTTTCTTTGGTTGGCTACACTAATGCTGGTAAGTCTACTTTGTTTAACCGTGCGACTGGTGCTGAGGTTTATGCGGCAGATCAATTATTTGCTACGCTTGATCCTACGCTAAGGCGCTTAGATGTCGAGCAGATTGGCTCAATTGTTCTGGCGGATACTGTTGGCTTTATTCGACAGCTTCCACATAGGTTGATTAAAGCCTTTCAGGCTACTCTCAAGGAGTCTTCTGAAGCGGATTTGTTGTTGCATATTGTTGATGCTGCTGATATTTCTCGTGATGAAAACATGGCTCATGTTGATTCTGTATTGGAGGAGATCGGGGCTAGTGAGGTGCCAACATTGAAAGTTTTCAATAAAATTGATGCTCTAGAAACGGCTGAACCGCGTATAGATCGAGATGTTGACGGGAACCCTTATAGAGTTTGGTTGTCTGCTCGTGATGGGCAAGGTATTGACTTACTTAAGCAAGCGATAGCAGAACTGCTTTCAGAGGATGTTTTTAATGAGACACTTTCATTATCTAATGAGTCGGGTCGTTTAAGAGCGATGTTGTTTGAGCATGGTGCTGTTAGATCGGAGCGTTTTGATGAAACGGGTCGATCTGTTCTTGAAGTGAGATTACCTAAAAAAGATTATTTGCAAATTTTAGCGCGTGCTGAATTATCTGAGAATCAGATACAGACTGCATAAATTGCGTAGGATTATCATTAAAATAAAGTGGAGATGTAGTATGGCCTGGAATGAACCGGGTAATAACGACAAAGATCCATGGAATCCAGATAAAAACCGTAATAATGGTTCTGGGCGTCCGGATGCTGATCGTGAAAAAGATACCGAAAAGAATGATCCTTGGGGTCGTCCATCAGGTGGAAAAGAGCAAGGTCCTCCGGATCTTGATGAAGCTTTTCAGAAGCTAATGGGCATGCTTGGCGTTAAGAAAGGTCGCAAAGCAGGTGGTCCTAATAATGGTGGTTCAGGTATGTCAGGGAAATTAGGAGGTGGTTTAATTGCTATTATTCTAATTGCGCTGATTGCATTGTGGGCTTCTACTGGTGTCTATCAGGTTGATCAGCAAGAGCGTGGTGTTGTGCTTCGTTTAGGTAAATATCATTCTACTGTGATGCCGGGTCTTCATTGGAATCCACCTATGATTGATTCAGTGAGTAAGGTGAACGTGACTAAAGTTCGTTCACATGATCATAAAGCATTAATGCTTACGGTTGATGATGCGATTGTTGAGGTTGGTGTTTCAGTTCAGTACTCAGTTCAGGATCCTAAAGACTTTTTGATCAATGTTCGTAATCCTGAGGAGTCCTTGGCTCAGGCTACTGAAAGTGCATTGCGTCATGTTGTTGGTAGTTCAGAGATGGATCAAATTTTAACGGAAGGTCGTGAATTACTAGCGGCAGAAGTGAAAACGCGTCTCCAAGATTACAGTACAGCCTACGGTACAGGTTTATTGATTTCGAAAGTTAACGTTGAAAATACTCAAGCGCCAAATCAGGTGCAAGAAGCGTTTGATGATGTTATCAAAGCGAAAGAGGATGAGTTGCGAGTTCGTAATGAAGCTGAATCTTACGCTAACGGTATTATCCCTGAGGCTCGTGGTCGTGCGCAGCGTATTCGTGAGGAGGCTGAAGCTTACCGATCTGAAATAGTTGCTCGTGCGAGTGGTCAGGCGGATCGTTTTGATCGCTTGTATCGTGAGTATGTTAAGGCGCCAGAAGTGACTCGTCGTCGTTTATATATTGAAACGATGGAGTCGGTTTATAAAGGTGTGAATAAGGTTGTAGTTGATACTGAGGGTGGAAATAACATGATGTATTTACCTTTGGATCAATTGATGAAGCAGCGTCCTGGTTCCTCTGATGGGACTGGGTCTAACGGTGCTGGAAATATTGGGACACTAACGGATCAAGTGATTGAAGAGATTCGTAAACGTCAAGGTACAACAGTTCGTAGAGAGGGCAGAAACTAATGAAAGGTTTTTCTTTTTCAGTATTATTTGTTGTTCTTCTCGGTATGTTGGTTGCTTCGCAAACACTGTTTGTTGTGAATGAAACTGAGCGCGCAGTTATTCTTAAATTTGGTGAAATAGTTGAAGCTGATGTGCAACCTGGTTTGCATTTCAAATTGCCGATTATGAACGAAGTTAAGAAGTTTGACGCTCGAATCTTAACAATGGATTCTCGTCCTCAGCGTTATTTGACGTTAGAGAAAAAAGCGGTTGTTGTGGATTCTTACGTCAAATGGAAAATTGATTCAGTTGCTAAGTTCTATCAGGCGACCTCTGGAGATGAGGTTGTTGCCAATCGCGTTTTGTCATCTCGTGTTGATACGGGGCTTCGGAACAAGTTTGGTGAGCGAACCATGCATGAAGTGGTTTCAGGTGAACGTGATCAATTAATGACTGAGTTGCGTGATGACCTAAATCAGGTTGCTCAAAATGAATTGGGCATTTCTATTGTTGATATTCGTGTTAAGCGAATTGATTTGCCACCTGATGTTAGTGAATCTGTTTATCAGCGTATGAGAACGGAGCGTGAGCGTGAAGCGCGTGAGCACAGATCGAAAGGTTTGGAGCTAGCGGAGGGTATTCGTGCCGATGCAGATCGTCAGCAGGTTGTATTAGAAGCTGAGGCGCAGCGTGACGCTGAGATGATTCGCGGTGATGGTGATGCAAATGCAGCTGCTATTTACTCTAAAGTGTATACACAGGATCCTGAATTTTACGAATTTTATCGTAGTCTACAGGCTTACCGTGAAAGCTTTAATGGTAATAGCGATTTATTTGTTCTTGAACCAGACAGTGAATTCTTTAAATATTTGAATAGCTCAACGAGCAGTGCCACAAAATAGAGTGGATATTCATTAATAATCGTACGTGAGGTCTATTTGTTAAAATAGGAAACATGGTACTATTACGCAAACCGGGCATTGCCCGGTTTTTTAATGGTCAAAATAAAGAGAATCTATGCAAGAGTTGTTGCAGTCGCTGTTGGTTGGCGTCAGCCTTTTATTGATCGTCGAAGGCTTTTTACCTTTTCTTGCACCTAAGTTGTGGCGGAAAATAATGGAGAAAGCAATCGCAAGCTCAGACTTTAATTTACGTATTCTGGGTGTGGTTAGTATGATTCTTGGATTAGCGCTTCTTTTGCTGACACGAAGCTAAAAGGATAATTTAATGACATTAGCAGATCGCTGGTTGCTTCCTGAGGGAGTCGATGAAGCGTTGCCAGAACAGGCAGCTAAAATTGAACATCTTAGAAGAACACTGCTTAATCTCCATGAAAGTTGGGGATATCATTTAGTAATACCTCCTCTTTTAGAGTACCTGGATTCACTCCTTACAGGTGCTGGCTCAGACCTAGAAATTGAAACATTTAAAGTTATTGACCAATTATCGGGTCGACTTCTGGGAATACGTGCGGACTTTACATCGCAAGTTGCTCGTATTGATGCCCATTGTCTTAAAGATGATGGGGTTCAGCGTTTAAGTTATTGCGGCAGTGTTTTGAGAACAATGCCTGCTGGTTTGGATGGCACTCGTAGTCCGATTCAGCTCGGTGCGGAAGTTTATGGTCATGGTGGTGTAGAAAGCGATATTGAGGTTTTGTCTTTGATGTTGCAAACATTGTCAGTTGCTGGATTGTCTAACCTTGTTCTTGATCTTGGTCATGTTGATGTTGTAAATGGCGTTCTTGCTGCTTGTGATCTAAGCGCGGATCAAGAAAGTAAATTGATCGAACTGTATAAAACCAAAGATCTTCCTGAGCTTGATCGATATGTTGACGGTTTAGATGTCAGTTCAGTTAAAAAACAATGGCTTGTTGGTTTGCCGCGGTTATGTGGCGGGAAAGAAGTCTTAGGGCTTGCAGCTAATTTATTTGGCGATGTTAGTGAGTCCATAAATAGTGCAATTGTGCTGTTAAAACAGCTTAGTGATTCCATTTCTGAGCGATTCCCTACAGTAGGTTTGCATTTTGACCTGAGTGATTTGGTTTCTTATAGTTACCACACAGGTGTTGTTTTTGCTGCTTATGTCCCCGGGCATGGGAATGCGATTGCTCGTGGTGGACGTTACAATAATATTGGTCAGGTGTTTGGTCGCTCTCGACCTGCAACTGGTTTTAGTACAGATGTAAAGGCGTTGGTCGCTTTGACTAATGTTGTGGTTAATAGGCCGAAAACGGTTCTGTCGCCTGTTTGTTCGAATGATAAACTTTGGAAGAAAGTAAACGCTTTACGAACTGAAGGTTATCGTGTGGTAGAGGTCTTGGATGACTTTTATTCTGGAGATGCAGATTTCAAACTGGATTTTGTTGATGAAGCTTGGCAGTTGATGCCTGTTCAAAACTAGACTTTTCTTTAAGAACTATCAAAATGAGACCTGAAATTATGGGTAAAAATGTTGTTATTCTAGGCACTCAATGGGGTGATGAAGGTAAGGGTAAGGTTGTTGACCTACTTACTGAAGATGTTGCTGCTGTTGTACGTTTTCAAGGTGGTCACAATGCTGGTCACACTTTGGTTATTGATGGTAAAAAGACTGTGTTGCATTTAATACCTTCAGGTGTTTTGCGTGAAGGTGTTCAATGTATTATTGGTAACGGTGTAGTTTTGTCTCCTGCAGCTTTGAAAGCGGAAGTGCTTGAGCTTCTAGAGCAAGGTGTTCCAGCAGTAGAGCGCTTGAAAATCAGTGCTGCGTGTCCTTTGATTCTTCCTTATCATATTGCAATTGATCAGGCGCGTGAGCTTGCCAAAGGTGAGAAGAAAATTGGTACAACGGGCCGTGGTATTGGGCCTGCGTATGAAGATAAGGTTGCGCGTCGTGCGATTCGTGTTGGAGATCTGTTGGACTCTGAGCGTTTTGCTACGAAGCTAAAAGAAGTGCTTGAGTACTATAACTTCGTGCTAACTCAATATCATAAAGTTGATCCGATTTCCTTTGATGAGGTTTATGCGGAAGGCTTAGAAATGGCTGAGTTTTTACGTCCTATGGTGGCTGATACGATTACTTTGTTGCACGACTTGCGTAAAGCAGGTGCGAACATTATGTTTGAAGGTGCTCAAGGTTCATTGTTGGATGTTGATCATGGTACTTATCCATATGTTACATCATCTAATACGACGGCTGGTGGTGCGCCTACTGGTACTGGTTTTGGTCCTTTGTACTTGGATTATGTATTAGGTATTACTAAGGCTTACACGACTCGAGTTGGCTCTGGTCCATTTCCGACAGAATTATTCGATGAAGATGGTGAGCGTTTAGGTGTTCGTGGTCATGAATTTGGTGCGACAACTGGTCGTTCTCGCCGTTGTGGTTGGTTTGATGCTGTGGCCTTGCGTCACGCAGTTCAAATTAATTCAGTATCGGGTATGTGTTTAACTAAGCTTGATGTTCTAGATGGATCTTCTGTGATCAAAGTGTGTGTATCTTATACAGGTGCTGATGGTAAGCCTGTTGTTGATTCTTTGGTTGATAGTGAAGGTTATGAGCAAGCGAAGCCTGTTTATGTAGAGTTGCCAGGTTGGGCTGAGTCAACGGTTGGGGCAGAGAATTTTGATGCGTTACCGAAAAATGCTCAAGCCTATATTCGCTTTTTAGAAGAGCAGGTCGGCGTTCCTGTTGATATTATTTCTACTGGTCCTGATCGTAATGAAACAATTGTTATTCGTGATCCTTTCAATCAATAATTTATTTTAAATT
Source organism: Marinomonas ushuaiensis DSM 15871 (assembly GCF_000521805.1). Classification (GTDB taxonomy): domain Bacteria; phylum Pseudomonadota; class Gammaproteobacteria; order Pseudomonadales; family Marinomonadaceae; genus Marinomonas; species Marinomonas ushuaiensis. Next base: position 123,169 of record NZ_JAMB01000009.1, read on the forward strand.
AATTGTTGTGATAAAAAAGCCGCTTTTTGCGGTTTTTTCGTTTTTATAGACTGTTAAGTTCATCATATTAGTATTCTTTGTAAATAGAGTGAAAAGAGGGGGCGGAGTTTATCAAGTGCTAAGGTAATATTTACAATTGAATTTATGGCGATTTAACTGCCAGCTAAATAATGAAAAAAATGAGAGGAAATAATTATGGTTAAGTTGTTGCTTGCTGATGATGATGCTCGTTTATCGGATCTAATAAAAGAATACTTTGATGGTGAGGGTTACGAGGTAGCTCATGCTTGGAATGGTCGTGAAGCATTGGAGCTGATGGCGGCTGATATGCCGGATATTATTATTCTTGATGTAATGATGCCTGAATTGGATGGGTTTGAAACATTAAAGCAAATCCGTAATAAAAGTGCTGTACCTGTTATTATGTTGACAGCAAAAGGCGATGACATTGATCGTATCTTGGGGTTAGAAATGGGGGCAGATGACTATTTATCTAAACCTTTTAATCCGCGAGAGTTATTGGCTCGAATAAAAGCAATTTTGCGTAGAGCCAGCCAAGAGCGTGAAGATGATCCAACGGCAGATATTGAGCTTTCTGGTGTACTGTTACGTCGTAAAGATAGAACTGTTTATCTGGAAGGTGAGTTGGTTGAGTTAACAACGTCAGAATATACCTTGTTAGAATGCATGTTGATGGCGCCAGGTCAGGTACTTACAAAGCAAGAGCTTTCTGAAAAAGCGCTTGGTCGTAAGTTGACCATGTATGATCGCAGTCTAGATATGCATATTAGTAATTTGCGTAAGAAAATTGGTAATCTAGAAACTGGCGATCCTCGGATTAAAACTGTACGGGGTGTTGGTTATATTTTTGTATCGAATGAACAAGGTTCTTAATCTTTTATGAAAAATACTTTTCTGCGCGTGTTTTTGGTAGTGCTGTTGTCTAATATTGTTGTTGTTAGTATTGGTTTAGGCATGGTGCAATTTATCCAAAAGCGCAATCAGGTGTCTGCTGATTTACTTGGTGATGTCGGTGTTCAGTTGGTTGCTGGGTATGAAAAGTTTGGTATTACTTCTTTGCAAGAAGAGGTGACAAAGGCTGAGAAGAAATTATCTGGGACTATTTATTTATATCAGGAAAATGGTCGTCCTCTTCTTAAGTCGTTACCTCGTAATTTTAGAGAGCAAAATACGCCGAGCGTCAGTGCTCGTCCGTCAGCAGATTTCTTGCATAGCCAATTTATACAGGTGATTGGTGGAAATAATGTTCAGTATTTGTTGATATTCAAACCTAATCCAAAAATAAGTTCGCTTGCGCCAGAGGCGGTAGTTGGTTTTTCTTTACTTGGTCTTCTTGTGTCTAGTGGTGTATTGGCTTATTGGTTGCTAGGGCCGCTACTTAAGTTGCAGCGAGTGGCTCGCTCTTTTGGTCAAGGCGATATGGCTGCTAGGGTGGAAAGTAAATTGACCCGACGTAGTGATGCGGTTGGTAAACTGGCCCGAGAGTTTAATCAGATGGCAGTGAGGATTGATACCTTGTTGTCATCTAAAGAGCGATTGATGCGAGACGTTTCTCATGAATTGAGAACGCCGTTGGCAAGAATAGAAGTGGCGTTAACGATAGCGGAAGATAAGTACGCTACTGAGGCTCAAAAAGGTTATTTGTGTCGAATACGTACAGAGCTTCATGAGCTTGATGAATTGATTGGTCAGGTTTTAACTTTGAGTCGCTTAGAGGCGGCTTCTCTTATTAAGGAGGAGATGGACTTACAAGAGTGGCTTAGTGATATTGTTGAAGATGTCAGTTTTGAGAGCCAGCTAAAAGGTATTTCTGTTTCTAAGTTGGGTCGTGTTCCCAAGGCAATATTAGGTGACCCTCTGCAATTGCGTCATGCGATCGAGAATGTTTTACGAAACGCCTGCTTTTATGCTGGAGAAGGTGGAGTTATTGAAGTTGAGACAGAGGAAAAGTCTGGTTTTGCTTTGATTTATGTTCGAGATAATGGGCCGGGTGTTTCTGAAGATAAGCTTGAGAAAATCTTCCATGCTTTCTATCGGTCTTCTGAAGCTAGGGAGGCGAATAGTGGTGGATTTGGTGTTGGCCTTACTATTTCACAGAGAATCATTCGTGCGCACAAAGGTACGATAACAGCCCATAATCGTGAAGTTGGTGGTTTAGAGGTTTGTTTCAAATTACCGATTGCTTAATTTTAGGTGTTTTCAATTTTCTGTCTGAAAAGAAATGGCTTGTCATTATGCTTTGACATAAGTACTATGCGCCTCGCAAGTTGGCTAGGCAGTCGCCGCTCAATTTATTGGGGGGAGGAAAGTCCGGGCTTCGCAGGGTAAAGTGCCAGGTAACGCCTGGGGGGCGTGAGCCTACGGAAAGTGCAGCAGAAAATAAACCGCCTAAGCAGTTCGCTGCCGGTAAGGTTGAAATGGTGCGGTAAGAGCGCACCGCGCGACTGGTAACAGTTCGTGGCAAGGTAAACCCCACTTGAAGCAAGACCAAATAGGAACTCTTTGGCGTGACCCGCGCTGAGTTCGGGTAGGTTGCTAGAGACGTGCAGTGATGTACGGATTAGATGAATGACTGTCCACGACAGAACCCGGCTTATCGGCCAACTTGCAAATTTCCCTTTCTTTTTATATTCCCATTTTTATACCTAATCGCTAGAGGGTCTTTGTCGCTCTCGGCTTTTTTGCGTTTTTATTTTTACTTCTCGCTAGAAATTTCTTCTTTAGAGCGCTTTTTTGTGTGCGCTTTGTTTGTGGTTGTTCCTTATCTTTTGCATTTTTAATTAATATTTTTTTTACTATTGTGGTAAAAAGGTGTTAAATTGTGGGATAAAGTGTCGATAAGTGGGATATGGCTGTGTTTAGAGGGATTCATCAAATTAGTGTGGATGCAAAGGGGCGTATGTCGCTTCCTGCACGTCTGCGCGATGATCTTGCACAGTACGACGACGATGGTGTGGTTGTAACCATAGATCCAGTGTCTCGGTGTTTATTGCTTTATCCCTTATCAGAGTGGGAGTTGATTCAACAAAAGTTAGATAAATTACCTACTTTTCAGCCACAGGCACGAAGACTCCAGCGATTGTTGGTTGGGCATGCGACAGATTTAGAGGTGGATAAAGCAGGGCGCATTCTATTACCAGCACCACTGCGTGAATTTGCTCGTTTAGATAAAAAGCTCACCATTCTTGGGCAAGGCAAAAAACTAGAAATTTGGAGTCAAGAAGAATGGGAAGCTCAGCGTGAAGATTACTTATCTCAAGATGCGCTTGAGGATCTACAAATTGAAACCATGATGGATATTTCTTTATGACAACGACAATGGCAGAACATATAAGCGTAATGCTTCATGAATCCGTCGATATGCTAGTTACCGACGAAAATGGCCTTTATGTCGATGGTACTTTTGGCCGTGGTGGTCATACTCGCTTGGTTCTTGATCGATTGGATAAAGGGCGAATGCTTGGTTTTGATAAAGATCCTGTTGCTATTGCTCATGGCAAATCATTGGCGCAAGAAGATTCACGTTTTTCCATTGTGCAAGATAGCTTTGCCAACATGGTTGCGCACATTTCAGATGTATTTGGTGTTGATAAAGTTGATGGTGTAATGATGGATTTGGGTGTGTCTTCACCTCAGATCGATGATGCAGAACGTGGTTTTAGTTTCATGAATGATGGTCCGTTGGATATGCGAATGAATCCTGATAAGGGGATGAGTGCAGCGCAGTGGATCGCAGTGGCTAAAGAAAAAGAGATTGCTGATGTTATGTATCAGTTTGGTGAAGAGCGGTTTTCTCGTCGTATCGCAAAAGCGATCTGTGAGTATCGAGCTCATACTCCGATCCTAACGACACTCCAACTTTCAAAAGTGGTTGCAGAGGCAAATCCCGCTTGGGAAAAAGGCAAAAATCCAGCAACACGTGCTTTCCAAGGTATTCGGATTTACATCAATAATGAATTAGGTGATTTGGAAGTAGGTCTTGATGCTGCTGCAGAATCTTTAAAGGTGGGTGGTCGTTTGGTGGTGATTAGTTTCCATTCACTAGAAGACCGAATCGTTAAGCGTTTTATGAAGTTGAAAGCCAAAGGGCCTGAGCTGCCAAGACATTTGCCGATTCGAAATGCGCATCTTGATATCAAATTTAAAACAATTGGTAAGGCGATCAAACCATCAGAATTAGAAGTAAGTGACAACGTTCGTTCACGCAGTGCCGTGTTGCGGGTTTTGGAGCGAGTCAGTGATTAAGTCGCATTTTACGCCACTAATATTTGTTGTCGGTGTTTTGATGTTAGTTGTCGTATCTATTGCCGTTGTTGCTCAGGTTTACGATTTTAGAAAAAATTTTTCTCGTCTTCAGGCTTTAAAGCAGGAGGAAGTGGATTATGAGGTGAGGTGGGGGCAGTTATTATTAGAGCAGAGTGCTCTTACCCAGCCTAGTCGTTTAGAGCAAGCGGCGATTAAAGATTTAAACATGCACGCACCATCACAGGATGAATTGGTAATAGTGAAACCATGAGTATTGAAAATAGTGTTCACAGCCCAGGAAAATGGCGCTTTAGATTTGTATATGGAATGGCCTTGGTGCTGTTCCTAGTTGCTGGCGGCCGTCTTTTTTATCTGACGGTTGTCGATAAGGCATTTCTAAAAAACCAAGGTGAGATTCGGGCGGTTAGAACTGAGTCTATTCCTGCTACGCGTGGAATGATTTTAGATCGTCGTGGTGAACCCTTGGCAGTCAGTACGACCACTTGGACGATTGTTGCAAATCCTAAAGCTCTGTGGAAAATGAAATCCGATCCGGCATTAAATTTAGGTCCTGAACAGGAAATTAAACGACTTGCGGAAGTTATGGGTGTTGGTCGTGCGTGGTTGCAAGAGAAATTCGAGTCAAATAAAAATCGCTCTTTTATGTATTTAAAGCGACAGATATCACCTAATGAAGCCGATGCTATTATGGCGGAGCGAATTGTCGGGGTTATTAAGACTAAAGAATATAAGCGTTTTTATCCTGCTGGTGAAGTGGCATCTCATGTTGTTGGTTTTACCAATATAGATGATAAAGGGCAGGAGGGTATAGAGCTGGCATATGATCAAGCGTTAGAGGGTGAGCCGGGTCGACGTAGTTATCTAAAAGATCTTTCTGGGAATATTATTCATAGTGTTGGTGTCGCTGAAACCGAGCGGCCAGGTGAGAATATAGAGTTAAGTATTGATCTTAGGTTGCAGTATTTAGCTTATCGTGAGCTTAAAGCGGCTGTGAATGAGCATAGAGCAACTTCTGCTTCTGCGGTTATTTTGGATGTTAAAACGGGTGAGATTTTAGCGATGGTGAACCAGCCATCTTATAACCCAAATGATCGTTCTAAATTGGAGTATGAAGAGCTTCGTAATCGAGCGGTAATTGATTTGTTTGAGCCAGGTTCAACGATGAAGCCGTTTACAATTTCTGCTGCGCTTATGTCAGGTCAGTATACAACGGAGACAACTATCAATACGTCTCCGGGGTACTTGCGCTTTGGGCGTTTTACAATTCGTGATGCGGCAAATTATGGTGACATGAATTTTGAGAGGCTATTAATTAAGTCGAGTAATGTTGGTGCATCAAAAATTGCTTTATCTCTCCCCCAAGATGCTATTTGGAATATGGATTATGAGCTTGGTATAGGTTCGCCAGTGGGAATAGGTTTTCCTGGTGAAGCATCTGGTGTTTTGCCGTCTCATCCTAAATGGCATCCATCAGAAATTGCTACATTATCTTATGGATATGGCTTATCAGTTTCGACATTGCAATTGGCTCAGGCCTATATGACGTTAGCTAATGATGGTTATCGAGTCCCTGTAACTATTTTTAAACAAGATGCTCCAGCTGATGGTAAACAGGTTATTTCACGAGAAGTTGCAAAAGACGTTGTTAAAATGATGGAGTCAGTTGTTCAGAAAGGCTCTGGTAAAGCGGCAAAAATTCCAGGTTACCGAGTGGCTGGGAAAACAGGTACAGTGCATAAAGTCGGTTCGAAGGGTTATGAATACGATCAATATATTGCTTTGTTTGCGGGTGTTGCGCCTGCGTCCAACCCTAGGTTAGCCATGGTCGTAATGGTTAATGATCCTAAAGGGCGTGAATATTATGGTGGTGAGGTTGCTGCTCCTGTATTTTCTCGTGTGATGGAGGGTGCTTTGACGACGCTGAATATTTATCCAGACTTACCTGAAGGGCTTAGAGAAGTTCGTTTAGAGCCTAAGAAAACGCCTTTGCAAGTGGTTCAAGGTGGATAGATGGAGCAGTCAGGTTTTCATCAGTTAACACATGCTCAACTGCTTAATTTAGCGAATTGTCCTTCCAAGGATGGTTCGCTTTCCCGTATCTATACTCATTTGGAAGTTGATAGTCGTAAGGTAGATGAGCAAACGGTTTTTTTTGCTTTGCCTGGTGTTACTTCTAATGGCTGGGATTACTTAGATAAAGTTGCGGACTTAGGTTGTAGTGTTGCGGTTGTTCCTTCTTATTTAGATCTTCAGCACAATAAGCTTGAACTCATTTCTGTCGCTGATCCTGTGAAACTATTGGTTACTTGTCTTCATCGCTTTTTTGGTCATATGCCGAAAAACATGATTGCTGTAACAGGAACAAATGGTAAGTCTTCAATTTGTTATTATATAGCTCAACTTGCTCAATCTATTGGGTTGCGTAGTGGTTTGGTTGGAACCTTTGGTGTTGGTCCTTTGGGTAATTTGTCCGAAGCGAAACAAACGACACCGGATATTTTGTCGTTACATCTTACTTTGATGGAAATGGCTAAGTCTGGAGTGGATTTAGTCGCTTTTGAGGCTTCTTCTCATGCGCTCGATCAAGGGCGTATTGAGGGTGTACCTTTTCAAACGGCTGTTTTCTCAAATTTAACCCGTGATCATCTTGATTATCATGGGGATATGGCCTCATACGCATTAGCAAAGCAGCGATTGTTTTCCTTTCCAGGTGTGTCTCATTCTGTTTTTTGTATGGACGATGAGTATGCTCCTTTCATGGCTGAAGCGGTTGGAAATTCTGATTGTTATTACTATAGTGAACAAAATTCACTCGCTGATTTTTACGTTAAAGATTTATCTTTTGCACCTTCCGGTTGTCATTTTGTCTTGTGTCACCCAGAGGGAGAAAGCCGTATTCGATTACCACTGCTTGGACGGTTTAATGTTCAGAACGCATTGGCTGCGTTGGCGAGCCTTTGGTATGAGGTGAAGAGTAAAGAAGCACTTATAAAAGGCTTGTCTTCTTTGTGTGGTGCGCCTGGGCGAATGGATAAAGTAGAAAGAAATAATGCCCCATTGGTTGTTGTTGATTTTGCGCACACATCAGATGCATTAAAGGTGGCTCTGCAGGCATTGAAAGTGCATTCAAATGGTAAGCTTATTTGTGTTTTCGGATGTGGCGGTGATAGAGATAGAGGGAAGCGCCCACTGATGATGGACGCTGCTTTGTCTAACGCTGATTATGTTTGGTTAACTTCTGATAACCCTCGTACTGAATCAGTAGGTCAAATTTTTTCTGATGTTTTGATTGATACGCCTCCGAATAACGAGCTATTTCGTTTTGAGCCAGATCGTCGTGTTGCCATACAGAAGGCTGTGTTGTCTGCCAATCAGGGTGATGTTGTTCTCATTGCAGGTAAAGGTCATGAAAATTATCAAGATATTCAAGGTGTTAAATATCACTTTGATGATAAGGAAGAGGCGCAAAAAGCGTTAAAAATGTATGTTAATTAAACTTACGCTTTCTGAAATAGCAAGAGCCTGTGAAGGTGAGCTAATTGGACCTGATCAAGAAATTGATACTGTGGTGACTGATACTCGTCAAGTATCAGCCGGTTGCCTATTTGTTGCTTTAAAAGGAGAGCGTTTTGATGGCCATGATTATGCTATTTCAGCTATGGATTCGGGCGCTGTTGGTGTTGTTTCTGACCGTGATATAGATGTGATTTCATATGTAAAAGTGTCAGATACAACATTGGCTTATGGTTGCATTGCTCGTTTGATACGAAATGCTTTTGCAGGTCCTGTTGTCTGCATAACAGGCAGTAATGGTAAAACAACAGTAAAAGACTGGCTGTCTCAATCGCTTTCTGGCAAAAATGTGTTAAAAACGCACGCAAATTTAAACAACCAAATTGGTTTGCCGCAAACCTTGCTCGAATTAGATGATCAACATGAAATAGCTGTTATTGAAGCTGGAACAAGTGTTCCGGGTGAGATTGAGCGATTGGCTAACATTGTTTCTCCTGATGTGGTTGTATTGACCAATGCGAGTGGTAGCCATTTTGAAGGCTTTGGTAATCTTGAAGGTATTGCTCGTGAAAAAGGTTGTTTAATTTCAGGTGCAGAACCTGATGCGATTGTTATTTTAAATTCGGACGATCCGTTTTTTGATTATTGGTGTGGTTTAGCTCATGGCCGCCAGACTCTTTCTTTTGGTTTTACGAATGCAGCAGATTTATACGTTGATGATGTCGTTTTGAGCGCAGAATCCAGTACGGTAACCTTGAAATATCGGGGGGAATCTATTTCTGCTGTTGTTGCTGGAGCGGGTAAACATACCGTTGCAAACGGCATGGCGGTTGTTCTTGCAATGGTTGCAGTTGGTGTACGTTTTTCTAGTGCGGTTAAAGCGTTGATGTCTCCAATTTTGGTTTCGGGCCGATTGGAGCGACTAAGAACAAAAAATGAAGCTCTATTAATTAATGATTGTTACAATGCGAGCCCAACTTCTGTCGAAGCGGCAATTGATGTGCTTGCAATTCAGCCTGTAGAGAAAACATGGCTGATTTTAGGGGCGTTAGGTGAGCTTGGCGAGCAGGAAGGAAGTATTCATCAAGCGTTAGGGATCTACGCTAAGAAAAAAGGAATTTCTTGTTTAGTTTGTGTTGGTCCTGTGGCCAGCATTGCTGGTATTTCTTTTAGAAGTGGCGGTGGTCATGCAATATTTTGTGATACACATGAAGAGGCGGCAGCCGTTGTTTGCACGCTCGATAAAAGGCATGCCATTTTAGTAAAGGGTTCTCGCTCAGCTAAAATGGAAAATGTCATTGAAGCATTAATAAAATAGGATGTTCTTTACCAATGTTACTTCTGCTAACGGCTTATTTAAGTAAGTATTATACGTTTTTTACAGTATTCGATTACTTGTCTCTTCGTGCCATTTTAGGTGTTCTTACTGCCTTGGCAATTTCGCTTTTGATTGGTAATAAAGTCATTGTTTTATTGCAGCGCCTACAGATCGGTCAGGCGATTCGTGATGATGGCCCTCAGAGCCATTTATCTAAAGCGGGTACGCCAACAATGGGTGGCGCTCTGATTATTTTTTCTATTACTGTTAGTACTCTGTTATGGGGCGATTTGAGCAATAAATATGTTTGGGTTGTTCTTTTGGTTATGTTGGCATTTGGTATTGTCGGTTGGGTTGATGACTATCGAAAAGTTGTTGAGAAGAACCCACGAGGACTTCCAGCAAAATGGAAATATTTTTGGCAGAGTGTTTTTGGCCTAATCGCCGCTTTCTATTTGTATTACACGGCAAGTACGCCACAAGAAACTGCTTTGATTATTCCTTTGTTTAAAGATGTCGCTATTCCATTGGGTGTGTTTTTTGTTGTTCTGACCTATTTTGTTATTGTTGGGACAAGTAATGCCGTGAATTTGACTGATGGGCTTGATGGGTTGGCTATTTTACCTACGGTTTTGGTTGGTGGGGCATTAGGCGTATTTGCTTATTTAACGGGGAATGTGCGATTCGCTGATTATCTTTTGATTCCTTATATTCAAGGCTCTGGTGAATTGATTGTTTTCTGCGCAGCTTTGGCCGGTGCCGGATTGGGGTTTTTATGGTTTAACACGTATCCAGCACAAATATTCATGGGTGATGTCGGGTCTTTGGCTTTGGGTGCCGCTTTAGGTGTGATCGCTGTTATTGTTCGTCAGGAATTGGTGTTGTTTATCATGGGGGGCATTTTTGTAATGGAAACTGTGTCTGTGATTTTGCAGGTTGCCTCTTATAAGTTGACAAAAAGGCGAATATTTAGAATGGCACCTATCCATCATCATTTTGAGTTGAAAGGCTGGGCGGAACCAAAAGTTATTGTTCGTTTTTGGATCATTACAGTTTGTCTTGTCTTGGTAGGTTTTGCTACTTTAAAAGTACGCTAGGAGTTTTTGCATGTCGTTGATCGGGTCAGATCGGGTTAGAGCCGTTGTAGGCTTGGGGGCGACAGGTTTGTCTTGCGTACGCTTTTTAGCCAGTAAAGGTATTGAGTTTTACGTTGTGGATTCCCGTGATAACCCTCCGGGATTAGAGCAAGCGAAGGCTTTATGTCCTGAACGTCGTATTTTTACTGGTGACTTGTCAGTACTTGAAACGCTGGGAGTTTCTGAGCTTTATGTTAGCCCAGGTGTTGCTTTGAAAACGCCCGTTTTGGCTAAATTAGCTGAGCGTGGAGTGGCAATGCGAGGGGATATTGATTTATTTTGTGATTATGTTGATGCTCCTTTCGTCGCCATCACAGGATCTAATGCTAAAAGTACAGTCACAACACTTGTGGCACTGTTGCTGCGGGCCTGTGGTAAAAATGCTAAGGCAGGAGGGAATTTAGGTTTGCCTGCTTTGGACTTACTCTCTCCCGATACTGATTTTTATGTGCTCGAATTGTCCAGTTTTCAGCTCGAAACAACGCATGCATTAAAAGCCGATTTGGCTTGCCTCCTTAATGTCTCAGAAGATCATATGGATCGCTATGATGATTTTTATGAATATCAACGTGTAAAGCAAAAAGTCTATCGGGGCTGCAAAGCTGCGGTATGTAATAAACAAGATATATTAACAGCTCCGCTTTTGGCTGAATCAACCCCAGTTCGTGCTTTCACGACGAAAAGTCCTGACTTAAAAGAGTTTGGTATGTTAAAAAACGGTGATGGTGCGTGGCTTTGCCGTGGTGTTGAGCGTCTTTACCATACTTCTCAAATTGCGCTGAAAGGCTCTCATAATCATGCCAATGTATTGGCTTCATTAGCTATGCTTGAGTTACTTGGTATTGACCTTATGTCAGATGGTATTGCTAAAGTCCTTGGTGAGTTTTGTGGTTTGGCGCACCGATGTGAAACGGTTCGAACTCTTCGCAACGTTACCTTTATTAATGACTCAAAAGGTACGAATGTTGGTGCGACATTGGCGGCTCTTCAAGGGCTTGGTTCTTTAGCAAAGAAAAATATTTTGCTAATTGCCGGTGGTGAAGGAAAGGGGGCTGATTTTAGCGCTTTAACTAAGCCTGTATCTGATTTTGTTCGTATCGTTTATTTGTTTGGTAAAGATGCAGATCGTATCGCAGAGATTCTACCTGTTAATACTCAAGTAAAACGATTTTCTTCGCTCGATGATATTGTATTGAGCGCTTCGCAAGAGGCAAAAGAAAACGACATTGTTTTATTCTCGCCTGCTTGTGCCAGTCTTGATATGTATAAAAATTATGAAGTACGTGGCGAGCATTTTGCTCGACTGGTTTCAGAACTATGACTTGGTTGAAAGTGTTTGATCGCGTTTCTCTTCGTGAATTTATTCAAGTCGACTCTATTTTTATGGCGTCTGTGATTTCTATTCTCGCGTTGGGTTTAGTCATGGTATCTAGCGCATCAATATCAATTTCAGAAAATATTCATGGGCACCCTTATTTTTTTATGGGGCGACAAGGCTTATATCTGATATTAGGATTGATTTTTGGTTGGCTTTTACTTCTTTTGCCAACAAGTCAATTACAGAAGTGGGGCATCCTGATGATGGGGTTGTCTTTGGTTTTGCTTATTTTAGTGTTGGTACCTGGTATTGGTAAAAGTGTAAACGGTAGTCGCCGTTGGATTAATTTAGTGGTGTTTAATTTGCAGGCATCTGAAGTCGCCAAAGTGTGTATGGTGGTTTATGTTTCCGGTTATTTGGTGCGAAGAGCGGATCGAGTAAGAGCTGGTTGGGCGGGCTTTATTCTGCCTCTTAGTCTTTGTAGTATTTTTCTTCTGTTTTTATTGTTTGAGCCAGATTTCGGTGCTTCTGTTGTTTTGCTTGGTACTGTGATGGTGTTGTTGTTTTTAGGTGGTGCTCCTTTATACCAATTTTTACTCTTGATGATGGCTGCTGTGGCTATGTTAGGTGTTGTTGCTATTTCAGAGAGCTATCGCTTAAAGCGATTGATGAATTTTATTGATCCATGGGCTGATCCTTTTAATGAAGGCTATCAATTAAGTCAGGCGCTTATCGCATATGGGCGTGGCGAGTGGTTTGGTCTTGGTTTGGGGAACAGTGTTCAGAAGCTCTCTTATTTGCCTGAAGCGCATACAGATTTTGTGTTCTCCATTTGGGTGGAGGAAACGGGTATGTTTGGTGGCTTGCTGTTGATTTTCTTGTTTGCCGTTATGATTGGTCGAGCGTTTAAAATTGGGCGTAGAGCCATGGATTTGGCTCGACCTTTTGCTGCGTATATGTGCTTCGGTTTTTCCATTTTAATTTTAGCGCAAGTTATTATTAATATAGGTGTAAATACAGGTTTTCTGCCAACGAAAGGACTTACTTTGCCATTGATTAGTTATGGCGGTAGTAGTCTGATTGTAACCTTAGGTAGCTTGTTTGTGATCATGCGTGTTGACGTTGAGAATCGACGCGCTGAAAAAAGCTATCGTGCTGATAAGTTAAGTGACGTGGAAGGGGTGCTTGTATGAGCGATGTAAAAAAAATCGTCATAATGGCTGGAGGAACTGGCGGTCATATTTATCCGGCTTTAGCGTGTGCTCATAACTTTAAAGAAAAGGGATTGGATGTTCAGTGGTTAGGATCTAAAGGAGGGATGGAAGAATCTCTTGTTCCTGAACATGATATTCCTTTGCGCTCTTTGTCTATTAAAGGTGTAAGAGGAAAAGGAGTTTTGGGTTTGTTTGCTGCACCTTTTAGAATCTTGCATGCGATTGGTCAAGCTATTGCTGTTTTGCAAAAGAGTAAACCTGATGTTGTTTTGGGTATGGGCGGTTTTGTTGCTGGACCTGGTGGCGTAGCGGCTCGTATTTTAGGTATTCCTTTGGTCATTCACGAACAAAATGCGATCGCTGGTACAACCAATAAGCTGCTTGCTAAAATTGCCAGCCTTAGGTTGCAGGCTTTCGATGGTGCGCTTCCTAATGGCGTTAGTGTGGGTAATCCTATTAGAAGTAATATTTTAAATCAGTCGATTCGCCCATTGAGAGAGGGTTCTGCACGACCGTTACGTTTGTTGGTTGTGGGAGGCAGTTTGGGTGCCAAGGCAATCAATGATGTTGTGCCTCAGGTTTTGGTTAATTGGCCTTTTTCTCAGCGTTTGGATGTTTGGCATCAAACCGGTAAGCGAAACCTTGATGAGGTTTCTGAGTTGTATAAAAATGCGGGAGTTGAGGCCCGTGTTGAGCCTTATCTAGATAATATGGATCAAGCTTATTATTGGGCCGACATTGTATTGTGTCGTTCTGGTGCGATGACGGTAAGTGAATTGGCTGTTGCTGGATTGCCTTCTATTTTGATTCCATATCCTCATGCAATAGATGATCATCAAACAGCCAATGCGCATTATTTAGAAAAAGTGGGTGCGGCATATTTACTTCCACAACCAGAATTAACATATGAGAAAATTATTACTTTGCTTTCAGGCTTAATTGAAAGTGAAAATGCATTATTAAAAATGGGTGCGCAGGCGAAAAGTGTTGCTCACCCAACTGCTACGCAAGACGTCGTTGCACATTGTTTAAGGTTAATAAAATCATGATAGATAATAAAGTTCAGTACAATATTCCGACTATGCGCCGCATCCAAAATATTCATTTTATTGGTATTGGTGGTGTTGGTATGTGTGGTATTGCTGAGGTCTTGCATAATCAAGGGTATCAAGTATCTGGTTCGGATCTTAAGTCATCTTCTGTGACTGAGCGTTTAGAAGAATTGGGTATTAAGGTTTTTATTGGTCATTTAGAAGAAAATGTCTATGACGCTCATGTCATTGTGGTGTCTACCGCAGTTAACGAAAAAAACCCGGAAATCATTTGGGGTAAAGAGCATCGTATTCCGATTGTTCGTCGAGCGGAGATGCTTGCTGAGTTGATGCGTTATCGTCACGGTATTGCTGTGGCAGGTACTCATGGTAAAACAACGACGACAAGTTTGATGGCGTCGATTTTGGCTGCGACAGGTGAAGCGCCAACTTTCGTGATTGGTGGGCGTTTAACGAGCGCTGGTGCCAATGCTCAGTTAGGAAGCAGCTCTTACCTGGTTGCAGAAGCGGATGAGAGTGATGCGTCTTTCCTTCATTTGCAGCCACAAACCGTCATAGTGACAAATATTGATGAAGATCACATGGATACCTATGGTGGTGACTTTGAGAAAGTGAAACATACTTTTATTGAGTTTATCCATAATTTGCCTTTTTATGGTTTGGCGGTGTTGTGTGTTGATGATGAAAATGTACGAGAAATTTTGCCATCTTTAAGTCGCCCAGTGTTGACCTATGGTATTGATCAAAAAGCGGATTTTTATGCGACGGATATCCTTCAGACAGGGCGCCATTGTGAATTTCTAGCGCATCGACCAGAAGGTGAGCCGCTAAAAATTCGTTTGCCAATGCCGGGTCGTCATAATGTTCTTAATGCGCTTTCAACCATTGCTGTTGCAACAGATTTGGGGGTGGAAGCAACCGCTATTCAAGCCGGTTTAATGGGGTTTGAAGGTGTCGGGCGTCGCTTCCAGGAACAGAAACCCTTATTACTTTCTAATGGTTCTGAAGTGATGTTTGTTGATGATTACGGGCATCATCCGAGTGAGGTTTTAGCGACAATAAAAGCGATTCGTGCGGGCTGGCCTGAAAAAAGATTGGTAATGGTGTATCAACCGCATCGCTATACTAGGACCCGTGATTTGTATGAAGATTTTGTTCGAGTGTTATCACAGGTTGATGTGCTGCTTTTGTTGGATGTTTATGCAGCGGGTGAGGCCTTAATTAACGGCGCTGACAGTCGTTCTTTGTGTGGCAGTATTCGTCAACGAGGTAATGTTGATCCAATTCATGTTGGTAGTGAAGCTGACCTTCGATCTATTTTAAGTAATGTGTTGCGAGAAGGTGATTTGTTGATCACTCAAGGTGCTGGAGATATTGGTTCCGTGTCTAAAAACTTATCTGCAAGTGGTATTTAAAATGTCTCGTACATTAAAAGAATCAGTTATTGCTGTTATTTATGGTGGTCGTTCAGCTGAACGTGAAGTCTCTTTGCAGAGCGGCCCTTTGGTAGCGGAAGGTTTACGCTCAAAAGGATATCAAGTGATTGAGCTTGATTTGTATGGTCCGGGAAAGAATTTAGATCCTGTTGTGCAGCTACAGTCCATTGATTTCGATTTCGCTTTTATTGCGCTTCATGGCGGTGAGGGAGAAGATGGTCGAGTTCAGGCTTTACTTGAAATGCTGGATAAACCATATTCTGGTAGTTCTCCATTAGCGTGTGGTTTAGCTATGGATAAAGTATTAACTAAGCGTTTTTGGCGTGGTATTGGAATACCAACGCCAGCGTATTTGTCTTTTGTTGGGCAAGCCGACGCCGATGTCATTGAAACGAAAATGGCTTACCCGGTTATTGTTAAGCCTTCTAGGGAGGGCTCTACAATCGGTATTAATAAGGCTGTCAATCGCTTGGAACTTGATGAAGCATTGTTGAAAGCACTTGAATACGATTCAGATATCTTGGTTGAAGAGTTTGTCGATGGTCCAGAGTTTACCATTACAGTTATTGATGACGTTGCTTATCCCGCTATTGGGTTGAAGCCGGCACCAGATCACAAGCTTTATGATTATGAGGCTAAGTACGTGGCAGATGATACTGAGTATTTGTTGCCATGCGGACTGAATAGTGATGATGAAAATGAACTTCAGATGCTTGCCCTGGATGCCTATCGGTCGCTTGGTTGTTCTGGTTGGGGGCGAGTCGATATTATGAGGGATCAGGCTGGTGTTTTTTGGGTGTTGGAAGTTAATACTGCGCCAGGTATGACAACTCATAGTCTTGTACCTATGGCGGCAAAATATGTAGGTATTGACTATGCTTCACTTGTTGAGAATATTGCGAAAAATGCTTGGGATCAAGTGGGACGTCATTAGTTTATGAGGATAGCGGCATTAATTGGGGCGATTGTATTGATATTGGTCGCTACTTTTCAAGGCGATGATTCGCCGGATACTTGGTTTGCTATTAAAGAAATTAAGATTAAGGGCGATTTGAAATACTCATCAGAAGATCAGTTGATATCTGACTATTCTTCTTTGTTCGATCAAAGCCTTTTGACGGTGCCGATGGCAGATGTACTGTCTGTTGTATTGTCATCGGAGTGGGTAGCAAGTGCAGAAATTCGTAAAGTTTGGCCAAATACATTGCAGGTGCTTGTCCATGAGTATACTCCTCTCGCATACTGGAGGGATGGGCAGTTAATATCGACTTCAGCCGTTGTCATTTCTCCTGATGAGGTGCCAAGTTTGTCATTGCCAAAACTATACGGTCCTGCTGATTCAAGTGATGTTGTTCTTGAACAATTCGGTCTGATAGGTCAGGTTCTTGCTTCAACCTCTTTACGGATTAATACTCTTACTTTGGAGCCGAGAGGGGCATGGAATATTATCTTTACCAACGGTGTTAAGGTTAAGCTAGGTAGGGAGGGTATTTTAGAAAGATTACAACGATTTATAGCGGTGTATAAAAGTGATTTATCGGGTAGAATAGATCAAATTACATCAGTTGATGCCCGTTACCCACATGGGGTCGCTGTCGGTTGGAAAGAAAATAATTGATATTGGTCTGTTTTGAGGTTTTTGACTATCAAGATTAGAGCAACCATAAACACGTATTGCCGGGAAGGTGAAATGATAGTCGGTTTGGATATAGGCACATCAAAAGTTATCTGTTTAGTTGGCGAAGTTTTAGCTGATGGAGGCTTGGAAATTGTCGGTATTGGCTCTCATAGCTCAAAAGGAATGAAGCGTGGGGTTGTTATCAATATAGAGTCAACAGTTCAGTCTATCCAACGTGCTGTTGAAGAAGCTGAGTTAATGGCAGGTTGTAATATACATTCTGTTTATGTAAGTGTTGCTGGAAGTCATATTCGTAGTTTGAACTCACATGGTATCGTGGCTGTCAAAGACGGTGAAGTTCAGCAAGAAGATATCGATCGGGTGATTGATGCCGCTCAAGCCGTGCCTATTTCTTCTGATCAGCGAGTACTTCATATTTTACCCCAGGAATACCATATTGACTCCCAAGAAGGAATTAAAGATCCGCTGGGAATGTCAGGCGTTCGCCTTGAAGCAAATGTACATTTGATTTCAGGAGCGGTGAATGCCGTAATGAATATTGAAAAGTGTATTAAGCGTTGTGGTTTAGGTGTGGATGGTGTCATTTTATCGCAATTGGCGTCTAGTGAATCTTCATTGAGTGAAGATGAGAAAGATTTAGGTGTGTGCTTGATTGATATTGGTGCAGGCACATCAGATATAGCCGTTTGGATTGATGGTGCATTGCATCATACAGCAGTAGTGCCAGTGGCTGGAGATCAAGTTACAAATGATATCTCTATGGCGTTACGTACGCCAACACAACATGCTGAAGAAATTAAAGTAAAATACGCTTGTGCGATGTCTTCAATGGCCTCTGCAGAACAAGTTTTACAGGTTCCTAGTGTTGGCGATCGTCAACCAAGATCGATTACTCGACATGCTCTAACCGAGGTTGTTGAGGCTAGATATGAAGAAATTTACAACTTAATTTTAGATGAATTGAGGCGTAGTGGGTATGCGGAGCGTATCCCTGCAGGTATTGTAATTACTGGTGGTACGTCGCTTATGGAAGGCGCTGCAGACTTGGCTGAGAAGATTTTTCAAATGCCAATTCGATTATCCGTACCAGATTGTACTAAAGGTATGTCAGGCATTGTCGATAACCCTATATATTCAACAAGTGTTGGATTATTGGCTTATGGTAGTAAAGAGGCTGAAGTAACAGAGATCTCGAAACGGATGATGTCTAAGACGCAAACTAAACGAGAAGCATCGATCCTGGCTCCTAAGGAAATTGGACAGGCCTTCAGTGCAGCGAAGGCTTGGCAGAAACTGAAACATTGGTTTCAGAATTATATCTAGTCAAGGTTGATAGTGAAATTATTGAGGAGCGATAAGCCCATGAACGTCTTTGATTTAGCCGAAGAGAATTTATCTGATAATGCTGTTATTAAGGTTATTGGTGTAGGTGGTGGTGGCGGTAATGCTGTTCGCCATATGCTACAAAACAGATTGGAAGGTGTTGAGTTTATTTGCGCTAATACAGATTCCAAAGCGTTAATAGGATTTGATACAGGAATATCTTTGCAGTTAGGCTCAACAATAACAAAAGGTTTGGGTGCTGGTGCAAATCCCGAAGTAGGCCGAGACTCTGCTTTGGAAGATCAAGAAAAGATTACCCAGCTACTTACTGGTGCTGATATGGTTTTCATTACTGCTGGAATGGGTGGTGGAACAGGGACGGGTGCGGCACCTGTTATTGCTAAAGTGGCTCGAGAATTGGGTATTTTAACTGTCGCTGTTGTTACTAAGCCTTTTCCGTTTGAAGGCCGCCGCCGAGCTAAGGTAGCTGAAGAAGGTGTTAAAGAATTACGTGAAAATGTCGATTCATTAATAACAGTGCCAAATGAACGTCTTTTGCCAGTATTGGGAAAAAATATCTCATTGCTCAAAGCATTTGGTGAAGCGAATAATGTTTTATTTAATGCGGTTCAAGGTATTACAGACCTTATTATGCGCCCAGGTTTGATCAACGTTGACTTTGCAGATGTAAGAACGGTTATGTCTGAAATGGGGATGGCGATGATGGGGACAGGTTCTGCCTCTGGTGATGATAGAGCTAGAGTGGCTGCGGAAGCGGCAATACATAATCCGTTATTGGAAGATATCAATCTTAGAGGTGCGCGTGGCGTGCTGGTAAATATTACAGCGAACGAAGAAGTTGGTTTGTCTGAATTTACTGAGGTTGGTGGGATTATTGAAGAATATGCATCGGAAGATGCTACCGTCGTGATTGGTTGTGCTATTGATCCCAATGTTGGTGATGAAATGCGAGTCACGGTGGTTGCTACTGGTTTAGAGGGTAAGTCGATAGTTGAGCTGAAAGCTGCTGTTGGTGAATCTGTTGTCTCTCAGCCAGTTATAACTAAGGTTGAGCAAGCTGTTGAAAGTCGTGAGGCTGAAGCGGTTATGGCTCAATCGGAGTTAAATCTTGCACCAGAAGCAAAAGTGCAAGTGGTAGAGAAAAGCTTGGGTGAGAAGAGTGAATCTGCGGATTCTACCTCTGAGTCAAGTGGCGATAAATTATCGTATTTGGACATTCCTGCATTTTTGCGTCGACAAGCGGATTAATTTGCGCAAAAAAGATGCAATTTTGAAATGTTGGATTGTATAAAAAATGTCTTATTGGTACTATTTGTAAAGAAGAGTAACCAGTCATAAAATTGTAGGAATATAATGGTACGCCAACACACACTAAAGAATATTATTCGAGCGACTGGAGTCGGTTTACACTCCGGCGAAAAAGTGTATTTGACACTAAAGCCAGCTCCTGTGAATACCGGTATTGTATTTGTTCGCACGGATCTAGACCCTGTTGTTGAGATTCATGGTAATGCGAAATCGGTTGGGTCAACGAATTTTGCTACGGCTTTATGTCAAGGTGATGTGAAGGTTAGTACTGTAGAACATTTGTTATCTGCAATGGCTGGTCTAGGTGTTGATAATGCTTATGTAGAAGTAAGTGCTAGTGAAGTTCCTCTTATGGATGGAAGTGCTAGCCCTTTCGTTTTCCTTCTGCAGTCGGCAGGCTTAGAGGCTCAGAATGCACCGAAGAAATTCATTCGTGTGAAGAAGCCTATTAGGGTTGACGAAGACGATAAGTTTGCTTCAATTGAACCTTACTCCGCTGGTTTCCGTTTGACGTTTACTATCGATTTTCAGCACCCTGCGATAGAGGAAGATGTTCAAAGTACTTCTTTTAATTTTTCAACGACGACATTTGTTAAAGAGATTAGTCGAGCTAGAACCTTTGGTTTCATGAAGGATCTAGAGTACTTTAAGAATAATAATCTTGCTCGTGGCGCAAACATGGATAATGCTATTGTTCTTGATGATTATCGAGTGTTAAATGATGAAGGCTTGCGCTATAAAGATGAGCTAGTTCGTCATAAAATACTTGATGCCATTGGTGATCTTTATCTTCTAGGGCATAGTCTAATTGGCGAATATAAAGCTTATAAGTCTGGGCATGGTTTAAATAATAGGCTTTTATTAGCGTTGATTGAGCAACCTGATGCTTGGGAATATGTTGTTTTTGAAGATGAGTCACAAACTAATCCGATATCCTATGTTGAGCCTGCATTTGCTGGTGCCTAGTGAGTGATTAAATCTTAAGCAGTTTCTTAAAAAACCAGACTTTATGTCTGGTTTTTTTGTATATGGTCCCTTGATATTTCATGTTTTGTCACACATTACCATGATAGACTGTATTTATTACTAATTGGCTATGTTGAGTGCAAGATGTTAGGAAGTGTAATTAAAAAGATTGTCGGTACAAAGAATGACCGAGAAGTAAAACGATATAAAAAAGTCGTTACACAGATAAACCAACTTGAAGAATCTTTTCATAATCTGTCTGATGATGACTTAACTTCAAAAACTGGTAGTTTTCGGGAACGCTTAGAGAGCGGTGAATCTTTAGAATCGATTTTACCTGAGGCTTTTGCGGTTGTTCGAGAGGGTAGTCGTCGTGTAATGGGGATGCGACATTTCGATGTCCAGCTCATTGGCGGTATGGTTCTGAATGAAGGTCGAATTGCAGAAATGCGTACTGGTGAAGGTAAGACGCTAGTAGCAACTTTAGCGGTATACCTTAATGCATTATCATCAAAAGGTGTTCATGTTGTTACAGTAAATGATTATCTGGCTGGTCGTGATGCTAACTGGATGAGGCCTCTTTACGAATTTTTAGACATGAGTGTTGGGGTCGTGTTTTCTGGTCAAGATCGTGATGATAAGAAAGCAGCTTATTTGTGTGACATCACTTACGGTACAAATAACGAATTTGGTTTTGATTATCTTCGCGACAACATGGTTTTTCGTTTGGAAGATAGAGTTCAGCGTGAGTTGAATTTTTCTGTTGTGGATGAGGTCGATTCTATTTTAATCGATGAAGCCAGAACGCCGCTTATTATTTCTGGTGCTGTTGAAGATAGTTCGGAACAATATCGAAAAATTAATCTGCTGGCGCCACTTTTGATTAAGCAAAAGGATTCTGAAGTTGAAGGCGAAGAGCCTACTGGGCATTATGTTTTTGATGAATCTCAGCGCAGCATAGAATTGACAGAAGAAGGTCATTCATTTGTTGAAAGTTGGTTGGTAGAACAAAATATGTTGGGCGAAGGAGAAAGTCTCTATGCGGCTGCTAATCTGTCTTTGTTGCACCATGTTCATGCCTGCTTAAAAGCACATGTTATTTTTAAGAAAGACGTTGATTATGTTATTCAAGGTGACCAAATTGTTATCGTTGATGAGCATACGGGTCGTACTATGGCTGGGCGTCGCTGGTCTGAAGGTATCCACCAAGCGGTTGAAGCAAAAGAAGGTGTGACTATTCAAGCTGAAAGTCAGACACTAGCATCAACGACCTTTCAAAACTATTTCCGTTTGTATGAAAAGCTGTCTGGTATGACTGGTACGGCAGATACGGAGGCGTTTGAGTTTCAACAAATTTATGGTTTGTCTGTCATCGTTATTCCAACTAACCGTCAGGTGCAGCGTAAAGACTTCAATGATTTAATTTATATGTCTACGGAAGATAAATTTGAAGCCATTGTGTTGGATATCGAAGATATCGTAAAGCAAGGTCGTCCTGTTCTTGTTGGTACAGCATCTATTGAATATTCAGAATTGTTATCGAACTATCTCAATAAAAAAGATGTTAAGCATAATGTATTAAATGCTAAGCAGCATGAGCGTGAAGCTGAAATTGTTGCTGATGCTGGGCGTCCAGGTGCTGTGACCATAGCGACAAATATGGCGGGACGTGGTACGGATATCGTTTTGGGTGGTAACTTGCAAGTTGAGTTGGCTAAGCTTGGCGAAAGTGCAAGTCAAGAAAGTATTGATGCTCTTAAGGCTGATTGGGCATTGCGAAATGAGTCTGTTTTATCTGCCGGTGGTTTGCATATTATTGGTACTGAGCGTCATGAGTCTCGTCGTATTGATAACCAGCTTCGTGGTCGTGCAGGTCGTCAAGGTGATGTTGGGTCGTCTCGTTTCTATCTTTCCTTAGAAGATAATTTAATGCGTATCTTTATGTCTGATCGCATCAAAAAAATGATGATGTCGCTTGGTATGGAGAAAGGTGAAGCGATCGAGCATAAGATGGTTTCAAATGCGATTGAGAAAGCTCAGCGTAAAGTGGAAGGTCGTAACTTTGATATTCGTAAGCAGCTACTAGAATATGATGATGTTGCTAACGATCAGCGTCAGGTTATTTATCGTCAGCGCTTTGAAATGATGGTTTCTGAAGACTTGTCTGGTGCTGTTACTGCGATGAGAGAAGAAGTTGTTTCCGATCTTATTGATGAGTTTATCCCGCCACAAAGTATCTTTGATATGTGGGACCTTGAAGGTTTGGAAGAGAAGATTCGTAATGAATTTAGTCTATCGCTTCCTATTGTTCAATGGGTTGAGGATGATAAAAAGCTTTATGAAGAACCATTGCGTCAGAAAATTCTAGACAGTTTTGTTAGTGATCATAAGCTTAAAGAGCAAACCGCTGGAGAGAAAGGGTTCCGCTCTTTTGAAAAGCAAGTGCTTCTTCAAGTGTTGGATACGCTTTGGAAAGAGCATCTTCAGACAATGGATATGCTGAGGCAAGGTATTCATTTGCGTGGTTATGCTCAAAAAAATCCGAAGCAAGAGTATAAGCGTGAAGCGTTTGAGTTATTTCAAGGTTTGCTTGAGCAGATAAAATTTGAAGTGATTCAAATTATTACTCGTGTAAAAGTTCAATCAGCTGATGAAGCTGAAAAAATTGAAGAAGCTCGTCGGCAACAAGAAGAGAAAACCACTATGAATATGGTGCATGACTCTTTGGCTTCACCCTCTGAACCTTCTGCTGATCCTGCTACGGATCAAGAGTATCCAAAGGTTGGTCGTAATGAGCCTTGTCCTTGTGGTTCAGGCAAAAAATACAAGCATTGTCATGGTAGTCTTGCTTGATTTGAGTAAGTTTAATTGGAGAAAGCTTAAATGGCAGTAGGGTTACATGAATTTCCTCTAATCCCTGAAATTAAAGGGGTTAGGATAGGAGTTGCAGAAGCGGGAATTAAAAAGCCTAATAAGAAAGATGTTGTTATCTTCGAATTGTGTGAAGGTGCTTCTGTTGCGGGCGCTTTTACTCAAAATGCTTTTTGTGCAGCCCCTGTGCGACTTTGTCAGAAGCATTTGGCAACAACAAATGCTCGTTATTTATTGATAAATACAGGCAATGCAAATGCTGGTACAGGTAAGTCTGGTGTTGAAAATGCGTTAAAAACTTGTGTGGCTTTGTCGTCTCAAGTAGAAATGGATTTCGAAGCTGTTTTACCTTTTTCTACTGGTGTTATTGGTGAGCCTTTGCCTGTTGAGAAAATCGTTGCGGCTATTCCTACTGCATTGGCGAATTTGTCTGGTGACAATTGGCGCTCTGCTGGTTTGGGTATTATGACAACTGATACCCTGCCAAAGGGTTCTGTTCGGACTTTTAATTTTGATGGTCGTACCTATTCTATTGCTGGTATCTCAAAAGGTGCTGGCATGATTCGCCCTAATATGGCGACAATGCTTGGTTATGTTTGCAGTGATATAGCAATGAGTGTTGATGTGCTTCAATCTGTTTTGAAGGATGTTGTTAATAAAAGCTTTAACCGTATTACAGTGGATAGTGACACTTCAACAAATGACTCCTGTATTGCTGTAGCCACTGGATTGGCGGGTAATGAAATAGTTACATCAGTTGATGACCCATTGGCTCAGGCCTTTTTGGTTGCTTTCACAGAAGTGATGCAAGAGCTGGCTCACGCTATTGTCAGAGACGGTGAGGGGGCGACAAAATTCGTTACGGTTGAGGTTGTTGGTGCTTTAAAAATTGAAGATTCGACTAAGGTCGCTTTTGAGATAGCTCACTCCCCATTGGTAAAAACGGCCTTGTTTGCTTCTGATCCAAACTGGGGCCGTATATTAGCTGTTGTTGGTCGAGCTGGAGTTGAAGATTTGGATGTGGATCGTGTTCAGCTTCATATTAATGGTTTTGAAATTGCTCGCGATGGTTGTCGTTCTCCTGATTATCTTGAAGAGCATGGTAAGCAAGCCATGGAGCCAGAAGAGATACATATCCGCTTGGATCTAGGTATGGGTCAACAGTCTGATATTGTTTGGACCACGGATTTTTCTCATGAATATGTCACTATTAATGCTGAGTATCGTACTTAATGTTGGTTAAAGTGGCTGCCGGAATTATACTTCGTGATAATAAGGTGTTTATTGCTCTTAGGAAATCTAATCAGCATCAAGGTGGTTTATGGGAGTTTCCAGGAGGTAAGTGTGAGTCTTCAGAGCCTGCTTCCATTGCGCTATTTAGAGAGTTGAAAGAAGAGTGTGGTATTTCTGTCACAGATTGTGCTCTTTTTGAGAAAATCTCCCATGACTATGGTGATAAGCAGGTTGAGCTTTTCTTTTATAAAGTTACTGGTTTTGATGGTGACCCGGTAGGGAAAGAAGGGCAGGAAGTCCGTTGGGTGGCTATTGGTGATTTATTGTCTTATGAGTTTCCAGAAGCTAATATGTCTATTGTGACTGCGCTTATGAATGCCTAGTAATTGGCATTTAACTTTTTAAAAAGAGCTTCATTATGAAGCTCTTTTTTTATCTTTAATTTAATATTTGGGCTAAGAGTTTGCGAACGACGCTTGGTTCAAACGGTTTCCCGCAAATAGCGTCAACGCCTTCTTGTGCGATGTTTGAAAGTTGGCTATCTTCAGAATTTGAGCTGACCATCAAAATAGGGATATGAGCTAGTTCTGGGTCTTGTCTAACAGATTCAGTTAGCTCTCTACCATCCATTTCTGGCATGTTGTAATCAGTAACGATTAAATCAAACTCTGATTGAGCAAGTAGTTCAATTGCTTCCTTACCATTTTCGGCAAACTGTATGTCTTCTATTCCCATTGAATTTAGTGTTTTGCTTATGTGCTTACGAGCCATTCGACTATCATCAGTTACTAATACTCGAAGTGTTCTAGGGTCGAATATTTCTAAGTTGATTTCTTCTTCCACGATTAAATCTAGGGTGGCGTGAATAGCACGCAGAAGATCTTTTGGATTAAATGGTTTTGGTAGAATGGCTAATACACCAGATTGCCTTAGGTGCTCTAGATTGTCTCTATTTCTTTCGCTGGAAATCAACATAAAGCATTGATTTTCAGTGGCTTTGTTTGCTTGAATTCTGTCAATTAGTTCATTGGCAGAACCGTCAGGAAGATACATTGATGAAATAACAAGATCTGGTGGAAAAGAGCTTAAAGATTCTATTGTCTCTTGGATGTTATTTGCGTACTCGATTTGTTTTATGCCTGCATCTTTTAAGGCTTTGGTAATGATTTTTTTTTGGGTGTCGGAAGGTTCTACAAGAAGAAAAGAGAGGTCGCCGATTGCTGTATAAGAATCCATTGGTTAAGCTACCTAATTTATCGATACTGGTAGCTTTGCTTTAATAGCTACTTTTTCTGATTAATGATTGTTAATTCTTTTATAATAAATAGGTTAACATGTTTTATCCAATTTTTTGTGAGGTCGAGACAATAAATGTCTACAGCAAGCGCGTGCCATATTTTAGTGAAAACAAAAGCGGAAGCGGAATCAATTAAGTTGAAATTAGATAAAGGTGCGGATTTTTATAAGTTGGCAAAACAGTTTTCAACGTGCCCTTCTGGGAAGAAGGGAGGGGATCTTGGTGAGTTTCGTAAGGGTGATATGGTTCCGGCCTTTGATAAGGCTGTGTTTGGTGGGCCCTTATTGAAAATTCAGGGTCCTATTAAAACACAGTTTGGTTTCCATCTCATTAAGGTGTTATATCGATCTTAAGTGAATTTAAAAAAAGGAAGTAGGTATGAGTCATCCAATTCAATTAGATGAGTTTTATTTTGTTGCTCCACAATTGTCTAAAGAAGATTTTTCTGCTTTAAAAGAGCAAGGGTTTGAGCGAATTATTAATAATCGCCCTGAGTTAGAATCAGAGGATCAGCCACCTGGAAAAAGCCTTCAAGAAGCTGCTGAGGTGCTGGGTCTTGAATATATTAGTAACCCTATTGATTTATCAAAACTTTCTCAGGAACATGTTTTTTTTCAAGACGCGGCTTTATCTACGATGAAAAAGACCCTGGCTTTTTGTCGAACAGGAACGCGTTCATCGGTTTTATGGGTGTTGATTAATAATTCTCGAGGCGGGAGTTATGATGATTTGTCTGCGCATGTGTCTAGTAAAGGCTTTGATCTTACTCGATGTGTTTCAGCAATGACGCCTTTGTTAAAGAAATAGGCTGGTAAAGAGTGTAAAAGTGCCGCTTGATTTTGAGTTGGTTTTTTTGAGCGCTAGTATTGGGAAATTATGGTTAGTCGTCCGTCATTAGAAACAGCTACAGCGTCTGATCCAGATCGTTTTGTGGAACCGTTGGAGCTTGGGAAACGCGTGAAAGCGATACGTTTGGCTAAAGGTTGGACGTTAGAGGAAGTGGGTAAGAGAACTGGTATTGCTCGTTCTACATTGTCTAAAATTGAAAATGATCAGGTTTCACCTAGTTTTACAATTGTTCAGAAGTTAATTAATGGTTTAGAAATGGACTTGCCTCAGTTGTTTGTTGAGGCAAGTGAGTATTCGATTGCCGGTAGAAGAGATATAACTCGCAAGGGAAAAGGAGAGCCGCATCCAACT
Source organism: Marinomonas ushuaiensis DSM 15871 (assembly GCF_000521805.1). Taxonomy (GTDB): domain Bacteria; phylum Pseudomonadota; class Gammaproteobacteria; order Pseudomonadales; family Marinomonadaceae; genus Marinomonas; species Marinomonas ushuaiensis. The sequence continues at coordinate 150,301 of NZ_JAMB01000009.1, forward strand.
GCCACTTATGAGCATGAGCTTTTAAACTATTCAATTAGTCGTAAGAAAATGGTGCCTTTTAAAACTAAGGTGCGAGCAAGGTCTTTTGCTGAGTTTAAAGAATGGGTTCGCCATGACGGTGAAGAGTTTCTTCTTGTTTTACAGGGTACAGTTAATTTTTTCTCTGAACTCTATGAGCCGATTGAATTAAAAGAAGGTGATAGTGTGTATTATGACGCGAGTATGGGTCATGCCGTTGTTTCCTTATCGGCAAAAGATGCAGAGATACTGTGGGTGGTTGCACGTTAAATATTATAAAAATGACAGATAATTGAAAGGTTGTGGAAAGCTATGAAAGAGTGGGAATTGACGAGTTGGAGAGAGAGAGAGGCTTTGCAGCAGCCGGTTTATCCTAACGTAGAGCATTTAGCTCAAGTTGAGAAGTCTTTAGAAAAAATGCCACCGCTTGTTTTTGCAGGCGAAGCGCGACAATTAAAAAAAGCATTAGCTCAAGTGGCTAATGGGCAGTCATTTCTGCTGCAGGGTGGCGATTGCGCTGAAAGCTTTGCTGAATTTCACGCAAATAATATTCGTGACACGTTTAAAGTTATGTTGCAGATGGCGGTTGTGCTTACTTATGCTGGTAAGTGCCCAGTTGTAAAAGTGGGGCGAATGGCGGGTCAATTTGCTAAACCTAGATCTGCTGGTATGGAAGTGATCGATGGTATTGAGTTGCCTAGTTATCGAGGCGACATTATTAACGGTATTGAGTTTACTGAGCAGGCACGGATTCCTGATCCTGAACGACTGGTTCAAGTTTATAATCAAAGTGCTTCTACTATGAATTTACTTCGAGCGTTTGCTCAAGGTGGATTTGCAGATTTACATCAAGTACATCAATGGAACTTAGACTTTTTAAACACGAGTCCTGCAGGTGATCGTTTTCACGGCGTTGCAGGTAAAATTGATGATGCGTTGCAATTTATGGAAGCTTGTGGAATAGGTCCTGGCTTGGGGCAGTTGAAAGAGACTGAGTTTTATACTTCTCATGAAGCTTTATTGTTGCCCTATGAGCAAGCGTTAACACGCCAAGATAGTTTGACCGGTGATTGGTATGATTGCTCTGCCCATATGTTATGGATTGGTGACCGTACTCGTCAATTAGATGGCGCACATGTTGAATTTTTGCGTGGAGTGAAAAATCCGATTGGTGTTAAAGCTGGGCCTTCTATGGACCCTGAAGATTTAGTTCGTTTATGTGATGTATTGAACCCAGACAATGAGTCGGGTCGTTTGAACGTTATTGTTCGGATGGGAGCGGATAAGGTCGAAGATGGAATGCCAAAACTGATTCAAGCCATTCAGAAAGAAGGTAAGAATGTAGTTTGGAGTAGTGACCCAATGCATGGTAATACGGTGAAGGCATCAACGGGTTATAAAACACGCCGTGTTGATGATGTGTTAAAAGAGGTCCAGCAATTTTTCCAAGTGCATAATGCAGAAGGTACTTATGCCGGTGGTGTTCATTTTGAAATGACAGGTCAGAATGTGACAGAATGTGTTGGTGGTTCTTTTGAGGTTACTGAGGCAGATTTGGCAGACCGATATCACACTCATTGTGATCCACGACTGAATGCGGATCAGTCTTTGGAATTGGCTTTCATGATTTCTGAGACGCTTAAAAAATCGAGAGCTTAAGCTTTTATTTAAATTGATTTTTGAAACCAAAAAGCCCCAGTTGTGAAGTAATCAGCTGGGGCTTTTTAGTATGTTTTATTTGAAATTAACTTTTTCGTCGACGGAACGCTGATGTGGCTGATTTTGATGTTACGTCAACCTTCGCCATAATAAGGGCCATTTCTTCTGCTTCAGCTTGTTGCTGACTTTTTAATTTTTCCTCGCGCTCTTTCTTTGAAGCTCTTTCAGCTTCATTTAGCATTTTTTGAATACTGGCTTTGCTTTTTGTGCGAGCGGGTGCCTTTTTTTTCTCAACAACCAAGGATGTGGGTGTATCTAGTCTTTCTTCGCCAATGAGCTCTCCGAAGAAGGATTTAGTGGTTGGAGTCGGTTCAAGTGTTTTTTTTGGGAGCGCTACTGTTTTTTTTACCGCAGTTTTTCTTGTTTTTTTAGGTTGTTCTGCTGTGGATACGCCATTGGCGTCAAACAGTGCTTTTTTACCAGTATTTAGGTTTACCGCTTTTTCAGCTGTTTGCGCTATTTTGTAACCGCGTAAGCTTTCACCATTATAAATTGAGATGTAATCAGTCTCTAATTCATAAAGTTCTTGTTTGTCACTTGTTTCGAAAAGCTCTTCAACGACAAATGCTTCAACGCCATTCTCCCTAATGTCATTGTATAAAGGAAAGTCTAAACCTTCATTTGTAGCTTCAATGTATTGTTCAAAACGTTGGAAGCCACTGTTAAAAGAAGTGCCAATGTAATGCTTTCCGGTAATGTTATTCGTGATCTTAAAAACGACCAAAATCGTGCCTCTTGCGTAATATCTTTTAAATAGCATATAAGCTCCATTTACCTAAGGTAGCCCAAAGGTAAGTGGGGTTTATAAAAAAAAAATAGGGTTTAGTGTTTTATGACGATGTTGAGACCGTCTCGAACATTTAGATGAACATTTTCAACTCGCAGGTCTTGCGCTATTAGGCGGTTGACTTGGTTGACAGCAATGTCGCTGTTTTCTTTTGGGTCTAGAACTCGTCCTTGCCAAAGGGAGTTATCGATAATAATAAGTCCACCAGATCTAACGAGCGGTAGTACTGCTTCGTAATAGTTTAGGTAGTTGCGCTTATCAGCATCAATAAAGACAAAGTCGAATTCCCCTTCAAGGGATTCAATCGTATCGAGGGCGGGTCCAAAAATCGCAGTGATTTTTTTTCCGTATTCGCTACGGTCAAAAAAAGATTGAGCAAACTCAATAGCTCTTGGGTTTGTTTCGCAGCAAATAAGTTTGCCATCATCAGGCATGCCTTCTGCAATTGATAACGCGGAATAGCCTGTAAACATACCTATTTCAAGAGCACGTTTAGGCTTAGCTATCTTTGCTAGAAGTTTTAATGTGCGACCAATCGTTTTTCCTGACAATTTGTTTGGATAGCCCATATCTGAATAAGTCTTTTCAACTAGTTCAATTAATAGGTCAGGTTCTGCTTGAGTTGTCTCAATGCAGTAGTCGTCAAGATTATTAGGATGCATATTGCCTTTTGGTAAGTAGAGTCTGTATGAAACAAACGCTAATTTTACTCTGAGTACAGAGAATGTCTATGGCTGAAAGGTAGAAAAAGGCCTTGATTTTTGTGGATGGCGCTTATACGGATAAAAACGAGTTATTTAAATTAGATTCGCATGAATAATTGAAAAATGATAGTTTATGCGCTGAAATTTACATGTGCTCTTTAGTATGGAGCACCACTGACTCCGATAGGGGAATAAAATGCCTGTAATTACCTTGCCTGATGGCAGCCAACGTTCTTTTTCAAATTCTGTAACGGTTATGCAAGTTGCCGAGGACATAGGTCCTGGCCTTGCTAAAGCAACCATTGCTGGTCGTATTAATGGTCAACTTGTTGATGCCTGTGAATTGATTTCTGAAGATGCTGAATTAAGTATCGTGACAGGAAAAAATCCAGAAGGCGTCGAGATCATTCGCCATTCTTTTGCACATCTAATGGGTCATGCTGTTAAGCAGCTGTATCCGACCGCGAAAATGGCGATCGGCCCTGTTATTGACGAAGGTTTTTATTACGATATCGCTTATGAACGTCCTTTTACGCCGGAAGATTTAACGGCGATAGAAAAGCGTATGAACGAATTGGTTAAAACAGACTACGATGTCATTAAAAAAATGACACCTATTTCTGAAGCGCGTCAGCAATTTGAAGAAAGAGGTGAAACGTATAAAGTCGCCTTGATCGATGATATGGATGAATCAATTAAAGAAGTTGGTTTGTACTTTCATGAAGAATACACAGATATGTGTCGAGGCCCGCATGTTCCAAATACACGTGTGCTACGTCATTTTAAATTGACGAAGTTGGCTGGTGCATACTGGCGTGGTGATTCAAATAACGAGCAGTTACAACGTATTTACGGGACTGCTTGGAATGATAAAAAAGAATTAAAAGGTTATTTAACACGTATCGAAGAGGCGGAAAAACGCGATCATCGTAAGTTAGGTAAAAAATTAGACCTTTTTCATCTTCAAGAAGAAGCGCCGGGCATGGTGTTTTGGCACCCTAAAGGATGGCGTCTGTATCAGGCTGTTGAGCAGTATATGCGTCAGCAGCAGATTGATAACAATTACCAAGAAGTTAAAACTCCACAGATTGTAGATCGTGTGCTTTGGGAGAAATCTGGGCACTGGGGTAAGTATCATGAAAATATGTTTACGACGCATTCTGAAAACCGGGACTACGCAGTTAAGCCGATGAACTGTCCGTGTCACCTTCAGGTTTATAATCAAGGTTTGAAAAGTTACCGTGACTTACCATTTCGTATGGCTGAGTTTGGTTCTTGTCACCGTAATGAGCCTTCCGGTGCTTTGCATGGTATTATGCGTGTTCGTAACTTTGTCCAAGATGACGGACATATTTTTGTAACAGAGGGTCAAATTCAGCAAGAGGTATCTGAATTTATCGATCTTTTGCATGAAGTTTATACTGATTTCGGTTTTGATAAGATTATTTATCGTCTGTCGACTCGTCCAGAACAGCGTGTGGGATCTGATGAGGTATGGGATAAGTCTGAAAAGGCATTAGCTGATGCGTTGAACTCTGCTGGTCTTGATTGGGAAGAATTACCAGGTGAAGGGGCGTTTTATGGTCCTAAAATTGAATTTTCTTTGAAAGACGCCATTGGTCGTGTATGGCAGTGTGGTACTATTCAGGTTGATTTTTCAATGCCGACTCGTTTAGACGCCAAATACGTGGCAGAAGATGGTTCACGCCAGACTCCGGTTATGTTACATCGTGCTATTGTTGGCTCGTTGGAGCGTTTTATCGGTATTTTAATAGAAGAAACAGAAGGGGCTTTCCCAGTTTGGCTTGCGCCAGAGCAAGTAATTATCATGAATATTACTGATCGTCAGGCTGACTATTGCTCAGAATTAGAAAAAAGATTGAATTCAAATGGCTTTAGAGCAAAACTTGACTTGAGAAACGAGAAGATCGGGTTTAAAATTCGCGAGCATACTATTCAACGAGTTCCATATATGATCGTTGTTGGTGATAAAGAAGTAGAACAGAACCAAGTAGCCGTTCGTACTCGGACTGGTGAAGATCTTGGAGTGATGAGCGTTTCTGATTTTGAAGCTTTACTTCAAAAAGAAGTGACTCGTCGTAGCCGTAAACAAGACTTGGAGATAGCGCTATAAAAGGTAATATGAATCGTGGACGTGCAGCTGGTAAGCAGCGTCCTCAAATCAACGAGAACATTCGAGCCACTGAAGTGCGTTTAATCGCTGCTGATGGTGAACAAATTGGTGTTGTTTCGATTGAGGAAGCACTGAAAGCTGCTCAAGAAGCGAGCCTTGATTTAGTGCAGATAACTGACTCAGATCCGATTGTTTGTAAAATCATGGATCACGGTAAGCATATTTTTGAAGCGAAAAAAGCAAAAGCCGCTCAAAAGAAAAATGCTAAGCAGATTCAGGTTAAAGAAATGAAATTCCGTCCAGGGACGGAGGAAGGGGATTATCAGGTAAAACTCCGCAACCTGATACGTTTCCTTGAAGGCGGGGATAAGGCTAAAGTATCGCTACGATACCGCGGTCGTGAAATGGCCCATCAGGAGCTTGGTATGCAACTTATGAATCGAGTCGCTTTAGACTTAGAAGAATATGGTGCAGTAGAGCAAGCTGCGAAAATGGAAGGTCGTCAATTGACTATGGTGCTAGGCCCCAAAAAGAAGAAGTAATTTTAAATAACATTAGTTATTAAGAAATTACACTAACATTAACGAATGCGAGAGTGGTTTTATCATGTCCAAAATTAAGTCACACAGTGGCGCAGCTAAGCGCTTCAAACGTACCGCGAATGGTTTTAAACATAAGCAGTCTCATACTAGTCATATTTTGACTAAGAAATCGACTAAGCGTAAGCGTCATCTTCGTGCAATGAAGAGTATCGCTCAAAGCGACAAAGCGTTAATTGTACGCATGTTGCCATACATCTAAGTCTCAATTTTTTAGTTCATTAATTTATTAGTATAAGGTTTATATTATGCCTCGCGTAAAACGTGGTGTTCAGGCTCGTCGCCGTCACAAAAAGATTTTAAAGCAAGCTAAAGGTTACTACGGTGCACGTAGCCGTGTATTTCGTGTAGCTAAACAAGCTGTCATCAAAGCAGGTCAGTATCAGTACCGTGACCGTCGTCAGCGTAAACGTCAATTCCGCGCATTGTGGATTGCTCGTATCAACGCTGCTGCACGTATCAATGGTCTATCTTACAGCCGTTTCATCGCTGGTTTGAAAAAAGCAGCAATTGAAATTGACCGTAAAGTTTTGGCTGATCTAGCTGTGTACGAGAAAGAAGTTTTTGCTGCAATCGTTGAAAAAGCGAAAGCAAGCTTAGCTTAATTTCTGACGTAGCCTTAGAGTAGTTCAATCTTGAAAGATTTCATCTTAATAGAGCGAGTTATTCAATGCAGTCTTTGATAGGGGAAGAGCTAGCGCTCTTCCCCTATTTTATTTTTTGGAGTGTATAAATGGAGAACCTAAAGCAGATTCTTGCTGATGCGCTAAGCGCAGTTGCTGCTTCTGATAGTGAGTCCGCACTGGATGATGTACGTGTGCATTATTTAGGTAAAAAGGGCGCTTTGACCGCTCTGTTGAAACAACTAGGTAATGTTTCTGCAGAAGATAGACCAAAGTTTGGTCAAATGGTTAATGAAGCTAAAGATCAAGTGCAAGGCAAAATTACAGAGCGTAAAGCTGGTCTCGTTAAGGCAGCTTTAAATGCTAAATTGGCTACAGAGACAATTGATATTTCTTTGTCTGGTAAAGGTCAAGAAGTGGGTGGTCTGCATCCAGTAACAAGAACAATGGAGCGTATTGAAACCTTCTTCCGTGGTATTGGATTTGATGTGGCAGCAGGCCCAGAAATTGAAGATGATTATCATAACTTCGAGGCGTTGAATATTCCTGCTCATCATCCAGCACGAGCTATGCAGGATACTTTTTACTTTAATCCAACAACCGTACTGAGAACCCATACATCTCCTGTTCAAGTGCGCACGATGGAAAAAACTCAGCCGCCAATTCGAATTATTTGTCCTGGTCGTGTGTATCGTTGTGATTCGGATCAAACGCATACGCCGATGTTCCATCAAGTTGAAGGCTTGTTGATTGATGAAAATATTTCCTTTGCAGATTTGAAGGGTATTTTGCAAGAGTTTCTAAATGTTTTCTTTGAAGATGATTTGAAAGTTCGATTCCGTCCTAGTTACTTTCCATTTACTGAGCCTTCTATTGAAGTGGATATTATGCGCACTAACAGTAAGGGCGAAGAATCTTGGTTGGAAGTATTAGGTTGTGGCATGGTTCACCCTAAAGTGCTTGAAATGTCTGGAATTGATTCTGAGAAGTACACCGGTTTTGCTTTTGGTATGGGCGTAGAGCGTTTTGCTATGTTGCGTTATAAGGTAGATGACCTGCGTATGTTCTTTGAGAATGATTTACGCTTTCTTAAGCAATTCAAGTAATCAGTCGGATCTAGGATGTTTTTATGAAAATTAGTGAGAATTGGCTAAGAGAATGGGTCAATCCAGATATCAGTAGCGATGATTTGGTGGCTCAAATAACCATGGCTGGTCTTGAAGTTGATGAAGTTTTACCTGTTGCGTCTGAGTTTTCGGGGGTAGTAGTAGGTGAAATTATCAGCGCAGATTCCCATCCAAATGCTGACAAGCTTCAGGTTTGTCAGGTGTCGGATGGTGCAGATATATTTCAAGTTGTTTGTGGTGCGCCGAATGCTCGTGCAGGAATTAAAATTCCTTTCGCGAAGATTGGTGCAGTACTGGGTGCGGACTTTAAAATCAAAAAGGCTAAACTTCGCCAAATAGAGTCTTTTGGTATGTTGTGCTCAGCTTCTGAGTTGGGCGTGAGTGATGAAAATGATGGCATCATGGAATTACCTGAAGCTGCAAAAGCTGGTGAAGATTTCCGTGCTTTTCTAAGTTTGGATGATCAAATTATTGATGTAGATCTAACGCCAAACCGAAGTGATTGCTTAAGTTTGGCTGGATTAGCTCGTGAAGTCGGTGTCTTGAACAAGGTTGACCTTACTCCAGTAAATGTAGTTGCTGGAGATGTTCTGATTCAAGATACATTCCCTGTTCGAGTGGATGCTGTTGATGCTTGTCCTCGTTATTTGGGGCGTGTTGTTCGTGGTGTTGATGTTACCGCACAAACGCCTTTATGGATGGTGGAGAAGTTGCGTCGTAGTGGGATTCGTTCCATCGATCCGATAGTTGATGTTACCAATTATGTCATGCTCGAATTTGGTCAGCCAATGCATGCATTTGATCTGGAAAACTTGTCTGGATCGATTGTTGTTCGTATGGCAGCAGCTGGTGAAAAAATAGTGTTGTTAGATGGCCAGGAAGTATCTCTTCGCGAAGATACTCTGGTTATCGCTGATGACAAGGCACCGTTAGCCATTGCTGGTGTCATGGGTGGTGAAGGATCTGGTGTTAGCGCGGAAACAAAAGACGTTTTTCTTGAAAGTGCATTTTTTGCTCCTATTTCATTGGCTGGAAAGGCTCGTTCTTATGGTTTGCACACTGATTCGTCTCATCGTTTTGAGCGTGGTGTTGATGCAACCTTACAGGAAAAGGCGCTTGAGCGTGCTACCGCATTAATGCTGGAGATTTCTGGTGGTCAGGCTGGTCCTATTACTCATGTGGTAAGTGAAGCTTCTTTGCCTGATGCAGCGGTTGTTACCTTGCGTCGTAAAAAGTTAGATCAATACCTAGCTATCTCGATTGATAAAGACCTTGTCACTGATATTTTGACACGCCTTGGTCTGGAAATGCTGGAAGTGACGGATGAGGCTTGGGTAACTAAAGCGCCATCTCATCGTTTTGATATTGCTATTGAAGCTGATTTGATTGAAGAGGTGGCCCGTGTTTATGGTTATGACAATTTGCCTTCTTCCATGCCTAAAGCGGCGGTGAGCTTTACACCGTTGTCAGAAGGTAAAACGGCGATTCAAACTTTACGTTCAATTTTGGTTTCTCAAGGTTATCAAGAAGCTATTACGTATAGTTTTATTGACCCGAATCTAAGTAAACAGTTTTTGCCTCATATTGAACCTGTGCCGTTAGAGAATCCTATTTCTGCTGATATGGGCGTCATGCGACCAAGCTTGATTCCAGGTCTTGTTAAAGCGTATTTGTATAATCAGAATCGTCAACAGCCTCGTGTGCGTTTATTTGAAACAGGGCGTCGTTTTATTGGTTCTGTGGATGCGTTAGATGATTTAGATCAGCAACAGCAAATATCTGGCCTTATTGCTGGTGTTCGTAATGCTGAGGCTTGGTATCACGGTAGTGAAAAAGTCGATTTTTATGATTTGAAGGCGCATGTTGAAGCGTTGTTTGAGCTAAATGACGGCGGAAAACCAACGTACAAGCGCTCTGAGTGTGAGTTCCTTCATCCAGGACGTTCTGCTGATATCTATGTAGATAGTTTGTTTGTGGGCCTTATGGGAGAGCTTCATCCGCAGCTATCTAAAACATTAGGGACGAATCAGCCTGTTTATGTGTTTGATATTGCATTGAATGCTGTTCTGAGTGCTACTCTGCCAGAGTATAAGGTGGTTTCACGTTTTCCTGAGGTTAGACGAGATTTGGCATTGTTAGTTGATCGTTTGGTTCCTGTGAGCGAATTAGAGCGAGTGATCGTAGGGTCGGCTGGAGAAGGATTTAAAAATGTCTTGGTTTTTGATGTTTATCAAGGGCAGGGTATTGATGAATCTAAAAAAAGTGTTGCTTTGGGCTTGACGTGGCAGCATCCTTCACACACTCTTAGTGATGAAGAAGTGAACAACTCTGTCGAACAAGCTGTTGCAGCATTGTCTGAGCAGTTGGGAGCCGTTGTAAGGGGATAAGTTTATGGGATCGTTGACGAAAGCAGATATTGCTGAAAATTTAGTAGAGGCAATTGGTCTAAGTAAAAAAGACGCGAAAGATCTTGTTGAAGGTTTTTTTGATGTCGTTCGTCATTCGCTTGTAGAAAGGCAGCAAGTTAAATTGTCGGGCTTTGGGAATTTTGAAGTCCGGGAAAAAAGTCAGCGACCAGGTCGAAACCCCAAGACGGGAGAGGAAATTCCTATTACCGCTCGTACTGTCGTCACTTTTAGGCCTGGGCAAAAGCTTAAGTCTAAAGTAGAAGATTATATGCAGGAATGATGTTGTCTCTGTATAAAAAGCCATCTTAAATAGGGTGGCTTTTTTGTACGTGCTTATTAATTTAAGAGATTTCGAGTAATTTGCTGGATGTTGTTTAGATGATTTGTTGTGAGTAATAAGTAAAACGCCACAAACTGGAATGATATTTAGATCAATGTTTAAGCGAATGATCTGTTTAATTTTATTTATCTAATTGAATTGAAAAAAAACAGATAAAAGTCTTCCCTTTTCAGTTCGTTATAGTAATATACGCACCCGCTGACAGCGACAGTGTCGTTGTTAGTTTTCGGGGCGTAGCGCAGCCTGGTAGCGCACTAGCATGGGGTGCTAGTGGTCGCAGGTTCAAATCCTGCCGTCCCGACCAAGAATAGAAATGCCGCTATAGCTCAGTTGGTAGAGCATCTGACTTGTAATCAGAGGGTCCCGAGTTCGACTCTTGGTGGCGGCACCATTACTTGGTCAAAGTTTCTTATTCTTTAGTGATAAAGAGTAGAAATAAAAAAAGATTTTGCTTTTATTAAAGCCGCTATAGCTCAGTTGGTAGAGCATCTGACTTGTAATCAGAGGGTCCCGAGTTCGACTCTTGGTGGCGGCACCATTTCCTAATAGGAAGTGTATGTAAAAGTAAACTGCGTCATGTAATGCCGCTATAGCTCAGTTGGTAGAGCATCTGACTTGTAATCAGAGGGTCCCGAGTTCGACTCTTGGTGGCGGCACCACTTTTACTCTTAGAGTAATTGGAAAATTAATTTAGCGTTTAGCCGCTATAGCTCAGTTGGTAGAGCATCTGACTTGTAATCAGAGGGTCCCGAGTTCGACTCTTGGTGGCGGCACCATTAAAGGCTAAATTAAATGTGAGCGTTTGGCTCAGTTGTAAGACTTAAAACGGGTGTGTAGCTCAGTTGGGAG
>NZ_JAMB01000010.1 GCF_000521805.1 Marinomonas ushuaiensis DSM 15871
ATCCCAGTGCTTTAACTTTGCATTACCTGATTAATTCCTCGATAGCTCAGTTGGTAGAGCAAATGACTGTTAATCATTGGGTCACTGGTTCGAGTCCAGTTCGAGGAGCCATTCGGAGTATAGCGCAGTCTGGTAGCGCGCCTGCTTTGGGAGCAGGATGTCGGGAGTTCGAATCTCTCTACTCCGACCATTTTTTATCGCCATCTTGTAATGGTGGGCGTAGCTCAGTTGGTAGAGCTCCGGATTGTGATTCCGGCGGTCGTGGGTTCAAGCCCCATCGTCCACCCCATTACTATAGATAGTCGGGCCGTTAGCTCAGTTGGTAGAGCAGTTGACTTTTAATCAATTGGTCACTGGTTCGAATCCAGTACGGCCCACCACTATCCCAGTGCTTTAACTTTGCATTACCTGATTAATTCCTCGATAGCTCAGTTGGTAGAGCAAATGACTGTTAATCATTGGGTCACTGGTTCGAGTCCAGTTCGAGGAGCCATTTCGGAGTATAGCGCAGTCTGGTAGCGCGCCTGCTTTGGGAGCAGGATGTCGGGAGTTCGAATCTCTCTACTCCGACCATTAGTTTTGTATTAGTAAGTTTTGAGCGGGCCGTTAGCTCAGTTGGTAGAGCAGTTGACTTTTAATCAATTGGTCACTGGTTCGAATCCAGTACGGCCCACCACTTCTAAGTTTCGTCCTTTCTTTCTATCTCTCTTTCTTATCAATAAAATCTTGTTTTATAAATTCTCTATGTCTTAATGTTTTATCTAGCATCTAGCATCTAGCATCTAGCATCTAGCATCTAGCATCTGGCATCTGGCATCTGGCATCTGGCATCTGGCATCTGGCATCTAGCATCTAGCATCTAAAAAGTGCTTGTGGTTTGGTTGTGAGGAGAGGATTTTTTGTGTGTAGGTTTGTGGGTTTAAATTTTAGTTTTTTGAATGATTTGTTTTGCGGGTTGTGTGAAATGATGAATTAAGGTGTGGTTTTTGGATCTTGTTTTAAGCGTGTAAGTGTTTTGGTGTTATAGATAAGATATTGATCTATAAAGAAAAGAATTAATGGTGGAGGGAGGTGGATTCGAACCACCGAAACTTTCGTGGCAGATTTACAATCTGCTCCCTTTGGCCACTCGGGAACCCCTCCACAGCAGCGCGGCATATATTATAAGCCGCGCTTTCATATGTAAATACTTTTTTAAGGTTTATTTAATAATTTTTCCAATTTGGCTTTCATTCGCTCTTCTGGGGACAAATTATCATAAACCTCATCTTGACGGGGTGTATTCGCAGGCTTTTTATTCGCCTTGGCTTTCGCTTGAGGTTTTTGCTTGTTTTTTTCAGACTGTGCGGCTTTTTCTCTCGCAGGTCTGTTGGTTGTTCTTGTGGTGGCTGTTTTGGCTTTCGCAGGAATCATTGATTCAGGCAGGGCTGGTTCGTTGTTAATAGCAACGCCTTCTAGGTCAATTCTAGGTTGACCAGACAATAGGCACTTTTTATATCTGTCTGAGCGAGTGTATGCAGCTAAGGCGCGTTTTTGTTTGCTAGCATTGAAGTCATCATCTAGAACCATGTCTTTGTCTATGCCGACTTTCAGAGGCTTAGGTTGGTTCCAGTCGAAGGCTTTAGGATAGCGATCTTCAAGCATCTTTATAAGGCGGCGATTATTCTTTTGATTTTTTTGACGTTTTTTTTGTTCTGGCGTCAAGGTTGCTGTCTCTACGGTACTCTCACTTGCTTCTGGTGCGCTAGTGGTATTCTCGTCAAGGAACTTGTTTTCTTGCAGGTCGTGAGGCTCAGGTTGTTGTGTAGTCATGTAATCAATCTGTTCTATTGTCGTGGTTGTTGTGCTGCTGGTCTCAGCATGCTCGTAGGGTAGCTCAAAGTTCAATTGATATTCAGCTGGTTTTTCTTCTATTACAGGTTCAGAGGGCGCTACGGTTATCAAAAGATCCAAAGAGTCTTCAATATAAAGCTGCAATGAGTCTTCTGTTGAGCTATCTGTCATATGTTGTAATAAATCCATTGAGGCGCTGTATTCAATGGGGTCGTGATTCTTTTCTTTTAGTTGCTTAATTTCCTCGTTAGCGCTTTCTAGTTGTTTAGCTAGCGAGTTGATCCTTGCTTCTAGTTTGGCAATAAGTTGTTCCATAAAAGCACAGGACTCATTTTTTTATTGGTGATAGAGGGATATGTGGAGCATTACTTTTACCAATCATTTCTCTAAGTTGATCGTTGCTTGGTAAAATGAACGATATGTTTTTATTATTTTTCCACTGAATATAGGTGGTGATAATTAAAAAGCTGACAATGACCGCGAATGTTAGTTTCATATTGCTTAAAAAGTAAGGCCAGCGCCAATCATGACGTGTTTATCGTAAGTGTCATTGCTACTATTGAGTATTTTAACGTACACATCTAAGCGTGAGGCGTTAGATATTGCAACACGAAAACCGGCTTCTGGATAATAGACGCTGTCCTCAAAGAAAGATATGCCTCCACCAATGAATGACCAGACAGGTGCGCCGGCAAGAATTTGAAATGCTGGAGTGGCGCTGTAATAACGAGACCCAAATGACAAAGAGCTTTCAAATGTTTCTCCTAGTTTGAATGCGAATCCACCATATACAGAAACGTTGGCAGGTGTGGTGTATTCCATGCCTGTGTGAAGGATGGAGGTGACATTGTCTAGGTTGCCGTTGCTATCTGGTCGAGCAGCGGCCGATTCAAAGTTGATAAGCGTTGCAATTTGGTCTTCAGCAGATGCGCCTGCGCTAACTAAAATTAAAGTTGCAAGCAAGATAGATTTCATTTTTTGTCATCCATTTTATTTAATCTGTTTAGCATGTCTGAAAGTGATGACTCCCAGCTAGATTGCTGTTCTTTTGATTGGTTTAGGGCGATTTGGAGTTCGCTTTTTTCTTCGCTGAGTTCGTAGTTTTGCATTTCTAATTCAGAAGTGCGTTGGCGTAATGAGCTGATTTCTTCAACTGCTTCGTTAATGCGTTGTTCTAAGTGGTGTAGTAGTTCGTTGTTCATAATGTTTTTCCTAAAAAATTAACTAAAAATAAAAACGCCATTTATATGTGTATGGGCGCGGTTGTGTTGAAAACTACCATGCAATTACAACATCTTGTTGTTGTACATTTAAAATATGAGAGTCAACAATCAATTCACCAACTGAAAAGTTGGGTTGCACTTGTTTTATTGTAACACTGATGTTTGCATTGTTCAGCTGTGTTTGTGCTGATTGTAATTGATTGAAAACCTCATAGCGTCTGTAAATGTTGAATTTATCGCCTTGTTTGATGCCTGCTAATGAGCCAGCAGCAATATGAATTCTATTGCCTTCGGTACGGAATATATTTGCAATAAAAGGTTGGCACCGAAGTTCTTCACTTGCGTCTAGTGCGCTTTCTCTTAAGGCTTGGTGAACTACTTTTCCGTAATGGATAGACCAAAATTTAGCGCTACCAAAACCGACTCTGGCGTGGTCTGAAATATCCCAGTTACCTATTTCATTGTAACGATGTTCAAATAAAAGAGCGCCACTAAAGCCGTCATAGATATATATATCGACCACAAAGTTTCTTTCTTTATCTATATCTTCATCTAAAAAGTCTTTTGCGTTTTTGTCATTTGGACGCCTTAGATAGACTTCACCTATATCTCTTATAACACCGCTAACAATGTATTGAACGCCTAATTGCTCGCTAATACGAGTGACATTGGTTAGTGAGCCATCAAAATTGGTTGAGGATGGAGCGTTGATGAGATCGGGGTAAATGGCGATGTTTGTTGCAGTTAGGGCTTTCAGGTAGCCTTGTTTATTTATTTCATTTGCTAGGTTTTTAGGGAGTTCGCGGGAGATATTGCTGAGCTCACCTAATCTTGCTTGTTGTGGGACTTGTAGTTCAAACCCTGTTACACCAACTGTTTTTTTGTAGTAATTGGTCGGGCCAGTGCTGCATTGAGAATCTGGAGTGACTTCCACTCGCGCGATAACGGTAAGGAAGTCTCCGTTTTGTTCTTCGGAGATGATTCTAGCTCTTTGAACGTGACTTGAGCTGCGAATTTCTAGGCTGGATTCTAGTTCGCCATTACTCAGCTCGTCTTTAACATTGACTCGAGAACCTGATTCTAAGACCGCTTGCTTTATTGCTTGTTGAGTTGCTCTGTAGCGTGCATCTACAATATCGTCATTATAAATAACGGCTTCACCAATAGCTTCAATACTTTTTGCGAAAGAAGTCGTTGAAAGTAAGGCGCTGAAGCAAACAATGAAAAAATGTTTAATAGTTAACATTATTATTCAATGCTGTAGAAATTGGTCGTTGGAGTAGAGTTTTCAACATTGATGGCACGATATCCAGGAGTAACTCGGCAATTAGGATCAGTGCTTACTCCGTTGTTAGAAATTACACATTGGCGAAAATTTTCTTGTAAGGCCATTTCAACAACAGTTTCGAATGTACCGTCTTCATGTTCTCTTTGAGAGACTACTTTTGCGCCAACTAAATAAGCATCAACGTATGTTCTTAATTCATCATTCTGTAAAACCATATTGCTCAAGGAGCTGGAGCCATCAATTTTCAAACCATAAACTCGTTCTGATAGATTTCTGTAAGCATCTAACATGGAGCTACGTAGTGTCATAATGCGTGCTTGGGACTTTGTTAGGCGTTTGTTTGTTGTCAGGGCTGCGTAGCCCGTTGCAGTAACAACAATAGGTTCTTGTTTGATTACTGCAATCGTGTTGTTTGCGTTGATGGCTCCATTTTGAACATATCCATTATTTTGAGAGTACCCATATGGCGTTGAGTTTCCAACAACGTTGCCATTACATGGCGCAACAGAGGTGCAAGTTGTTCCAGCGGTTTCTTGCTGGTTAAGGTTTTGGCAGCCGGTAAGAATTATTGCACCTATGGCAATTAAAAAAATTCTAAGTGGTAGTCTCATTATGGTGCCCTTTATGTGGAAGTCTTTATCCTAATGTCCTGCATTGAAATACGAAAAGTGTTGATTTTTAAGTCATTTCAATTTGACAAATCATTGCCGCAAGCGTTAATTCTGAATAGTTTACCTTAAATAAAAATATTTTTTAACATAACTAATCTAATGGGTAAAATGTAAACTATTTTACTTGCTAGCGTCCATGCCTACGAACCTAAAAATGTGATTTTCTTTGCTTTTGAGGATGGATTTACGGTTTTTAAGTGATTTTGTTAAATAACTTAATTATTTTCCTTTATCAGCCATACCTATTAAGAAAAGTTTACGCGTGTTGGGGTTGGTGCTTGCCTACTTAATGGTGGCGTGCTGTATACTGGTTTTTTATACAGTATTCTGATTTTAAATTATTATGTTACTTAACCGCAAAATTATTCATATTGATGCTGACTGCTTTTATGCCGCGATAGAAATGCGTGACGACCCTAGTTTACGAGATATTCCAATTGCCATTGGGGGTTCTGTTGATCGTCGCAGTGTGTTATCTACGGCAAATTACGTGGCGCGCGTTTTTGGTGTTCGCTCGGCAATGCCAACATCTGTCGCTAAGCGTCTTTGCCCTTCGTTGCTTGTGATTCCTGGTGATATGGCTAAATATCGACTTGCTTCACAACAGATGCAGGCTATTTTTCGTGATTTTACCGATATTATCGAACCATTGTCTTTAGATGAAGCCTATCTTGATGTAACCGATTCCGTGCATTTTCAAGGTAGTGCGACTCGTATCGCTGAAGAGATTCGGGCTCGGGTTTTTGAGGAGGTTGGAATAACGGTTTCCGCAGGTGTTGCGACAAATAAATTTATTGCCAAAGTAGCCAGTGATTGGAAAAAGCCAGATGGATTAACTGTCGTAACGCCTGATCAGCAGTTTGAATTTGTCTCTAATATCCCAGTCAAATCAATATCTGGCATTGGTCGAGTTGCACAAGAAAAACTGGCTTCATTAGATGTATTTAGTTGTGCTGACTTACAAAAATTAGACTTTGCGTTACTGCAAAAGAAATTTGGAAGTATGGCGTTCCGATTATCTCAATTTGCCTTAGGGGTAGATAATCGGCCAGTTACTGTTTCAAGGGAAAGGAAAAGTATTTCCGTTGAACATACTTTTTTGAAAGATTTGCTTGGTCTCAACGAATGTCTAGCCGTGTTGCCTATGTTGCTTGCGGATTTGAAAAAACGTATGGCGGGGAAAAAAGTCGAGTCTCAGCTGAGTAAATATTATCTAAAAATAAAGTTTGATGATTTCAAGCAAACGACAGTAGAACAATCCATTAAAAGTAAGTTCAACGATGACATATTTTCTATTTTATTGGCGCAAGCCTATGCCCGGTCCAGACGCCCTGTGCGCTTAATTGGAGTTGGTTATCGATTGTCGCCTCCAGAGCCTCTTCAGCTTGTTTTGTCATTTGATTAGTTGCTTAGTTGCTTAGTTGCTTAGTTGCTTAGTGTAAATGTTGTTTGTTTTTTGTACATCTGACTATACTCAATGAAATAAATTATATGGGAGGTGTTCATCATGTTTAAGCAGCATTGTAAATCTAACTATATGCATGCGAGTCAACCCGGCTCCTTATCACATCGATTGCGTTTTGAAGTGGAGCAAACTTTAGCTTCTTTATATGCGGCCCCTTCTTTGATTGATCAGCTTGATAGCTTGTACTTACCCTTTTCTAGTTGGATCGATAAGAAGGCTAATATAGGTAAAGGGCCCTTGTTTGTTGGTGTTGGTGGTGCTCAAGGCTGTGGAAAAACGACTTTCTGTAGTGTGATTAGTCGAGTGTTGCGTAAAGGTTTTGATCTGAATTGTGTTGTACTGAGTTTGGATGATCTATACAGCACTCGATATGATCGACTTAAATACGCTAATCAAACAACGGATATGTTTTCTGTCCGAGGGGTGCCGGGTACTCATGATATTGAGCTGGCGATGGTGCTTTTTGAAAGGTTGAGAAATCTTAAAGAGGGTGAAGTGATGAGACTTCCTTGTTTTGATAAATCAATAGACGACCGTAAGGCAGTGCATTTGTGGCAAGAGGTTCAAGGTCCTGTTGATGTTGTTTTGTTTGAGGGTTGGTGCGTTGGTGCTCCGCCGATGAATAGTGCTTTAAAGCATCCAATAAACCAACTTGAGCAAGAAATGGATGTAAATGGTCTATGGCGAAAAACAATAAACGATCGTTTAAAGAAAGATTATAAAGATTTGTTTGCCAAAATTGATTTGATGCTTTGGATGCAGGCGCCTCATTACGATGTGGTTTATGACTGGCGTAATAAGCAAGAGCGAATGTTAGAAAGCCACCTTCATGATATTCACGGAATTTTATTGGATACAATTGACTTAAAAGTGATGTCCGAAGAGGAGTTAAGGCGTTTCATGCAGTATTATGAACGGTTAACCTGTCATTTGTTGGCGGTAATGCCTGACAAAACGGATGTACTTTTTAAATTGAATGAAGCGCAAGAGGTAATAGACATACGTTTTCCTGTTGAGCACTAGGGTTTGATGTTTTTACTATGTCGAGTGAGAAACTTCAATATGATAGGCTATGTCGAATTAATGTAGCTTATTTTTGGAGAATTAAAGAATGACTGACTTATTGCCTTCTGTCATCGTGGAAACTAATGATCAACCTGATGTCGCTATTATTTGGTTGCATGGTCTTGGCTCTGATGGGCATGATTTTGAATCTTTAGTGCCTGCTTTGTCTTTATCGCCAAATCTTGGTGTGCGTTTTGTCTTCCCTCATGCGCCTAAACGTCCTGTAACAATCAATGGTGGTATGGAAATGCGTGCTTGGTACGATATTTATGAGATGACGCTTGATCGAAAAGTGGATATGGCCAATATCGATGAATCTTATGATCAGATAGAAGCGTTGATTGACGATCAGATTAATAAAGGAATTTCTGCTGACCGTATTATCTTGGCAGGTTTTTCTCAGGGTGGTGTTATTGCATATCAAACTGCATTACGAACAAAGCATGCCCTTGCTGGTATTCTCGCATTATCAACCTATTTGGTTAAAAGTGATGAAGTACCAGAAGCAACAGATTGTGCTAACGGTAAAACACCTATTTTGATTCATCACGGGCGACAAGATCCTGTTGTTGTGCCAGCCTTAGGGGGTCAGGCAAGGGATTTGTTAATTTCAAAAGGTTATTCTGTGTCCTATCAAACTTATGAAATGCCGCACTCTGTTTGCCCAGAACAGGTTCAAGATATTTCTGTTTGGCTGAATGATCGCTTAGCTTAACCCGCTTTTATCCTTAGATTTTGTTATGTCTATATAGTGGACATCTTGAATAACTTTATTTTCTATAAAAAAGTCAGATGTGATGGCTTAGTGTTTTAGCTTTGGATTGAATTTATTATGTCTTTAACTGTGTTTCTAATTTTTTTGTTTGTTGCTATGGGCGTTATAGCTGTGTCTACTTGGTTTATTTTTCGCCAAATTAGGCTTAATAAAGTGCGTGAGCAGAGAGTTGTGGATGGCGAGGCGAGAGTTGCTGCTGAACGCCAGAAGCGTATTGATAGCATTAATGTGCTCTTAAAAGTTGCTAATACCAAGGAAATAAACTGGGTTGAAGCGAGTATTAGAATTAAAAATTTGCTAGATCAATTAGGTGTAGATTTATCTGGGCATGAGGATATCTCCGCTTTTTATATAGTAACTGAAAAGACAGAGCATATTCCAACGCATGAGCAGTGGAAAGATTTGCCCAAAGAGGCAAAAGTGAAGTTTCGTCGGGAAATGGGAGCTTGTGAAAAGGATTATGTCGAGCACTTATTGCGTGCTCGAGATGCTCTTAGTGCTCATTCTTTTTCTTAATTCTTGATGTCTGTGAGTAGCTATTACATTTCTTCTTAAGAATATAGTATGTTTTTGTTAATGATGGCTAAATATAGAGCCTTGTTGGTTTTGAGCTTGTAGGCCTCTATTTACGGCCTTTTAAACACTTTTCGTGCTTAAGTATCTTTACGATAAAGCTGTTTATTTATGAATAAGAGTTGTGTACAAACTATGTATTTATTAAATAGCCACGCAAATATGGTTTTTTAAGAAGTAAAAAATGTAAATAGAAACACTATTAAGTGTGTTTACCAACGGATAATGATGGAGCAAGTAATATGAATGATATACAGGATTTATTGGATCAAGGATCCGCATGGTTGCCGCTTATAACGGATGGATTGATTAATCTGTTTATAGGTTTGGTTATATTTTTTATTGGCAAGTTTGTTGCCTCTAAAGTAGCCAAATGGTGCGAAAGTCGCATGTTGAAATCTTCTGTTGATAAAGCAGTAGCAGGTTTTACATCAAGTATTCTTTACGCTTTGATGTTTGCAGCGGTTGCCTTGATGGCGCTAGGTCAAATTGGTGTTGAAACAACGTCTTTTATTGCGATTCTTGGTGCGGCGGGTTTAGCTGTTGGTTTGGCATTGCAAGGTTCGCTGTCTAATTTTGCTTCAGGCGTACTTATTATTATTTTGCGACCCTTTAAAAGCGGCGATTTTATTGATGGTGCAGGACAAATGGGTACGGTAGATCGTATCGAGCTTTTTCACACTTATTTAAAAACGACGGATAACCGCGTTGTTATTATTCCTAATTCAGCAATGATGAATGGTTCGATTGTTAACTTCTCTCGTGAAAAAACGCGTCGTGTAGATCTTGTTGTTGGCATTAGTTATGACGCAGACATTCGTTTGGCAAAACAGATTATGCAAGAAATTGTATTGGCAGACGATCGTATTTTAAAAGATCCTGAATGTACTATTGCGCTTTCTGAATTAGCAGATAGCTCTGTTAATTTTGTTGTTCGTCCTTGGGTTAATGCTGCCGACTATTGGGTAGTTCGTGCAGATTTTCTTGAAAAAGTGAAGTATGCATTTGATGAGCGTGGTGTTGGTATTCCTTACCCACAAATGGATGTTCATCTTCACAAACAAGAATCATAATATTTGAGATTCACGTTTTCAAAATGCCGCCAAGTGATTACTATTGCTTAGCGGCATTTTTGTTTCTGTTGAGTAAGAGTTTGTCGCGTTCAATTTTTTAATTCTAGGTTGTTGTTAATGAGTCGTTATCGTCCACCATCTCCACCTAAATCTGCATATATCACACACGAAGGAGCTCAGACCTTGCTGGCTGAGCTTAAGTATTTGTGGAAAGAAAAGCGTCCAGCTGTTACGGAAACCGTTCGAGAGGCAGCAGCGCAAGGCGATCGTTCGGAGAATGCGGAATACATATATGGGAAAAAGCAGTTGCGTGAGATAGACAGTCGAGTGCGCTATTTAGAAAAGCGTTTGGATATCTGTACTGTGGTTGATCGTCTTCCCGCAGATCAGGCACGCGTTTTTTTTGGTGCTTGGGTGACCTTAGAGGATGAAGGTGGCGAGCTGCGTACGCATCGTATCGTAGGGCCAGATGAATTGGATCACAATTCAGCCTATATAAGTGTTGATTCTCCTGTAGCTCGCGCATTACTTAAAAAACAAGAGGGTGATGAGGTGATCATTCGCCTTGCCGCAGGTGAGAAAAACTATTTTATTGATACAGTTGAGTATCGTTTGTTAGCTTGATGATAGTTGGTTTGCGGAAATTACGTCGTCATGAAAACCGTAATGGCCATTTTTATGATCTTTGATAAAAAGTTTTAATGTTTTACTTACGCTGCTAAAGGCTAACTCATCCCAGGGTATGTCTTCCAAGTCAAATAATGCTACTTCAGAACTCTCTTCTGTGGCATGAAAGTCGTCTCGCTCTAATTCGGCAATATAAAACAAGTGAACTTGATTTATATGAGGAATACTAAACATGCTAAAGGCTTGTTTGCACACGGCAATCGAGCCGCTTTCTTCTAAAGTTTCCCTTAATGCGCCTTCACTTGTGCTTTCTTGGTTTTCCATAAAGCCTGCAGGCAGTGTCCAGAAGCCAAAACGAGGTTCGATGTTTCTTCGGCATAATAAAACTTGGCCTTCATAAAGAGGAATGGTCCCTGTTATTATTCTCGGGTTGTCATACTCTATGTGTTCGCAATTTGGACACACTGCTCTGGCGCGATTATCCCCAATAGGGATGCTCATATTTACGGAGTGGCCGCATTTCGAGCAGTATCTCATTGTGTTACCTTACCGTTTTATATGAAGTTTTGCGTATTTGACGACTTTGTCTTCTATTTCTAGGATCTCAATCATGTAATGCCCAACCCATAAGCTGATTGGGTGCTCTGGGATGAATTCCAATGTTTCAATGATAAGTCCGTTCAGCGTTTTTGGGCCATCTGTTGGTAAATGCCAATTTAGTACTTTGTTAATTTCCCTGATGTGTGTTGACCCTTCAATTCTGAATGAGCCATCGTCGAGTGTTTGAATTTCTTCTTCTTCGTCCTGAGTTGGTGGAGAGAACTCACCCACAATCTCTTCGAGTACGTCTTCCAGGGCTGCAATTCCTTGAACATCACCATATTCATCAACAACGACGCCCATTTGTTGGTGGTCTTTTTGGAAATTTAATAACACTGTGTTTAGTGAGGTGCTCTCTGGGATGAAGTAAGGTTCGACAGTCGCTTTTAATAGTGCGGCTTTAGAAGGCGTTGGATCACGAAGGAAAACTGCGGCGTGTCTAGCATGCAGAATACCGATGACTTTATTTATCTCACCATTATAGACGGGCATTCTTGTGTGTCTACTTTGACATATTTGGTCGATAATTTCTTCTATAGAATCTTCAATGTCGATACCAACAACCTCATTACGAGGGATCATGATATCTTCAACAGATACTTTTTCTAAATCTAAAATAGAAATTAGCATTTCCTGGTGGGCAGCAGGTATTAAGCCGCTGGCTTCGTTCACGACGGTTCTGAGCTCTTCAGAATCAAGTGTGTCGTGATTGTTTTGAGAGGCGTGAACACCAATTAAGCGCAATAAACCATTTGATAAACCATTTACAATCCATACTAATGGATAAAGTGCTTTTAATAGAATGGCCAGTATCCAAGAAGCAGGGAAAGCTATTTTTTCTGGATGAATAGCTGCTAACGTCTTAGGTGTCACTTCTGCGAAAATCAATACAACCATGGTAAGTGCTGCTGTTGCTATTGCTATACCAGCATCGCCCCATAGGCGAACTGCAATGATAGTTGCAATTGCGGAGGCAAGGATATTAACAAAGTTATTTCCTATTAAAATAACACCGATAAGTCTATCTGGTCGTTCAAGAAGGGAACTTACTTTCATTGCAGATCGGTTCTTATTTTTCACAAGGTGCTTGAGTCGATATTTATTAATCGACAGCATCCCTGTCTCAGAACTCGAAAAGAAAGCAGAAAGCAAAATTAGACAAAAAAGTATTCCACCAAGAATACCTAAGGGTACTTCGTTCAAAAAGGGATCGCCTCAATTATTTAGATAAATGGATTATTGGTTCTTAAGATCTTGCTGTCAAACTACTTCGTCAATTTGTCGACTATTGTAGTAATATTTGTAGGACGATCTTACTTCCGAAGTAGCCGAGCATGAGTAGAAAAAAGCCACTAAGCGTTAACTTAACGGCTAGTTGGCCACGCCAGCCAACTAAATGTCTACCCAATAAAAGGCCAGAAAAAACAAACCAGGAGGCAATTGTAAAAAACGTTTTATGAGCAAGGTGCTGTGCGAACATGTCTTCAATAAAATAGAAGCCAGTCGCAATGGTTATTGTGAGTAAGATTGATGCCGCCCAGATAAATTCAAACATGAGTTGCTCTAGAACCTGTAATGGAGGAACTCGAAGCAGCTGTTTTAATTTATGGTGTTTTAGTTGGTACTCTTGCATTGATAGTAAAATGGCGACACCGCAGGCAGCAGTGAATAAACTGTAGGCTGCAGAAGCGATAAGAATATGAGCGCTTGTTCCCCACGAGTTACTATACAGTTGCATCAAGTCCCATGGTTCAATAGCATTTAAGGTTATAATGACCGCGCCTAGAGATAAGGCTGTTCCTAATAGAATGGAGAGGTCTTTATCTCGGTTACTAAACCAAAGTAAGCTGTTTCCAATGATCGCGATTAATAAACCAATGGTTAAAAAATTAAAACCATCGCGATTGAGTAATAATTGTGTCAATGAAAAAGTGTGAGCCGCGATAGCAATCGCCCCAACGTATTGTGTGTAGCGTCGTTCAGGGCGAAAGAAGTATGCTGCGCTAGCAACTAAACAAGCAATACAAGCAAGCCAAAGCGATAATTGAATCATGAAACTAAAGTTCCGCAGGGTAAAGGTATAGGGTGAAAAACATTTATCCGTTATAATAGAGGCAATTTCACCTTGGATAAACTGAAACTGTAGGTTTTTTCCATTTAGAGCAAAATTTGAGGGCAATATGTTCGACAATTTATCGAATCGTTTAACTTCCTCGCTTGACCGTATTCGGGGTCGAGCTAAATTAACAGAAGATAATATACAGGAAGTCTTGCGCGAAGTGCGTATGGCGCTTCTTGAGGCAGATGTAGCTCTGCCGGTTGTAAAAGACTTTATTGCTGCTGTTAAAGAGCGCGCAATAGGTGCTGAGGTTTCAAAGAGCCTAAGTCCTGGCCAAGTATTCTTAAAGATAGTTAAACAAGAACTTGAAAATGTAATGGGCCAAGCGAACGATGGTTTGAACCTTCGTGTTGCGGGTCCTGCTGTTATTCTGTTGGCTGGTTTGCAGGGTGCAGGTAAAACTACCTCTGCTGCTAAGCTGGCAAAATATCTAAAAGAACGTGAAAAGAAATCCGTTTCTGTTGTCAGTGCTGATGTATATCGTCCAGCCGCTATTAAACAGCTTGAAACGCTGGCTGGCGAAGTGGGTGTGGATTTCATTCCGAGCGATTTGTCACAAAAGCCTATTGATATTGTTAATGGTGCGATTGATTACGCTAAAAAAGCACACAAAGATGTTTTGATTGTTGATACTGCAGGTCGTTTAGCTATTGATGACGACATGATGGCAGAAATCAAGGCATTACATGCTGCAGTTAACCCGATTGAAACCTTATTTGTTGTCGATGCAATGACAGGGCAAGATGCTGCAAACACTGCTAAAGCGTTTGGCGATGTGTTGCCGCTAACCGGTGTTATTTTGACGAAAACAGATGGTGATGCCCGAGGTGGTGCTGCTTTATCTGTTCGTCATATCACTGGTAAGCCTATTAAGTTCTTGGGTGTCGGTGAAAAAACAGATGCACTAGAACCTTTCCACCCTGACCGTCTTGCTTCTCGTATTTTGGGGATGGGCGATATGCTTTCTCTTATCGAGGAAGCAGAGCAGAAAATTGATAAAGAGAAAGCCGAGAAGCTTGCTGGTAAATTAAAAAAAGGCAAAGGCTTTGATTTAGAAGACTTTAAAGAGCAGCTTCAGCAAATGAAAAACATGGGCGGCATGAGCTCCATGTTAGATAAGCTTCCTGGTATGGGGCAGTTGGGGAATATCCAAGATAAAGTGAACGACAAAATGTTCGTTCAAATGGAGGCCTTAATTAATTCTATGACACCTGCAGAGCGTCGCAATCCTGATGTTATAAATGGTTCTAGAAAAAAACGTATTTCAGCGGGTGCTGGGTTGCAAATCCAAGATTTGAATCGTTTGCTTAAGCAGCATAAGCAAATGCAAAAAATGATGAAGAAATTTAGCTCTAAAGGTGGGATGCAGAAAATGATGCGCGGACTAGGTGGTATGATGCCTGGCGGTGGTATGCCAGGAGGCGGCGGTTTCCCTAAAATGTAGAGTGAATTAGCTGTTTTTACTGGTGGTTTTTTAAAAACTGTCAGTTTATTTGAAAGGGCGAGTAAATCGCCCTTTTGT
The DNA here is from genome assembly GCF_000521805.1 of Marinomonas ushuaiensis DSM 15871. Taxonomy (GTDB): domain Bacteria; phylum Pseudomonadota; class Gammaproteobacteria; order Pseudomonadales; family Marinomonadaceae; genus Marinomonas; species Marinomonas ushuaiensis. The sequence goes on from NZ_JAMB01000010.1 coordinate 14,835, forward strand.
TTTTCTGGTTTATCGACTAGAATATGCCGCCTTCTTGTAGTATGAGTCTAAAATTCGACTCGGCAAGGGGGTTTCTTAAGCAATAAGGAGCCAATAATATGGTAACTATTCGTCTTTCTCGTGGTGGCTCTAAAAAGCGCCCATTCTATCATTTGAACGTGGCTGATAGCCGTCGTGCACGTGATGGTCGTTACATCGAGCGTTTGGGTTTCTTTAACCCTGTTGCTCGTGGTCAAGAAGAACGTCTACGCATCGATCTAGATCGCGTAAATCATTGGGTTAGCCAAGGCGCTCAACTTTCTGACCGTGCTGCGCAGCTTGTAAAAGATGCTAGCAAAAACGCTTAATATTGAGGTAATGCTATGTCTACATTAAAACAAGCGGCCGCTCCTGAGCAAGCCCTTGTCGTTGGACGCATTACATCAGTTTACGGTGTTAAAGGGTGGGTGAAGTTATATTCACACACCGACCCAATGCAAGGAATCTTTGATTACAAGCATTGGTGGTTGAAAACTCCTAGTGGGTGGAAAACCATAGAATTAAGCCAAGGGCGTTTGCAAGGGCGTGGTTTGGTTGCATCGGTTAAAGGTTATAGCGACAGAGATCAAGTAAAAGAGATCTGCGGTATGGATGTTTATATCGATAGCAAAGAGCTACCAGCATTAGATGAAGGTGATTATTACTGGAGTCAGTTGGAAGGTCTAAGGGTTATTACCAAAGAGGGTGTCCTCTTGGGGAAGGTTTCTCAACTTATGGAAACCGGTGCGAATGATGTTGTTGTTATCCGTGCGTGTGAAGGCAGTTTTGATCGTGAAGAGCGCCTAATTCCTTATGCTCCTGGAACGTATGTTTTAAATGTCAATTTAGAACTGCAGGAAATGGTAGTTGATTGGGATCCGGAATTTTAAACGAAGAAGCTGAGGTCGCAACGTGAAGGTTAGCGTTATATCGCTCTTTCCGGAAATGTTTCAAGCCATTACCCAATACGGAGTAACAGGCAGAGCCATTAAGTCTGGGTTGGTTGAGGTGGATTTTTTTAATCCCCGAGACTTTACTCATGACAAACATAAGACTGTAGATGATCGACCTTATGGTGGTGGTCCAGGGATGCTGATGAAAGTTCAGCCTCTCAAAGATGCAATTGAGTGTGCTAAGAAATTGGTGCCCAATGCAAAAGTTATTTATCTATCCCCTCAAGGGCGTACGCTAACGCAAGAAGGCGTGCAACACCTCGCTAAGCAAGCAGAATTTATTCTGGTAGCAGGTCGTTATGAAGGCGTTGATGAGCGTTTTATTCAATCTGAGATTGATGAAGAATGGTCCATTGGTGACTTTGTCCTAAGTGGTGGTGAGTTGCCGGCAATGGTGCTTATGGATACTGTATTTCGTATGGTTCCTGGAGTGCTAGGAAAGCAGGCTTCTGCAGACGAAGACTCGTTTGCTGATGGTTTGCTGGATTGTCCGCATTATACTCGCCCAGAAGTGCTAAACGGTGAACCTGTACCGGCAGTGCTGCTTAGTGGCAACCACGAGGAGATTAGACGTTGGCGATTGAAGCAAAAGCTCGGAAGAACTTTTCAACGCCGGCCAGACCTTCTGCAAGAACTTGAGTTGGACAAGGAACAGCAGAAGTTGTTAGAAGAGTTTATTCGCGAAACTGAAGATTCAACCTCGGCAGAGTAAGAATTGCGGCTTATTAGTAGGAAACCTTCGTGCTAATAAGAAACTATATTATTGGGAGTCACATCCATGAGTAATAAAACGACATTGATTCAGCAGATAGAAGCTGAACAGATGACAAAAGAAATCCCAGCCTTCGGTACTGGTGATACTGTTGTTGTCCAAGTTAAAGTAAAAGAAGGTTCACGTGAGCGTCTACAGGCCTATGAAGGTATTGTAATTGCTAAGCGTAACCGTGGTCTTAACTCAGCATTTACTGTTCGTAAAATTTCTAACGGTATCGGTGTTGAGCGTGCTTTTCAAACTTACAGCCCATTAGTTGATAGCATTGAAGTTAAGCGTCGCGGTGACGTACGTCAAGCTAAGATCTACTACCTACGCGAGCGTTCTGGTAAGTCTGCACGTATTAAAGAGAAATTGACTAAGCGTTAATTTTTCTGTTTCAAAAAAGGCGACGTAAGTCGCCTTTTTTTATGGAACTAACTCCCTGCTGTATGGCCTAATAGAGATTACTTTTCTCATTGAGGTTCTTCATGAATAAAATTTTCTTTTTACTGTCCCGTAAAGTCACTCTGGGTACAGTGTTTTTATTGTTCTCGAATGCAATCCTTGCCAATGAATCTGATGTTTTATCTTCAGTGCGAGCTGCTTTACCTCAATACGAAATAGAAAGTGCTGTGCTACATGAAAGTGCTGGGTTGTATGTGGTGGCACTTAAAGGTGGGCCGGTATTGCATGTGACACAAAATGGTAAATATTTTGTTGCGGGTGACCTTTATCGCGTAGAAGGTGATGCGCTTGAGAACGAAACAGAAAAAGCCAAGCTAGCCAAAATTGAAGCGTTACCAGAGTCAGATATGATTGTTTATAAGGCTGAGAATGAGAAGGCTCATATTACTGTCTTTACTGATGTAGATTGTGTTTATTGTCGTATGCTTCATAAAGAGGTTCCCCAGCTTAATGATTCTGGTGTGACAGTGCGTTACTTGGCTTACCCTAGATCAGGAATTGGTTCTGAGTCCTATCAGAAAATGGTGAGTGTCTGGTGTTCTGACAATCCTAAAAAGTGGCTTTCTGAGGCAAAGTTAGGCGAAGCAATCCCAGAAAATAAATGTGTTAATCCTGTTGCGGATCAATATAACTTAGGTGGCGAAATTGGTGTGCGTGGCACTCCGAGTATTGTATTGGGCGATGGCACACTTTTACCTGGGTATTTGCCAGCAGTTGAATTGGTTAAACGTCTTGGGTTATAGCCTTATCGTGAAATATTTTACCAAGCACAGGTCTACTTCAGTCTTTTGTGCGTTGGGTTTTGCATTGCACTAGCGGTATAATCAATCTGTTTTATATTTAATAAGATTACTTAGAATAACTAAATCATCACTGTGGGGTATTGTTTTGAAACCGGTAAAAGTCGGAATTTGTGGGCTAGGGACTGTTGGTTCCGGTAGTTTTAATATTCTTCGGAATAATGCAGAAGAAATTACACGACGTGTTGGCCGTAGTATTGTGATTGAGCAAATTGGTGCTCGTCGTGATAACGATATGTGTGACACCACAGGTATGAATGTTACACGTGACATTTTCGACGTTGTTAATAATCCAGAGATTGATATTGTACTGGAATTGATTGGCGGCACTTCGGTTGCTAAAGAATTGGTTCTGACAGCGATTGCAAACGGCAAGCATGTTGTTACAGCAAATAAGGCGCTTATTGCTGAACATGGCAATGAAATCTTTGCTAGAGCCCAAGAACAAGGTGTTATCGTTGCTTTTGAAGCGGCAGTTGCTGGCGGTATTCCAATTATTAAAACTTTACGTGAAGGTTTATCTGCAAACCGAATTGATTGGTTAGCTGGTATTATTAACGGCACAGGAAACTTTATTCTTTCTGAAATGAGCGAAAAGCAGCGTGATTTCGATGACGTTTTAGCAGAAGCTCAGGAATTGGGTTATGCCGAAGCAGATCCTACGTTTGACGTGGAAGGGATCGATGCTGCTCACAAACTTACGATTCTCGCTTCTATCGCTTTTGGTATTCCTCTTCAGTTTGAGAGAACATACACAGAAGGCATCAGTCGAATTACAGCCGAAGATGTGGCGTTTGCCGATGATCTTGGTTACGCCATTAAACACTTAGGTATTGCGCGTCGCTCCAAAACCGGTATTGAATTGCGTGTTCACCCAACGTTGATATCACACAAGCAATTATTGGCTAATGTTAACGGGGTGATGAACGCTATTATGGTGCAAGGTGACGTGGTCGGGCCAACTCTGACTTACGGCGCAGGCGCCGGTGCGTTACCAACTGGCTCGTCTGTTATTGCTGACGTGATAGATGTAGCGCGCACCTTGACCGCAGATCCTACCAATCGCGTACCGCATTTGGCGTTCCAAGCGGATGCCTTGTCCGCGGTACAAATTTTGCCCGTTGAAGAAATTGAATGTGGTTTCTTCTTAAACATGACGATCAAAGACCGTGCAGGCGTATTGGCGAATATCACACAAATTTTATCGAATAATGACATCAGCATTGAGTCATTGATTCAGCGAGAGCGCGAAGGCAGTGAATTGGTGCCTTTAGTGGTCATGACCCACGACGTAAAAGAACGCAATATGAACGCAGCGATTGCTGCGATTGAAGCCTTACCGGATGTTGCAGGTACTGTTCAACGAATCCGTGTCGAAAACTTGGCGTAAGAGAGAATACGATATGAAATACATTTCTACTCGAGGCAAAGCGCCAGCGTTGTCTTTTGGTGATGTTTTACTGGCTGGTTTAGCAAATGATGGCGGTTTGTATGTGCCAGAAAGTCTGCCCCATTATAGCAAAGAAGAGATTGCTTCATGGGCGAATCTTTCTTATCAAGAATTGGCCTTTAAAGTGATGTGGCCTTTTGTGGAAGGTGATATTCCTGAAGGCGAATTTAAAAGAATGATCGATGAGGCTTATGCTGGCTTTAATCACTCTGCTATTGCCCCTATGGTTCAAGTGGGCAATAACGAATGGATTTTAGAGCTATTCCGCGGTCCTACATTGGCTTTTAAAGATTTTGCATTACAATTGCTCGGTCGTCTAATGGATTACGTTTTATCTGAGCGCAAAGAAAAACTTGTGATTTTAGGTGCAACCTCTGGCGATACGGGTTCTGCCGCCATCGAAGGTTGTCGTCACTCAGAGCGTCTAGATATCTTTATTTTGCATCCTTACGAGCGTGTTTCTGAAGTGCAGCGTCGTCAAATGACAACTGTGATTGACGACAATGTCTTTAACATTGCAGTGAAAGGAAATTTTGATGATTGTCAGGGTATGGTTAAGTCCAGCTTTGCAGATCAAGGCTTTTTAAAAGGCGCTAAGTTAGGGGCAGTAAATTCAATAAACTGGGCTCGTATTATGGCTCAGATCGTTTACTATTTTTCTTCTGCATTGTCTGTTGGGGCACCGCACCGTGAAGTGTCTTTCTCTGTTCCGACGGGTAACTTTGGCGATATTTTTGCGGGTTATCTTGCTAAGAAAATGGGCTTGCCAATCGATCAGTTGGTTGTTGCAACAAACCAGAATGATATTTTGCATCGTGTGATTGCTGAGAATGACATGAGTCGTCAATCGTTGAACGTTACCTTGTCTCCAAGTATGGATATCATGGTATCCAGTAATTTTGAACGTTTGTTGTTTGATGCACATGGTCGCGATGGTGCAGCCATTGATGATTTGATGGAAAGATTCAATAAAGGTGATGTGTCTTTAAACGATCAAGCTTGGTCATTTGTGAAAGGCAATTTTGACAGTTATAAAGTGGATGATGATAAGACGTGTGAAGTCATCGCTGATGTTTTTGCATCGACTCAGTATCTGCTTGATCCACATACAGCGATTGGCCTTGAAGCGGCTCGTCAATGTTGGAAAGATAAGTCCGTCCCTATGATTACTTTGGCAACAGCGCATCCGGTTAAATTCCCAGAAGCAGTTGAGAAAGCTGGTTGTGAAACGCCAAAACTTCCTGAACATATGAAAGAACTTTTCGAACGTGAAGAGTCTTATGAAGTGTTAGATAATAGTTTGAGCGATGTTCAAGCTTTTGTTGCTGAACACATCTGATTACGTCTATTGAACTAATGAAACGGCCAATCATAGATTGGCCGTTTTTGTATTCCCTATCAACCATTGCTGATAATCGACTTTCCCATGAATTTAATTGTACTTGATCCTAATCTCTCTCTTAAGCCTGACCAATTTGCCTTGTCTGCTCGACAACAGACGCATATCTCTAAAGTCATTAAAGCAAATCAGGGTGATGTATTAAGAGTTGGATTATTAAATGGGAAAATAGGAGAAGGGGTTTATGAACCACCAACCGATGATCAGCTTGGTTATATACACTCATTAAGCTTAACATCGCCCGCGCCTGATGCTCTGCCAATTATTTTGGCTATGGCGTTACCAAGACCTAAAATGTTGAAAAGAACATTAAGTAATATTGCCGCGATGGGCGTGAAAGAATTGTATTTGATCCATTCTGCGAAAGTGGAAAAGAGCTACTGGCAAAGTCCTGTTCTACAGACGGAATCCATTGAGCTGTCATTGTTAGAGGGGCTTGAACAGGCAAAAGACACGGTAATGCCAAAATGGTCGTTAATCCCTCGTTTTAGGCCATTTGTTGAAGATAAATTGCCTGACCTTTTAAAAGATAAAGTAGGGTTGTTGGCCCATCCTTATTTAGCAAAATCTTGTCCTATTAATATTCAAGAGCCCTGTGTTTTGGCACTGGGTCCTGAAGGTGGTTGGAACGAGTTTGAAGTGGGGAAATGGCTAGAAGCAGGTATGGAGTCTGTTCATTTAGGTGAACGAATATTGAAAGTTGAAACTGTTGTGCCTGTGCTCTTGTCTCGTTTGTATCCTGCTTAGCGATCTTTTTAGGATGGTTTAATGTTGTAATTTGTAATAATTGGGTAATATTAAGAGAGTCCATTTGTGTTTTGGTGTAATGTTAATTATCAAATAGCTTTGATAGTTTTGATAGCTTTTAGGTCGATATTATGAGCAACTCAAATAAAACTAAGCCTGAAAAGCCTAGTAACAAAACACAAAATAAATCAGCTTGGTTGACGTTCTTTTATGTTGGAACCGAAGAGGTGTCTTTTTCTGAAGATGCTCGCCGGATTCTTATTATTAATTTATTTACCATAGTTGGTGTTTTTTTTACGCTTCCGCTGGGCATTATTTCTCTTTTTACAGGTAAAACCACATTAGGGTGGTGCTTGGTCTTTATTGCTGTTTTATATGCGATAAACCATGTTTTTCTTCGGTTTTCCCGCAACCATTCCCTTTCTGGTAGTTTTGTTATTTATCCCCTTTATGCCTTGATGATTTATCTTGTTTATACTGGCGGTATGAACGGTACAGGCCATGTGTGGATTTTTTGTGTCCCTGCGGTTTCTTTATTTTTACATGGAATGAAACAAGGCTTAATTGAATTAGCGGTTTTCACCATTGCCTTAATTATTGTTATGTTTTTTACTGATAATTATTTCTCTGAATTTGGGTATCATGAAACATTACCTTCTAGAATTTTATTTTCTTTTATGGTGGTGATTTTTTTATCTGGCATTTACGAATATTCCATGTCTCGCTTTAATGATGAATTGAAGGAGAAAACAGGAAAGTTAAAGTTGCTGGCTTATATTGATAGTTTAACTGAGTTGTTAAATCGCCGAGGCATGCTGCAGCGTCTAGAGATCAAAGAGCAGGAAGTCATTCATTTGTTATTGGCAGATGTTGATTTTTTCAAGCGTGTCAATGATCAATACGGTCATGATGCAGGGGATTATGCACTAATGAAAATAGCAGAGATCATTCAAACATCTTTACCTGAATACGGCTTTGCTGCGCGTTGGGGTGGAGAAGAGTTTTTGGTGGCACTATCTGAAGGTGACATTCAAGAAGCTAATGCACTAGCAGAATTGATACGCAAACGTATAGAAAGCTATAAGTTTTCTTATGAAGGCCAAGTCTTTAATGTCACGCTTAGTGTGGGCGTTGCAAGTACTACTCCATCTGTCATCTTAAGAGAAGCAATTACTTTAGCTGACAATCGATTATATCGTGCAAAGCATTCTGGTCGTAACCAAGTTTGCACGGATTAGCATTTTTTAATAGATGTTCGGATTCGTGATATCCTTTCTCGATTCATTTTTTTGATTCTCGAGATCTTATATGCGCATTGAACGTCGGATCGTTCCTACCGAAGAAAATCATTTTCCAAACAGTATGTCCTCAACACTGCAGCGAGTTTTTATGGCTCGCGGCGTTATGTCTGAAGCGGATTTAGATTACCGTCTCCCACATTTATTACGACCAGACTCTTTGTTTGATCTTGCGACTGCAGGCAGTATTTTAGCGGATGCTATTGTAGCAGGTCAGAAAATCCTAATTGTTGGTGATTTCGATGCCGATGGTGCAACCAGTACCAGTCTTGGTATTTTGGCGTTAGAAGCCATGGGTGCCATTGCACCAGATTACCTAGTACCAAATCGATTTGAGTTTGGCTACGGTTTGACGCCAGAAATTGTTGAGGTAGCCAAAGAAAAGGAGCCAGCTGTCTTAGTCACTGTCGATAACGGAATCGCCAGTATCGATGGTGTTTTGGCGGCTAAATCCTATGGAATGAAGGTGGTCGTAACAGATCATCATTTACCAGGCGATACCTTGCCCGCAGCAGATGCGATTGTGAACCCAAATCATCCACAATGCGGCTTTCCTAGTAAAAATTTAGCCGGTGTTGGGGTGATTTTTTATGTTATGTCGGCTTTGCGGGCTGAGTTGAACCGACGTAATTGGTTTGTCGAACAGCATATCCCAGAGCCTAAAATGGCAGATTATTTGGATTTAGTGGCTTTAGGTACAGTCGCAGATGTTGTGTCACTGGATGCGAACAATCGCATCCTTGTACAACAAGGGATTAAGCGTATTCAAGCAGGCTTGGCGCGGCCAGGTATTTTGGCTTTATTGGATATTGCGCACCGAGATCATACGCAGCTCAAAGCATCCGATTTAGGCTTTGCTGTTGGCCCAAGACTAAACGCCGCAGGGCGACTTGATGATATGTCTATTGGCATTGAGTGCTTACTTTCGGTTCACCCACATCAGGCTCGTGAATATGCTCAACAGCTTGATCAATTTAACCGTGAACGCAAAGCCATTGAATCGGACATGAAAGAGCAGGCAGAGCTTGTTTTGGAAGACTTGTTGGACGATGAGCAAGAAATACCAAATGGTGTCTGCTTTTATGATGCTGATTGGCATCAAGGCGTTATTGGTATTTTAGCTTCTCGAATGAAAGATAAATGTCATCGTCCAGTCATTGCTTTTGCTCGAGTGGGTGAAGACGAGTTAAAAGGTTCGGCCCGTTCTATTGCTGGTGTTCATATTCGTGATGCCCTGGATTTATTGGCTAAACGTTATCCTCAATTGTTGAGTAAGTTTGGCGGTCACGCTATGGCTGCTGGAATGACGATTCGAGAGTCTCATTACGAGGCCTTTCGTTTGGCGTTCGACGCAATTATTACTGAATGGGTAACACCTGAGTTATTAGAGGCGAAGTTGCTCACTGATGGGCCGCTTGCAGCAGAAGATTTTAGCTTAAGTTTTGCTGAGCAGGTGAGATTATCTGGCCCTTGGGGGCAAGCTTTTCCAGAGCCTGTTTTCGATGGCATTTTCGATGTACTTCAACAGCGTTTGGTGGGAGAAAAGCATCTAAAACTCATGGTGCGTGAACCAAACAGTGGACTTCTTTTGGATGCGATTAGCTTCTTTGTGGATTTGGAAAAGTGGCCCAATAATACAGCGAATAAAATTCGCCTAGTGTATAAATTGGATATCAATGAATTTCGTGGGCAGCGTAACTTACAGCTTCTTGTGGATTATTTAGAGCCTGCATAAGGTAGGTTTTACTGTAATTTTGAATAACAAATTTTGCTCGGCACTGCCTATCGAATCAAAACTTGGGGTACAATGTCCCTCCCTCATATATCACTCTATTATTACTGGAGCTCTTTCATGACTGCATTGGTTCTTGATGGCAAACTTTGCGCCAAAGAAACTGAAAACCGCCTACAGGCTCAAGTTACTGAGCTTAAAGAGCGTACTGGTTGTACGCCTATTTTGGCAACGATTTTAGTGGGTGCTGATCCAGCGTCAGCGACTTATGTGAAAATGAAAGGCAATGCTTGTCGTCGAGTTGGTATGGATTCGAGAGCAATTGAGCTACCTGAGAGTACCACGACAGAAGAATTACTAAATACCATCGAAGAGCTGAATGCTAATCCTGATGTTCATGGTATTTTGTTGCAACACCCTGTGCCAGAGCAAATTGATGAGCGTCTTTGTTTTGATGCCATTGAAGCTCGTAAAGACGTAGATGGTGTGACTTGTCTTGGTTTTGGTCGTATGGCGATGCAAGAACCAGCCTATGGTGCGGCAACACCAGCAGGGATTATGCGTTTACTTGAAGCATACGATGTGAAGTTAGAAGGTAAACATGTTGTTGTGGTTGGTCGTAGTCCTATATTGGGTAAACCAATGGCAATGATGATGCTGAACGCGAATGCAACTGTCACTATTTGTCATTCTCGCACTCAGAATCTAGCAGACTTAATCAAACAAGCCGATGTGGTGGTTGGAGCTGTGGGTAAACCAGAATTTATTAAAGCAGAATGGATCAAAGATGGCGCAGTGGTTGTTGATGCCGGTTATCACCCAGGTGGTGTTGGCGATATCGAATTAGCTCCACTAACGGAACGCGTTGCTGCTTATACGCCAGTTCCTGGTGGTGTGGGTCCAATGACGATTAATACTCTGATTTTACAAACGTTGGAGTCTGGCCTGAAGCAATTAGGCTAATTGTTAAGATTGAAACGAAAAGCCGCGCCATTAGGTGCGGCTTCTTTTTTATAACGAATTGAATAAAAGTAGGTAGACAGCTTATGTCCACAGAAATGTTAAAAGATGCATTGGACTTTGATTTAATTGCAGATGTTTTTGTTTCCGAATCGATTACTGCATCACCTGCAGAGCTGCATGGTCAATTATGTGGTTATCTTGCTTCCGGTGTGGCTTTACCGCTAGAAGACTGGTTAATCATGGTTGCTGAATTTTGCGATATAGAAGGTTGGAAAGAAGAAGCCAGTCGTGCGGCAATTGTTGAACTTTATACAGCGACACTGACCTTGTTGCAAAACGGTGAATATGCGCTTGTACCAAGTATTTCAGATGATGATGCTGAGCTTTGTGAAAGAGGTGTGACCTTGTCCCAATGGGCGCATGGTTTCTTGGCTGGTTATGGCTTGTCAGGACAGAAAAATACGCTTTCTGATGAAACAAAACAAATCCTTCGTGACTTTGCCAATATTTCCGGCATGCAAGCGGAAATGAGAATGCTAGAAGAAAACAATGATAATGAAGCGGACTTAACCGAATTGGTTGAATACGTTCGGTTGTCTGCCATGATGATGTACACAGAGCATCATGATGTGAACCCTAATATCGATCATACGAAGAAAAATCCGTTACATTAATAATGTGTACCGACCGCTGAAAGAGAGACATTTTATGAAAATTGATACTCAAACTTACCAAGCGCGCCGTGAGCGTTTGATGCAATCTTTGCCTGAGAACAGTGTGGTTGTTATTCGTACTGGTGGGTTGGCGACTCGTAATAATGATTGTGAGTATGAGTTTCGACCTCATAGTAGTTTCTTTTATCTGACTGGTTTTTCAGAGCCAAGCGCTTACGTAGTCATTGGTGCTGATGGTGATATGACCTTGGTTACTTTGCCGAAAGACCCAGAAAAAGAGCAATGGGAAGGTTTTCGATTTGGTACAGAAGGTGCGATAAAAAGCTTTGGCGCGGATGACGCTGCAGACCTTGATCAATTAGATGATGTGGCGATGACGGCGTTAAATGGCACAACCAATATTGCCTACTTATTCAATGATAGCGTTTTACGTGAAAAAATTGCAGGCTGGCGTGATGCATTGTCTGTTCGTGCAAGAGCAGGTGCGATTGCTCCAACACAATTTACGGACGTTGGTCCTGTGATTGCTGAAATGCGCTTATGCAAAGACGCAGAAGAAATAGCCATTATGGAGGCCGCTGCACAAATCAGCGTGGAAGCTCATAAGCAAGCAATGCGTTCGGTTCGTCCTAGCATGATGGAATATCAGTTAGAAGCGGAATTGAATTACGTCTTTATGAAATCCGGTGCACGTCAGCCTGCGTATAATAATATTGTAGCGTCAGGAAGTAATGCTTGTGTTTTGCATTACATTAAGAACGATGAGCTTATTGAAGACGGTGATTTAATTCTTATCGATGCTGGGGCTGAGCTAGGTTGTTATGCAGCTGATATTACTCGTACTTTTCCTGCGAATGGTAAGTTTAGTGAGCCTCAAGCTGCTTTGTATCAAGTGGTGTTAGATGCGTATCATGCGGGTATGAAACAGTTAACTGTCGGTACACCTTACGAAGCCTGCCATAACGCAGCGGTTCGAACCCTAACAGAGGGATTGGTGACTCATGGTTTGTTAAGCGGTGACGTCGACCTCCTGATCGAAAGCAAGGCATACCGAGATTTTTATATGCATAATACAGGGCATTGGTTGGGGTTGGATGTTCATGATTGTGGTGCTTATAAAGTAGCGGGTGAATCTCGTTTGCTTAAAGAGGGTATGGTATTAACCATTGAACCGGGTTTGTATGTTTCTGCCGATAACGAGTCTGTCGATGAAAAATGGCGAGGTATCGGTATTCGAATTGAAGATGATGTGCTTATTCGTACTGAAGGCCCGTATGTTTTAACTCATGGCCTAGCAAAAGAAATCAAAGACATTGAAGCCTTAATGGCTCAAAGTCACTAGGTTATTGAATGTAAACGTTATTGAATGTAAAAGTTATTGAGTCGAATAAACAACAGACTGGAGTAATGCAAAGATGGCTAAATCGTACGATGTGATCATAGTCGGTGCTGGAATGGTTGGCGCACTATCGGCGATACTTTTGGCGAAATCTTCTTTACGAATTGCACTTATTGATAAACACAGTGGTGATTACACACTGTCAACACCGCCTGCTTATGACGCCAGAGTAAGTGCCATTTCCAGTCAGTCAAAAGCTTTATTAGAATCCGCTGACGTTTGGCAAAATATTCCACAAGGAAGAATCGCTTCCTATGACAATATTGTCGTTTGGGATGGCCTTGGATCAGGTTATATCGACTTTAATGCTGGTTCAGCGGCTATGTCTGAATTGGGTGATCTTGTTGAAAACACCGTTTTAAGTCAGCAAATGATGGAGCAAATACAGAAGAATAAAAGTATCGACCTGTATTTCAATAATGCATTGGCGTCTTATGAATTAAGTGAGACTGGTTCGAAAGTGGTCTTAGAATCAGGCGACCGGCTAGAGTCGCAAGTCTTGATTGCAGCAGATGGTGGTGGTTCCAAACTTCGTTCAGAAAATGACTTTGCAACAGTGGAATGGGATTACGGTCATACCGCGATTGCTGCTACGATTGAAATTGATCAATCACATAATAATACCGCGTGGCAAAGTTTCGGTGAAGAAGGTGTTTTGGCCTTTTTGCCTTTGCCTGCGGTTGGGGGTAGACATTTTGTCTCAATTGTTTGGTGTGTTCCTCCTGAAGAGGCGGCCATTTTGAAAGTATTATCTGATGATGCCTTTTGTCGTCGTGTACATTACGCCATTAATAAGCGCTTTGACGTACTTGCTATTACTCGCTCTAGACAAGCGATTCCATTGCGTCAACGACATGCTAAAGAATACGTTAAATCAGGCATTGCTTTGATTGGTGATGCGGCTCATACGATTCACCCTTTGGCGGGCCAAGGCGCAAACTTAGGTTTCTCCGATGTTAAGGCTTTGGTTGATGTCTTGAGTAAGGCGCATAAACGAGGTGAAAACCTCGGTGCAAGCAAAGTTTTAAGGCGTTATCAACGGGCTCGTATGCTAGACAATATTGGAATGGCGGCAGGAATGGAGACCTTTAAACGTTTATTTTCAACTCAGCATCCATTGATTGTAGAGCTTCGAAATACTGGTATGAAAAGCTTCGATTGTAATGCCTCTCTGAAGAAGAAATTAATAGCCCGTGCCGCAGGATTGGCTTCTTTTTCATAATGCAGCTCATGCTTTCTGATTTATGAAGGCTTTTTAAAAGTTTATTATGGAAGAGGTATTTTGCTGTTTGCAAAACGCTACTTATTTTCGATTGAAAATAATGGCTGCTGGCATACCCTTCTGTACAATGAGACATTGATTAATAAACAAAATATAAGGTGTGATGGTATGCAAATTCAGGATCTTCTTAAGCAAACCGATAAGCTGCCTAATGTTCCCGATGTTGTGCGTGAGCTTATTCAGCTACTCAGCGATCCAAATGTGAAGTACTCAGATATTACTGAGCGCGTTTCCCATGACCAGACAATTTCATTAAAAGTCTTGCGAGTTGTGAACTCGGCATATTTTAGCCTTTCTAGAAAAATTTCATCGATTGATGAAGCAACCGTATTACTAGGAATTGATAAACTAAAAACCCTAGTGATTGCTTCTGGCTTCTCTAATTCTGTGACGAAAGTTGATGGCATTGTGTTGCCTGAGTTTTGGGCTGATTCATTTCGTGTTGCTGAACTGGCTCAATGGTTTGCGAAACGCACACCTTTAGTTGAAGCGGATGAAGCATTTACAGTCGGTATTGTTCATAATATTGGTCGATTATTATTGCATTTGACTGCTGCAGACACCGCGAAAGAAATTAACACCTTGGTTGCAAACCGTAAAGCGGGAAGAGTAAAGGCCGAATTGGATTTATTGGGTTTTACCTCTCAAGATGCTGGTAAAGCTTTGATGGATTTGTGGAAGTTTCCTGAAAATTTAGGCGATGCGGTGCAGCATCATAAACGTCCGTTTGCGGATGGTGAGCCTAAGCCGCTTGCTTGTGTACTAAACCTCGCTTGTTATCTTAATGCCTGTATCCGTAATGATCGAGACTCGGATTTGGTTCGAGAAAGTTTCCCGATGGCTGTTGCAACGGCAGCTGGTTTATCTGAAGGCATTATTTACGAGTTAGACGATGCACTGATTCTTAGCGACGAATTGAATCAGATACTTGATTGATATTGAATGAGAATCGCTAGTGTTCAACCTGTTGTTGTGTTAATTTCTTGTCTCATTTTTCTGGTTGGTTCCTCTAGATTTTTTATGCACAGAGAACCATCGTTTGTGGAAGGTTTATATGTCAGTGCAGTTACGTAAAGTAGTCGATATGATGGATCGACAATCGATTTTTAGTGGGATTGGGATTATAGCGTTAGCGTCAACTTTGCTTGTGTCTACAAGTGTAGAGGCGAAAGGCGAAGTAAATATTTACTCTGCACGTAAAGAATCTTTAATTGCGCCAGTGTTAGACGATTTTTCTAAAGAAAATGATGTTGTTGTAAACCTGATCACAGGATCGGCAGATGCCTTGTTGAGCCGATTAAGAGCTGAAGGTAATGCAAGCCCAGCTGATTTATTCATTACTGTTGATGCTGGGCGTTTACATCGAGCGAAAGACGCCGGTGTTCTACAGCCAATTCAAAGTGACGTACTAGATGCTAATATTCCTAGTCACTTACGCGATAGCGATGGTTATTGGTTCGGCCTGTCTCAACGTGCTCGTGTAATTTTTTATAATCCCAAAAAGGTCTCCGAGAGAGATTTCTCAACCTACGAAGATCTAGCTACATCAAAATGGAAGGGGCGTATTTGCGTACGTTCGTCCGCAAATATTTACAATCAATCTTTGGTTGCTTCTATGTTAGAAGCGGATGGTCGAGAAAAGACTCAAGCTTGGATTAAAGGTTTAGTGTCGAATTTAGCACGCCCTCCTTTTGGTGGCGATATTGATCTATTGAAAGCCGTTTCGGCAGGTGTTTGTGATGTTACTTTAGCGAACACCTATTATTACGGTCGTCTTGGACAAAGTAGTGATGCAGCTGAGCGAAAAGTTTATGACAGCGTGAAGTTATTTTGGCCAAACCAAGGTGAAAGTGAGCGTGGAGCACATGTCAATGTAAGTGGTGCAGGTCTTACCGCATCGGCAACGAACATTGAAAATGCGACCTTGTTAATTGAGTTTTTGACCAGTCACGCGTCACAAGAATGGTACGCTCATGTTAATAATGAATACCCAGTTGTAAAAGGTATCAGCGCACCAGAAATGTTGGCGCCATTTGGTACGTTCCGAGCTGACACTATCTCGTTGAGCAAACTAGGTGAAAACAATCGCGAAGCAGTTGAGTTAATGGACATTGGTGGTTGGAAATAATTTCGTTTTTAATATGAGCTGCTATTATTGATGGTTGATTCAACACACTCTAGTTTCGCTAGAAAACCCAATTGGAATTGGCTAAAGATCGCTGCGATTTTTATTGCAGCGATTTTGTCGATACCTATATTGGTTGTCTTAGTAAATGTCCTCATTGGCGATGGTGAAGTGTGGCGACACCTTTATCATACTGTCTTAGCTGATTACGTACAAAATTCCTTGCTGTTAATGCTTGGTGTTGGCTTTGGTGCATTTGCTATTGGTGTGCCATGTGCTTGGTTTACCAGTATGTGTGAGTTTAGAGGTCGCAAGTTTTTATCTTGGGCACTGTTACTTCCTATGGCAGTGCCAGCTTATATTATCGCTTATACCTATACTGGCGTGTTTGATTTTGCTGGACCAGTACAAACTTTCATCCGTGATGTGACTGGCTGGAGCTACGGAGAATATTGGTTCTTTGAGGTTCGTTCGCTTGGTGGTGCCATTGTCATGTTGACCTTGGTTCTTTATCCGTATGTGTATTTAATGAGCCGCGCGGCTTTTCTAGAGCAATCAGCAAACACGCTTGAAGTCAGTCGTACGCTTGGTTACTCAAGCCAAAAAGCATTTTTCAAACTCGCCCTTCCTCTTGCTCGCCCTGCTATTGTGACTGGTCTTTCCTTAGTGTTAATGGAAACCCTCGCTGATTACGGCACGGTGCAGTATTTCAGTGTAAACACCTTCACAACGGGTATCTTGCGGACTTTTTATGGTTTCGGCGATATAGCGGCTGCGTCACAATTAGCGGGTGTGCTTTTGCTGTTTGTGGCGGTTTTGATTTTATTAGAGCGCTATTCTCGACATCGTATTCGTTATCACTCATCCGGATTACGCAAGGCAACCAATCGGCGAATTGAACTGAAAGGTAGTCGAGGTATTTTGACGACTGTATTTTGTTGGTTACCCGTATTGTTTGGCTTCATTCTCCCTGTGGGAGTGTTGATCTATTGGGCGCTATTTAAGGCAGAATTGCCTGGGTGGGATTTCGTTCAATTGGCGTGGAACTCTTTCTATCTTGCTGCTTTGGCGGCGTTAATTGCAGTCAGTTTATCTCTATTGCTTTGTTATGCCATACGGTTAAATAATGATCGTAGCGTGAGGGCGTCTGTTGGTATCGCAGGATTAGGTTACGCTTTGCCAGGAACGATTATTGCGATCGGAACCATTGTCCCTTTGGCTTGGTTAGATCATAGACTGATTGATTTAATAAAATATTATACGGGTGAAAATGTTGGTCTGATTTTCTCTGGTACCTTGTTTGCACTCTTGTTTGCTTACACGGTTCGTTTCATGGCTGTTTCTCTTGGTGCTGTACAAAATGGTCTTGGTAAAATTAAACCCAGCATGGATATGGCTGGTCGCTCTCTTGGTTTATCACCAGCGAAGGTGTTGAAAAGAATTCATATGCCACTGCTTAAGGGCTCAGTATTAACAGCATTACTTATTGTGTTTGTTGATGTTTTAAAAGAGTTACCTGCCACCTTGGTATTGCGTCCATTTAACTTCAACACCTTGGCGGTTAGGGCGTTTGAATTGGCATCTGATGAAAGACTAATCGATGCAGCGCCTCCTTCTTTGATGATAGTGCTGGTGGGTTTGGTGCCAGTGATTTTGTTGAGTCGCTCTATCTCTTCACGTATTGAGCATTCGAACTAGGATTGAATATGACGTTGTTACCTCCTCATGAAGTGTTAAAAGTAATGACATTAACCAATGTTTCGGTTGGTTATAGTGGGAGTGTCGTTGTCGAAAATGCCTCTTTTCAATTATCAGAAGGGCAAATCGGTTGCTTGCTTGGACCAAGTGGTTGCGGTAAATCGACTTTGTTGCGAGCAATCGCAGGGTTTGAAATCTTAATGTCTGGTGATATTAAGATGGATGGAAAGGTGATTTCTACGCCTTCTTATGGCATGAATCCAGAGCATCGAAAAATAGGTATGGTATTTCAAGATATTGCTTTGTTTCCCCATCTTACTATTGCCCAGAATATTGCTTTTGGATTATCCGCTTGGCCAAAAGAAAGCGCAGAAGAGCGAGTCGCTTATTTACTCGAATTAGTGGGATTGTCTGGCTTTCAAATGCGTTACCCGCACTCTTTATCCGGTGGTCAGCAGCAACGAATCGCGTTAGCTCGTGCCATTGCCCCGAAACCGAAGCTATTATTAATGGATGAACCTTTTTCTGGTCTTGATGCTAAGTTGCGTGAAGAGTTGGTTCCAGATATTCGTAAGATATTACAACATGAAAAAATGAGTGCGCTTTTGGTCACTCATGATCAAATGGAAGCCTTCTCCATGGCGGATCAGGTGTTTGTTATGGATGCTGGGGTGATTCATCAAACAGGCTCACCGTATCAAATTTATCATGAGCCAGAGACTCGCTTTGTTGCCAGTTTTATTGGTCATGGCGATTTTCTACCTGCGACCGTGTGTGGAGCAAATTGTGTGCATTCTGCTTTGGGTAACATTCACGGCGATTTAGACCACGGTTTTGCGGATGATACCAAAGTAGATTTATTGATTCGTCCTGATGATATTCTACATGATGATGATAGTGAGTTTGTGGGGGTAATTGTTAGTAAGTTATTTAGAGGTTCACACTTTTTATATCGTGTGAAATTGTCTTCTGGCAAAGTGGTTTATTGTTTTGCTTCTTCCCATCATGATCATGCTGTTGGTCAAGAGATTGGACTGAGTGTTCATCTCGATCATTTGGTTATGTTTCCCCGCGAATAAACTTCCGTACTATTCTTGGTTTCCAGATCACTTGGTTTTTAGATTGTTTGCCTTTTTTTAGAAGGAAGTAATTTAAGCCAAGTAATATATAGCTGAGCAATTTCTGTTGTGTAACTTTCCTTAATAAATGGCAATTGACTCTAGAGTCTCTATAATAGCGTTTTTTTAAAATATACTAGGTGAAAACTTTGAGCGTTATTCGACTAAAAGGCCAGGCTGATCGCCGTCTTCGAGCTGGGCATCAATGGATCTACAGCAACGAGGTAAACACCTCTGAGACACCATTAAAGCAATTTACTCCAGGAGATCAGGTTGTTGTCGAAACAGCACAAGGGAAACCGCTTGGTATTGCCACGATAAACCCAAATACGCTGATTTGTGGTCGTTTAATTAGCCGTAGTACGGATACGTTGCTGAATAAATCCACATTGGTTCATCGCCTTAAGATTGCTTTGTCATTGCGTGAGATGACTTATCCAGCGCCATATTATCGATTGGTATTCGGTGATTCTGACGGTTTATCTGGTTTGGTTGTGGATCGCTTTGCTGACATTATTGTTGTGCAAATTTCAACAGCAGGAATGGAACGCGTTAAAAGCGAAATCGTTGAAGCACTGCAAGATGTCATTAAGCCAACGGCTATTTTGATGAAAAACGACGGGAAAATGCGTCAGATCGAAGGGTTGGAAACTTACGTAGAGGAAGCCTTCGGTACGGTACCAGAAACGGTTTTCCTACAAGAAAATGGCGTGTTATTTGAAGCGCCTGTTTGGGATGGACAGAAAACTGGTTGGTTCTATGATCACCGTGAAAACCGCAAAACTATGCAAGGTTTTTGTGACGGCAAACGCGTTCTAGATGTTTTCTCTTATGTTGGTGGCTGGGGAGTTCAAGCCGCTTCAGCAGGCGCAACGGATGTCACTTTTATTGACGCATCTGAAAGTGCACTAAATTATGTTAATGGAAACTTAAAACTGAATCAATATGAAGGGGTTTCTAACCTCATGCATGGGGATGCTTTTGAGGCGATGTCTTCTTTGATTGAAGATAAGCAGCGTTTCGATGTTGTTGTTATGGATCCGCCTGCATTTATTGCTCGTCGTAAAGACATTAAAGCGGGCGAGGGGGCTTATCACCGAGCGAATCAGCTAGCGATGAGATTGGTTGCGAAAGGCGGTATTCTTGTCTCGGCGTCTTGTTCTATGCATCTTGAAACCGCACGTTTACATGATCTTGTTCGTAGTAATAGTCGTCAGTTAGAGCGATTTTCTCAGTTGGTTTATCGCGGTACTCAAGCGCCAGATCATCCAGTACATCCTGCGATTGAAGAGACTGAGTATCTAAAAGCTCTGTTTTATCGCATTCATAATAATATGGGTTTATAACGACTTTGTTTTTTAAAGGACCTTATTGTTAAAAAATCTTATTGTTAAAAAAAAGCGCGACTGAAAGTTTTTCAATCGCGCTTTTTTATTGGCATTTTTTAATCTGTGCTTGCTGGTATCTAGTCACGTAGAGAAATGTGAGGCCACTCACGTTCTTCGGCTATTTTAGTCAGCGTTTCATCAGCATCAACCGCAACAGGATGAGTAACAAGTTCTAGTAGTGGCAGGTCATTGCGTGAATCACTGTAAAAGTAACTGCCTTCCATTGAATACCCTGTTTCAGTTAGCCAGTCATTTAAGCGTGTAACTTTTCCTTCTTGAAAACTTGGAATGCCTACGGTTTTGCCTGTGTAGCGGTCATTAATGATTTCTGGGACTGGCGCAATGATATGATCCATGCCCAATGCTTCGCCAATAGGGCCTGTAACGAACTGATTGGTCGCTGTTATCATCAGTAAGAAATGACCTTGATTCTTATGATGTTGTAGCAAATCTGTTGCTTTTTTTAGCATCATTGGCTGTATTTTTTCTTTCATAAAGGTGGCATGGAGCTCTATCAGTTCAGCACCAGAAAATCGTGTTAGAGGCGCTAGGCTAAATGCTAAGTATTCTTGAATGTCGAGGCTGCCAGCCTGATATTGTAGAAAAAAATTATCGTTGGCGTCTTTATAGGTTTGGGTGTCGACTAAGCCTTTTTCAACAAGGAATTGTCCCCAAGTGTAATCGCTATCGCCGTTTAATAAAGTCCCGTCTAGATCAAATATTGCGAGTGTCACAAGCTGTCCTCAATTCTTCAAATATGCATGGATTATAGCTCTGACGACAATAAATAACATTAGTCTTAATTGTGCAGATGGGCGAATTATGGAACAATGAATCTAATTTATTCTTATATTAGAAGGTGATGGCTCGTGATTGATGCAGACGGATACAGACCGAATGTGGGCATCATACTGATGAATGAGCGTGGACAACTTCTCTGGGCAAGACGTGTTGGGCAAAATGCATGGCAGTTCCCCCAAGGCGGTATTAAATCCGATGAGACACCTGAAGAAGCACTCTTTCGAGAACTTAAAGAAGAAGTAGGGCTTGATCCTCATCAGGTTGAAATTATAGGTAAAACCCGAGGTTGGCTGCGTTATCGTCTTCCTAAACGCATGTTAAGACACAACAGTAAACCTTTATGTATTGGGCAAAAGCAGAAGTGGTTTCTTCTGTCTATTCGTTGCCCCGATGCTTCAGTGTGCGTAGATGGAACAGAATGCCCTGAATTTGATGGTTGGCGTTGGGTAAGTTATTGGTACCCACTTGGTCAAGTTGTTGCGTTCAAAAAAGATGTTTATCGTCGAGCTTTGAAAGAGCTTATTCCGAGCGCACATCGTCGCTTGGAAAAAGTGGTAAACTCATCGAATAATCAATGTGACGGCTAATTAAGACAATAGGAGAGCTATGCTAAATTTGCTAAGGCGAATTACACAAGAAGTTACTGCGGCGGAATCTTTACCGGCGGCGTTGGATATTATTGTCCGACGTGTCCGTAGGTCTATGCGCGCAGAAGTGTGTTCGATTTACTTGGTAGATGGCTCCACATCCGAATATGTTTTGATGGCAACTCGTGGCTTAAATGCGGATGTTGCCGGAACAGTTAGTCTAAAGTCTGACGAAGGTTTGGTGAGTTTGGTCGGACGAAGAGCCGAACCTGTTAACTTAGAAGACGCTCACATTCACCCTTCGTTCCATTATTTACAAGGTACAGGAGAAGAGCGCTACCGTTCTTTTCTTGGTGTTCCTATTATTCATCATCGTCAAGTCTTGGGCGTGTTGGTTGTTCAGCATGAAGACAAACGTCGTTTTGATGAAGGGGAGGAAGCCTTTCTTATTACTCTGTCGGCTCAATTAGCAGGTGTTATTGCTCACGCTGAAGCGACAGGAGCCATTGCGAACCTTAATGCTAATACAGCGCCGAAAGGTTTCGACTTTCGTTACAAAGGCGTTCCAGGAAGCTCTGGCGTAGCGATTGGTCGTGGTGTGGTGGTTTTTCCTCCTGCTGATCTAGATGTTATTCCAGATCGACGTACTACTGATTTTGACGAAGAGATTCAAGATTTCTATCAAGCACTTGAGGCTGTAAGGCAAGACATTCGACGTGCGAGTAATCGAATCAGCCAACATCTTTCTGCAGATGAAAAAGCGCTGTTCGATGTATATTTGAAAATATTGGATGACAATTCTATTGCTGGGGAAGTTGTCAAAAAGATCAAAGAAGGTAATTGGGCGCAGGGCGCATTACGCCACGTTATTTTGGCTCATATTGGCCAGTTTAACCGTATGGATGACCCGTACTTACGGGAACGAGCTTCGGATCTTCGCGATCTTGGACGTCGCATCCTTTCTCATCTCCAAGAAAAAGCGCCGAATATTGTTGAAAGATTCAGCGAGCCATCGATTATTGTTGGTGAAGAGCTTACTGCGTCTATGTTGGGCGAAATACCAATCGACAAAATTAAAGGTCTTGTATCTGTCATGGGCTCGGGTAACTCTCATGTGGCTATTTTGGCACGTGCGATGGGTATACCGACTGTCATGGGCGCGCTTGATTTACCTTATGCTCAATTAGATAAAGTCGATCTGATTGTTGATGGTTATTTGGGAAAAATTTATACCTATCCTTCTGAAGCATTAATCGAAAATTATCAGCAAATCGTTGATGAAGAGCGTTTGTTAGAAGAAGAGTATGAGACGCTCAAAGATTTGCCTTGTGAAACACTAGACGGTTATCGTTTGGCTTTGTATGTAAATACAGGGTTAACGGCTGATGTGGCGAGATCTCTGGATCGTGGCGCAGAAGGGATTGGGCTTTACCGAACTGAAGTACCTTTCATGGTACGAGATCGTTTTCCTACTGAAGCAGAACAAGTTGTTATTTATCGTCAGCAGTTAGAAGGCTTTGCTCCAGCACCGGTAACGGTTCGAACCTTAGATATTGGTGGTGATAAGGCGTTATCTTATTTTCCAATAAACGAAGCAAACCCATTTTTAGGCTGGCGTGGTATCCGAGTAACATTGGATCATTTGGAAATTTTTATGGCGCAAATTCGAGCCATGATTAAAGCCAGTGCAGACCTACATAATTTAAAAATCATGCTTCCCATGATTTCCAATGTTGCTGAAGTGGAAGAAGCATTAGCTTTGATTCGTCGAGGCTACGCTGAAATAAAAGAAGAAGGTTATAACGTCAAAATGCCTAAAGTGGGCGTGATGATAGAAATTCCGGCCGCAGTTTATCAAGTTAAAGAATTGTCTGAATTGGTTGATTTTTTGTCTGTTGGTAGTAATGACCTGACACAGTATTTATTAGCAGTAGATCGAAATAATCCGCGTGTCGCAGATCTTTATAATTCTTTTCATCCTTCTGTTCTGCGTGCTTTATTTAGCATTGTCGACCAAGTAAGAGGCGAGGGTGTTGGCCTGAGCGTTTGTGGTGAAATGGCAGGTGATCCCATGGGCGCTATTTTATTGATGGCCATGGGGTACGATGTATTATCTATGAGCTCGACGAGCCTGCCTAAAGTGAAAGCTGTCATACGAAATATTTCCATGGCACAAGCACAATATATGTTAAACGAAGTCATGAAACTATCTCATGCAGAAGCGGTCACACAGACCATGACACGGCTTATGCGTGAAGCGAATATCGAGCGCTTGATTCGTCCTGCCAAAACAAACGAAAACTAATGTCTATTTCTGAGGTTCGCTTTTAAATTATGATTTCTTATCCAGCAGTTGATCCTATTGCTATATCTATAGGGCCGATTTCGGTGCATTGGTATGGCATCATGTATTTAATCGGTTTTGCGAGTGCCTATGTACTTGGTATGTATCGAGCGAAACGATCCAATGGTCTTTGGGCACCGGATATGGTCAGTGATGCTATTTTTTATGGTGCACTGGGCGTTATATTGGGTGGACGAATTGGTTATATTCTTTTTTATCAATTTCCTGCTTTTGTTGATAATCCTCTTGTTATGGTTCGTATTTGGGAAGGAGGAATGTCTTTCCATGGTGGTTTGCTTGGTGTTATCGCTGCCATGTATTTCTTTGCTCGCCGCTATAACAAACACCTTGTTGATGTTACTGACTTCCTTGCGCCTTTCATTCCTATTGGATTGGGTGCAGGTCGCATAGGAAATTTTATTGGTAGTGAACTATGGGGTAAACCAAGTGATGTGTCTTGGGCTATGGTTTTTCCAAATGATCCATTGCAGCTGGCTCGTCACCCTTCTCAGCTTTATCAGTTTGCTTTAGAAGGCGTTGCGCTGTTTTGTATTCTTTGGTTATTCTCGCAAAAGTCCAAACCACGCTATTGTGTTTCTGGCATGTTTTTACTTTTCTATGGACTGTTTAGAATCTTAGTTGAATTTGTAAGAGAGCCAGATGCTCAAATCGGTTACTTAGCATTTAACTGGGTGACGCAAGGGCAAGTCTTATCACTTCCTATGGTTGTTGGTGGCATTGCATTAATTATTGCTGGTTTCAAATTTAAGAAGTTTCCACAAAACTAGAATGTTGAAGTGACAACTTTGTGGCACTAAAAAGGCCAGAGACCTAGTTGGTTTTTTATTCCATAGAAGCAGTATTTGGTTATAATCTCACCATCTTATTTGCAATTCTAAAGAATGGCTATTATTTAGTTATCTTGAAAAGAGGTTATAGAATGAACAATAAGAGCTCTAGAGTTGCAAAAAACAACAGAAGATTCATATAATTGTATTGAGTTTTTCAATTTTCATAAGCAATAACGACCTTATTTCGTCAATTAAAATGCGATTTGATTGGTACGTCTACATTTCACCACGAATCAATTTTTCACAATCAATTTTCGCTATTAAATGAAACTTTAAGGTTATTAAGGGGATATTAATGAATATATGGAATTGGCTTCTAAGCAAATTAGTGAAAAAGCCTGCAACAGAATCACCTGAAGAAATTAAAAATGACGTTGTTTCTGAAAATGAAGAGCCTGTTGTAAAGTCGGAAGAGCTTGTTGTTCCAGCGACTACAGAACCAAAAACATCAAAAGAACCGACAGTTAAAGCCTCGGAAACTGAAATATTACAAGATAAAGAACCAGTCGCTCCAACTGAAGCAGAGTTACTTGAAGGCTATAAAAAAGCAATGCAATTGAAGAAGGAAGGAAAGGTTTTGGCAGCAGAAAAACTGTTGATGAAATCATGTGTTCCTGCTTCGGTATACAAAGGTCATTACAAAGAGCTATTTAAGATTTGGCGTCAATATAATCGTGACGATTTGAAGGCTAAAAAATATCGTAAAGTCTCAGATCGTGTTCAAAAAATGCTTAAGTTAGACGATGAGATGATTGCTGAGAT
This sequence comes from Marinomonas ushuaiensis DSM 15871, assembly GCF_000521805.1. Lineage (GTDB taxonomy): Bacteria > Pseudomonadota > Gammaproteobacteria > Pseudomonadales > Marinomonadaceae > Marinomonas > Marinomonas ushuaiensis. The sequence continues at coordinate 40,443 of NZ_JAMB01000010.1, forward strand.
GTTGCGCTATTGGGGAACAGAGCAAAAGAAAAATCTTCCAGAAGATTACTTTGATTCAGATCGAAACCTACTTATTAGTGATGCGAAAGCGTTAAGAGTAGCGGCAGAAGCATTGCAAGAGAATAAAAACGTAGAGCTGGCTGATAGCCTTATGGAAAAGTTCTCTAAGAAATGAATTAATCTTTACGGTTGAGAAAAGGCACCAACAAGATGACTTGTTGGTGCCTTTTTGTTTGATTTCGTAGTGTGAGCTCAAGTCTTGGGTGTGTTGTAAATAGATGATAAACCACCTTGCGAAAGGTCGAACTTTGTACAGTGTAAGCTGAGTAATGTTGTGAATTTTTTCATACAAGGCTGGGCGTAAATGACTCGCTGGCAAAACTCTTCGTATTCAAAAATATCCGTTACATTCACAATTAATACAAAATCCACTTCTCCCGTTACCTTATAGCATTGCTTTACTTCAGGCGACTGATTGACCGCTTCAATAAATAGATTGGCAATGGCAAGGTCATCTGTGGTCATTTTTACTTCTACAACCATGTTTAAACGTCGGCCAATGGCTTTCGAAGAAACAATTGCAACAACGCGTTCTATAATGCCTTCTGCTTTTAGTTTGTGCACACGCTTTAAACATGCAGGAGCTGACAAACCGACTTTGTCGGCTAATGCTAAATTCGTTTGATCCGCGTTTTGCTGCAGCTCTTTTAGAATACGAATATCTATTGGATGTAGTTTCATTAATTATATTTCTTAAAATTAAGGTATAAGAAATTATAGTTTCTCAAATCGTGAATATAAAGCATTAATTATTTTGTATCTTGCTAATCTAATTCTTCTTTAATTACATTATCATTCATAGGCAATCAGATGATTCGTTACCTTCATAGCAAAATTAACCATATTGCAGATGCTCTCTTTTATCAGTGTGAGAAAACTGCGATAGGGCGTTGGGTGTTTGACGTACTAGGTATATTTTGGAGCTTGGTAAAAATTATGGTGCCAATTTTGCTGGTAGTAAGAATCATTGAGCTATTGGGTTGGATAAGTATTTTAGGTGAATCGATTAGCCCTATTATGGTTTGGTTCGGGTTGCCGGGAGAAATGGGTTTAGTTTGGGTGACTGCTATGAGCAGTAATTTATATGCAGGGATGGCTATTTTTTATCAATTAGGTGGTGCTGAGCAACTAACGATTGCTCAGGTTAGCGTATTGTGCACCATGATGCTGGTTTCTCATGGTTTACCTATAGAAGCTGCGATCGCAAAAGCAGTAGGGTCAAAACTCAGGTTTACTTTGGTGTTGCGTATAGGTGGAGCTATGTTGTTTGGTTTTTTATTGCATCATAGCTACAGTGCGCTCGATGTACTACAAACACCCATTAATACTCTGTGGAAGCCAGATAGTCACGAATCAAATTGGGTGAGTTGGTTGGTGATGCAAGGCCAAACATTCATTGCTGCATTGATTATTATTGCTATATTAACGCTTATTATTCGCATATTAAATTATCTTGGTATTGAAAAAATTATTCATATTTTATTGTCACCTTTATTGCGTTTACTTGGAATTGGTACGAAGGCATCAAACATTGTTGTTATTGGACTTACGTTAGGCTTGTCATTTGGTGGCAGCATCTTGATTCGTGAATCCAAGACGGGCCATATTGATAACAAAGATATCTTTTTAACCATGGCATTTTTAGGTCTATCTCACAGTTTGATTGAAGATACTTTGTTAATGCTGCTTATGGGCGCGGATTTATTTACGGTTTTATGGCTAAGACTTACCTTTGGTATCATTGCTATCGCTTTGTTAGCCCGCCTTATGAATCGACTTTCGGAGAAACAATACGCTTGGTTTTATCGAAACTCAAATAGTGCTGTATCAAGGCCTAGTGAGTAGTAATAAAGATCCTAATACAAATAAAAAGCGGCAAGCTTAATCTTAGATTTCAAGAATAGCTCGCCGCTTTGGGTTTTATTTATTTCTGTTTAAGTTGTTACTACACCGAAAAAGGGTAAGAAATGGCTTCATGGAATTGATAATCCTCGACTTCGAAATCGTCCATTGTGACCCAAGTTTCGATGTCTTTTAGCGTTTTTATTTCAGGGTTTATTTTGAGTTTAGGCAGAGGGTAGGGCTCACGCTTAAGTTGAACGTCACGCATCAGTTCTAGTTGGTCTTCGTAAATGTGAGCATTTACTATCTTATGGAAAGCTTGACCCGGTTTCTTTCCTGTAATTTGCGCAACGATAGCAAGTAGTACGTAAACTTGAACCATGTTGAAGTTTAGTCCTAAGGGGACGTCACAGCTTCGCTGGGTGCTATTAAGGTAAAGCGTATTGCCAAGCAATGAGAAGTGATGGCTGTACATGCAAGGGCGTAAGCACGCCATGTGGAAAGCTCCTGGGTGATAATATGTGAGGATTTCCCCACGGTTATCCACACCACGGGTTAAATCGTCGATGATTTGCTTTAATAAATCGATTTTTCCACTGTTGTCTGCGGTTGGAAAGTTACGACCAAGAGCGCCATAACAAAGACCCATATCGTCTTTGCCTTTACGAAACGAGTTGTTTAGCCAAACATCGTTTAAGTTGGCGTTGGCATCCCATGTTTTTGTACCCAGTGCACGAAAATCCGCCGCGTTATCATAACCTCTTAAATAACCAATGATTTCAGCAATAGCAGATTTAAAGTAACTTTTACGTGTCGTTACAAGAGGGAATTCACCTTTACCGACATCGTAAGTAAGATCAGCATTGATAACCGTTAAGCAGCGCTTACCTGTGCGTTCGTTTTCTACCCATTCGCCTTCATTGACGATGCGATGGCATAAGTCTAAATATTGTTTCATGTGATGCCTTTTCTGAGTGCGAATGTAGAAGATCGAGCAAATGCAATCTGACTCGCGATAGGTATAATAAAATGATTCCAACTATACCAGAATTGAAACTCGAAATAAGGCCTTTATATGCTGTCACTTATTGTCGCTATGTCTACTAACCGAACTATCGGTATCAATAACTCGTTGCCTTGGCACTTGCCGAATGATTTAAAATATTTCAAGCAAGCGACCATGGGGAAGCCTATTGTGATGGGGCGCAAAACATTTGAGTCCATTGGTAAACCATTACCTGGTCGTCGTAATATTGTGATCAGCCGAGACGCCTCTTATCAAGCAGAAGGTATTGATGTGGTGACATCGCTAGAGGACGCTATTTCACTTGGCGAAGATATTTGTCTGGTGAATGGTCAAGAAGAAGTCATGGTCATTGGCGGCGCACAAATTTATGAATTAGCACTTGAGCGAGCGGATCGTTTGTATATTACCCATGTAGATGCAGATGTAAAAGGCGATGCATTTTTTCCAGAAGTGGATTGGCCGTCGTTTACATTAATGGGTGAAGAGGCTTTTGCTGCGGAAGGGCCGAATCCTTACGATTACCGTTTTTCCGTCTATCAAAGAACCAGTGCCGAGTAGCATTGTTAAAGTAGTATGGAAATCGAAAGGGTAATTTTTTATAAAAAAATTAATAACGCCATATAATGTATGGCGTTATTAACAAGGTCTTTTCTAGTTCACAACGATTTTCTGTTGCTTAGCTTGACCTTCTTCTACGGCTTGGTTTGCACTGAGTGCTAACTCTTCGATGGATTCACCGTCTTCTGGGAATGTGGCGATGCCAATACAGAAATCGACTGAATCAGAATTGCCTTCTTTCAGCAATTTTTGTTCATCGTTTGTTGGGTTAATAATGTGGTTAAGCAGTGTTTTGGCATCTCTTACGCTAGTGTTGGGTAACAGTAAAAGCAATTTATCGTCTTCTACTCTAGCTAATACATCAGCTTCTCGAATTTTTTTATAAATGTATCTGGCCGAAGTTTGAATCGCAATATTGCGTTCTTCCATGGGTAATGCCAAGAGTCGACTGTTCGCATCAAGATGTATTTTTGCCATTGTCAGTGGTGTGTATTGGCGTTTTGCCAGTCCCAATTGTTTTTTGAAGTGAGTAAGAGCCGCGCCTCTGGTTAATAATCCAGTGAGTTCGTCAAAGGTTGCTTGGTTTCTAAGGTGTTCTTCAAGCGCTTTCTGATGGCTAATATCAACAACAAAACCAATGATTTTTTTGATGTGGCCATCTGCATTTTTAGTGTAAGTTCTACCTCGTTCTTTTACCCATAGATAAGTCAGGTCGTCCTTTCGTATGCGGTATTCAACTTCATAATAGTCTTGATTGTGGGTAACGTGTTCGTTGACAAGTGTGTCTAGTTTTTTCACATCATCAGGGTGTACGCGAGCATGCCACTCAGGTGTGGATCGTGGTGTTTGTTCTGGCGAGCAGCCTAACAATATGGCAATGGATTTAGAGCAAGATACGAGATCAGAGTCTGTTTCCCAAATCCAAAGACCTGCAGACGATTCAGTCAAAGCAAATTTGAGTAATGTATTTTCAGCGGCAGAAAGATCCATATGGTCTGTTTCGTAAACACAAGCCAGTACAGATTCCCCAAGATGCTGTAACTCTAATTGCATATTAATGAGCTTATCACCAACACGGATCAAGCTTTCGCAGCGGTCAATTTTTCCTGTTCTAATAGTCTCATTGAGGACTTGCCAATTGGCTGATGTCGCGGCATCTTCACAAAGTGTGTCCCAAGTCGTCGCTGGTGTCGCATTAAATTTTTCAAAAAACGCTTCAAAGTTACGATTGTATGACAGTAGTTTTCCTGTGCTACTTTCTATTATAAAAGCAGGCGTTGGCATGCGTTTAAAAGCCAATTTAAAAGGTGTGTTCATGACGCTCTCCTTATAATAGTGTGTTGATTATTCCGGTGTAATCCAGGTAGCTTGGTAACTCATTTCATCATCTTCTGCCAAAATTTTGCTAAGAGCAGGTAGAAATTCTTTGGCTTCTTTTTCTAAAGTCCAAGGTGGATTGACGATAATCATACCGCTTCCTGCCATGCCTCGTTCTTGCTCTGTGTTTCGAATACAAAGTTCAAGTAATAACACACTTCGAATATTAGTCGCTTTTACATCGCGTATTAAGTCATTTGCTTGTAGACGGTTTAATACTGGATACCAGATAGCATAAGTACCTTGAGGAAAGCGCTTATATCCGTCTTCCAATGCACGTACAACATACTGGTAGTCTTTTTTAACCTCGTATGGAGGATCCATTAAGACAAAACCGCGTTTTTGTGGTGGAGGTAACATGGCTTTAACAGCAGCAAATCCATCACTCTTTGAAACATTGGCTTTGCGTTTATTCGGGAATAACGCCGCTAGTGTTGGATAGTCATTTGGATGCAATTCGCATAAGTGTAACTTGTCTTTCTGGCGCACATAGTAATCTACAATTTTTGGGCTGCCGGGGTAATACTCTAAATCATCGCTAGTGTTCATTTCTCTGACGATATCTAACAAAGCATCAACGGGTTCAGGTAAGTTTTTTTCTGTTAGTAAGCGAGCAATGCCTGAGTGAAACTCTTTGTTTTTTTGTGCTTGCTCAGAACTCAGTGAGTATTGGCCGATACCTGCATGTGTGTCCAAATAAAAAAAAGGCGCGTCTTTTTTGACGAAGTGACGGCATATTTGACTGACGACAAGATGTTTCAAAATGTCGGCATGATTACCTGCATGATAGATATGGCGGTAGCTAAGCATAAATACTCTAAAGGGTGTGGTTTAAAAAAACATGGCTATGAAATACAGTATCCCATAGCCATTTTATATTATTAATTTGGTTACATGATCAATCATGTAACCAAATGACGTTACTTAGAGCTAGATAACTAATCTTCTAGTAAATCTAAGTTTCGTATAGCGCCTTTGTCGGCACTGGTCGCAAAATGCGCATAGACTTTTAGTGCTGGTGTGACTTTACGGGGGCGATATTCCACAGGTTTCCACGCTGTTTTTCCTTTTGCGTCCATTGCCGCTCGACGAGTGGCAAGTTCTTCATCAGAAAGTAGAACATTGATGGTACGATTTGGAATGTCGATACGGATAATGTCACCATTTTCAACGAGGCCAATGGCTCCACCTGATGCCGCTTCTGGAGAAACGTGGCCAATTGATAGACCAGATGTGCCGCCAGAGAAACGACCGTCAGTTAACAGTGCACAGGCTTTGCCCAATCCTTTGGATTTGATGTAAGACGTTGGGTAAAGCATTTCTTGCATTCCCGGCCCGCCTTTAGGGCCTTCGTAGCGGACAATAACGACGTCGCCGGCTTTAACTTTATCATCCAAGATGTTTTTAACCGCTTCATCTTGTGACTCAGTGATATGAGCTGGACCTTCGAAGACCAAGCAGGATTCGTCTACGCCAGCACTTTTAACCACGCAGCCATCTAAAGCAATGTTGCCATAAAGTATCGCTAGACCACCTTCTAGTGAGAAAGCGTGCTCTAGAGAACGAATACAGCCGTTCTCACGATCTCCGTCTAGTGTTGGCCAGCGAGTCGCTTGGCTGAACGCAGTTTGTGTTGGAATACCAGCAGGGCCAGCTTTGTAGAATTGCATTACTTCTGGCGTAGGTGAACGCATGATGTCCCACGTTTTTAATGCTTCTTCCATGGTTTTAGAATGCACCGTGTGTACTTGATTGTGCAATAAACCGGCACGATCAAGCTCACCTAATAATGCGAAAATGCCGCCCGCTCTATGAACGTCTTCAACATGATACAGCGGCGAATTTGGGGCTACTTTACAGAGTTGAGGAATGTTACGTGATAAACGGTCGATGTCTTTCATAGTGAAATCAACACCAGCTTCGTTCGCCAAGGCCAATAAATGCAGAATGGTATTAGATGATCCGCCCATGGCAATATCAAGCGTCATAGCGTTTTCAAAGGCTTCAAATGATGCAATGGCTCTTGGTGCCCAATGCGCTTCATCTTGCTCGTAAAAGCGTTTTGTAATATCAACAATTCTGTGTCCTGCTTCTTCAAACAAACTGCGACGGTCAGCATGTGTTGCCAACATTGTGCCGTTGCCTGGCAAACTCAAACCGAGCGCTTCCGTTAAGCAGTTCATGGAGTTTGCTGTAAACATACCAGAACAAGAGCCACAGGTCGGGCATGCAGAACGTTCGTATTCAGCAACTTTTTCATCACTCGCGCTATCATCAACAGCGATTACCATAGCATCAACAAGATCAAGCTTATGCTCTGATAGTTTTGTTTTGCCGGCTTCCATTGGTCCACCAGAAACAAAAATAACAGGAATGTTCAGACGCATAGCGGCCATTAGCATTCCTGGAGTGATTTTGTCGCAATTTGAGATACAAACTAACGCATCAGCGCAGTGTGCGTTCACCATGTATTCAACAGAGTCAGCAATCAAATCACGTGACGGAAGGCTATATAGCATGCCGTCATGACCCATTGCGATACCGTCATCAACAGCAATAGTATTAAATTCTTTGGCAACGCCACCGGCCTTTTCTATTTCACGAGCAACAAGTTGTCCCATATCTTTAAGGTGGACATGACCTGGTACAAATTGAGTGAAAGAGTTCGCGACGGCAATAATTGGTTTTTGAAAATCGTCGTCTTTCATTCCTGTTGCGCGCCATAGAGCACGAGCACCTGCCATATTACGGCCTGAGGTGGTTGTTTTGGAGCGATATACTGGCATTTTTTTCCCCACAGATAGATATTTTATATTTATATAGTTACTTATATTACCAAGTTTATTGTCTGTGCCCAATGGCAATTTTAAGACAATATTGAGACACTGTAGAAATAGGATGATTACACTTTTTCTTGAGACGAAAATTATATGACAGACAATGTATTGTTAGATTACTCAAATGTTGCGCTAGCACGGCAGCCAATTGTAGACAGTCGCCTTACAGTCATGGGTTATGAGCTTCTATATAGAAAGCGTGCAACATCGATTGAAGCGGATGTAATGGATGACGTCAGTGCAACTGCTCAAGTTATTTCTGCCAGTATTTTTGAAATAGGTATGGAAAATATTGTCGGATCAAATAAAGCCTTTATTAACTTTCCTAGAGCTTGTTTATTGAGTCCTAGTGGCATACCGATCAATAAAGATAATGTCGTGGTCGAAGTGTTAGAGAATGCAGGGTTTGATGCTGTTTTATTGTCTTCTTTACGACGTTGGTCCAAGGAAGGCTGTTCTATCGCTTTAGATGATTTTGTCTTTGAGAGTAAATTAACGCCTTTTGTTGAGTTGGCAGATTACATAAAATTAGATGTTTTAGCCTTGGGTCATGATGGTATCCACAAGCAAGTTGAAGCGCTTAGAGGGTTTGACGTCAAAATCATTGCTGAAAAGGTGGAAACTTGGGAGGACTATCAGTTCTGTCGTTTACTTGGCATAGAATACTTTCAAGGTTACTTTTTTGAAAAACCTGAAATGATTACAAGCAAAGCCTCTAAAGTGAACAGCATGACGTTGTTACAGCTCATGTCTTCGTTATTAAATACATCAAGTGATATCGCTGAATTAGAGCAAATCGTTAGTCAAGATGCTGGGTTAGTGCATAAGTTGCTGCGTTATTTAAACTCTCCTATGACAGGGTTGGTTGCTTCTGTCGATTCTGTTCGTTTAGCCATAATGTTAATTGGTGTCAATCAACTAAAGTCATTAACAAATCTACTACTAATGTCGGAAATGGTAGGAGACAGAGGTGTATTGCTTGAGCAGATTATGGTTCGAGCCAAGCACGCTGAGCTGTTTGCTGAAAGCCGGGGTTATGATAATCAAGATAAATACTTTCTTGCGGGTATGTTATCTATGATAGATGTCTGTACCGGAATCAAGTTAGAGACTGTTCTTGGCGAATTGCCTTTACCTAGCGAATTTATTAACGCAATTATTCACCGATCTGGTCGAGTTGGTGATGCTTTGAATCTAGTTGAGTGTTATAGCAATGGCGGTACTATTCAAAATCAACAAGATTTCGATGGTTTGAAGGTAACATATTTTGCCGCTGTTAAATGGGTTGATGAGTTTCTTGTTGCTGTGTGACTTATAGTTTTATTTCTGAATTAAAATCATTCGTAATCCCTTTCCTACATGGCTGTAGGTGTTTTCTTTTTTTCATGTAAATTAAAGCAACATCGCAATCAATTAAAATTTAACCTATTGATATATATGATTAAAATAGATTTCCTCCTTTTTTTCTTGTGCTTGATTGTAAGTTCGAACCTGTTAAATTGTGTAAATTCAAATGGACTTCAAGAATGAAGATGAGCATATGGAATGCATAATAACACCTAGAATAGTGTTTAAAGAGCGAACTGGATGTTCGAGAGCAATGGAAAGCTAAAATGGATCATTTGGATTCTTCATGGAAGAAAAAAACAGTGATGTTTTACTTATAGGATGAGTAGCTGAAAGGGATTTAAGCAAAATGTAGGTGGCCTTTGGTCACCTTTTTTTGTTTATAAATATATTCCACACATAAAAAAAGCGACATGTAAGTCGCTTTTTTTGTGAGAAGCGGTAATTAGCGTTCTAGATGCTCTAATTTATCTTCTACGCCATCCCATTGTGCTGCATCAGGAAGTGCGTCTTTTTTCTCAGCTATATTTGGCCAAATCATAGCAAGGTCTTTATTTAATTCTACGAACACTTCTTGATCTTCAGGCAGTTCGTCTTCAGAGAAAATAGCATTTGCTGGGCACTCAGGTTCACATAAGGCGCAATCAATACACTCGTCAGGGTTAATTGCTAAAAAATTCGGGCCTTCGTAGAAACAGTCAACAGGACAAACTTCTACGCAGTCTGTGTATTTGCAACGAATGCAGTTATCGGTAACGATGAAAGCCATTCGACTTCTCCTTACAAGCTATAAAAATGATTGCGCACTATTTTAGAGGTATAGACCATTTGTCAGCAAGCAACAATCGTAAATACTCTACATTTATCTGATATTAGCTTATACCAACTTATAATTGAGACTTTAGCTTATAGAGGGCATTCATCGCCTCTAAAGGCGTCATATTGTCTAAATCCAGTTCGGTTATAGCTGTTTTCAATGTACTTTGTTCTACCTGAGCAAATAGATCCGCTTGCATTGGGTGGTACGCTAAACTGTTTTCTTCTATTTTTTTCGCTGATGGTTTTGCCGCAATACTGTTGTCAGAAATATTAATCGGTGCATCAATACCTGTTACGACTTCTAACTCTTTGAGCTTTAGTTTCGCATGACTGATCACGCCTCTAGGAACACCGGCTAACTGGGCTACTTGCAGTCCATAAGATTGACTCGCTGGCCCCTCGTGAACCTTATGAAGAAAGACAATGTCGTCTTCATATTCTGTTGCGGTTAAATGAACGTTTGCGGCGTTTTCTAATTGATCAGCAAGCGTAGTTAACTCGAAATAGTGTGTGGCAAAAAGGACATAGCATTTCAGTTCTTTTGCTAAATAATCAACCGCCGCCCAGGCTAAAGACAATCCGTCGAAAGTACTGGTGCCGCGTCCGACTTCATCCATTAACACTAAGCTGTTTTTACTGGCGTTATTTAAAATGTTGGCGGTTTCTGTCATCTCGACCATGAAGGTTGAACGTCCACCGGCAAGGTCATCGGATGATCCCATACGAGTGAAAATACGATCGACCACCGAAATAGAGGTGGATTCAGCTGGTACAAAACAGCCCGTATGAGCCAATAAAGTAATCAAGGCTATTTGACGCATGTAAGTGGACTTACCACCCATATTTGGACCTGTAATCATCAACAGCGAACGTTTTTCATTGAGTTCAAGGTCATTGGGTACAAAAGCTTCAGAGATAACCGCCTCAACCACAGGATGGCGACCACCAGTGATTTGAATACCACCATTATTGTGAAGAGTTGGGCAGGTTAAATTCAAGGCATCTGCACGCTCAGCAAAGTTATTGAGTATGTCGAGCTGAGCAAGCGCTTGGCTGGTGGTTTGTAACTCGCTTAATGTCTGGTTCAGCAAATCCAATAAGGCTTCATAGAGTTCTTTCTCTCTTGCCAGCGATTTAGATTTCGCGCTTAACGCTCTGTCTTCAAAGGTTTTCAATTCAGGCGTAATAAAGCGTTCAGCGTTTTTCAATGTTTGGCGACGAATGTACTCTACTGGTGCTTGGTCTGAATGCAGTCTGCTAATCTCAATGTAATAACCGTGGACGCGGTTGAAACCTACTTTTAGTGAGCTGATACCTGTGCGTTCTTTTTCACTGCGTTCCATTTCAGCAAGGTAATCGGATGCGTTAGTCGATAAGGACAGTAACTCGTCAAGTTCGTCATCGTATCCTTTGGTAAAAACACCGCCGTCACGAACCACGGAAGGTGGGTTTTCGACCAAAGCTTTTATCAAAGTGGCCGTTATTTCTGGCTGAGCAATAATGCGCTGATTAAGTTGAGATAAACGCTCTGACTTTGAATTTGTGAGTAATTCATTAATGTCAGGTACGGCTTCTAGTGCAAGTCGCAGACGTAATAAATCTCTTGGACGTGCAGAACGTAAAGCAACTCGTGACAATATGCGTTCTAAGTCTCCGACTTTTTTCAAAGGCGTTGTAAAGTTGTAATAGGTTTGGTTTTCTTTTAGCGCAGCAACGGCTTGTTGGCGAGATTGAATTTCATTGAGGTCACGAATCGGCGTATGCAACCAACGTTTTAATAAACGGCTGCCCATTGGTGTTGCGCATTCATCTAATACTTCAACAAGTGTATTAGTTGTGCCTCCCGTTAAATTGACATCAATTTCTAGATTGCGTCGAGTGGCACCATCAATTAATACCGAGTCGTCTTTGTGTTCAACCATAATAGATTGAATATGAGGTAATGCTGAACGTTGAGTATCTTTCGCGTATTGCAGTAACGCGCCAGCCGAAGCAATTGCAGAGGTTAACGGTTCACAACCAAAACCGGATAAATCCTTAGTATTAAACTGTTGGATTAATTGGCGGTAGCTGGACTCATAGTCGAAATGCCAAGGTCCAAGTTCGGAAACGCCTTTTTCTAATTTTAATAGATCTCGTGCTGGGAAATCTTCAGAAATCAGAATTTCCATAGGAGACAAACGTTGTAATTCACTAGACAACGCTTCGTGACCGTCTACTTCAAATAAACAAAAACGGCCGCTGGCCATGTCTAGATAAGAGAATCCAAACACATCTAAGCCTTTACGTGTCTGGTGGGCAAGCGAGAGTAAAAGGTTCTCACGTTTTTCTTCTAGGAAGGCTTCATCACTGATGGTGCCAGGTGTCACAATTCGAGCTATTTTTCTTTCTACAGGGCCTTTGCTTGTGGCTGGATCTCCCGTTTGTTCTGCAATCACAACAGACTCGCCCATGCGAACTAAGCGTGCTATGTAGTTCTCTGCAGCGTGATAAGGGATGCCTGCCATTGGAATAGGCTTTCCGCCAGAATGTCCGCGAGATGTGAGGGTGATATCAAGTAATTGAGAGGCACGTTTTGCATCATCATAGAAAATTTCGTAAAAATCGCCCATACGATAAAATAGCAGTTGGTTTGGATGCTCAGATTTGAGGCCGAAGTATTGGCGCATCATAGGCGTGTGATTATCTGCTGATGTCTTACTCATTGTACTGCTCGATTGTGATCTGAAAAATAGAGCGTTATTCTACGGGATATTCGCACAGTATTTAAGGGATAGACGTAATGAATCAGATGCAAAAAATGACATTAATAGCAAAACGCATTGGTGGCTTATTACAAGACAAAGGTCATCTTCTAGTGACAGCAGAATCTTGTACGGGCGGTCTCATTGGTGCTGTGTGTACAGAAATAGCTGGCAGTTCAGCTTGGTTTTATGGTGGTGTTATTAGTTATGCAAATGAAGCCAAGATGCAAGGATTGTCAGTTAAAGCCGAGACGTTAGCGGCTTTTGGTGCTGTCTCTGAACAAACAGTAACGGAAATGTGTGCTGGTGCTTTACAGCTAGGCGGTAGTTTTTCTGTTGCGGTGAGCGGCGTCGCTGGGCCGGCTGGTGGCTCTGTAGAAAAGCCTGTCGGTTGTGTATACATAGGTTGGCAGATCGTAGGGCAAGAGGCTAAGGTTGTACGTCATCAATTTTCTGGTGATCGCCAAGCGATTAGAGAAGCGACTGTTTTAGCAGCATTGGAAGGTGTAGAAGAGCTATTAATAAACGTATAAAAATAATACTGTTTTTATATACAGTATTTCTTGAGATTCTCAAAAAAAAACGATAGAGTTACTCCAACGAAAATTAGCCACAAGGATTTCATTATGTCATCTATCGCAGACAACAAGAAAAAAGCCCTAGACGCAGCGCTTTCTCAAATCGAGCGTCAATTTGGTAAAGGCGCCATCATGAAAATGGGTGAGGGTGCAAAACTTGATATTGATACTGTTTCTACTGGGTCTTTAGGCTTGGATATTGCGCTAGGTGCAGGCGGTCTTCCTTATGGCCGAATCTGTGAAATCTACGGTCCAGAATCATCAGGTAAAACAACATTAACATTAAGTGTTATTGCGGAAGCTCAAAAGCAAGGTAAAACCTGTGCCTTTATTGATGCGGAGCACGCATTGGACCCTTCTTATGCAGAGAAACTAGGCGTCAATATTGCTGACCTTCTAATCTCTCAACCTGATACGGGTGAACAAGCACTTGAGATTGTTGATATGTTGGTACGTTCTAACAGTGTTGACGTTATCATTGTTGACTCAGTAGCGGCTCTTGTACCTAAGTCTGAAATCGAAGGCGAAATGGGTAGCTCATCTGTTGGTGTTCAAGCACGTTTGCTATCACAAGCAATGCGTAAACTAACCGGTTCTATTAAGAATGCTAACTGTCTTGTTATTTTCATTAACCAAATTCGTATGAAAATTGGTGTGATGTTTGGTAGCCCAGAAACCACAACCGGTGGTAACGCACTGAAATTTTACTCTTCTGTACGTTTGGATATCCGTCGTATTGGTTCGGTGAAACAAGGTGATGAAGTCATAGGTAATGAAACACGCGTAAAAGTGGTGAAAAACAAAATTGCACCTCCTTTCAAACAGGCCGAATTCCAAATTCACTATGGTGCGGGTATTTATCGCATGGGTGAGATTATTGATCTAGGCGTCAAACAAGGTTTTGTCGATAAAGCCGGAGCTTGGTATGCCTACGCAGGTAATAAAATTGGGCAAGGTAAAGCAAATGCCGCTCAATTTTTATCTGAAAACCCAGAAATTGCTCAAGAAATCGAAGCTAAGGTTCGTGAAGATTTATTGCCTAAAGATAAACCAGTAGCAGAAAAAGCTAACGTGGCGGAAGAAGAGCCAAATGAATTGATTTAGTCAATATGGCTAATGACGACATATTGAAAACGCTCGATGAAATTCATCGGGCGTTTTTTTTGGCTTTATATAGAGCTTTTAGGTAAGTGAATTGTAATTTTAAAAGACTTAAAATGGTCTTTATGTTAAGTTTTTTTGAGATTGAGATTGAGATTGAGATTGAGATTGAGATTGAGATTGAGATTGAGATTGAGATTGAGATTGATGTGGATAGATAAAATATTGTTGGATTAAAATTTTACCTGTTTATTTTTAGCATTGTTATCATTAAAACATAATATTGGAACTTTTCATGTCGGTTATTCATCCCATTTCTGGGTTAAAGAATGAACAGGTAAAAGAAACGAACTTAAGTGATTTTGTAAAAAAAGTAGGTCGAAAAATTGGTTTGGCGACAGCTTTATTAGGCATGGTAACACTTGCTGGGTATGCTTTTGGTATTGAATTTCTCTATCGACCTATTGCTACTGAACCAGCAACTAATCCATTAACAGCTTTGGTTGTTATACTTTTAGGGTTTGGTCTTGAAATACATGGTCGAATGTTAAGTAATCGATTTTCATTTTTTTTAGCAATAGCCTCTATTGTTATTTGTGTTACTCACCTAGCTAGTTTTTTTTATATATCTGATTTTTCTCAAATTTTTATGCTTTTCGAGTCTGTGGTTTATGAAGACTTGATGCAGGGTAAAAATAACTCAATGGGTATGAATACAACGCTCATGTTGCTGCTGCTCGCAATTGCCCATTTGTTGTATATTTTTCGACAAGCTAATTATTCTCAACTTTTGTCATTTACTGCTTTATGTATACCTATGATTTCCATCACAGGTTACGCCTATGGTTTGACTTCATTCTATGGCGCTATGTCGTTATTATCGACGACGTTTGGTGTGTTTTTATGTTTGGGAACGTTAGCTATAACTGCTGATAATGGTGGGGTTCGTGCGATTTTATCTCCATATATCGGTGGCAGAATTGCTCGTATACAGATTGTGTTGGGATACTTTGTTCCATTAATTATTGGCTATTTGGTGATTCGTTCGTTAATGAATTCAGACCAAAATAGTGTTTTCGGCATCTATGTTGTTTCTATTTGTTGGTTTATCGCCCTTTTGGTGGTTGTAAGTGCAATTGTTCAAGAGCAAGTGGACGGAAAACGCCGTGAAGTTGAAAAAGCATTACAGCTTTCGGCGATGACAGACGAGTTAACTCAGCTTCCTAATCGTCGTCACTTTATGGAGAAAGCGACAGAGGCATTAATAAAAGAAAAGTCTGATATTAGTGAATTATCGTCATGGGTTTTGATGGTAGACATTGATCATTTCAAAAAAATCAATGATACAGAGGGTCATGAAATGGGCGATAAAGTATTGGTCGAGTTTGCTTTGATTATGAATAAGTTTGTTGGTCCAGGAGATTTAGTTTGCCGTTTAGGCGGAGAAGAGTTTGCATTCTTTTTTAGTCAAAAGACAGCGCCCGAAATGTCCGAGATTGCAAATAATATTTTACAGTCCGTTGAGGATATGACTATTCCAAGTTATACCGATGTGTACGGTAGTATCACAACGTCTATCGGTTGTGCTAAATCCGAAGATAAAACAGACATCGATCATGTTCTACGACTTGCTGATTATGCACTTTATGCATCTAAAAATGCTGGTCGAAATAGAGTTATGTTTGCTGCATGATTTTATTGTAATAGGCGACTTTGCTATTTACCTAAGATCATCCAAGCAATGATCAATAGTAAGCTAAAAGAGACACCTTGCCAGAACATAACGGGGTTTCTCTGAATTAATGGTGGTCGAGTTCGATTTAGAAAAATTTTGTTCGGATGGTGTAAATCGTAGATGAATTCAGACAAGGTTTCATAGCGCTTTAAAGGGTTTATTTGTACTGCTTTCTGCAATGCATCATCGACCCATAAAGGCAGTTCGGATTCATCATTAATCAAACTGGTATAATTGATTCTGCGCTGTGCTGCTACACTTTTTGCCTGAGCAATGTTAACGCCATAGGGAAATTTATTGCCTGATAGCATTTGGTAGGTAATCACACCAAGTGCATAAATATCGGATTGTGCGGTTCCAGGTTGTCCTAAAAAATATTCAGGTGCCGAATAACGCATGGTGCCTTTTAACACTTCCTCTTCTGTATTTGATACGCCTGCAATATGAGTTGAACCAAAATCGATGATCTTTATGGTGTTCGTATCATCAATCATGATGTTGGCAGGGCGAATGTCTTGATGAATCATTTCTTGGCGATGAAATGCCTGTAAGGCTTTAGCAATTTGAGAGATGATATTTCGAGTTTTTTCTAAGGTAGGTTTTGGGTTGTCAATCAACCATTGAGCCAATGATTTCCCTTCAATATATTCGGTTACGATATATAGGTAATTCTGTTTTCGAGTTGGTTCGATTGCTTTGACTACATGTGGATTAGTGATGCGCTTGGCGATCCAGTCTTCCAACATAAAGCTTTCAAGGTAAGCAAGATCATTACCTAGTTCAATAGAAGGCACTTTTAATGCAACCGTTTGAGATGACTCTATATCACGTGCGAGAAATACATGGCTTCGACTACTCACATAGATAGGTCTAATGATTTCATAACCATCCAGTATCATTCTGGCCGATAAGGGTGGTGGCAAAGGCAATCCATTAACCTGTTGTTGAACTTCGTCCAGTTGATAGTTTGGTATATGTTCAACACGAACAATTTGTACGCTTAAATTGTCATCACTGCCTGCAGCTAGTGCAAGTTCAATAAGTTGATTTGCTGCATCATTCAGAATTTTTGATTGTGAAATACAGTCAGTAATCTGTGATTCTGTTAGGAAGTCGTAAATCCCATCTGTGGTTAATAGAAAAACATCGCCTTGGCTTATAGGAACAGATTTGTAATCAATCTCTAACGTTGAATCAATGCCTAAAGCACGGGTTAAATAACTGACGTTTTCCGAAACAATTCGTCGGTGATCTTGTGTTAATTGCTCTAAGGTGGATCCATTCAATCGATAAATACGGCTGTCGCCAGAGTGGAATAAGTACGCTGTATTTGATTTCAAAATAAGAGCACTGAAGGTACAAATATAACCTTTATCTTTCTCAAACCGATAAGGACTATTTTGTGTTTGAGCATGCAACCAAGCATTAATTGATTTAACCACTTTTTGGCCAGACGTTTTCACTGACCAAGCATCAGACGTACAATAATAATCTTCTAAAAAGCTAGTGATTGCCGCTTGGCTTGCAACTTGGCTTACATTACTTGAACTGATGCCATCGGCAATGGCTAAAACAATGCCTTTTGCGCTCAATAAAGGTTCTTTTGGAATACGGCTCCCAATGAAGTCTTGGTTTATCTCTTTCCTACCTTTATTGGTCGCATAACCAGTATTAACGCTTAATGGCTTGCTCATAGAGTTCCTTAATGGTTTTTTATAAAAGAGCCATATCAAAATGATAAGACAAAAGCCCTGTTACGAATAAAACAGGGCTTTCCATAAGCCTATCTAATATAAAAAATTAAGCCAATTTGCGAACTTTAGATGTTTTTACATGAGTGTAATAGAGCGGTAAGCCAACCAAGCACAAGCCACCCGCTAAATTACCAAGAACGGTAGGGATTTCATTCCAAACAATGTAATCCATAAAGGTAAACTCGCCACCCATGATCATAGAGAATGGGAATAGGAACATATTTACAATAGAATGCTCGAAGCCCATATAGAAGAAGACCATAACCGGCATCCACATAGCGGCCATTTTCCCTCCTGTCGAAGTAGAAATCATCGCGCCAACCACACCCATAGACACCATCCAGTTACATAACATGCCACGAATGAAGATAGTAAACCAACCACCAACACCATGAGACTGATAACCTAAAGTTCGTGACTCACCAATTGTGCTGACTTTTTCTGCAATGACACCGCCATCCGTTGCATAACCGTAAGTTAGAATGAAAGACATTAGAAAAGCCGTTGTTAACGCGCCGCCAAAGTTACCAATGAAGACTAAGCCCCAGTTACGCATCACCTGACCTGGCGTGACACCAGGACGTTTATCAAGTAATGCCAATGGCACTAATGTGAATACGCCTGTTAGCAAATCAAACTTCATTAAATACAGCATGATAAAACCAACAGGGAACAATACTGCACCTAGTAATGGACTGCCAGTTTGTGTCGCGACGGTAATTGCAAACACAGCAGCAAGCGCCAATATAGCACCTGCCATAAACGCGCGTATAAGTGTATCTTTTGTCGACATGTAAACTTTTTGTTCACCGGAATCGACCATTTTTGTTACGAATTCACTTGGTTCTATATAAGCCATAACACCCTCTCTTTATTTTGATAATTACTTAAATTGAATTTTTTGTTCGTACTCGTTACCAAGATTTATAAGGTAAAAACTTACCGTTTAAGGTCAGAACAACACGATCACCTTTTGGTTCTTCTTCTTTTTCTACAGACATAGAAAAATCAATCGCACTCATGATGCCGTCACCAAACTTCTCTTGAATGACTTCTTTAAGCGTTGGCCCATAAACACCAACCACTTCATATAAACGATAAATTAAAGGGTCTTGTGGGACCGCTTGATTCCATGTTTTTGTTGGGTCTTCCATCAAGGCTGCGGTGGCTGCTTCTGGCAAACCTAGAAATGTAACTAATTTTTCTGCGACTTCCTGTGTGCAGCTATTCATGCCTAAACACGCTGATGTGATCCAAACATGGGTCATGTCTACGGCTTCTCCGATGGCTTCCCATGTAAGATTTTTCTCTTTTTTTAATAGCAAAAATAGCTTCGGTTACTTCGATTTTTTTCATGCGCTTTTCTCCACAAATAATGGCCACAACTTAACAATAGAAACTGAGCTAAGTGATCGTGTAAGAAGAAAATGATATAGATAGACACACGTCTGCTCTTAACCAGATCTCCCTTATTACAGGAACCTAATCAGATACTACTGAGCGGTACAGCAGTGGGCGACGTTGCCATTAATGATGCTGACCGGCGTTGGTCAACGATGCAGTTAATACAAATTGAGAAAGTATTAATGTATTAAATAATCAGCAAAAGAAGTGCCAGAAAATTAAAATCTAAAGGAAATGATAGGGAGTTTCATAAGGCTATGATTTATAACAAATAAATTTTTACGTGATTCAGTATATATAGCCTCATGCTTCAATATATGAATGTTGCGCACTTTAAATACACATAAAAGTGCACCAAAACAAAACATTAGCGTTAGAAATGATAAACAAGGTTTTGTACACTCAGAAATTCAATAGAGGGAGCTTGGTTTTCTAAGTGTTTAACGGTATTTATAATAAAATATAAAAAAGAACATAATAACAGGAACGATTTGCATTACTGTTTGTCTATTGAGAGAATGTTAACCCATTAAGACAGTTTCTTTACGATAAATAGGTACTTATAAATGAAGCGTTCAATAAAAAAAAATCTCTCTATTTCAAGTAAAAGCACTTCTCTTTTCACTTTAACAGCCACATCAGCTTTATTGGCTTTAAGCAGCTTGCCTGCCCATGCAAGCGGTGAAGTTAATGTGTATTCTGCTCGCAGTGAGGCACTTATCGCTCCACTTTTAGACATCTATTCGAAAGAACATGGCGTAAAAGTAAACTTAATCACAGGTAAAGCGGACGCATTATTGAGCCGTTTACAATCAGAAGGCTCTGCTAGCCCTGCTGATGTTTTCATTACTGTTGATGCAGGTCGCCTGTATCGTGCAAAAGAAGCCGGTGTACTTCAGCCTTTCGAAACAAAACATTTAGACAAAGTTGTTCCAGAACATCTACATGACCGTGATGGTTACTGGTACGGCCTTTCTCAGCGCGCTCGTGTGATTTTTTACAACCCAGAAGAAGTGTCTTCTGATGACTTATCTACATACGAAGATTTAGCAGATCCAAAATGGAAAGGGCAAATCTGCATTCGCTCTTCAAGCAGCATTTACAACCAATCTCTTGTTGCTTCTATGATTGACGCGAAAGGTGAAGCAGCAACCTTAGAATGGATTAAAGGCTTTGTAGCGAACTTCGCTCGTCCACCAGCAGGCGGCGACAGAGACCAACTTAAAGCTGCAGCAGCTGGCCTATGTAACATTGCCGTTGCCAACACCTATTACTTTGGCCGTCTTGGTTCAAGTGACGAAGCGCAAGAGCGTGCAGTTTACGATAAAATGGGCGTATTCTGGCCAAATCAGGCATCTGGAGAGCGTGGAGTTCATGTTAACGTAAGTGGTATCGGTATCACGAAGGCATCTAAAAACACGGACAACGCAAAAGAGTTGATCGAGTTTCTAACAAACAAAAATAGCCAAGAATGGTATGCTCACATAAACAACGAATACCCAGTTGTAGAAGGGGTAGCACCACCTAAGAACCTAGAGAAGTTTGGCGAATTCAAATCTGATAGCATTTCATTAAGTGTGTTGGGCGAGAATAACCGTCAAGCAGTTAAATTAATGGACCAAGGTGGTTGGAAATAAGGTAACGTATTTTATACCAACAAAAACAAAAGAAGAGACGCTATTGCGTCTCTTCTTTTTCTCATACTGAATACTGTAGAGGACATTCTATTTGCCCTTACTAGCCTCAAGAAAAAATCCTATGAGTTCTTTCCACAACACTTTTTAAACTTACGACCATTACCACAAATACAAGGATCATTACGTCCTATTTTTGGCGCATCACGCATCACAGGACTTTTCGGTGCAGCACAACAGCCACAACCAGATGATTGAGTAGGTTCCGGCATTTCACTCATTGGCGTTTGATTGCTTTCGACCATATCGACGTTATAACCTTTTTAAATTAAATGGCTTAATTAGATATATTATAACATCACAAAAATTTTCGTCTATTCTTCAATTAAATTCCAAAAGGCTTCCACTAATGGATTTTTGAGGCTCTTTTTCAAAGCAAACAACCCGATGTCGTAAGGCGCGAGTTCGGGTTGCACATCAAGTACTTTAATTCGATCCAGCAGTGGACTGTTTTCCAATACAATTTTCGGCACGACGCCGATACCAAACCCCAAACTCACCATGCTAACAATCGCTTCGTTGCCGGTTACTTGAGCATAAATCTTTGGTGTAATGCCTTTCTCGCTAAACCATTCTTCTACGCGTTTTCTAGAGACACCACCTTCTGACAATATCATGGGAATATCAGACCACTCTTGTACAGTCGTCGGCGAATTAGTCGGCACATTGGGGACTTGTTGCTCAATAGGTGCAATAAACAGTAATGGTGATGTGGCAATCTGATTGAAAACCAAACTATTTGAAAAGCTCGGTGGGCGCGCTGCAATAGTGATGTCTTCTTTGCCATCTAAAATATGTGCAATGGCGTGTTCTGGGTCGCCTGTTCGCAGTTTAATTTCAATCCCTGGTTGAGCAATACGAAAACGTTTCAGTAGATCATAAAAGAAACTGTAACTGGCCGTGACTGAACTATACAAGCTTATCTCACCTTTAAGCTGATCAGAATTGTCGGTTAATTCATGTCGAATCAAGTTCCATTGACTGCTGGTTTCACGAGCATAATCAACAAACCTTCTCCCTTCTTGCGTTAATGTCACCGTACGATTATCACGGTTAAATAACGCCACACCCAGCTCATCTTCCAGTTGACGTATATTACGAGACAAGGCGGAAATGCTAATGTGGCATTCATCACTGGCGCGACCAAAATGCAGGTTATCTGCCAAAGATAAGAAGTGTTTTAGGATCTTTATATTCATGCCGTTCTCATTCTAAACAATCTGTTTTGTCTTCATTAAAAACAATAATAAAGAGAATACCTTATCGTTTCATAAAATGGGACATTACATTGCAAATATATCAATTTACGAAATCACCTATATTAGATAAAGTAGCGCCACTGACTTAGAGAATACCTTCTCATTGGTCAACCCATTAAGCTAACAACTAAAATTACAGGTACTTAACCATGTCTAATAACTATTTCAATACTTTGCCACTACGCGAGCAATTGGCTCAATTAGCAAAATGTCGCTTCATGGACATTTCTGAATTCCCTGAAGGCGTTGATGCGCTTAAAGGCAAAAAAATTGTGGTTATTGGTTGTGGTGCTCAAGGTCTTAACCAAGGCTTGAACCTACGTGATTCAGGTCTAGACGTTTCTTACACATTGCGCGCTGCTGCGATTGCTGAAAAACGCCAATCTTGGAAAAACGCAACAGAAAACGGTTTTGTTGTTGGCACTTACGACGAGCTTATTCCGACTGCTGACGTAGTATTGAACCTAACACCTGATAAGCAACACACTCCAGTTGTTAAAGAAATCATGCCTCTTATGAAAAAAGGCGCTTGCTTGTCATACTCTCACGGTTTCAACATCGTAGAAGAAGGCATGCAAATTCGCGAAGATTTAACAGTAATCATGGTTGCGCCTAAGTGCCCAGGTTCTGAAGTTCGTGCTGAATACGTTCGTGGTTTCGGTGTTCCAACGCTTATCGCTGTTCACGAAGACAATGATCCTAAAGGCGAAGGTCTTGCACTAGCAAAAGCGTACGCGGTTGGTACTGGCGGTCATAAAGCAGGCGTTCTAATGTCTTCTTTCATCGCGGAAGTAAAATCTGACCTTATGGGCGAGCAAACAATCCTATGTGGTATGTTGCAAACGGGTTCTATCCTTTGTTTCGACAAAATGGTTGAAGAAGGCATCGACGCTGGTTACGCATCTCGTCTTATCCAATACGGTTGGGAAACAGTAACAGAAGCATTGAAATACGGCGGCGTGACTAACATGCTTGATCGTCTTTCTAACCCTGCTAAAATCAAAGCGTTTGACCTTTCTGAAGAACTTAAAGTGATCATGCGTCCTTTGTACAACAAACACCAAGACGACATCATCAGCGGTCACTTCTCTAAAACCATGATGGAAGACTGGGCAAATGACGACGTTAACCTTTTAGGCTGGCGTGCAGAAACAGCAGAAACAAACTTCGAAAAAACACCTGCTGGTGATGTTGAGATTTCTGAACAAGAATTCTTCGACAACGGTATCTTGATGGTGGCTATGGTTAAAGCCGGCGTTGAGCTTGCTTTCGAAACAATGACGGCTGCGGGTATCATTGCGGAATCTGCATACTACGAATCTCTACATGAAACACCACTTATCGCCAACACAATCGCTCGTAAGAAATTGTACGAAATGAACGCGACTATCTCTGATACAGCTGAGTACGGTTGTTACCTTTACAACCACGCTTGCCTACCATTGCTAGCAGACTTCATGAAAGACATCAAAACCGACGTAATCGGTAAAGGTCTTTCTACTGACGATAACGGTGTAGATAATGCTCGTTTGATCGAAGTGAACGAAGCACTACGTTCTCACCCAGTTGAAGCAATTGGTAGCGTTCTTCGCGGCCACATGGCTGACATGAAAAAAATCGTTTAATTTCTATTAGAATTTAAACTTCAAAAAACCGAGTTTTCTTAATCGAATACTCGGTTTTTCTATTTTTATTTTCTATTTTTATTTTTTTATCTGTGTTTAGGAGCGATGTAATGGGTAACTCAATCTCTTTAAAAAAAGCAACGGTGGCGTTTGATGAGCGTTTTACGTTAACTGAAATTGATTGGAGCATTACACCAAGCCAACACTGGATGATCACAGGTTCAAATGGTTCAGGAAAATCCGCCTTGGCAGCGGTGCTGGCGGGTATGGGAGAAATCACTACGGGCCAAATCTCAGGCTTACCCAAAAATGTAGGCTTGGTGTCTTTTGAAGCGCAAGCCGAGCTAATCGCTCAAGAACTGAAGAAAGACGATGCTGACATCATGGATGTTATTTCTGTCGGCACACCTGTTCGAGAAATGATTTTTGATCAATGCGCAGACCCTGAACTCGCCACGCAATTAGTAGAGAAATTCGGGTTAAGTGCATTATTAGATCGCGCCTTTCGTAAGCTCTCTACAGGTGAAACTCGTAAAGTCATGTTGATTCGTGCTTTGTCGAGCAAGCCAGACTTACTTATCTTAGATGAGCCTTTTGATGGTTTAGATGTTGACGCTTTGGCGATGTTGCAAGCGCACCTTGAAACCTTAATTAGTACAGTTCCTATGGTGTTGGTGCTGAATCGCTTTGATGAAATGCCAGACTTTATTACCCATGTGGCTTATATGGATAAAACGGTTATTGATAAAAAAGGCAATGAAGGGAAAAACGATGCAGGTCATTTGACTTTAATCATAGACCGCCAAGACAAAACTGCATTTAACGAGCTCTATCAGTTACTACATTTAAAAACCACAGATTTGAACATTCCAGAAATCGATGCTGCCAATAAATTACCAGAGCTTGATCCAAGCCAACCACTTGTATGCTTAAAAAACGCGACGATCAAATACGGCGATACGATCATTGTCGATAAACTAAATTGGACCATAGAACCCAACCAACACTGGCAACTTAGTGGCCCCAATGGCAGTGGTAAAACGGGTGTTTTATCACTCATTACCGGCGATCATCCACAGTGTTACACCAACGATATTTTTGTCTTTGGGTTCCAGCGTGGCAACGGCGAAAGCATCTGGCAAATTAAGCAATTTATCGGCTACGTTTCCACATCATTGCAATGGGAATATCGTGTCAGCACCAGTTGTCGTAACGTGATTGTCTCTGGTTTGTACGACAGCATCGGCATGTATTCCAAAGCTACCGACAGCCAAAAGAAAATCGCCGACGAATGGTTGGAGTTACTTGGAATGAAAGACCGCGCGGATTCGCCTTTTAACAAACTGTCTTACGGTGACCAACGCTTATTACTCATAGCCCGCGCCATGGTAAAACGCCCACCGTTATTAATACTCGACGAACCTTGCCTAGGTCTAGACGACATGAACCGCCAGCTAGTACTCGCCCTAATCGAGAAAATCTGCGCAGGCTCAGAAACTACGGTTTTGTATGTGAATCATCATGCGGAAGATCGAATTAGCGGTATAGAGCATTATTTGGAGTTGGTGAAGAAGCAGTAATATGAACGAATTATAATAAATAGAACCCCATGTGGATTATCTACACTAGACGGATTTCTAGCTTCTTACCTAACGTCGAAGCGAGGTGTTGATGTGTTTTATGACTCCGACTCTGATGTCACACAGAAAGCAAAATAAACCGTCGAGGAGAAATAAGCGGTTCTTTTTAATGATAGGAAAATAGCCTTCTCTTACCTGTAAGAGAAGGCGCGTTAGAGGGCTAAGATCTAAAGCGTAAGTTCTCTTTAGAAAGCTGATCAACAGATGTTTTCCCCATGAGTTTCATGTCGCGTTCGAGTTCGGCTTTCATCAATCCCAAGGCTCTTTCTACACCTGGTTGTCCAGCAGCAGCAAGAGGGTAAAGATACATACGGCCGATACCGACGGCTTTTGCACCAAGGGATAACGCTTTTAATACATGAGTGCCGCGCTGTACGCCGCTGTCAAAAATCACATCGATTTCATCACCGACTTCGTCGACAATTTCTTCA
The DNA here is from genome assembly GCF_000521805.1 of Marinomonas ushuaiensis DSM 15871. Taxonomy (GTDB): domain Bacteria; phylum Pseudomonadota; class Gammaproteobacteria; order Pseudomonadales; family Marinomonadaceae; genus Marinomonas; species Marinomonas ushuaiensis. The sequence continues at coordinate 66,275 of NZ_JAMB01000010.1, forward strand.
AGCTGATCAAATGAACTGCGAGAACCATCTAGTTGACGTCCACCGTGGTTAGAAATGATGACACCAGTACAGCCAATCTCGACGGCTTTACGTGCATCTTCTCGGCTCATGATGCCTTTTAAACAAAATTGACCGTCCCAGAACTTCACCATTTCGGCTACGTCATCCCAGTTCATTGATGGGTCGAGCATGTTGGTAAAGTAATCACCAATCGAAGTTGCGCCATTACCCATATCAACGTGTTCATCCAGTTGTGGCAAACTGAAAGGTTCGTGTGTGACGTAGTTAATGCCCCACATAGGCTTCAAAACAAATTGCAACATGCCTTTCAAGTTCAATTTAAAAGGAATGGAAAATCCTGTTCGTAGGTCTCGCTCACGGTTGCCACCAGTGATGGAATCGACTGTTAGCATCATGACTTGTACGCCTGCGTCTTTTGCTCGTTGCATCATGGCACGGTTTAATTCGCGGTCTTTATGGAAATAAAACTGGTAAACCTGAGGTGTGTTCGTTTGTTTGGCAATTTCTTCCATGCTGACGGTACCAAGGGAAGACACACCAAACATGGTGCCGTATTTTTCCGCTGCGCCTGCAACGGCACGTTCACCATCATGATGAAATAAACGCTGCAAAGCTGTCGGTGAGCAATAAACCGGCATATCGAGTTTTTGACCCATAATAGTGACAGAAAGGTCTACATCTTTTACGCCTGTTAAGACACTCGGTACTAGATCACACGTTTCAAAGGCTTCTGTATTACGTCGATAGGTGGATTCATCGTCAGAGCCACCATCAATGTAATTAAAGATTGGGCTAGGTAAACGCTTCTTAGCCAAAATCCGAAAATCGTGAAAATTATGACAATCTTTTAGTCGCATCGTTGTATCCCTTGTTTTTAATTGTTCATTTGATGAATCCAATCACTACTATAGTCCGAGATTGATTTATAATAAATATGACACAAAGTAATAAACTATTTCCTAAAACGTCTTAATAAAAAGAGATAAAAAATTGAATGCAGCTGATTTAACATTATTTGTGAATGTTGCCGATGCGGGGTCGTTTAATAAAGCGGCCCAGCAAGCGGGGTTGTCGACGCCTGCTTTAAGCAAGCGCATCAGCCGTCTTGAGCAAGATCTTGGTGTGCAATTGATTCACCGTACAACAAGGCGGCTCAACTTAACAGAAGCGGGTGAGAGTCTTTATGTTCACGCTAAAAATATAGAAGGGCAAGTCAGTGATGCTGTTGCTTCCGTATCGGCTTTTAGCCATGGATTGAGCGGCAACATAAAAATCTCTGTGCCAACCATATCGGGAGAGTTACTACTGGCTGAAGCCATTGCTGAATTTTGCCAAATGTACCCGAATATTACAGTTGATATGCGCCTTGAAAACGATTTTGTTAACTTGGTTGAAGAGGGTCTAGATCTGGCGGTTCGAACGGGAAAGCTGGAAGATTCAAGCTTGATTGCTAAGAAGTTAATTCAATCCAATTGGGTTGTATGCTGCTCACCAAGCTACATTGAGAAATACGGTGAAGTCACCTGTCTTGAAGCGCTTAAAGAGCACAACTGTCTTGCTTATACTTATCAGGCACAAGGCTCATTTGATTGGCGTTTTGTTAAGAATGAAATAGGTAAAGATTCAATAGAAGAGAGTGTTCGAATCAGTGGTAGTTTAGCGACCAATAATGCTCAAGCGCTACGCAAAGCGGCTTTAGCAGGCTTTGGTATCGTTTATGTACCACGTTGTTGTGTTTATGAAGATTTACAGAAAGGGGCCTTGCAGGTCATTTTAACAGATTACAAACCAAGGCAATTGGGTGTCTATGCCATTTATCCTTTTACCAAGTATCTACCTGAAAAATTAAAGTTACTCATAGAGCACATTAGACAGGCTTATCAAGATAAAAAAGAATATTTTTGAAGGGCTCTAGAAGACCCAAATAATTACTTTTCTAGTAAATGCAGATTGGCACAATTTTCAGAAATATCGCCATTCAAGGCATTGATCAAGTTATCTACTGCGCATGTCACCATGGCTAAGCGAGTCTCGGATGTGGCAGAGCCAATATGTGGAAACACAACGGCGTTGTCCATTTTGCATAAAGGTGAGCTTGCTGGTAGGGGCTCAACGTCAAAGACGTCTAATCCAGCAGCACGAATAACGCCATTTTCTAATGCGTCTATTAAGGCGGATTCATCAATGACTTTACCGCGAGATCCATTAATGAAAATGGCACTTTTCTTCATCATGGCAAATTCAGCCTTGCCAATTAAACCTTCTGTTTCTGGTGTCAAAGGTGTCATGACACACACAAAATCAGACGTTTTAAGTAAGGATTCCATATCCATGTAAGTGGCGTTGAGGTCTTGCTCTGCGTCTGGTTTTTGGCTTCGATTGCTGTATTGAATTTTCATATCAAAACCAAGGTGAGCACGTTTTGCAATGGCATAACCAATGCGACCCATACCAATAATACCTAAGGTCTTGCCATGAATATCTGTCCCGAAATGGTTTTCACCAATGCTTTTTGTCCAACGGCCCTCTCGAACCATGTTAGATAATTCTACAGCTCGACGAGCAGTACACATGATAAGAGTGAAAATAGTGTCGGCAGTGGTTTCATTGAGAACACCTGGGGTGTGCATCAATGGAATATTTCGGTTTGCTAAATAAGCCAGATCGTATTGATCGGTTCCGACTGAAATAGTAGAAGCTGCTTTGAGTTTTGGTGCTCGTTCTAAAACGCTTGAACTCATATCAGCACTAGCGCCAATGAGCCCTTCAGTTTCAGAAAGAGCTGTGAGAAAAGCCTCTTGGTTTAACGTATTTACCCCGTCGAATTGAATGACATCAAAATGAGTTTGAAGCCGTTTTAATTCTTGTTCGGGTATTGGTTTGTACAAGAGTACTTTTTTCATCGTTTTATCCTAAATCTTGTAGAAGGTTAGTTTGCCTCTAAACTTTCAAGCTTAGCTCTGGTTGGTAAACCTTCGCTATCGCCACGAACCTGTACTGTAATAGAGCCTAACAAGTTACCTCGTTTCGCGGCTTCAGGAATGGATTTACCATCAAGCAATGCTGAAATAACACCGACTGCGAAACTGTCACCTGCGCCAACAGTATCCACTACTTTTATAACTGGGAAGCCTGTAACTGTGCCAGATTTACCATCGATTGTTTTGTAATAAGCGCCTTCACTACCTAGTTTAACGATAACAGCTTTTACGCCACGCGCTAAATAAAAATCCGCAATGGTTTCTGGCTGATCGCTTCCCATTAATATTTTACCTTCTTCAATGCCAGGCAAAACAACATCGCTTGCGAAAGCAAGCTCGTTAATGGTCGAAACCATTGTTTCAGCATCGGGCCATAGAGATGGTCTTAGGTTCGTATCAAATGTGACACTACAACCTTGCTGTTTAGCGAAGGCCAACGCTTGTTGAACGGCTTCGCGCATTGAGCTAGAAACGGCTGCAGCAACGCCGGTTAAGTGTAAGTGAGTACCTGCTTTAAAAAGGCTAACATCAATGTCCTTTGCACTTAAGGTAGAAGCCGCTGAATTACGACGAAAATATTCAACCGCAGGATCGCTGCCATCTGTTTGGTTGGTTTTCATCATGAAACCAGTCGGTTGTTCTTTGCTTTCAGAAATCCACTGTGTACGGATGTTATCTTTACTGATGGCTTTTTTAACAAATTGACCAAAGCAATCTGTGCCGACTTTGCTTATGTAGGTAGATTCAAAACCCAAACGAGCCATACCAATTGCCACATTGACTTCAGCGCCAGCTAAAGAGCGACTAAATTCTTCAACGTCAGCAAGAGGTCCTGGTGTTTTTGCAACAAACAGCGCCATCGCTTCACCTAAAGTGACAAAAGATTGTGTTTGGTTATTTTGCATAATGCTTTATTCCTATTAGATATTATTAGAGGTCTTCGCTCGTTGCTTCGACCAAAGACTTCTATTATTTTGCATTGGGTGTTATTCGTAATTAATAACCATCGTTAGCAAAGATCAGTTGGCTAAAAGATATCATGGGAACGATTCCAAAAAAAGTCAGATAAGACCAAACAGTTCTATATTTTGTAAGTACTTTAATTTAAGTTGATTGACGAATAATCAATTCTGCTGGCAATTGTATATGTTGTGGCGGCTCATCGTTGCCCTGAATTCTGGCGAGTAGACATTCACCAGCCGTTTGACCAATTAATGTAGTTGGTTGCTTCATCACAGTAATGCCGCCTTCAAAGAGTTGCGCCCATTCTGGATCGTCAATACCAATTAAACCTATCTCCGAACCTACTCGTATATTGAGGGTTTTAAGTGCTTTGGCGACCAGTAATGTGGTTGCACTATTGGTCGTGAAAATGGCTTTTTTACGATTGGAATGAGTTTCTAAAAAAGTTTTAATGGCGTTTATAGTAGCTGTTCCACTCATTTTTTCCACCTCGATAATATCGCAGGTCATGTCTGTGTTTTGACTCACGAAAGATTTGATTGCATCGATTCGAGCTTGGCGAGGGTCAATGATGATGGATTCAGTAATCACAAGAATAGATTCATAAGACTTCGATTTTAAATGCTCAGCAGCTTCATCTACCGCCACTTTGTTGTCTAAACCAACAGAGTCGAATCCAAGAGACGTGTTAATCCGGTCAATAAGTACGAGCGGGCAAGTGAGTTTGTTGAGGTTGTCGATTTGTTCGTTTGCCATACCAGCAGTATTGATAATAATGCCATCTACTCTGTGTGCTTCCAGTAAATTTAAATAGCGATCTTGCAAGTCTTTTTCGTTGTCAGTGTTGCATACCATGAGCATATAGCCTTCACGTCGACAAACTTGCTCTATGCCCTTAAGTACATCGGTAGAATAAGAGTTAGTGACATCGGCAAACATCAGTCCAATTAATTTTGAATGTCCTGCTCTTAACATGCGTGCAGAATGATTTGGGCGGAAATCCAAGTGAGCGATGGCTTCAGTTATTTTTGCACAGAGATCTTTTGATAGCTTATCTTGTTCGCCGTTTAAGTAGCGTGAAACACTCGTTTTGCCGACTTTTGCATATTTCGCAACATCAGAAATGGTTGTGAAACTTTTGTTTTTTTTCTTCAGCAATGTCTTGTCTCTTCATTAAATAGGAGTAAATAATGCTCTTTTAGGAGCAAGTATATAGGTGGTTTTTTGCCTGTACTGTAAACTATGATCCTAGTAGGGCGCAATTCCGTCATAGTGATGGAACCTTGTCTCTCTTCATTATTGGCTGTCTTTAGATAGCAGGAGCATTATGAAAATTTTCAGTTGCCAGCAATGTGGACAAACCGTTTTATTCGAAAATACATATTGTGAGCAGTGTTCATCGCCTTTGGGTTTTTTACCAGAACAGCTGGTTATTAGTGCCTTAAAATCGGTTGATAATACTTGGTATGCCATGGCAGATAAATCGATTCCTGCTAAGCGTTGGTACTACTGTGAAAATCATCAACATAATGTGTGTAATTGGTTGGTAGAGGAAGGCGGGAGTTCATTTTGTATGGCGTGTGAGTTGAACCGTCATATTCCTCATTTAGGACAGATAGAAGAACGCCAAGCCTGGCAACAATTGGAATTTGCTAAGCATCGATTAGTATATTCATTATTACGCCTTAAATTACCTTTAGTGAATAAACAAAATGCACCAGAGGAAGGCTTATCGTTCGACTTCATATCGGAAAACAATGTAGTCCCTGAAGATGCAAATGCCATGACAGGTCATGCTGCTGGCCAAGTGACGATCAATGCTGCGGAAGCGAATGCAGCAGATCGAGAGCAAATGCGAGAAGACATGAACGAGTCTTATCGAACGGTCATTGGTCATTTTCGACATGAAATTGGTCATTATTATTGGGATCAATTAGTGTTTACTGACAAGAACATCTTGGCTGATTTTAGAGCATTATTTGGTGACGACAGTGTTGATTATGGGAAAGCTCTAAAAGCACATTATGAAACGCCCAACACAGAGTGGCAGAAGAGTTTTGTCAGTGTTTATGCGTCTTCTCACCCATGGGAAGATTGGGCTGAAACATGGGCTCATTACATGCATATTGCTGATACATTAGAAACGGCGAGCGACCTTGGCTTGAGTTTTCAGCCAGTGGGTTCTAATCGACAAAATCTAGCCATTATGGTGAATATTGATCCTTATCATCATGATAATTTTGACGAAATTTTAGCCCAATATATACCGTTGACATTTGCTGTGAATAACTTAAATCGAGGCATGGGGCAACCCGATTTATACCCATTTATTCTTGTGCCTGCCGTTCGTGAAAAGTTGGCTTTTATTCATCGCTTACTTCATGCTAGGTCGAATTAATTTGAATGCTAGTTCAGTGTTGGCACTTATTCATAGCTGTAACGCGGATGATCCGTTATTATGCCCGTTAATAGGAGCAGGTAAGCCTGCCTTCTAACATTTAATTTTTTAGGACCCTAATGAAAAAGACATTTGAATTATCTCACCCAAAAATCGCTTACCCTCGTTTAATTGAAGCAACAAAAAACGAAGTGAAAAAATACCTTAAGCGAGAGCGTAATAAAGCCTTGCCTGAATATGCCGATTTTTGGGGCTTTGATTGTAAGTTTGGTCAAAGTGAAGAAGCTGCTGAAGTGATTCATGTTGCTCAGATAAATGAAAAAATCAGCTTTGCCGAAAGCCAAGAATGGTCGGCATTCTACTTAGAAATTCTGGCAACGCCAGCTCAACGTACTAAACGCTCTGTTTCAGACTCAGAAGATGATTTTGACGGTGATGACGACGTTGAAATTGATCATATTGAAAGTGAAGACGAGTAAAAAAAAACTGATTTTTTAAAATATTTCCGTGTGTTTAAATTTAATATCAAAGGCCAGATTAGTAATTGATCTGGCCTTTTTTTTGATGTTTATCGATAGCCTTGAGCTTGTAGAGAAAACAAGTGTGCATATTGGCCTTGTTGAGCCAATAAAGCTTCATGAGTGCCGCGTTCTTTAATTTCCCCATGTTCCATAACAATGATTTCATGGGCGAGACGAACAGTAGAGAATCGATGGGAGATGAGAATCGCCATTTTATCCTTGGTGTGTTCTTGAAAATGCTCGAATATATTGGCTTCTGCTTGAGCATCCATTGCTGCTGTTGGTTCATCGAGCACTAGAATATCAGCTTCTTGTCGCATGAAAGCTCGTGCTAAAGCGATCTTTTGCCATTGCCCACCTGAAAGTTCTTGCCCGCCTTTGAACCAACGTCCTAATTGTGTGCTATATCCATTTTCTAATTGATCGATAAAATCTGTGGCTTTGCCAAGTTCAGCCGCTTTTTGCCAACCTGGCTCATCATCGAATCTATCGTTATCGCCTGCGCCTATGTTTTCACCAAGGATAAACTGATAGCGTACAAAATCTTGAAAAATTACTCCAACACGTTTTAATAGTGCAGTTTCATCCCATTCTACTAAGTCCAAACCATCCAATAAAATCCGCCCTTCGGTTGGGTTATAAAGACGAGTCAGCAGCTTTATTAGTGTTGTTTTTCCTGATCCATTTTCACCAACAATCGCAAGGCTATGGCCTGGTCTTATGTGTAAGTTAATGTTCGATAAGGCCGGTGTCTGGCTGCCAGGATATTCGAACGACACTTTTTCGAAACGAATACCGTCATTGGCTTTTGGCCCAACAGTTAAACCTGTTGTCGAAGAGGGCGTTTCTTGTTCTAAATACTCATAGAGATTGGACAGATACAAGTTATCTTCGTACATTCCACTGATAGCGGTAAGCGATGCCGAGACAGCACTTTGACCTTGTTTGAAAAGCAGCAAATACATGGTCATTTGACCTAAAGTAATGGCACCAATAATGGTATCACTGACGATCCAGCCATAAGCACCATAAAATACCAAAGTACTGATAACACCTAAGATAAAGCCCCAACTTTCTCGACGAAGAATGAGGCGCTTACTTTCTTTAAAAAGCTTATGGAAGATATCTGAATAACGCTTTAAAAAGCGCTCGCCTAACTGATAAAGACGGACCTCTTTAATGTGGTCTTCTCGTGCTAGCAAGGTTTCTAAATAATTTTGTTGGCGTACTTCAGGAGAGCGCCAACGAAACATAAGAAAAGCATCGCCAGAAAACTTCGCTTCGGCAATAAAAGAAGGTAATGCACCGCAAAAGAGTAATAACAATGCCCAAGGAGAAAAGTGCCAGAGAAGAACCGCAAAACTAGAAAGAGAAATCGCATTTTGCAGTAAAGAGAATGTTTTATTAACCAAGGCAAGTGGTCGACTGGATGCTTCACGGCGTGCGCGAACCAGCTTGTCGTAAAACTCGGAATCTTCAAATTGCGATAAAGTGAGGTTTTGCGCTTTTTCTAAGATCAGCATGTTTACTTTCTGACCTAATAAACCTTGCAGGATTGCTTGCTGAGCGGTGAGTGCTCGTTGTGCTGCAGCAATGATCAAGACCAAAATACCTTCAAGCACCACATAATTTAAAGCCGCTTGATAATGCAGGACTTGGTCTTCTTTATAGTTTTCCATTGCAGCAAGTACGGCATCAACGATCAGTTGCCCAACATACGCCATTGCTGCAGGTAAAACACCTGCAATGAAAGTGGCGATGGCTAAACCAATCGTTAACGCTGGTGAAGTTTGCCAAACCAATTCAATTGCTCGGCGGCTGTAACGGAAAACACCTAACATATTCTTATCGACAGAATTTTTAGGCGAGGCAGCAGGTTTCATGAATGACCTTCTGGTAATAAAGAGATGAGATGGTGAATATTATAATGTCGTACGTGTGTTTTTAGCTATGTAAAACACTTTTAGCACTAATTAGGAGAACTGAATAGAGAAAGGAAAGGTATTTGATTGTGAGGATAATAAAGAGAACCATAGATAAAGCACCAATTTAGCTTTCCCCATGACTCTCAATATATCTTTATTATGCGTTTTATAAAACTAGCCAAGAAATAAGCTGGAAGAGTCCAATGATCAACCCAACTAGCAACAGAATAATAGTGCCGTTAACGAGGCATTTTAGACGTTTGTAAGCTTTCCGGTTTGTTTTTTTGAGTTCCTTACTTCTTTGTAGAATAGGCGCTACAGATTTAAATATTCTGTTCGCCAAGCCCCCTTTGTCTTCGTTGGTGTTAGGTACAACCGAAGCTCGCATTAGAACCTTGTAACAGAAGTTAATGATTTTACCGAAGATATTAACAGGGCGATTAAAATCACACATTAAGATGAGTCGGCTTTGCTCTGTGTTGTTTTTTACAAAGTGCAAATAGGTTTCATCAAATAAAAGGTCTTTACCATCACGCCATGAATATTGCTCACCATCAATGTTGATAAAACAATCATCACTGTTTGGTGTTTCTAAACCCAAATGGTAGCGCAAAGAACAAGCAACAGGATCAAGGTGGCGAGTGAGTTCTGAGTTGGCTGGCATAAAGGCAAACATAGCACCATTGATGTTTTTAACTTTACTAAGAATCTCAACAGTTTTTGGGCAACGATTTTGTGCTGATGTATGAGTATAGCCGTACCATTTCAGGTAAAATTTACGCCAGCCATATTTATGGAATGTTCTAAACCCCACATCATAATAGGCATCAGACCCAAGGACATTAATGCTTTCTAATTTACCCTCGTTCTGAAGCGCTAGAGCTTCATCGCGAATGACTTCCCAGTTTGCTCTTAACTCATTTAAATCTTTGTATTGAAGGGTATCAATAATAGGACGACGAACTTTATTGTTTGAAAATAAATACAAAAGGCAGTTAAGTGGTGCAAAAATCGGCCAGCCTTTACGAAGGTATTCAGTCCAGGACAGGTAACGAGTATTACCTCGATATGTGTAAATATAAAGCATAGAGCAAACGCTAAAAATAGCGATGATGAGCAACATGACTGCAATGTTCATTCTAATAATCCATGTATTTACTTAGTATTTACTTAGTATTTACTAAATTGGATTAAATGTGAACAGTGTTGAGCCAATCTATGAAAAGAAAAGCAATACTGCGTTACGCAGCATCGCTTTCGATTAAGTTATCAGTGTCATCTTGATCGAAAAGAACAATGTTTTCCTCTTCTTCGTACAGGTTTTCTTCATCTGGTTCTATGATTAAATCTTCCAATGGTTTCTTAGGTGCTGCGTCAGCTAAATCAAGTTGTATCGCAGTGTCTGCTTCTTTGTTATCGGTCTTTTTTGCTTTCGGGCTGTTTTTTTTCTTTGATCCTAAAGCATCTAAAAGCGCGTCTTTGTTCTTTGCGAGATACATAGACAGTGCTTCTTTTTGGTTCTGATCGCCCGCTAGATTACTTTGATCTAAAATTGAATAAAGCATTTCCGCTGTGTCTAGCAGCTTATCGTAGGCATCAGCATCTGCTTTTGAAATAAAAGTCATTTTTTCGATTCCATCGCGTTCTACAACATATTGAATAACTACAGGCATGATCCACCTCATGAGAAAATAATACTGTATAAATATACAGTATTGTTTTTTGGTTTGTCTAGTGGTTTTGTTTGTTGAACACTGGAATGCTTGTTAAAGTGGCGATCCAGAGAAAGGAACACAATTTATGCAATTCGATTTTTCCCAATTAGATTTATCAATCTTTACAGATCATGTTGAAGTGGCATTAACGATTGCTTGGGCTTTGTTGTTTTATATCGTACGCCGTTATACGAAACGTTTAATTCGCTTGAATCAAAATATTGAGCACGACAAAAAACGTCAGCGTATCAATACAGTCGATAATATTTTTAACCTTTTTTTGGTCATTGGTTTTATTTTAATTTGGTCATCCGAACTGCAAAATATTGCCATTTCTATTGCCGCTTTTATGGTGGCCTTGGTTATCGCAACCAAAGAATTTATTGCGTGCATTGTTGGTGCTTTTTATCGCGCTAGTACCCGTCCTTATCAAGTGGGTGATTGGATACGAATTGCTAATTATGAAGGCGAAGTAACAGACAGTGATTGGCTGTCGACAACCTTATTTGAGGTCGATTTAAAAGGCGGGAGTTATGCTTATACAGGGCGAACTACGGTTGTGCCAAATAGTGTGCTCTTGGTTCATACAGTGCAAAATTTAAATTACATGCGTCGATATGTAACCCATACTTTTTCTATTTTACGTAATACAGACACAGTAAATCTGTTCGATATTAAAGAGCAGATTTTGACTAACATACGAGAATACAGCGAGCATTTTCATGAGGTGGCGATTCGTTATAACAGTCTTATTGAGAAACGGCTGGACATCAATATTTCAGGTCCTGAACCTCGCGTTCGTATCACCACAACACAAGATGGTTATAATGTATTTACGGTCTCGTTATTTTGTCCGACAGATGAAGCGGTCGTAATTGAGCAAAAAGTCACAGAAGACTTTATGCGGTTTTGGTACGAGCGATGTGAGCTAAATAAACAACAGAGTAAATGAGAAAAATGAAAATATCACAGAAGCTCGCTCTAGGTACTTTATTGTTCAGTTCTTTGTTTTTAATAGGCTGTAACAGTTTTCATATTAGTGAAGAAGAATTGAATCAAGAAGTCGCTAATCGTCTGGAAGAACCTCAAAATAATCAAATTGACTTAACCTTAGAAGGTAATACATTAAATTTAGATTTATTGGTAAAGTCCGCTGATATTCAGTTAACAGAACGTGATGGCGGCTTGGTGTTGGTGGATCTCGTCTCTGATATGACAGGCCAGCTTATGGTATTTGGACAAGCGTTCTCTATCACGACACAATTAAAACCGTCTTTTGAATCAGGCGTTCGGCTTGAAGAAAATCGAGTCTATTTGGTCGCTCCAAAAATAACCCAAATAAGCGTTGAGGGTTCTAGTTTTAATGAGCAAATCCTTCGTTCTACACTTGGGTCCTTACATGATGATTTTGAAAAGGCATTGGTTCAGTATTTTGATAAAAATCCTGTGTATGTGCTGGATCATTCGCCATTTGAAAAAAGCGCTGCGTCTTTAGTGAAAAGCATCGTCATCACGGAAGGCGCGTTGGAGTTTTCAATTTTCTAAAGCGTTTCCTATCGTTCTTCTATCGTGTTTTTTCTAGGTAACTTTCTATCAAGCCTTTATAATGCCGCCATAAAATAAGCGGTATCGCTTAATCATTGAATTTTTAAAAAGGAAACAGCCATGACGATTGCTGATAATCAAGTCGTACAATTTCACTACACTTTACGCCACGGCGAAGAATTGTTAGAAACTTCTGCAGGTAAAGATCCGGCGGCCTACCTTCATGGTCATGGAAATGTTATTCCAGGCCTTGAAAAAGCAATGGAAGGTAAAGAAGTAGGCGCTGAATTTGAAGTGACAGTGCCTAGTGCAGACGCTTATGGCGAACGTCATGAAGACCGTACTCAACAGATGCCAATTAAGCATTTACAAGGTGCAAAGCGTTGGAAGGCGGGAATGGTCGCTATGGTTCAAACAGATAAAGGGATGCGCCAAGTAACGATTATCAAAGCAGGCTTAAAGCATGCAACTGTGGACCTTAATCATCCGTTGTCAGGAAAAGATCTAACATTCAATATTGAAATTGTTGATGCTCGTGAAGCAACCAATGATGAAATCGCTCATGGTCATGCCCATGGGGTAGGTGGTCATCACCACTAAGCTTTGATTTTAAATGAGCTCTTAAACTTGAACGTTTAAAAAGAATGTACCTTGAAAGCCCTTTCTACCAATACAGTAGAAAGGGCTTTTTTGTTTTGAGGCAATGAAAGGAAGCTCGATAGTTTTTTTGATTTAAATCACCTTGATATGTAAATATATAAAAATTAATAAGAATCGTTATCAACCAGCTTGACAGAAACCTCATCTACATACATATTGATAATAGTTATCATTTATATTTTATGAAGGGGAAAATAATGACTCGCTATTTGGTGCCATTCTCAGTTCTTGAACAAACCATTCAGGCGGGTCAGTGTGTAGACTCACCAGAAGTGCTTTACCACTATTTAAAACTTACGGAAGAGTATGCGGAACGCCTAAGTATCCCTGATGCGGCTTTATTACACAAACGAGTGTTTAATGTACTACTCGACACAGTGTGTGACACCAGTCTTGCGCCTCATTGGCGACAAACTTGTTTGGACAAAGTGTATTTGCCTTTATCGCAACTCAAGCGTTTAATCGTTACCTATCAAGACGCGCGCAATTATTTCAAGATGGAGCACAGTCTTCGCACTTTGAGCCATTACTTCATTTCTTCTTTTGAGCAATAAGGACAAAATTTAATAATGAAAATGCGTATTGAAAAAGACAGTATGGGTGAATTGGATGTACCTGAAAAAGCCCTTTATGGTGCTCAAACTCAAAGAGCCATAAATAATTTCCCGATCAGTGGCGAAGCACTTCCTGAAGCCTTCATTCGTTCTCTTATATTAATCAAAGCTGCTGCAGCGCGAGCTAATGAATCTTTGGGATGTTTAACACCAGCACTTTCCAAAGCGATACAAAACGCCTGTAATGAATTGTTAGATGGCGATAATCTAATGCAGCACTTTCCTGTAGATGTTTTCCAAACAGGCTCTGGTACCAGCTCGAACATGAATGCTAATGAAGTGATAGCCACATTGGCTAGCATATACCATGGTTCGCCAGTGAATCCGAATGACCATGTGAATTTTGGCCAAAGCAGTAACGATGTAATTCCAAGTGCCATTCATGTGAGCGCCACATTGGAATTAACTGGGCACCTGCTTCCAGCGTTGGAACATTTAAAACAAACCATTATTAAAAAAGGCGACTCTCTGGCTGGCTTTACCAAGACAGGACGCACTCATTTAATGGATGCGATGCCAGTTCGATTTGATCAAACCTTCCATGCATGGGCTGCTCAGCTACAGGACAATATTGATAACCTGCATTATCTAGAAAGCAAAACAACTCAGCTTGCACAAGGTGGCACTGCGGTAGGTACAGGTATTAACGCTGACTCTAAATTTGCCGCCGCATTCGCGAAAGAGTTATCTGATTTAACCAAAGTAACGTTCACTCCAGGTAAAAACTTTTTCGCTCTGATTGGCTCACAAGATACGGCTGTTGCTTTATCTGGCCAGTTAAAAGCCGTTGCCGTAACTTATATGAAAATTGCCAATGACCTTCGTTGGATGAATTCTGGTCCCTTAGCAGGCTTAGGTGAAATCACTTTAGAGGCTTTGCAACCGGGTTCATCCATTATGCCAGGTAAGGTAAATCCAGTGATTCCAGAAGCAACCGCTATGGTTGCAGCGCAAGTCATTGGTAATGACGCTGCGATTACGATTGGCGGCCAGTCTGGTAATTTCGAACTGAATGTTATGTTACCTATGGTTGCTAAGAACCTACTAAACAGCATTAAGCTATTGGCGAACAGCGGGCAATTATTGGCAGATAACGCTATTGCTACCTTGACGATCAATGAAAATAAACTGAACGAAGCATTACACCGAAATCCTATTTTGGTTACTGCACTTAACCCCATTATTGGTTACGGGAAAGCCGCAGAAATTGCTAAAAAAGCCTATAAAGAAGGGCGACCCGTTGTGGATGTTGCGGAAGAAAATACAGACTTAAGTCGAGATGAATTGTTGGCTTTACTTGATCCAGCCAAACTGACCCATGGTGGGTTGTAGTTTCATCATAACCAAGTTATTTGATTTTTTACTTGTTGAATAATGAAATTAGCCAGCGTTTTCGCTGGCTTTTTTTGTGTGTATTTTGAGAGGTAAATAGGGCTTTAAGTTGGCTTTAGGCTGAAATAGAAAAGAGCGTTTTAAGGCGTAAGTTTTTTCGTCATAAATACGCTGTATTTGTCTAGTTTATAGTCCGCAAAAGATCCGCAGATATCAAAGCCATGTTTACTGTAGAGCTTTCTAGCAGGAGCAAAAAAGTCCTGCGGGCCAGTTTCTAAACTGACTCGTGTGAGTTTCTTTTGCTTAGCGTTATCAAGAATGTGATTCAGTAGGGTAGAAGCAACGCCTTTATTTCGGGCGGCACTGGTGGTGCGCATGGATTTTATTTCACCATGTTTATCATCTAATTTTTTCAGTGCGCCACAGCCGAGTAATTGGTTTTTTCCTTGAGGTTGGTCGCTTTCCCAGATTGTCCAAAAAGTAATGCTCGGCTTTTAAAGTTCGGTTAAATCCAATGCATGAACACATTCCGCAGGTGACGCTGCGTACATGTCATCAAGGTGTTCCGTTAGGAGTTGTTTTACTTCTGGACCGCTTAAGTTGTCGATTTTAATTTCCATATAATCTTTCTCTGTTTAATCATCAAAGCTAATGCGGACTTTGGGACCGTCTGCTTTCTTTTTTGTTGGTTCCCGTAGTGGATCAACAATTTGTTCTAATCCATTGATTTTAATTTCCAAAGCTAACTGTAGCCATTGTCCTAAATTACCATTCGGCCAGCCTTTATGAGAAAACCATAATAAATATTCTTCTGGCAAATCAATTAAAATACGACCGTTGTATTTACCAAAAGGCATGGTTTGGCGAGCGACTTGGATAAGATCTTCTTGAGAAAACATAGCGTTACTTAATTGTCTAAAGTTAGATGTATTTAAACATAACGGATCAAAAAAAACCGCCTTCTATCTTATGAAAGAGAAGGCGGTTTTCATTTTAATGTTTCTAATTCAGTTTAAATTTATTTAGCCCAAAGATTACGAAATTTTGGTGCTACAAAATTGGTAATTCTATCCAGACTTACCACACTTATTATTGCGATGGCCGCCATTGGAAAAAGAAACGAAATAGGTAATAAAAACCAAACAGCGTGTTTCCAACGAGCGAAATTTTTTGGCATTGGAGGGGGGGATAATGTGAGGCTCGCATTTGGGCGGCGCTTCCACCACATGATCAAACCAGAAACGCATAATAGAATCACAGATGATGCAAAAATAGTACAAAGGATAAGATTCCATACACCAAATAAACCCATGTGTAGAGCAATGCCCACTGCCATGGATTTTGCAAACCAGTTGTAATCCATAAAGCCCACATCGGCTAAAACAGAACCTGAATATCGATCAAAATGTATGGTTCTATCGTCCCACGCATTTTTAATATCTTTCCCCATAGTGGACGCTGTGGCGGTATAGACTCCAACATCATTTCTTGGGAAATGCACTTGAAATTGCGTAAAGCCCATTGTTTTTGCATCAGCAATAACATGGTCAAGCGTGATACTGGTTGGGCCCTTTGCGGTTGATTCAGGCAAGGGTGCTTGTTCAAGCCCCCAAGGGATTTGCTTCAAACCTTTAACATTTAGATCTTCATGAGTCAGGGTAGAAGAGACACTTGATGCACTTTTCGCCATCGGAAATGTGCTCCACGCTTGTGTGAGTTTTCCGCCCCAGACACTTGCCCAAGACAAGCCTGAGATACAGAAAAAAAGCAAAATGATAGCAACCCACACACCGATAACACTGTGTAAATCACGCCAAAAAACACGGCCGTTTTTTTTGCTGATCGTCGTTGCTGCTTTCAGTTTTGATTGGCCTTTTGCTGGCCACCACAAAAACACACCTGTCAGTATGAGAAGCACGGTAAGACTGGCAGCAATCTCGATCATTCGATCACCAGTTAGGCCGATCATAAAAGTGCCATGAGTATTGTCTGCCCAAGAATATAAAGACTCTGAAATACTTAGATCTCCTAAGACTTCACCTTTATATGGGTCGACAAACACCTGAAGAGTGCCATCCTCTGTTTGTACTTGAAAACGAGTCGCTTCTTCTGGTGCCGCTGGAAGGTAAAAGCGTGAAATCGAGTCATCAGGGTATTTCGCCATAACGAGTTCATATTGCGCTTCGTAAGAAATAGCCTGATCAGTGACATGCTCAACTTGGTATAAATCCGGATTCTGAAAACGCTCAAGAATCGTTGAATACAGCATAATAAGACCAGTGGTCGCCAGCATAATTAAAAATGGAACGACGTAAAGACCTGCGAAAAAATGCCAGCGCCAGACTGACATGTAAAAAGATTTTGAGCCAATCATCTATTAAATCCTTGTTAGATTTGGGCATAAAAAAGCATCATGCCCCAATCTCAGATCAGGACATCATGTAAATGTTGTAAATGGGTTATGTATGAAACGAACAACCGGCGGGCCTCTGGCTTTAGCAGCATAAACCGTAGAGGTAGGCGAGGCCTGAATACTATCAATAATAGGTTGGGAAGCTTTTACTAAGGCGCTATTGGGTTCTAGGTGAAACTTTGTGTCAAAGAAAAAATGAATACAAGGGCAGCCTTCTGCCTCATGATCTTCTGCGTTTGTTTGAGCCTGTGGTTCTGAATCAACCAAGCTCATATGGTGAGCATGATGATTGGTGCTCTGGCTCATTTTGTGATTTGAATGTTCCCCCATTTGATGGTGAGCGTGGGGATTAGAATGATGAAAATGAGCGGTATTTGATACTGGAGGGTTAGCGTCATGAATCATCACGCCTTTTGTCGCACATAACATGACATAGACACCATTAAACACACCAATGTTGTTTACCAGCGGCACTGTGAAGTAGGCCAGCCAACAAATAGTGAGTAAATAGAAGGTCTTGCGATTCATAAATCCTGTCATGAAGTGAAGATTTGCCAGCGAATTTACCTAGCTATGTATAAAAGATCAAGCAAACTTGTTCACTTTATATGCACATTTTAATTTCTTATTTTGATTTATTGGTTGTCTGTGGATTAGATTGTACGTGAATTAGACCGCGCTTTTGAAAAAGGTGTCTTGCTTAAATCGTTGTATTAAATAATCACAAATAGCTTTTAGTTTTGGAGAGGCTTGACGAGCTTTTGGATAAACCAACCAAACACCACTATAAGGGTATTGATACTGGGGAAGCAGGGCGATTAATTTGCCACTGGCGATATCGTCTGCAACGTAATAGTCAGGTAATTGCGCGATTCCCAAACCTTTTCTAACCGCATCTAGCAAGGCTACGCCAGAATTGCTACGCCATTGGCTAGACACCTTTACTTCTTTACGCTGTCCATCTTGCTGAAATAACCAATGATTTTTTGAGCCAATCAAGCAATGGTGTTTACTGAGTTCTGCTAACGTATGTGGCATGCCGTGTTGATCTATGTAGTCACGGGAAGCACAAAGGTATTCCACACGATTACATAATCGACGAGACAGATGACTGGAATCCTTCATTGCCCCCATGCGAATTGCCAAATCATAACCTTCTTCGATTAAGTCTACAGAGCGGTTTGTGAGATGAAAATCTAACTCGATTTTTGGATGATCCAATAAAAAATCATTCATCAGTGGGGCAATATAGCGCTCACCGAACGTCGTCGCACACGTCATTTTGAACAAACCAATGGGAGCTTGGTTTAGAGAGGAAATCACTTCTTCGGCACTACTGAGGGCTTCGGGTAAACCTCGACAATGTTGATAATACAACTCGCCTGATTCACTCAAACGAATACGGCGTGTGGTTCTGAATAATAGAGTTGTATTGAGCTCCGCTTCGAGCTGAGAAATCAGACGACTAATGTGTGACGCAGAAACGCCAAGCTGAATGGCTGCCGCAGAAAAGCTGCCTTGGCGAACTACCTCGACAAAGGCTTCCATTGCTTCCCAATTTTTCATATGTGGCTCTTTTCAGTTAGGTTTAGGGTAAAGGTGTGAAGAAAATATAGTGTTACATTATAACTATTTTTGACGTTTTTGAAATGATTGTTGCTGTATGACAATAATCATTTTCTGAAATGGCTATTATCGCTTTAATTATTTAAGACTAAGCTTTGTGCTATTGATAACGGTTTTATTGATAAGTAAACACATACTTTGGAGAGCACTATGAAATGTAAAGCAGCTGTTGCTTGGGGTCCAGGCCAACCACTTAAAATCGAAGAAGTTGATGTACAAGATCCGCAAGCGGGTGAAGTATTGGTTCGTATGGTCGCGACGGGCGTTTGTCATACCGATGCATTCACCTTATCTGGCGAAGATCCAGAAGGCATTTTTCCTGCGATCCTAGGTCACGAAGGCGCAGGCATTGTTGAAGCCATCGGCGAAGGAGTCACATCGCTTAGCGTTGGCGATCACGTTATTCCGCTTTACACAGCAGAATGTAAGGAATGTAAGTTCTGTTTGTCTGGCAAAACCAACTTGTGCCAAGCGGTTCGTGAAACTCAAGGCAAAGGCTTAATGCCAGACGGAACAAGCCGTTTTAGCATCAATGGCGAACCAATTTTTCATTACATGGGTTGCTCAACTTTTTCTGAATACAGTGTTGTAGCAGAAGTTTCGCTTGCGAAAATTCATGTTGATGCACCACTAGAAAAAGTCTGTCTACTTGGTTGTGGTATCACAACGGGTATCGGCGCCGTATTAAATACCGCGAAAGTTGAAGAAGGCGCAACCGTTGCTGTGTTTGGTTTGGGTGGCATTGGTTTGTCGGTTATCCAGGGTGCACGCATGGCCGGTGCGGGTCGTATTATTGCAATCGACATTAACGAATCAAAATTTGAAATGGCGAAACAATTCGGCGCGACAGATTGCGTTAACCCGAAAAAATTCGACGCACCGATTCAACAAGTGATTGTCGACATGACAGACGGCGGCGTAGATTACTCTTTTGAGTGTATCGGTAACGTTGACCTTATGCGTTCAGCACTTGAGTGTTGTCACAAAGGTTGGGGCGAATCCATCATCATCGGCGTTGCTGGCGCAGGTCAAGAAATCTCAACCCGTCCGTTCCAGTTAGTGACTGGACGAGTCTGGAAAGGTTCAGCATTCGGTGGTGTTAAAGGCCGCAGCCAATTACCAGGTTATGTTGAAGATTACATGAATGGCAAAATCGAAATCGATCCATTCGTGACCCATACTATGGGCTTGGAAGACATCAATAACGCGTTCGATTTGATGCACGAAGGTAAGAGTATTCGAACTGTTATTCTTTTCGACAAGTAAAAGGAATAGAGCAATGGAATTACTATCGAGTACAAAAAGCTTCGGCGGTTGGCTGAAACGCTATTGTCATGAAAGCTTATCGGTAAAAGGTGAGATGACGTTTGCGATTTTCTTGCCGCCACAAGCAGAAACACAAAGCGTCCCTGTGTTGTATTGGTTGTCAGGCTTGACCTGTACAGATGAAAACTTCATGCAGAAAGCGGGCGCGTTTCGTAAAGCCGCGGAATTGGGTTTGGCCATTGTTTGTCCAGACACCAGTCCGCGTGGAACGGATTATCCGAATGAACATGAAAGTTACGACTTTGGTTCTGGTGCCGGTTTCTATGTAAATGCCACCGTTGCGCCATATTCCAATACCTACCATATGTACGATTACGTGGTTCAGGAATTGCCAACAGTAGTTGAAGAAAATTTTCCTGTGACAGACAAGCGTTCTATTTCTGGTCATTCAATGGGCGGACATGGCGCGCTGATTTGTGCCTTGAAAAATCCGGGTGTTTATCAATCTGTTTCCGCGTTCGCGCCCATTGTTAATCCAACGGATTGCCCTTGGGGCGAAAAAGCCTTCACTGGCTATTTAGGTGAAGACCGTGCCACATGGAAAGCATGGGATGCTACTTGTTTGATTGAAAGTTTAGGTGAGAACGCAAAAGAGCGTTTACCTCTGCTAATCGACCAAGGCGAAGCGGATAACTTCTTGGTAGAACAACTAAAACCAGAAGCGTTAGAAGCCGCTTGTGAAAAAGCCGGACACGCCATTACCTTGCGTCGTCAAGCAGGCTACGACCACAGCTACTTCTTCATCGCCAGCTTCATTGATGAGCATTTAGAACACCACTCTAAAGCATTAAGTTAACGGTTAACGTGTTCTGAATCAGTAATAGAAAGGCGAGCTTCGGCTCGCTTTTTTTTGTTTTGAAGAATGGCGATTGGCAATGCGTCGGATCACGCCTCGTACCTCGTTTTATACCGACCGTAAGCGTCCGATAAACCACACGTATTAATTAAATAGGCACTTGAACTTGGTCGTTTTCTGTACTGATTCTGATCTTAGACGCTTTCAGGATGATACTGCGCTGCAAGGAGGCAGCGGAAAATACTCTTTTCAGTTCTCTCTACTTAATATGCCACGGCAGTAACTTTTCTAACTCGTGTTCTTTATTCCCATCGTTTAATTTTGGTAATTCTTTAAACAGTGTCACCAGATAGTCGTATGGTATTAATCCATTCGCTTTGGCGGCTTCGATGATGCTGTAAAGTATGGCGCTGGATCTCGCGCCATTGCCTGTGTTTGAGAATAACCAGTTTTTACGTCCGATAACAAAGGGTTTGATGGATCCTGTTGGGCTGATTTCTCCAACTATGCTTTATAGGCCGCCTGTATTTCAGGGGCTTTTTCTGTTCTGATTCGGAACGCGTCTTCTACTGTCTCTTCTTGCTTTGCTAGTGATTTGATGGCGTAGAGCTTTTTGATGTAGCTAATCGCCATTTGGGCTTTTCCCGCTTTCCCTTTGGGCATGTCTTTTTCTGCTTCAACGAATTTTCGACGTGCGTGTGCCCAACAACCTGCAAGGGTTGCGTTGGTCGATTCGTATGCTTGATAACCATCCACATTTAAGTAGCCGTCGAAGCCTTGTAAAAAGTCGATCGCACATTGCGCTTTTCTCGTTTGCTGGAAGTCCATCTAGCAGCCAATTAAGCTGACGAGAAGATACTTGAATCGATAGATTCTCATCGTCAATCCCCGGCCATTGAAAAATGCCTTTTTCCAAACTCTTATAATGCAACCAAAAACCATTATGAGACCATTGGAGGATTTTGACTTTATCTCGTGCTCGACCGCAAAAGACAAAAACATAATCACTACAAGGCTCTTTTTTCCAAATCGTACGCGACAATATTACACAAACCATCAATGGCTTTACGCATGTCAGTTGGCCCACAAATGAGGGTCACATTTAGTTGAGAAGAAGCCGTAAACATAAGTCTTTTGTTCCTGAAAGAGAAAATAAAAGACTTTATGTTTTTTGGGGATAATTAATAGGTGTGGTTTACCGGGCTCTTACTAACCTGCAGTCGTGTTCGATGAACTACGAAGCGTTTAGAGGGCTGGTGCACTTCGGAGCTGAATTCGCGGTTAAGGAAGATGCGAATAAGTCCCGCGCATGAGATAATATCTTATATAAATTCAATAAGTTAAGAAATTTTAAAGGTCGAAAATCTTCAATAGATTAATTAATTTGTATGAATAAGGTACTCAGTCATACCATGACTAGTTATATGAAATCCATCTTAAATATTCTGCAGAATGGTTCAGACCTTTTAGCCTATATTCCTCCAACCGTTCTAGAACCTTATTTTTAGAATCTGCTAAATGTTGTCGTAAAGCTTGGCCCGCTTCCTTCCCTTTTTGCTCCAACATTAATTCAAATATGATACGGTGCTCTTGTAAAAATGGATCATTGGTTGGCAGCTGAACGTGCCCACCTAATAAATGCTTACTAATAAGTAAAATTGGTATCGTTCTTCCAAGCATTGTGAGAATTTCATTATTGCCGCCATACCTCAGAGTCTCATTGTGTAGGTCTTGTTCCAAAGCATCTAAACGGTCAGGTTTTATGTTTGGGTAGTCTCGGGATACATTATCTAGTTCATTTATAAAACGCTCTAACGTTTCAGTTGGGATTAACTTAGTAGCTCTTTCTACCATGAATGGTTCTAGCAGCATCCTAGCTTCATACAATGCATTTAAACGTTGATCATTTAACGGAACAACATGCCAACCACTGTATTTTTCATGCTCGACTACACCTATATACTGTAAGCTAACAAGGATGTGCTGAGTAACAGCTCGACTTACCTTTAAACATTTGGCCAGCTTTAACTCATTGACTTCCCATCGACCGGACATGGAGCAAAGAACAGTATCCTTCTCGACTTGTCTAACTAAATCTAACCAAGATTTTTCACGGTTAATTGAGGTATCGCCATCTTTCTTTATCTCTTTTGAACTTATTTCACGCCTTATTATTTTCCCTGGTTTTTGACCAACTAAGTAGCCGCGGCCATCAAAACGGCAAATAATTCCCTCATTGCATAATTGCTGAAGCGTTTCACGTACAGGCGAGCGGCTCGTTAAAAAAAGCCGCGCAATGCGGCTTTCAAGTAAAACGAGACCGGGTTCAAAAGTACCAGTATGAATACTGCTTTTTAATGCTTCATAAAGCTGATCTTTTAAAGTTTCAGCCATAATTGGTTTTCACCTTTATTTTATAGAATATTTTATAATTAGGTTACTGCACCGACTGGCCATGGAACAAATTCATTGTTTCCATAACCCAGTTCCTCACTAGCACTTTGGCTACCAGAGGCAATCTCAATAATTTTTTCTAAAATCTCTTCGCCAATTTGAGATATAGTGCTGTTACCATCGACTATTTGTCCACAGTTAATATCCATATCTTCAGATATACGGTTATACATAACGGAGTTTGTTGCTAACTTTATACAAGGAGCAGGTTTGAATCCTGCTACTGAGCCTCGTCCAGTAGTAAAGCATACTATATTTGCTCCGGAAGCTATTTGTCCTGTAACAGATATAGGATCGTAGCCTGGACTATCCATAAAATTAAAACCAGGTACAACGCGTTTTTCAGCATATTGAAGGACATCGTTTAAACTGCTAGTACCAGCTTTCGCAACTGCCCCTAATGATTTTTCTAATATGGTTGTAAGTCCTCCCTGTTTATTTCCAGGTGTGGGGTTATTGTTTAACTCAGCATTATTAATGCTTGTATAGTGTTTCCACCAGTCTATCCTCGCTAACAATTTTGAAGCGACATCTTCACTAATCGCACGATCAATTAATAAATGTTCTGCGCCATAAATTTCAGGTGTTTCAGCTAATATAACGCTACCTCCCTGTTTAACTAATAAGTCAGCAGCATAACCTAATGCAGGGTTAGCCGTAATTCCAGAGTATCCGTCAGAACCCCCACACTGCAGTGCAACACAAAGGTGGTTTAACGATACTGAACTGCGTTGTGCAATAGGAGTGTTACTGGCCAGAGTAAGAAGTTTTTCATTCG
This sequence comes from Marinomonas ushuaiensis DSM 15871, assembly GCF_000521805.1. Taxonomy (GTDB): domain Bacteria; phylum Pseudomonadota; class Gammaproteobacteria; order Pseudomonadales; family Marinomonadaceae; genus Marinomonas; species Marinomonas ushuaiensis. The sequence continues at coordinate 90,343 of NZ_JAMB01000010.1, forward strand.
CCAATTTTATACTTGCTCTTGTGCCACCAGCGTCTTGTATATTGAAGTAAGATACGTTTTTATACCCCTCACTTTCGTGTCGGCTTATCATGTCCTTCACTTGGTAAGTTTCACAACCTAAACCAATGACCAGTACAAAAGCAAAATTAGGATGAGAAGCATAGCCCCTCATTACTCTATCGAGAAAAGTGTAGCCTTCTGCGTCAGTGTTAATTGCACAACCTGATCCATGAGTTATAGCCACCACACCGTCATAACCTAATGCCTTTAATTCATCAGTGGCGTTAAGTTGATCCGCCACTACTTTTGAGACCGTGGCGGAACAATTGACGGTAGATAATATACCAATGTAATTTCGAGTTCCTACTTGTCCATTGCTTCTTACATAACCCTGAAATGTTCTATCGCCTGAAGTAATCTGAGTTTCTTTAGCTGGTTTAAAATTATCTAATGATGACGAGCGCTCACGCATTGATACATTATGAGTATGAACATGAGAGCCAGTACTAATTGGCTGAGTAGCATAACCAATTACTTGTCCATATTTGACGATATCTTCGCCTTCGCCTATGTCTTGAAGTGCAAATTTATGTCCTGCAGGAATATTTTCTTTAGAAACAATATTGTCTATTTCAACCACCCCACCACAAGGTAATGAGGTAACAGCGATTGCTACATTATCAATTTCATTGAGTCTTTTAACCACACTTGTCGACGCAATTTGTTTCATTTTAAAACCTCTTATTTTAATTGTTTTTAATGGCTTTGACCTTTCACCAAAAATTTTGGCGAAAACTTTTCAAAGCAATGATTGCATAAATGTCTATTGCGTACAATGTTCATTTGTTGTAACTTTGAAATTACTCGGTGCAGTCACTGACGTAAAAATGATTGAATAATAATGACAATAGGTTAAATCATGAACAATAAAACTAATAAAATCGTTCTCAACATAGGTGCTTCTGCATTAGCTGGTGCGCTCCTTTTATCTTCTTTTCAAGCACAAGCAACTACGCTTAGGTTGGCTCACACGTTTAATCCAGGTGAGGCCAGTTATGAAGTTCTTCAAAGATTAAGTGATACCGTCGCAAAGAAAAGTGACGGAGATTTTAAAATTCAAGTTTTTCCAAGTGAGCAACTAGGTTCAGAAGTACAACTACTTCAACAGGCCAAAAATGGTTCAATTGATATTGTTGTGCCTGGGTACTCAGGTGCAAGTACTTTGGTTCCAGCCTTAGAAATATCTAATGCACCCTTTATGTTCCAAAGTTGGGAAGAGGCCAAATATGTCATTGAAGGTGATGCATACACTCCGATGTTCGATGAGCTCAAAGCAAACAGTAACCTTATCCCAATCTCAAAAACATGGTATTGGGGCTGGCGTAATCTGACGTTAAATGGGAAGCCAATCAATAAAGCTGAAGATTTAAAAGGTTTGAAAATTAGAGTCCCTGAATCTCCAATTTGGGTTGAAATGATCAAGTCATTTGATGGCTCACCGTCTCCAATCCCATTTAGCGAAGTATACCTGGCTCTTCAACAAGGTACGGTTGATGGTCAAGAAAACCCAATTCCTACTATTTATTCTCGTAAGTTCTACGAGGTTCAAGATCAGCTCATCATGACTAAACACATGCTTCAAAGTCAGGTTGTATTGATGAATTCCCAGCGCTGGGATTCTTTGACTGATACAGAGAAACGTATCCTTAAAGAGTCTATTTCAGAAGCGGCTCAGGAAAACTATACACTTCAAACTTCAAATGAAGAGTCCATGTTGCAGGAGCTTAAAGATGGCGGTGAGATCAATGTTGTTACCGATATTGATAGAAAGTCATTTGAAGACGCTGCTTCATTAGGTCGTGAGAATTTAGTCAGCCGCTGGGGGAAAGAAAACTATATGAGAGTGTTGGATTCGATAAAACAATATCGCAATTAATAATTCATCAAATTTTAGGCTCTTTCTAGATCGGAAGAGCCTAATGGAGATAATGTATGAAAACACAACTCATTGTAATCAATAACATAGTTTTTCGTCTTGAGAAAATTTTTCTTGGTCTTTCTTTAGCTTTGATGGTTACTTTACTGTCTGCTGGGGTTTTCTTCAGATACGTTTTGAATGACCCTATTGTATGGAGTGAGAGCATTGCCAAATTATTAATTGTTTGGATGACTTTTTTAGGAGCGAGCATCGCCTTCTCTGAAAAGAGTCACATTCGAGTCGATTCGTTGGTTGATTACTTTCCTTTTAAGGCTCGACAAATAATAAAGCACATTGTTGAACTGTTTACTGTTTCTATTGTTGCATACATGGGGTATCTAGGCTTTATTTATTTTGAAACCACCATAACGTCAACATCTCCTATTTTGGGTATTTCTATAGGGTATTTCTCTTTTGGAATGCCGATATTATTCGCATTTTCAGTTTTTCATATTCTAGTAAATTACATTAGTAATATAGATAAATCTGAGGAGACTCAGACATGTTAGCTCTAATTATTGCGCTTCTCTTTATCTCTATACTTTTAGGTACCCCTATTGCTGTTGCAATGCTAGGGGCATCTGTCATGGCTATTATATCCCTAGATATTCCTATGAATGTACTCGCTCAGAGGGTCTCATCAGGAGTTGAGTCGTTTCCTCTACTTGCTATTCCTATGTTTATGTTGGCTGGTGCCATCATGAATAGAAGCGGAATAAGTGAAAGGTTATTTGATTTTTGTCGGTCTTTAGTAGGGCATTTAAGGGGGGGGTTAGCCCATGTAAATGTGTTGTCTAGTGTCTTAATGGCAGGAATATCCGGCTCATCTCTTGCTGATTGTGCTGCAACAACTCGAGTTATGGTTCCACAAATGGTAAAGCATGGTTATGACAAAGGCTTTGCCGTTGCTCTTACTGCGTCTTCAGCGACCTTATCGCCTATTATTCCACCATCTATTCTAATGATCATCTATGGCTGGCAAGCCAATATATCCATCGGTGATCTTTTTCTAGCAGGTATTTTACCTGGGTTGTTAATCGCGTGTTCACTCACAATATTAATCGTCTTTATTAGTATTAGAAAAAATTATCCAAAGGATGATTCATTTAGTAAAGCAATCGCATATGCAAAGCTTAAGCAATCTGTTTGGGCGTTACTGATGCCTATTATAATAATAGTTGGTTTTAGACTGGGGATATTTACAGTTACGGAAATTGCAGCTATTGCTGTTGTGTATTCTTTTATTGTCGGGAAGTTCATATATAAGACGCTGAGCTGGAGTGACATGCTCGAGTTATTACCAAAAACAGGCAGAGAGGCGGCGACAATTCTCTTTATTATTGCGGCCTCTTCACCTTTGGCATGGTCACTTAGTATTCTTCAAGCACCTCAGCAAATGATTAGTTTTGTCACAAGTTTGACTGATAGCCCATGGGTAACTTTGTTGCTATTGAATGTCGCCTTGCTCGTCATTGGCATGTTTATGGAAACCATTGCTGTAATCATTGTTCTTGTGCCAATACTTGTGCCTTTGCTCCATGCTATGGATATTTCATTGGTTCATTTTGGTGTGATCATGCTGATTAATCTTTTAATTGGGCAAATCACACCACCCTTAGGTGTTCTTATGTTTGTAAGCTGCGATATAGCAAAGCTAAAAACAGTCGAGTTTATTCGCTCTTCAGCACCATTCTTCTTTGTACTTTTAGCCGCATTAGTGATTATCACTTATGTACCATGGCTGTCATTAACATTAATTGGGTAAATTATAATGTCTTTTAATCTTGTTCAACTTAACAATAAATCTGGATTCATTGTCGGTGCCATCGTTCGTGGCGAATCATTAGACTTACTTGATGTGAGTGTTTATGAGCTGGCTTTAGAAGCCGCTAATAATAATGTGTCCATCGCTTCTATAATTGAGTCACATAAAACACAAGAAGTGATCAATTATGATGACGCTATAAACTCAGGAAATATTATAGCTCCTATCTCTCACCCAGAAAGCCATAAACAAATTCTAAGTGGAACAGGACTTACCCATCTAGGTAGTGCAGCGCCTCGCAGTAAGATGCACTCTACTGTGGAAAGCAACAGCGTTAAAGATCAATTAACCGATACTGAGCGTATGTTTCAATTAGGTGTTGAGGGTGGAAAAGGCTCTCTGAGTGATCCAGGTGTCGCACCTGAATGGTTCTATAAAGGGACAGGAGAAAGTGTAAACAACCCATTTTCAACAATCACTATGCCTGACTTTTCTCTCGATGCTGGTGAAGAAGCAGAACTGGCTGGTATCTACATTATTAATGATTCAGGAAAAATATTTCGTGTCGGTTATACATTGGCGAATGAATTTTCTGATCACGTTACAGAGAAGCAAAACTACCTGTATTTGGCCCATTCAAAACTGCGAAACTGTAGTTTTGGACCAGAAATCTTAATTGATGATTTACCAACGGAAGTGACTGGTACTGTTACTTTAAAAAGAGATGGTGAAAATTATTGGCAACGTGATTTTTTAAGTGGTGAAAAGCACATGTGCCATTCCATTGCTAACTTAGAATATCATCATTTTAAGTACGATCAATTTCGTGTTCCGGGCCAACTTCACATCCACTTTTTTGGTGCCGCTGTACTGAGTTTCTCCGATGGAGTAAAAATCCAAGAAGGGGACGAAATTACCATTCAATGTGACTTTATGACCCGACCACTTAAAAACGGAGTGGGTATATTGAAGCAGTCCGAACTAAATATTACGAAACTATAACTAGATTAAGGAAACCCAAAAATGTTAACCGGAATGCAATTAATTGGGCAGGAAAAAAGTATTGGGCATGATGATCTAGTGATTTATGGCGAAAACCCTGCCACAGGAGAAAAACTGTTACCAGGATATTCTGGTGCAACCATTGATCAAGTGCGTCACGCCTGTAAACTCGCAAGCGACGCTTTTGATGCATTTAGAGCTCAGCCTGAAGAAAAAAGAGCCATTTTTTTAGAAGTGTGTGCAGAAGAAATTATGTTGATTGGTGATCAATTAATAGAAAGAGCGATGGCTGAAACAGGGCTGCCAAAAGCACGAATCGAAGGTGAGAGAGGCCGAACTTGTGGCCAGCTTAAATTGTTTGCAAATGTAATTCGTCATGGCATTCATCTTGACGCACGAATCGATCCGGCTCAACCAGAAAGAATGCCATTACCTCGCTCAGATTTAAGAATGAAGAATATTCCATTAGGGCCTGTTGCTGTATTTGGAGCAAGTAATTTCCCTCTTGCTTTCTCTGTTGCTGGAGGAGACACGGCATCGGCACTTGCTGCTGGTTGTCCTGTTATTGTGAAAGCTCACTCCGCTCATCCAGGAACGTCTGAACTTGTTGGTCAGGCAATTCAGCGTGCAGTAAAACGCTGCAATTTACCTGAAGGAGTATTTTCTCTTATTTACGGTTCAGGTAGAACGATTGGTACGGAGCTCGTTCAGAATCCAGCTATTTCAGCGGTTGGGTTTACAGGGTCAAGATCCGGTGGTGAGGCTCTTATGAAACTGGCTTTCAATAGAGAAACTCCGATACCTGTATATGCAGAAATGAGTGCTAGTAACCCTGTGTTTCTTATGCCTAATGCCTTACAAAACAGAAGCGCTTCAATAGCAAAAGGCTTTGTTGGCTCATTGAATATGGGAGCAGGACAATTCTGTACGAACCCTGGGTTAGTGATTGCTTGTAAAGGCGATGCTCTGAATGACTTCATAACAACTGCAGAACTTGCAATGAATGAAACGGTTGCTCAAACGATGCTGACATCAGGTATTCATGCCGCATATGTAGAAGGTATAAACGCTTTAAAAATACATGATTCTGTCGTTGAAATTGCCAGTGGAAAACCAAACCTTGATAAGAATCTTTGCCAGCCTAAACTGTTTTCGACAACAGCAAAATCATTTCTAGAAGATCTAAGCTTACAAAATGAAGTGTTTGGAGCAAGCTCTTTAATTGTTATCTGTGATGATCTAAGTGAATATAAAAAGGTTGCGCTCGCTCTAGAGGGTCAACTGACAATAACAATTCAGCTTGATAAAGAAGATGTGAGTGAAGTGTCTACATTAATGCCAATTCTAGAGAAAAAAGCAGGGCGTATTCTTTGCAACGGATTTCCGACTGGTGTTGAGGTGTGTCATGCTATGGTTCATGGTGGACCATATCCATCAACCTCAGACAGTAGAACAACATCGGTAGGATCTTCTGCAATAAATCGGTTCCTTCGTCCTGTTTGTTATCAAGACTTCCCAGAAGAGCTATTGCATTCCTCATTACAGAGTTCAAATCCGGATAGTGTTCCTCAGTTAGTAGATGGGAAACTAAATGGATAAAACTACAATGTAATCAAAATGTAATTAGTTGCCCTTGAAGAATGGCGTTTCAAGCAAGAAGCGTCATTCTGTTTTAGGTCTTTCTTATACCATAATCACTTTTAACTATAACCATCTCAACATGTTCCAAGTGAGCGTCGGTTAAACCCCACATAGTATTTATCCCAATCCTAGATAGGCTAAGTTTCTATCTAGTGCGGCAGTAGGGCGACGACTTTGTTCTGCAATGGGGTGTACTGGGAACTCTATTGGAATACCACCCGCATCACGAATACCATCTTTTATTCTCTGAGCGAGCTGTACATAATGGCGGTTGCAAGGAGTGAGATCACTACCTGTCTGCGCAATTCCGATTATAGGGTGATCTGATTGCAGCTCTTCACGCTTGGTTCATGTAGCGTTCTACATACAGAGCAGTCACGTCTACATGACTAGGATCATCAATCCATTGCTGGCTACGTAAGTGAAGTTTGTTTTTACTATCCATTTGACTGCTTCTTTATTTTTTAGTAAACCGCGACGAGTTAGGTTGCTGATAAGTGAGCTAATCCCAAACTCCCAGGGTTTTGTACTATTGCTATGGGTGACGGTATTGTGAAGCGTTCCAAGTTTTGGAGCGCTAATTGTTACCGAGTCACCTAGCTTATGTGTAAAACCTGCGCCAATATGATCACGATCTTGAGTTGGAGTGAATAGAGTCCCCAAAAATAATAAAAATCCATCTGGATATTGGTGGTTTTCGTTAATAGTTTGATTTACAAGGCTTAAAGGGGAACGACTAATTTTAATCATTGAAGACAGGCCTTGTAGAATATTGCCACCTTCGCCTTCTACTTTCAGTGTTACATCACAGGAATGTATATCTTCCAAGCTAAAAAGGTGCGTCTTCTCAAGAAGCACCTGAGAATAAACAAGCAATCTATCGAAACGGAATACATTAAAGCCAGCATTCGAGCAAAAGTAGAACCCCCATTTCGGATCATTAAGCGTCAGTTTGGTTTTAGGAAAGCGATCTATCGGGGCTTGGATAAAAATGACAACAAATTGGCCATGCTGTTTGCCTTAGCTAATGTGTTTAAAATTGACCAGATGATACGAGCGGCAAGGGGGGGGGGCGTTCAAACCTCACTAAATAAGCCGAATTAGTCTTATTTAGTGAGGAAAAATACTAAAATGAGTGACATCTTGTGCTTTTTTCCTTGAATGCAAGAAGTTTAGTGCATTGTGACTTCTTGATCGCAGTTTCCCTAGCAAAGGGGGTTATTTATTCAGATATTTTCTATTATGAGATCCCTTAAAAACTTTGCTTGTTGCGATAAAGGTCTATTTGCTAGACGAACTAATAGAGTTCTTTCGTAATTTGAATCCATATTTACATTAAGTTGTGTGATTTTTGAATCATTAAAAATACTTTGAGCAACTGTCTTCGGGATAGCTACGCAACACTTAGTGTTACCTTTAAGTAGTTGCATTATAACTAAAATAGATGTTGTTTCAATTATATTTGAGGGTACAGGACATCCAATTTGATGGAATTTTCGAGTGATAAAATTTCTTAAAGGTGTGTTCGACCCGAACATCAACCATAGATCTGATGATATTTCAGATAATGTGATTTTTGAAGATTGCGCTTTCAGATGTTTACTGTTTGCTGCAATAATAATATCTTCATAATCTAATTGATCTGCAGAGTAGTTGTTAGGATTTGAGCTGATATTGGTTCGACAAATTGCTAGTTCAATTCGCCCTTCATCAAGCCATTTTAACAATTGGATACTAGTTCCCTCTAGTATTTGAATTTTGGTACTTGGTCTTGATTTCTGAAACTTTAATATTCCGTCGCACATAATAGGTGTTGAACCCATTGTCATTCCAACCGATAAATAACCACCATAACCCTTTGTGATGTCTGATAGCTCATCTCTTAGATGATCAAGGTCGTTGAGAATTAAACGAGAATACCTGACTGCGCAATCACCGATATCATTTGCTACAAGGCCATACTTAGAACGGACAAATAGTTCGTGACCAAATGTACTTTCAATTTCCTTTAGAAGCTTCGATGCCCCAGGTTGAGTTATAGAAATGAAGTCGGCAGCCTTCAATAATGATTTTTTTTCATCAATTGCGATAAGTAAACGAAAGTGCTTTAAACGTAACCTAGATGTAATAAAATTTTGCGTAATAGACATTTTCCACCACCTCAAAGTATAACCATTGGTTATACTTGTATCATAACTTATCAATCCCTGCATCTAGTCATTGTATGTAAGATTAATGAATTCAAATAATAATAAGCAGGATTAAACATTAGAATGATAACAATAAATTATTTGACTCAGATTGAGTTTGGGTTTGGCGCTGTTTCCCAGCTTCAAAAGTTAGCGCTCAATAACTCTATCAACCGACCTCTAATTATCACAGATAAAGGTCTTGTTTCACTTGGTGTGATAGAAAATATTAAACACGCTCTTAACGATTTAGTAAAAGTTGTTATCTTTGATCTAACGCCTTCGAATCCGACAGAATCGGCAGCTTTATTAGCATTAGAACTTTATCGTGATGAAGGATGTGATGGACTGATTGCTATAGGAGGCGGTTCATCTATTGATTTAGCCAAAGCTATATCTATTCTTGCCACGCATAAAGGACCACTCGCACAGTATGCCGCTATTGACGGCGGTGGGGAAAAAATTGGACCTGTTTCACCATTAATTGCAATACCAACAACCTCAGGAACAGGAAGTGAGGTTGGTCGTGCCACATTAATTACTTTAAATGACGGCCGCAAGCTTGGTTTGATTTCGCAAAATTTAATTCCTAAAGCTGCTATATGTGATCCAGAGCTAACTCTCAGCTTACCTCCGTATTTAACTGCTGCAACTGGATTAGACGCAATCTCACATTGTATCGAAACCTACCTTAGCCCTAGAGTAAACCCAGTGGCAGATGCAATTGCGCTTGATGGACTTGTTCGAGCCGTTGGATATATAGAAAAGTCAGTATTAAATGGCAATGATAGACAAAGTCGCTGGGAGATGATGATGGCCTCTTTACAAGGAGGTTTAACATTTCAAAAAGGTTTAGGGGCCATTCATGCTTTATCGCATCCCCTGGGTGGTCTAAAAAACATCAACCTCCATCATGGAACTCTTAATGCAATTTTCTTACCGGCAGTTCTCGATTTTAATAAAGATTGTTGTAAGGAAAAATATAGAATAATTCGTGAAAGATTGAATTTAGATAATGATGCATCGCTGTCAAATTTCTTCTTAAATTTAAATATCCGATTAGGGCTTCCCATTAAACTACGTGATATTGGCGTACAGGATAAAGATTTAGAAGATATCTCTAAAGCAGCCATTCTTGACCATTCCAATCCAACGAATCCAAGAAAATGTACAATTGAAGACTATCTTGGAATTCTGAAAACAGTATATTGATGAAAAAGTGAAAGGAGGTTTATATTATATAAAAAGACTTGTTTGAATTTATCGTATTAAAATTGATTTGATGAATGAGTTAAATTGACTTGGCGTGTAATTTTAATAAGATCATTTCTGTTAAGTGCAATCGCTATATATACCAAAAAAGTAAAAAAATAAAAACTAAATAAGGGTTATTATGAAAACTATAAAAATAAATAAACCGTTCAAAAATTTTACTACATTGCTATTGCTAGCTACTTCTAGTGCTGTATTTTCAGCTTACCCAGAAAAGCCAATTACTCTTGTTGTTCCGTGGGCTGCAGGTGGTGGTACTGATGCCACTGCCCGAACGATAGCGTCCGCTCTCAAAGAAGAATTGGGACAGAATATCAATGTGGTTAACCGAACTGGCGGTAGTGGTGTTGTTGGCCATACCGTTATGGCAACAGCTAAGCCGGATGGATATACCTTAGGTTTAGCGACTGGTGAAATCAATATGATGCACTGGCAAGGTTTAACTAATTTAACTTATAAAGACTTTACACCAATAGGCCAGATTAACTTTGACTACTCAGGAATCCAAGTAGCAGCTAACTCGCCATACAATACAGTACAAGAGCTTATTGATGCTATTCGAGAGCAACCTAAAGGTTCGTTCAGAAACTCAGGAACAGGTTTAGGTGGTGTATGGCATCTAGCTTTTGCAGGGCTGTTAATGGACCAGGGAATTGAAGCAAATAGAGTTAAATTTATTCCTAGTCAAGGAGCTTCACCAGCTATGGTCGAGCTTGTTTCCGGTGGCATCAGTATAGTTTCTAGTTCCATTCCAGAAGGTCGTTCTATGATTGAAGCTGGACGAGTTAAAAGTCTAGGAATAATGTCTCCTGAGCGTATTAACAGTTTTCCGAATGTACCTACTATCAACGAAGCCATAGGAAGTTCCTATCTAGCTGGAGAATGGAGAGGCATCGTTGGCCCTAAAGGCATGGACCCTAAGATTGTTGCTACTCTTGAAAAAGCCCTTAAAGCCGCCTATGACAGTAATATCTACCAAGGTTTTATGAGCAAGCAAGGCTTTGGAGTTGAGTGGCGTAATTCTAAAGATTTCGCTAAACAAATGGAAAAAATGGATTTTGTATATGGCGCTATTGTTGAAAAAGTTGGTCTAAGTAAATAAGGGGTTAGCAATGAGAGATTTCCTTATAGGACTAGCTTTTATTATGCTTGGTGGTGTGGTTCTTATGGTTGCCAGCCAATATCCTACGATGTCTAGTTTACAATATGGTCCATCTCTATTTCCCTCCCTCATAGGGGGGGGGATTGTTATCGGAGGACTAGTAATATCAGTATCCCAATTGCATATTTTAAAAAAACACATAAAAGAAATGAAATTTAGTTTAAATAAAGAGACCAATTTAAACTCCATATTAATGTCACTTTCACCCTGTGCTTTAATGATATTTTATATCCTTTTTAGTGAGTATCTAGGTGCTTTGATTTGCATGAGTATTATGATTTTTATACTAATGATAGTTAGGAAAGTCCCCTTAATTTTCACATTAATTACCTCAATAAGTTCAGCATTAATAATTTATTTCTTATTTTCACATTATTTGTTGGTCCCACTTCCTGAAGGGCTTTTAGATTTTTAAGGGTTAATTTATGAATGAATTTTTATTAGGATTGCATCTTGTTTTTAATATAGAAACAATAATGGTAGTTTTGGCTGCCGCTGTATTTGGCATATTTGTGGGAGCAGTTCCTGGTTTGAGTGCAACAATGGCTGTTGCGTTATTAGTGCCGATTACATTCTATATGGATTCTATTCCCGCTATTGCTGCAATTGTAACAACATCGGCTATGGCTATTTTTGCAGGAGATATTCCATCTACATATTTGAATATACCAGGCACACCTTCTTCTGCAGCTTATGTTGGTGACTCATATTTGTTAGCAAAAAAAGGTCGCTCTAGAGAAACATTGGGAATCAACCTAGTTTGTTCAGTTTTTGGTGGTTTATTTGGAACGTTTATACTGATTTTTGTCGCTCCTTCGTTGGCTGAAGTGGCGCTTCAATTTAGTTCTTTTGAATACTTTTGGTTGGCACTACTTGGGTTAAGTTGCTCAATTTTTATCGCTATTGGTTCAAGAGTAAAAGCTTTCTTATCTTTGATGATCGGCCTACTCCTCTCTACAGTAGGTTTAGATATGATGAGTGGAACCCCTAGATTCATTTTTGGTGTACCTGATTTAATGGGAGGAATTAATTTTATTCCAGTCATGATTGGTATGTTCGCATTAAAAGAACTGATGTTGTTCTATGGCTCAAGCGGAGAAGGGACACAATTACCTCCTTTATCTAAAGACAGCGTTGTTGCGAATACTCCAAGACATATAAAAGCATATTGGCCAAATATGATACGTGGTAGTTCTATTGGTACATTAATTGGAGCGTTACCTGGTGCAGGTGCAGATATTGCAGCTTGGATTTCTTATGCTGTTGGAAAAAGCCGCTCTAAAGAAAAGCATTTATATGGCACAGGTCATATTGAAGGTATTGTTGATGCTAGTTCAGCCAATAACTCTGGTATCAGTGGTGCTTGGGTTCCCGCATTAGTATTTGGTATTCCAGGTGACTCAATAACAGCTATAGTTATTGGCGTGCTGTATATGAAAGGTATGAACCCTGGCCCAACTATTTTTATGGATGGTACAGGTTTAATTTATGCCTTATTTATCGTATTTTTTGTAGCCAATTTGATTATGCTGCCGATTGGTTTTATTGCAATAAAATTTGCTAAGGTTTTTATATTAACTCCGCGTAAAATTCTCATGCCGATAATACTCTGCTTTTGTATTGTTGGTGCGTTTTCTATAAATAGCTCCGTAACTGATGTATGGATTATGTTACTGGTAGGATTCGTTGCTTCAATTCTTAGTAGATGTAATTTCCCCATGGCTCCTGCAATTCTTGGTTTAGTCTTAGGGGCTACTTTAGAAAATAATTTCATGAGCTCAATGCTTAAAGCAGATGGAGATATATTTAGTTTTTTTTCTCGTCCTATCAGTGCTTTTCTTGGGGTGCTCGTTATATTGTTATGGCTTTTTCCATTACTCGCTATGGCTTATAAAAAAATAAAAAAATAAAGGATAATTTTATGAAACGTTACACAACTACGTGGTTAAACGACACACTAGTGAATCTTTTTATGGAGGCTGGCGCTTCACAAGAAGTCAGTGAAGTCACAAGTAACATCCTTATTGAGGGTGATTTATTAGGTCATCATACTCATGGCGTTAAGCTTGCGAATGGGTATTTTCAAGACTTGAAATCGGGTCACGCTAAAGGTGACCACAAACTTTTAACGTCTAAAATTATCAGCCCTGTCGCCGAACTTTTTGATGGCAACTTCATACTAGGTCCATATTTAGTACAAAAAGCCTTAGAAAACAGTGCTAGTTCTGCTCGAAAGCATGGGATTGGAATTGTAACTATAAAGCGCTCCCATCATATCGCATGCTTGGCTGCTTATTTACAGAGCTATGTAGATCAAAATTTAGTACCAATAATAATGACATCAGATCCGGCCGTTAAGTCAGTGGCGCCTTTTGGCGGTATAACTCCAGTTTATACACCTAACCCAATAGCAATGGGTATACCTAGTCGTGAACAGCCAATCATCATGGATGTAAGTATGTCTACGGTCACGAACGGCAGTGTTGCTAAAGCTAATCTTCAAAATGAGATGTTATCGCATCCTGTAATCTTGACAAATACAGGGAAGACCAGTGTCAATCCAGCAGATTTCTTCAGTGATCCACAAGGTAGTATTTTACCACTGGGGGGAGTTGAGTTTGGCCATAAAGGTTTTGCCATGGGCCTAATGGTTGAAGCACTTACTTCTGCTTTGGGGGGGTTCGGGCGTAAGGATGAACCAACTGGTTGGGGGGCATCGGTGACAGTTTTAGTAATTGATCCCTCACTTTTTTCTGGTACAGAATCATTTCTTAATGAGACAGATACTTTAGTGAAAGCATGTCTAGAAAGCCGATCAATTAATCCACAATCTCCTGTACGTATGCCTGGTCAATCAGGACTTAAATGTCGTAGAAATTATCTTGAAGAAGGTGTGTTATTACCTCGTGATGTAGTAGATGAGTTGAAAAAAGCTATAGATAATTCCTCACTTAAGGGTTGTATGGATGGCTGATTTTGTTTCGATAAATGCAATCAAATTACTGCCAAAATACTTTCTGTTTCTAACGAAATAGTCATAAATAGTTTGTAAAACAATTACACATGAAAGGGAGATCAAATTGAGTGTGCTACAAGGAAAACTTCTTATTGGCCAAAAGGCTATGTTTGGTCAAAGTTCTAGTATCTTAGCAATTGATCCGTCAACAGGCCTTAAACTCGAGCCTCCATATCCAGGAGGTAGTGCTTATGAGGTAGAAGAGGCCTGCCAACTAGCCTGGAAGGCGTTCGATATATATCGAGAGATAAGCCTCGAAACGCGAGCTATATTTTTAGAAACTATTGCTAATAAAATCGAAATGATAGGCCCAATGTTAATTGATAGAGCCATGGCTGAAAGTGGGCTTCCAAAGGCACGTCTTGAAAGTGAACGCGCACGTACTTGCGGCCAATTACGATTGTTTGCCAATGTTGTTAGATCAGGTGAATGGCTGGATGTTCGTATTGACGAGCAACTAGCTGATCGTAATCCCATGCCACGTGCAGACTTACGCCAACGTCATATTCCATTAGGTCCAGTTGCTGTATTCGGTGCTAGTAACTTTCCATTGGCATTTTCTGTTGCTGGTGGAGATACCGCATCAGCCCTTGCGGCAGGTTGTCCGGTAATTGTAAAAGCACATTCAGCTCATCCTGGTACATCAGAGTTAGTTGGAAATGCAATTCAGAAAGCCGTTATTGAATGTAAGCTGCCTGAAGGCGTCTTTTCATTGATGTATGGATCGGGAAGGGAAGTGGGTGCAGCGCTAGTGGCAGATGCTCGAATAAAAGCAGTCGGATTCACCGGGTCACGCTCTGGAGGCTGCGCTTTAATGAAGATTGCCCAGAGTCGTAATGAGCCGATACCTGTTTATGCAGAAATGAGTAGTATTAATCCAGTATTCGTACTTCAACATGCTCTTGAGTCTCGCGGTGATGAAATTGCAAAATCCTATGTGGCTTCATTAATAATGGGTGCAGGCCAATTCTGTACTAGCCCAGGTTTGTTGATTGCTCATAAAAGTGTAGCTTTAGACAGTTTTGTTCAAGTAGCTAGTAAGGCACTTAAAGAAAATACTTCTCAAACCATGTTGACAGAAGGTATTTATGATGGATATCAAAAAGGAGTTAGTCGTCTTTCATCCAATAGTAAAGTGCGAGAAGTTGCACGTGGAAAGGTGAAAAACAGTTTAAATCAGTGCCAGTCGAGACTTTTCATTACTAGTGCTCATGATTTTCTTAATGATAAAGATCTGCAGGAGGAAATATTTGGAGCGGTGTCCCTAATTATAGAATGCGATGACGATGATGATGTTGCTCATATTGCAGAGCACTTAGAAGGCCAACTTACTGCGACACTACAGATGGATAATCTTGATATTGATATTGCACGTAAGCTCTTACCAATAATGGAACGAAAGGCAGGACGAATTCTGGTCAATGGCTGGCCTACAGGAGTTGAAGTGTGTAATGCGATGGTACATGGAGGACCTTTTCCAGCCACATCGGATAGTCGTAGCACCTCAGTAGGAACTGCTTCAATTTTTCGTTTTCTTCGTCCGGTTTGTTATCAGGATCTACCTGATCTGTTACGTCCTGATGCGATTAGAAATAGCAATCCGTTAAAATTGAAACGGCTAGTTAATGGAAAACGTGAAAGTTAATTCCTACTAAGAGTGGATGATAAGTAAAGTTGATGTAGGAGCATTCTTATTTCAACTATTATCAATAGTGAGGCGATGATTATGAAAAAGCAGATAAAAGTTGGGTTTATTGGTAGTGAGCGTCGCTTAAACCCCACATAGTAGTTCTTTCCAAAAACGATAAAGTCTTTTATTTTTTAATTGGGATAAAAGACTCATGTTTACCGCTTCCCCTCAACGTAATGTGACTCTCATTTGTGGTCGCGCACGCGATAAAGTCAAAGCCTTACAATGGGCGTCGAATGGCTTCTGGCGACATTATAAACGTCTTGAAAAAGGGCATTTTCAGTGGCCTGGCATTGATGACGAACAACTGTCTATTCAAGTATCACCCCGTCAGTTAAATTGGTTGTTGGATGGTCTTTCGCTCAATGTACAAGCCGCTCATCCGCATTTAACTTAGCTACTCACAGCTCGATCCTTAAGCCTACACTTCATTTACGACTCGATATCAGAAATCTATGATTTAAAATAAAATGGTCTATTGAATCTTAGAAGTATGTGAAATATTGTGGATTTATATTAATGAGGTAGGCTGAGAATGACAAATTCTACAGCCTCGTTAGCTGTTTTCCTAACCAATAAGCTCTTTATGTCTTATATCAATGTTATAGGTCGTCGTTCAATATATTATTGAACTTTACTATCTTCAGGGCTTGGTATGAAAATACCATTAATTACAACGTTTCTGGGTATTTTAATTACTTTTCCAACACTCGCTTCTATTTCAGTATTTGATCACAATCACAAGATTGGTATGTGTGCAGGTTTATCAAGAATTGCATCGATTGAAGTGAGGGGTCGGAGAAAATGATGGGTGCAATGAGTTATGGTGGCTGATACGCAATGGGAAATGTGTAGATGTATATCGATGAAATAAAGTTAAATCTAGAAGTAGTATTAGAGCGTTTTTTAACAGAAAAAATTTCATTGCTACGTGTGCGAATGATGAGCCTGATAGTCAATGGGCAGGCAATTTCGGGCGGCGTAAACTTGGGTGTCCGTAGGCTTTTTGCCGTTTGGAGGGGCGATACCCGAAAAACTGACGACGGAATTATCACGCTTCGGCGTATAACGGCTTGTTGCCACAGTTTCAGCCAGAAAGGACTTCTTTTATGAAAACATTACGCATCTTGATCCCGATTGTGTTGTTGTCGACCGCAGTTGGAGGCTGGTTCTATTTGGCCCAGAACGAACCCGAGGCCCCTCCGACGACGGCTCTTGTCAGACTTGGCACCGTTGAAGAGACGGTGCTGGCGTCGGGCACGATGGAGGCCAAACAATTGGTCAGCGTTGGCGCACGTGTCTCGGGTCAGATCGAAACACTGGCGGTCGCCCTTGGCGACGAGGTCGAGAGGGGTGACCTGATTGCGCAGATCGACAGTCAGGACCAGCAGAATGCCGTGTTGACGGCGAAGGCGAACCTGGCCAATATAAAGGCCCAGATCGCCGCCAAGAATGCCAGTCTGATCAAGGCCAAATGGACGCTGGACCGGCAGAGAAAGCTGACCACCTCGGATTATGTATCGAAAGAGGATCTTGAGTCAGCTCAGGCCGAAGTTGATGTCTACAAGGCTGAGCTTGACGCGCTGGCCGCACAACAAGACAGCGTTGAGGTCACCGTCTCAACTGCGCAAATCGAGCTTGAACGGACCAATATCGTTGCGCCGATTTCCGGCACGGTTGTGGCAATCGTCAATGACGAAGGCCAGATGGTGAACGCCTCACAAAGCGCGCCGACAATCGTCAAGCTTGCCGATTTGGACAGTATGGTGGTGAAGGCGGAGATATCCGAGGCTGACGTGGTGCATGTGAAACCCGAGCAGCAAGTGTTCTTTACTATCTTGGGAGAACCGGATTACAAATTCTCTGCCACTGTGCGCGCTGTCGAGCCTGCGCCTTCGGCAATTGAGACCAGCGACACCATCTCAACCGATGTGGCGATCTATTATAATGGGTTGCTGGAGGTAGACAATCCAGACCATCTGCTGCGCATCGGCATGACGACTGAAGTCTCGATAATTCTGGACAAGGCGGAAAACGTGTTGACTGTGCCGTCCTCGGCGCTGACCAAAGACGCTGATGGCTATACCGTCAAACGGTATGATACCGCAGACGGCACAACGACGACTGTGCCGGTTGAGGTCGGGCTGAACAACAAGATCAGGGCCGAGATTAAATCGGGCTTGGCTGAAGGCGACATAGTGGTAACGGGCACCGCGGTGACGGCCCCCTCTGCCTCACAGAGCAATACCAGCACACCTAAAGTGAGGCTGTGAAGATGAACGAACCGCTGATTTCCGCACGCGGGATCTCGCGAAGCTTTCAGGCTGGCGATGAAACCATCACTGTCTTGCGCGATGTTGACGTTGACATTAGGTCGGGTGAGATGGTGGCGATCATCGGGGCTTCTGGCTCGGGTAAATCAACGCTGATGAACATCCTTGGCTGCCTCGACCGCGCCAGTTCGGGCAGCTACAGCTTTGCCGGTCAGGATGTGAGCGAACTCGGACCCGATCAGCTTTCCCAACTGCGGCGCGAGCATTTCGGCTTTATCTTCCAGCGCTATCAACTTTTGTCCGATCTTGACGCGGTGGGCAATGTCGAGGTGCCCGCGATCTATGCCGGTGAGAGCCGAGCAGACCGGCACAAGCGCGCCTCTGATCTGCTAGGCCAGCTTGGCTTGGCAGACCGTTTGGATCACCGCCCCGGTGAGCTTTCAGGGGGCCAGCAGCAACGGGTTTCCGTGGCGCGCGCGTTGATGAATGGCGGTGAGGTGATCCTGGCGGATGAACCCACCGGCGCGCTTGATACAAAAAGTTCCAAAGAAATGATCGACTTGCTGTTGGAATTGAACCGCAAAGGCCACACCATCGTCATGGTTACCCATGACCCCGAGGTTGCCCTGC
This sequence comes from Marinomonas ushuaiensis DSM 15871, assembly GCF_000521805.1. Lineage (GTDB taxonomy): Bacteria > Pseudomonadota > Gammaproteobacteria > Pseudomonadales > Marinomonadaceae > Marinomonas > Marinomonas ushuaiensis. The sequence continues at coordinate 108,961 of NZ_JAMB01000010.1, forward strand.
ATGCCCATCGCACGATCGAAATCAGTGATGGCCGGATCATCTCGGATACACAGGCGGCCGCCAATGATGTCAAAGATGCCAACCGGTTGGAGCACGCCCCGCGGAAAACGGGCACCGGGGCTGCGCTGTTGCGACTGCGCGAGGCGTTTGAAATGTCGTTCAAAGCGCTTTTGGCCCATCGGGTGCGCTCAGTTCTGACGATGCTGGGCATCATCATCGGTATCGCCTCTGTGGTACTGGTGGTCGCGTTGGGAACAGGCACCAAAGAAAAGGTGCTCGACAGTATTTCATCGCTTGGGACCAGCACGATCACCGTTCGCTCGGGTACAGGCTTCGGGGCGCGTAATGCGGCCAAGGTGGAAACGCTAGTGCCTTCGGATTCGGATGCACTGGCATTGCAACCCTATGCCGACAGCACCTCGCCTTCGGTCGCGACCCAGCGCAACGTTGTCTATAGCGGTACCGCTTCGGATGCGTCGATCAACGGTGTGAGCGGGGATTATTTTCAGGTCCACAATTACAACACCTTGACCGGCAGCACATTCGCGTCCGACGATGTTATCGACCGCAGCCAAGTCGCGGTGATCGACGAGGATACGCGCGACACCTTTTTCGACGCGAGCGACGACCCGGTTGGCAAGGTTCTGCTTCTGGGTGGCGTGCCGGTGCGGGTGATTGGGGTAGTGCGGTCCAGCGGGGCAAGTTTTGGCCCGGAATCACTGAATGTATGGGTTCCCTATACCACGGTGATGACGCGGATTTCCGGGCAGAATTTCCTTGATAGCATCGAGGTGCGGGTGAGCGATGATTACGACACCTCATTTGCCGAGACAGAAATCAACGCTTTGCTGACCACCCGCCACGGCACCAAGGATTTCTTCCTAACAAACTCTGACACGATCCGCGACACGATGACCTCGACCACGGAAACGCTGACCTTGCTAGTTTCGATGATCGCTGTGATCTCGCTGATTGTCGGGGGGATCGGGGTGATGAATATCATGCTGGTATCCGTCACCGAGCGCACAAAAGAGATCGGCGTGCGCATCGCGATCGGGGCGCGGCGGTCGGATATTGTGGCGCAGTTCCTGATCGAAGCCGTTCTAGTTTGCTTGACAGGTGGCGTCATTGGGATCGCCGGAGCCCTGATCGGCGGGCAGATGGTGGTGTATTTTTCGACCGATGTGCAGTTGAGCTTCTCGGCTACGGCGATTGTTGTGGCTTTCTTGTCCTCGACCCTGATCGGGATTACCTTTGGCTATTTGCCAGCGCGGGCGGCGGCAAGGCTCGACCCGGTGGTCGCGCTTAACCACGCGTGAGAGAAACCGGGTGATGTGACGGGTCCGGAGAGAACGCCTTACATCTCAGGTGGTGAAGAATGGGCTTCAATCGGCCGCGCCCAAAGGGCCGTGGCCGATTTGGACTTGTCGCGATGTCCAGATCATTATTCAACCCATGGGCGGCTGGCGGCGTTAGCAGCTCGCTTGCTCTAGATCGAGCAAGAAAAGAAAACACAAAATAAATAGAAATGAAGTCGGCGCAAAATAATCTAGCAAGCGATTCGATTTTCCTATTCGCTTTGAAGCGATTGCGACGCTCGCAAGTAGATGAGATTACTCACAAGTCTATCGCTAGGATAATTATGGAATCCGGCTTCAAACAAGAAGAAGTCCACAACATTCTATGGAAAGAGGTATTTCCCGCAGTTGGTGATAATCTTCGGTGTGTTGCTGGCGAGTGGGCAGGTTTCAATTCTGAATGGTTAAAGGAAAGGATTTTATCGGTAACGCAGGAGCAACCCACCTTATCAGGTTACGGGTTCATTTCAGTAGCATCAGTTATTGATTTCACTAAAGAAGAGTGATCAAGGGTTTGTAGCTTCCTACCAAAAGACTTCAGTGAGCCGTTACTTTTAGCAAGTAGCAAAATATTAACTAATAGAAAATGGTGGCTATTCTGGTAAAAGTACAAAGTATGGGACATCCATACCTTTTTACTAAAATGAGCCAAGTGAGTGTCCAATACTTTTCGTGCTACCACTTTGTGCGCTGTTAATTTACATCGATGCACCATTTATCATGGTATTTAGTATCACCATCTTTGATGTGGCATTAAAATTTTATCCCTTTATGCGGACACTGCACCGGAAGTTAGATAGCTACTTAACAACCTAGGATAGAATTGTTAAGTAGCTTTTAACCGTTATTTTTTACTGAATGTTTCTGAAAATTTAGAAGGGTTAACTTGTTTAGATAAGTTTTTTAAGGGAATAATATAATGCTCTTTATTTTTAAGAACATACTCGGCATAAACCACGTAATCAGTAAACGGCCCAAAAGTTCTGCTTACATTGTAATCTACCGTATAATCCTCAAGGATTAATACATAAGCATTAACACAGGTTCCTGGCATATTTGGGGACAGGGCTTTGCATTGTTTTTGTGATAATTTATCAATAATAGTGTATTTATAATTCAACTCAACATTTTGGTCAGCAGAATAGAACTCTTTGCTTTTTACTTGATTTGAATAAAGGGTTGTTTTTAAGTTTCGTGCAAAGCAGTCTTTTAGATTAACCGCTAAGGAGAGTTCTTTATGCAACTCACCCCAACCTGGGTCGATAGGCTCTAGGGATGAGATCTCTTTTCCGAAATATTTTCCTGGGTTGCTTTCAAAATCTTTGGTTGTTTTAATATTAAATTGATCTTCAAACGCCTCATAGTTATCACTTGATTGCCAAATTCGAGTAAAACATTGTGGGGGTATAACTTGATTGTTTACTTTCCATTGTACAGGTAACGTTGAAGCACTTGCCGTAAAGCTAGCTAAGGTTAATATAAAAAAGCCTAATAATCGATTCATTTTAATTATCCATAAAATACAAAAATATAATTATATAATAAGCTTATTAACTTTAGTTTTATAATCGTTTGGCAAGCCGATATTGCGTTGCATCATCGGGTAGCTGTTTACGCTCTTTCCCCAGTAGATAATTTTCTCTAAAGGTTTCAAATAACAAATCCATAGATGAAAAAAATCGAGGGTCAGGTCTTGTTTCTTGCCATTCTAAAAAAACACGTGACATCCATACATTTGATATTACGTAAAAGTAACCAAGTGACTGTCCAATACTTTTCGTCAGGTATTCACTGCGATGCCAGCCCTTTTAGCCTCAATATTACCCAGTATATTAACCGGCTTTGTGGGCTTGGTTTCTGGTGGATTATGTTTTTTAGTAGTGACACTAATAAGCAATCTATTTAATAAAAAATCAGTATAAATTACGCTCTCTGAAGTGACCCCCAATAGTTGGACT
>NZ_JAMB01000011.1 GCF_000521805.1 Marinomonas ushuaiensis DSM 15871
GTCCAACTTTATGGGGTCACTTCACTCTGGATCCACTGTTTTTCAGCGAGAGAATATTGTTGTAATAATTGAGTGACCGCTAGTAACACTGGCCCAGATGGTCGGCTTCGGGAAACTAAGCATCCCACGACAGTAAGCCAGCCATCATATTCATGGGCGACAGGTAAAGAAATAACCTCTCCAGACTCAATGTATTGAGTAGCGAGCAATTCTGGTACCACAGCCCAACCAACATTTTGTTTTACTAATTCAATTAATGCCTTATGTGTATTCGTATACCAGGCTGTTGGGCTAATTTTATAACTAAACCATAACTCTTTTTTCTGATTGCTGCGGTGAACACATTGCCGATGTAACTTCAGATCTGCTTCTTCTACGATAGATAAATTAGCTAAAGAATGCGTTGGAGAAGCAATAGTGAGAAAGCGTGCATGGCCTAAAGTGAAGAAATCCATATCCACCTTCAACTCACCATCGACATACACAACACCAATTTGAGCCTCTCCTTCTCTCACCATCTTTTCCACATCAAACGTTGATGCTACCACCAGTTCGAAATGCGTAATTGGAAACTGCGCAGCCAAAGACGATAAGATCTTAATTAAGACCTGGTTTACCAAGCTCTCATCAATAGCAATAACTAATTCATGCTCTTCACCTTGTGCTAATGATTGCACTTTTAGATCAAAATTTTGTTGCTGGTGCAACATCGACTTAGCAATAGGTAACAAAGCAATGCCTTGTTCAGTCAAAGTTGGCGTATTTTTATCCCGATTAAATAACGTTTTATCAATCGCGATTTCAAGATTAGCAATCGATTGACTAACGCCTGACTGTGCACGTTTTAATTGGCGAGCTGCTGCAGAAAAAGATCCTGTTTCACACACGGTCACAAATATTTTTAATTGCTCTAGGCTGTACATTAAACCTCCCCTCTAAATTGACAAATCCAGGCTATCACGACTTGTGATAGCTACTAACTTTATTTTGCGATTTAGAACTCTATAATCGCACTTTCTACATGTGTAGAGGTATCAATTTATAGAGGGATAAAGACAAAATGAAACCGATTGAACGTATTTTCCACGCTGTTTTATTTGAAGTATTAGCGGTCAGCCTAGCTATCCTAGTGTTAATTGTATTTACAGATCACGACTCTGCTTCACTATCAGGAATCATGATAATAATAGCAACTATCGCTATGGCTTGGAATTTCATCTATAACTGGTGTTTTGATCGCGTTGTAACGGGAGATAAAACACAGCGAACAATGTCATTACGAATTATGCATACTATTTTATTTCAAGGCGGCTTACTGATTATTACAATACCTGTTATTGCACTATTTTTAGCAGTAAGTTTATGGCAAGCATTAATGATGGATATTGGCGTGACTATATTTATTACTATTTATGCATTCTTTTACAATCTAACTTATGACCATACAAGAGCATTTATTACGCGTAACCGTTCAGTTACTTGCTAATTTACTATTCCTGTTAATGGCTCACTTTACTCAGTCAAAGTGAGTCATTAGTTGTTAATATTAATTTAGTGTTCCATTAATCAATTTGTAATTGACTAACAATAACATGGCCACCCATCCTAATTTGATAGTCATAATTGTGATGTGAATTATTAAATTAAGCATCTTTATGGCTGTAGCCCAGTAAATTCAGTTGTTTTGCCATTTTGAATTTATAGACTCGCATGAAAGAAAGGTTGCCTTATCAAGATCTGCCTTCTGGTTTTTGTTACTGTGTTCCTAATTTCTATCAGCAGAAAATAGTAAGATTAATTAAATATGAGCTACTTGGATTGTGGGTGATAAGTCTCCCTTGTAGACAATTGAAAAAAAAACCGTGTCGTTTGATACGGGCTTGTTTTATTTAGACGTCAGTTTCTGGTAACAAGGTATCTTGTGCGTTTTCTATTTCTTCCGCGATGTCTTCATCGTCTTCGGTGAAATAGGCAATGTGAAACATGGCTTCGCCTTCTTGTACTAACGGAATGTTTTGCTGACCAATTAATATCCCAGCTCGATTCGCGGTAACAGAATCAATAATGTCACCGTATGGACTTCCAATATCCGCAAGCGTATCGCCTTTCTTGATTTGATCACCCAATTTAAAATGGTTGTTCACTATGCCGCTGGCGTTTGCTCGTAGCCATTGGCTGCCGTTGGCAACAAAAGGGGTGATGGCTTTTTTACGGGTTGACGATTTGCGCATCATGCCTAAATGCTGCAATACATTGGTGATGCCTTTAATGCCTGCCAAAATCGAGAAATCATCAAAGCGAAGTGCTTCGCCTGCTTCATAAAGCAAAACTTTGGTTTGGTGCTTTTCGGCGGCTTCGCGTAATGAGCCATCAATGATGCTTGAGTTTAATATCACAGGGACGCCAAACGCTTGAGCCAGTTCTTTTGTTTCTACATCCGATAAATCGGCTCGAATTTGCGGCAAGTTAGATCGATGAATCGCGCCGGTATGCAAATCAATACCATAATCGCAGTGCTTAACGATTTGATTAAGAAACGTATAAGCCACACGGCCAGCCAAGGAGCCTTTTGCTGAACCTGGAAAGCAACGGTTTAGGTCTCTTCGATCTGGCATGTAACGGCTTTGATTCACCACACCATAAACATTCACCAAAGGCACGGCAATTAAGGTGCCTTTGGTCAGTTTGAAGTTCTTTTGGTTGATCAGGCGTCGAATAATTTCAACGCCATTTAATTCATCCCCATGCACCGCTGCGCTGATAAAAATAGTCGGGCCGTCTTTCTTCGCACGAGTAATGTAAACCGGTAAAGAAACATCCGCACCGGTATAAAGTTTGGCAACGGGCAGCTCGATTTTCTTCGTTTCCCCAGGCGCTATGTCAAATTCGCCTATTGATAATATAGCCATGATCTTCTCCTACTTACTTTCTCAATAATCTATGGCGCTTATTGATCTCTTGGTAAGTCTACGTTCTGTTCAATAAAGTCGAAAACCATGCCCGCGACGTCTTTGCCTGTTGCTGTTTCAATGCCTTCTAATCCCGGTGATGAGTTTACTTCCATTACCATTGGGCCATTTTGAGAGCGAAGTAAGTCAACGCCACAGAAATTTAAGCCCATTGCTTTGGCGGCATTGATCGCTGTGTCTTGTTCTTCTTGAGTCAATTTAACGATTTCAGCGCTGCCACCACGGTGTAGGTTTGATCTAAATTCACCTTCCGCCCCTTGGCGTTTCATCGCGGCAACAATTTTGCCACCCACAACCAAGCAACGAATGTCTGCGCCACCCGCTTCTTTAATGAATTCTTGTACAAGAATGTTGGCTTTTAATCCCATGAAAGCTTCGATGATGGCTTCTGCTGCTTTGGTTGTATCGGCAAGTACCACGCCGATTCCTTGAGTCCCTTCAAGCAATTTAATCACAACCGGTGCGCCACCAACGTTCTTAATCAAGTCTTTGATGTTATCTGGTTTGCTGGCAAAGCCTGTTCTTGGCATGCCAATGCCTTTACGAGATAACAATTGCAAAGAGCGTAGTTTGTCACGTGAACGACTGATAGCCAGTGAGTCGTTGACGTTAAAGGTTCCCATCATTTCGAATTGACGAGCAACCGCTGTTCCGTAAAACGTAATAGACGAGCCGATGCGTGGAATAATGGCATCATAGCGGGGTAATTCCTCACCGTGATAACGTACAGTTGGGCGACTACTGGTAATGTCCATGTAGCAATGTAGGGTGTCGATAATATCAACTTGATGCCCCTTTGCTTCGCCAGCTTCTTTCAAGCGTCTTGTTGAATAAAGGTTTGGACCTCTTGATAAAATGGCAATTTTCATAGTGTTTTCCTGCGTAGTTTCGCCTCTTAAATAAGGCTGTCTGATTGACGAGGCGCAGTGTATAGTCGATCATCCAAACAACAAAACGATATATTATGGTGTGTTTGATCAAAATAATTGATTGGTGAGTGTGTTATGAGAGTTGTGTTATGAAAATTGAATTGCTAAAAACGTGTTTGGAAGTTAGCCGGACATTAAATTTCAGAATCGCAGCGGAAAACCTATTTATTACTCAATCGGCGGTAAGCGCCCGAATAAAGTTGTTAGAAGACGATTTAGGGGTCCTATTGTTTGATCGTAGCCATAAACATTTGAAGCTGACACCAGAAGGGAATCGCTTTATAAAGCACGCCAATGAGCTGGTTTTTATGTGGCAAAAAGCCAAGCATGATGTGGGCATTGCCGAAAACGACACCCACCAATTAACCATTGGTTCAATGATGTCCATTTGGGATATTGTGCTACAAGACTGGTTGCAAAAAATTCATCGGAATTTAGAAGATGTAAGCTTATTTACCAGTACTTATGCAACGACTGAACTGAACAAAAAAGTGATTAGTCGAGTGATCGACATCGCGTTTGTGTTTGAACCGCCTTTTATCGAAGATTTTGTCACTGAAAAAGTCGCTACCGTTCCTTTGCATTTGGTGACGACTGACCCAGACTATCATGGTGTGGGTCAGTTAGAAGACTATGTCATGGTGGATTATGGTGAATCGGTAAACATACAGCATATGCGGGCGTTTCAAGATTCGCCACCGGCAAAGCACCGTATGAGCCAGCCTCGAATTGCACTCAACTACATATTAGAGGCGGGCGGCAGTGCTCACTTACCAAGGCAGATGACGTTTGAGTATGTACAGAAAAATCAGCTGTTTATAATTGAAGATGCCCCAGTTTATTCCCGAGAAATCTTTGCCATCTATTTGGCGAAAAGCCAGAAAGTCGACATTATTGAACAAGCGATTCAGCTGTTCCCTTATTCATCTCACTAAGTTTTTTGGTAATAAGGAGCTATAGCGCTATTGCAGCCGTCATTACTGGCGATGATTAAGTTTTCTGTTAGATCTAAAGTGAACGAAAGATAACTTGGTTTGGCTTTGGTCGTATTTTATGTTTTGCTTTTAATAGATTTAGACACTTAAGCCACTTATTTTTAATGAGGTCATTATGCAGTACGCAATTCTTATCACAGGATGTTCAACAGGCATTGGACTAGAAGCGGCTAAGATACTGCAAGAGCGCCAATTTTTAGTCGTGGCTAGTTGTCGTAAAGAAGAAGACGTAGAGGCTTTAAAAGCCCAAGGCATCAAACATGTTGTGCAGCTGGATTTGTCAGATTCTGCTTCTATCGGCAAAGGTTTAGAAGACACGTTAGCCATTACTCAAGGTAAGTTGTTTGCGTTGTTCAATAATGGCGCTTATGGACAGCCGGGCGCTGTGGAAGATTTACCTGTTGATGTATTACGTGAGCAGTTTGAGAGTAATTTTTTCGGTACTCATGAACTGACAACCAAAGTGTTGCAGGTCATGCTGGCGCAAGGTTATGGCCGCATTGTGAATAACAGCTCGGTATTAGGTTTGGTTGCTGCGCCGTTTCGGGGTGCTTACAATGCCAGTAAATTTGCGTTGGAAGGCTTAACAGACACCATGCGATTAGAGTTACATGATACACAGATCAAAGTGAGCTTAATTGAACCTGGCCCAATAGAAAGTCGTTTTCGAGCCAATGCTTTGGTTGCTCTAAAAGCCAACATTGATATGGAAAACAGCCGTCATAAAAAAGGCTATGAAGACGCTGTGGCGAGACTAAGTAAAGAAGGCGTGACGTCATCGCAAACTTTGCCAGCCAGTGCCGTTGTGAAAAAGCTGATTCATGCCTTAGAATCGCCTCACCCAAAAGCGCGATATTACGTAACAATGCCAACCTATGGTGCCGGTTTGATGAGAAGAATCTTACCCACGTTTTTACTGGATTGGGTGATGCGTCGACAAAGTGCTTAGCTTTAAATATTGTAGAATAAGCGCTAATTACTTTAGCGCTTTTAACCAATTTGTCATCGCAGATAAATACAGTTCACGGGCTGGTTGTTTGGACAAATATAGGTCGTGAAAGCCTTCTGGAATAATGGCTTTTTCTAGATTAGTGAAGGTTTTTTCCGCTGCTGCATCCATGCTGTCTACGTTTAGCACACCGTCACCTTTTTGTGTTTCTTCTACGGTTTTTTTCCCAATAGTGCTGATTTCAGAACGACATAATAATGTCGGGATGTCGATTTTTTGGTTGGCCAAAGTGCGCTGAGCAAGAATGATTTCTCTTAGCCAATGGAAGGAAAGACCAAACCCTTTTGCTGGTTTCCAGTCCAGACGATAATCCCATTCTCCACCGAACACTGTATGCAATGTTTTTGCGTAAATGATGATTTTTCTTGCTCGTAAAACCATAAACGGAAAGATCGATACGATAGCCCGAATTGGCCAATGAATGCGGTTTAGTAGCGCAGGAGGAAATGGCAAAGCAAGGAAAGGGCTGTTTAGCATCACACCGACGACTTCCGGAAAGGCTTTGTTATAATGGCTTTCGCGTTCAGACAGCGCGTAAGGTTGAGCAAGATAATTAGATATCACTAAACCGCCAGTTGAATGAGCCAACATGACGATTTTTTTAACGCCATCTTGTCTCATTGTGGCTAGGGCAATATCCAGATCCTGACCGTATTGATCAATAGAGTCACACCAGTTTGGTGGTGTTGATGGACGAATAGATCGGCCATAACCTTGTAGGTCGACAGCGTAAAAACGATAGCCAAGTTTAATGAAATGTTCCGCTAAACCCGTTTGGAAAAAGTAATCGGTATAGCCATGAACGTATAAAATGGCTTTCGTGGTTCTTGGCCGGCCAACGTGATTGATAAGTGTAGTGTGGACTTGGGTTTTTGGTCCAGGGAAAGAAAAGGTGCGAGCGACAAAATCAGCACCCAATAGATCTTCACGTTCGTTAACTTGTTTCCAGTGTTGTCCTATTGGTTCGCTCATGATGACCTTCTTCTTATTTTTTTAGTGTGTTGGGTTATCGAAAGATATTATCGCCAAGCTGATCTATGGTGAGTTTGGCTTTGCGTACTGTTATTTCGATGCATTCATCACGACTAGCTATTAAGTCAGAACGAATAAAGCTATGAACTTTTTGTTCTTCAGCTTCTCCTTTTGTAATGGTTGCCGCGACTCGAAACTGACCGCCGTCTTTCATTGGCGCTGGTGTAATCATAAAACCTTTATATTCGATAGATTCTTCTGCTTTTTCTGGTGCGCTTTCGCCGCCAGAAAATAACCCTTTAATGCTGGATAAAATACTCATTTACTTGCTCTCCTGTGGTTGACACTATTTCTTAGACTATTCTTCTGTGAACTGTGTCATTAGTCAAATGCCATCGTATGATTTTTCTTTGAAATAGAGCTCTTAATAAGGGTTATCGAGCGATTGAAGAAAAGATAAGTTTGTTTCATCTTACTGTATACTGCGTGAAATAGTGAAAACGAATTGAAGAGTAGGAATCCGTAGAAATGAATGAAACGCAAATTAATAACCCACTGCATGGTGCTAAGTTAGAGCAGATCGTGACAGATTTAGTCGAGCATTATGGCTGGGAAGAATTGGCTATCCGTATCAATATTAATTGCTTTAAAAGTGATCCATCTATTAAGTCTAGTTTGAAGTTTTTGCGAAAAACGCCTTGGGCACGAGATAAGGTTGAAGCGTTGTTTGTAGAAACGTTCTTTTAGGTTAGCGGTTTTTTAGAACGAACTGTCTTGCACAGGCGTTATTTTTGCGTTTTAGGAGGCAAGGAGTTCATCGTGATGTACGATGTTTCGGCCTTGGTTCTTTGCGTGATAAAGGTTTTTATCTGCATTGCGCAGAAATACGTTGAAACTCATTCCTTGTTTTAATTCAGAAACACCAATGCTGACAGTTATTTTTATGGCGTTACTTTCCACTTCAAAAACATGACCTTCAATAGCTTCACGCAGTATTTCTGCCATGTCGCAGGCTTCTATTGGCGTTGTATTTTTTAAGGTAATTAGAAATTCTTCCCCACCTATACGATAAACATTTTCCTTGCTGGTATGTTTTTGTATCAGCTGTGATAGCTCGGTTAGGATAATGTCGCCAATTTCATGGCCAAATTTGTCGTTAATTTTTTTAAAGTAGTCGATATCCAAGATCAAAAGCTGAGGCTGTTGTGCTTCGCTATTGCCTGGGTTGTTAGATTCCCTGAAGAATATTTCGAGAGCATGGCGGTTTCTAGCGTTTGTAAGAGAGTCTTTGTAAGCCATGTGGTGAAGTACGTTGCTGTTTTTTATGTATTGCACTTCATATAGGTAGCAAATGGTATAAGTTAAAAAATAGGCGCCTGAAAAATTCAAAAGAGAGCGGTAAAGAAACAAGTTCTCAGTATCTGACTTTGTAATAAATAAATAAAATATTGGGATAAGAACGAGTACTGAATAAGCTAGGCCTTTTTTGGGCCCTGAAAAAATACAATAGATAGGAGGCAAAATGAGGAGCCAATAACTGGTTCCAGCTCTTAAATCCACAATGCTAAAGGTGTAGAAAGCAATAGCAGTAATGGAAAGTAACAAACAGTTAATATGCCAAGGTTTAACGAGACCTGTTCGCTTTGCTGACCAGAAAAAGTAAAGGTTTAGCGTTCCCAGAACGGTATCTAGGCAGGCAATGTCATACTGTTGGAGATAGATATTAACTACGCTAAACGCAAGTGCAATTAGACCTGTAGTAAGGCTAAGGTATTTATGCAGTGCCGCTTTTGTTTTAACTAATTGTATATCCGTTTGAATGCTGTGCATTAAATTTCTACGCTATTACAAAGTGGCAATAGTATATTGTTATTATTTGTATTCGAGAAGGCTTATATAAGTAACAATTTGTTATCAATAGGGAAAAAATTATCGGCAGATTGAATCAATGCTTGGGCGGTTAAGGCCTCAACACCATAGACTTCAACTTTAGTTTGGTATTTTTCTCTTAGTGTATTAGCGAGTAAAGCAAAGTCACCATCGCCAGAAACGAGAACAAGTACGTCACTGTCTTTGCCATATTCAATACCATCAATGGCAATACCAACATCCCAATCACCTTTTGCAGAACCATCAGAGCGTTGGATAAAGGGTTTTAATTTTACTTCAAAGCCAATTGCTCTAAGGATATTTTGGAACTGTCGTTGTTTTTCGTCGCCTCTGTCTATGGCATAAGCAATCGCTCTAACGACATTTCTACCTTCAGTGGCTTGTTTCCAAAAGGCGTTGTAATCGAAGGATTTTCCAAACGTGTGTCGGGCTGTGTAATAAACATTTTGAACATCGACCAAAATTGTTACGTCTGTCATTTTTATCCTAAAGAGTTGGTTAGCAAAGGTAAGTGCCTGTTATTCGAGTCTAGCTACTGTATCTGTTATTGATGAGATATTCTCATATTGCTTCCTTTATATAAATTCTTGTCACCAAATAACAAGGCTAACGCTTTTAAGTTAATGGGAGATGGTGGTAATAAAGAAAGGTTTATTTGGTTTGGTTCTTGTAAAAAACCAATGATTGAATCCGTTATCTGATTCGCTTCAAGAGAGTTTTTCGTTGTTAGTCCTAACGATTCGCTGCGGGACTTTAACATACTACGTAAGGTGTTTTTAGCGTCTGCTGATTGAGGAAGCTGAGGGGTTATTAAACCTGTATCCGTGTAGTTAATATTTAAAGATCGTAACTCAAGTGTCTCACCATAAATAATAAAAATAGCTTCTGGCTGCCCTAACGCTAATGAAGCGAGTAAGTCGGTACGGAACTCTGACATGACAATATTATGATCGAGTAAATTCACTTCGCTAGAGACGCTGATAATACCTATGTCTTTAACGTTTAGTTTAAAGTGAGACGAAATTGCTTCGCCATCAATCGCCGAGGTAAATGAGCCTTTTCCAATTAAGGTTTCAATTCCTGCCGCGCGCATTAATCTTCCTGTATCGCGAGACAAATCAGACGCTGAACTTTGTTTAATCCAAAAATCTATATCCAGGTCTGGATAGTTTAGAGAGAAGCTATTAAAGGTAATTCGAGCGAATCGTAACCAAGGTGCACTTTCAATACCTACACTAACATTGTCAATGGAAGGAGTAAGGGTAAAAGGGTCGAAGTTGACGCTTTCATAATGTATTAAATCCACCAGACCCGATTGAGCTAATTGCGCGTTGATTTTTTTTTCAGCGTACTTAGTTCCAAAATGCTGAATGGCATAGATGCCGAAAACAGCAAAACATAAAATTAATATAGAGCCAACGACAATACTCGCGGCGTTGTCTTTCAACTTTTTTGCGATAGTACTCAAGGGATTAATCCATAAATTGAATAGAGATGAAAATGAAGCATAGGCTCTGATTAAAATATCGTGGTCAGGTTAAGCGCCATTAACATTCAATGCAATTGAAATGATCATTGGAAATCATAATGATATGTTATAACATTTCTTCGAGTCAACATTCCGACAATAAACATAAGGTTCTTTTCTATGATTCAGGCAAAACGTTTACCTGTGACGGTGCTTTCAGGGTTTCTTGGTGCGGGAAAAACAACCGTACTCAGTCATATTTTAAATAATCGCCAAGGGAAAAGGGTGGCGGTTATCGTTAATGATATGAGCGAAATTAACGTTGATTCCGCCATCGTTAAAAACGACGTCTCATTAAATCGCAGTGATGAAAAATTGGTCGAAATGAGCAATGGCTGTATTTGTTGTACTTTGCGTGAAGATCTTTTGCTCGAAGTCGGAAAGCTAGCAAATGAAGGACGATTTGATTATTTAGTGATTGAATCAACAGGTATTTCAGAGCCATTACCGGTTGCTGAAACCTTCACTTTTGCCGATGAAAATGGTGTGTCTTTATCCGATGTAGCGACATTGGATACCATGGTGACGGTCGTAGATGGGATGAATTTCCTTAAAGATTATGACTCTGCTAAATTCTTACAAGACACAGAAGAGTCATTGGGCGAAGAAGACGAACGTAACGTCGCAGATTTACTGGTTGAGCAAGTTGAGTTTTGTGATGTGATCTTAATCAGTAAAACTGACCTTGTTGAAAAAACAGAATTAGAACGACTTACGGCAATATTAAAGACGCTTAATACTCACGCTGAAATTATTCCTATTTCAAATGGGCAAGTGGATATCGATGCTGTATTGGATACTAAGCTGTTTGATTTTGAACGTGCGCAACAAGCGCCAGGTTGGCTTAAAGAAATGCGTGGCGAACACGTTCCTGAAACTGAAGAATATGGTATTAGCAGTTTTAGTTACCTTGCTCGACGTCCATTTCATCCTGAAAAGTTTCATCAATTCCTTCACAACACAGAGCGTTACGGTAAATTAATTCGATCCAAGGGCTATTTTTGGTTAGCGACCCGTCCTGAGTTTGCAGGCCAATGGAGCCAGGCGGGTGGCATGGCGAGTTATGGATTTGCAGGTATGTTTTGGAAGTCAGTGCCAAAAGATCGTTGGCCAACAGACGAGGAATACTTGGCTTCTATTAAAGAGCAATGGGTTGAGCCTTTTGGCGACATGCGCCAAGAGCTTGTGTTTATTGGTCAGAAGTTAGACCAAGGAGCCATGACACAAACATTGGATGATTGCTTATTATCTGATGAAGAGTTGTTCAAAGGTAAAGATTTCTGGAAAACCTTGAGCGATCCTTTTGATGAGTGGAGAGAGGGCGCATGAAGACAGAGAATAAACTTAATCAGACTCCAAGTTATTCTTCTTGTGTCTTGCCTCTCAGTTCAAGAGAAGATACTTATCCAGATGTTTTGGCAGATATTTACCAAGATGAGACTAATATTGCGATCTGGAAGAGAAGCCTATCTGCGGAATTATTATCATCTGTAGACCGTTTTATCAAAACGAATACGATGAATCAAACTACCTTGGCAGTCACCGCTGAAAATACCCATGAAGTATTGGTTAAAGCGTTTGGTGAAACCAAAATAAGCAAGGTATTCAGCGATGATATTGCTCAATTGGTCGATATGTTTTGCTGTTTATTTGATCTGAAACGCGCAGGGTTAAGACTGACAATCATGGACAATGCCATGTGCCCAAAATTTCATGTGGATAAAATCCCATGTCGCTTAGTGTCCACGTATCAGGGCATAGCCACAGAATGGATACCGAACCACCTAGTTGATCGATCAAAATTAGGCAGGGGAAGTCTAGGTAAAAAAGATGAAGAATCTGGACTTCTGAAGAATTGGGGAGATGTTCATAGCTTAAACTGTGGCGATGTTGCCTTGATAAAAGGCGAACGTTGGGAAGGGAATGAAGGAGGTGGACTTGTTCATCGTTCTCCACCGGTTCCTGTGGATATGAATCGATTATTACTCACCTTAGATTTTATTGATTTTGAATAATACTTAGAAAGCACAATTACCTGTTATACAATGTATTTTTTATATTTTGAATGGATTAGAAAATGCATTGTTTAACGATAATCCTGGTTGGATTAGTGGCGTTCGAACATTTATATATCCTGATTTTAGAAATGTTCATGTGGACAAAACCAAGAACGCTGAAAACCTTCGGCATTGCGCCAGAGTTGGCTGAAAAAACAAAGAGTTTAGCGGCGAATCAAGGTCTTTATAATGGTTTTCTAGCGGCTGGACTGTTATTTAGCTTGTTACATACTGATTATATCTTTTCTCAACAATTGCAAATATTCTTCCTTTCTTGTGTCATCATTGCCGCACTATTTGGCACCTTTACCGTTAAGAAAACCATTATCTTTATTCAAGGTTTGCCAGCAGTTTTAGCGCTTTTGAGTGTGTTGACTCTGGGATAATTTGATAGAAAGTAAGGTTTATTGTTACATTTTATGCGCTAACTATTTTTCTAAGGAGTGGCCGTGATGTCTGTTTCATTACGTCGATTAATCATAGTGCCATTTTTTGCGCTGGCTTTAATCACTGGTATTACCATGTATTTTGTGGCGACGACAACGATGTCTAACATCGCCGATAAAGTCGGGTTGCAATATATTCATGAAGTGGAAAGCCGAGTTCAAGAACGTGTTCGTAGCTTTATGTCTCCTTTATTGCGTATTGTTGAAGTCAATCAGCAGTCTTTTTTAGCGCGCCCAAATGAACTGAATGATTTGTCGAAAGCGGCGATACGTTTTCACGAGCAAGGAATGCCTTATCGACAAATGACCTTTATTTCGATCGCCACATCCGATGGTCGTTATCTTACTTCTGTTCAGCCTCCTGTTGAGAATCGTAGTCACCATATCGCAACGAATTTTGTTCACAAGCCACTCACAATGGAAGGGTTTGAATACGACCCTATGGTAGGTATTGGAAACAAAAGACAACAAGACGCTGAGTTCACATACGATCCAAGACTGCGACCTTTTTATCAAAGTGCTGTCGGTTCCAAAGTGCCAGTTTGGGGGGAAATAGAACGATATTACGGCTACGACGCATTGGGAGCGACTTTGTCTGCGGCTATTTATGACGATAATGACGAATTATTGGCAATTACAGCAACCAGTGTCGCCTTGAATGCATTAGATGAATATCTGAAATCATTAGAAATTGTCGATGGTGGCTATCTTTTTCTTGCTGAGGGAAGCGGTGATCTGATCGCAACATCGAGTGACACGGAATTGTTTTTTACCCAAGATGGAGAATCCAAAAGAGCCAATTTACATGAGCATCAAAATGACTTTTTCCGCTTGGCAGGTGACCATTTAGAGGATGGCTCTTATAGCCTTTCTTACAATGGGAACGAATATTTGTACTATGTACACCCTGTTAATTTTGAATACGGTGAAACTTGGTTGTTGGGTGTTCTGATTCCAGAGGCTTATCACGAGAATCTCCTGAGTGACTATAACCGCAGCTCTGTTTTAATTACCCTCGGATTGTTTATTTTTATCAGTTTATTGGGCGCTTTAATTGCGTGGTATATTGGCAAACCGATTCAATTATTGAGTGCGGCAACGAGCAATAAACGCCTTGAAAGCATCCAAGCTTTGCCTGAATCAATCAGCAGCGTTAAAGAAATAAACGCTCTGAATCAAGGCCTAAAAGAAATGGCAGATGATCTCAGTGATGTGATGCACAACCTCGAAGCCAAAGTAGCAGAAAGAACGATTTTACTTCAAGGAGAGAATGAAACCCTGTTGGAATCTTCAATTAAAGATGAGTTAACGAATATCTATAATCGCCGCGGCCTTAAACAAGGTTTTAATCGAGTCGTGGGAGTAGAAAACGAGCAAAAAAATAGTGTGACACTGGTCTTGTGCGACATCGATCACTTTAAAGTATTCAATGATAAATATGGACACAGTGAAGGAGACCAAGCTCTTATTAAAGTGGCTGAGAGCTTGAAGATGTATAGCCGAGCTGGGGTTGATATTGTTGCTCGATATGGCGGTGAAGAGTTTATTCTAGTGTTTTCCAATATGTCGTTAGATCATGTTTTAGAAAGGCTCAATGGGATTCGCCAAGAGTTAAAAAATACAGAGTTGGCTGGAAAAGAGCGTATCACAATGAGTTTTGGGGTTGCGCATCATGAAAGTAGTGACAGCATGCAGATTGAAGATTTGATAAATAAAGCGGATGAGAAATTGTACGAAGCTAAAAATGGCGGTCGGAACAAAATTGTTAGCTGACCATTACTCTCATGCAAGGCGTTCCTGACATCTTGGCGTTATTGAGTGTATTTATTCTGGGATGATTTAATAAGAGATAATATCTATTTTTACAGTATTTTTACTTTTGATGTAGAATTAGTTCGCTGGAAGTCTAACTAGCAAATTCTACTAAATGTTTATTAAGACACGGAGCTGTCAAATGAAAAAAGTAATCTTAACGTCTGCACTATTGTTATCTGTCAGTACTGTTTATGCGGCTGAAGCCCCACGTTGGAATTTTTTATCGGGTTCTTATGGCTCAGGAGAATCTGATGATATTGATTACACGGGTCTAAACTTTTCGGGTAATAAATTAATAAATGACAATGTATTTATTGCTGTTGGTTTCTCTACATTATCAGGTGATTACGACTATTCATCTTCTGTTAATGTAGATGTAGACCAGAGTATTCTCTCTGTTGGTGTTGGATATCGTGAAGGAATAAATACTACAACTGACTTATTTAGTAGCGTATCTTTCTTAAGAGCAAGTATTACACAATCAGCGACAGGGTATGTTACGCAAAAAGATAGTGATACGGGTTTCAATGTGAAGCTAGGCGCTCGTAGCATGATTTCTGATGAGGTCGAGCTGATGGCTGCTATCTACCACACAGAATACGAAAGTGGACGTACAGGTGTGACTATAGGTGCTCTCTATAATGTAAATAGTGAGTTTTCTATTGGTGCTGATTATGATAAATCAGATGATACATCTAGCTTCTCTTTAGGCGCATATTACTTCTACTAATTTTATTTAGTTCAGGTAATGCTGGATAAACAACACGATCTTCCCCTTTGGTCGTGTTGTTTATATTTATTGTTTTATTTTCTATTACTTCTGCTCTTCTGTTTACAACCACAATACATTTCTAATCTAAAAGTCTAAGATGTAGATTCTTTCTATTTCCAATCCACAAGGAGTTTGTTATTTCATCTCTGATCCCATCACAAGACGATTTATGGTTTTTACCGTTAGGTGGCACAGGCGAGATTGGCATGAACATGAATCTATATGGTCATGATGGACAATGGCTTATGGTCGATTGCGGAGTGTCCTTTAATGAGCCTCTAAAGCCTGACGATATTCATTCTGCGGAAGTGGTTTGCGCCGATCCTCATTTCATCTCTGAACAGAAAGAACGCCTCGCTGGTATCGTCATTACTCATGCACATGAAGACCATGTGGGCGCCTTGCCTTTTTTATGGCGACGTTTTAAATGCCCCGTTTATACCACGGCGTTTACGGCAGAAGTGCTACGTCGTAAATTGATACAGGTTGGTTTGAGTGACGAAGTGCCCGTGATTGTCGTTAAGGATAACGACACTCAGAAGATAGGTGTGTTTAATGTCACTTGGCTGGCGCTAACGCATTCGGTGCCAGAACCTTTTGGCATGACAATAGACACACCCGCTGGGCGAATTTTTCATACGGGCGATTGGAAGATAGATAAGAAGCCGATCATTGGCGATGGTTTTTCGCCAGAACGTTTCAAAGCACTTGCGAAAGAAAATATTCTGGCTATGGTGTGTGATTCGACAAATGCCTTACAAGATGGTCATTCCATATCAGAAAGCGACTGTTATGAAGCCTTATTAAAAACTATTTCTGCCGAGAAAAATCGTGTTGTTGTCGGTTGTTTTAGCAGTAACGTGGCTCGGCTGGTGGCATTAGGTCGAGTAGCGCAAGAAACAGGACGTTATTTGGCTTTGATTGGCCGATCACTGACTAATATGGTGGGTGCTGCAAAGGCAACAGGTCATTGGCCTAACGATTTACCCTTGATCGATGCCGCGCATCTTGGTTATTTACCTCGTGAAGAGGTATTGGCTGTGGTAACCGGAAGCCAAGGAGAGCCTCGCGCCACATTGAATCGTCTTGCTGCAGGAAACTGTTTTGATTTAACGCTAGAAGCCGATGATCTGGTGATCTTTTCCGCGATGATGATTCCGGGAAACGAAGACGCCATTATGCGTTTGGTTGAACAATTCAAAGGTCAGAAAATCCGCACCTTACAGCAACAAGACACCGACTTGCCTATTCATGTGAGTGGACACCCTTGTCGAGACGAACTGAAACAACTTTATACTCTAGTACAACCGCAAATCGCTGTGCCAGTTCATGGTGAACCTAAACATTTAGATGCCAATGCAGACGTCGCTAAGTACAGTCATATCCCTAGGCAACTGATTGGCCGCAATGGCGATCTTTATCAGCTGGCGCCAAACATTGGTATTAAGCGTAAGCAAGTCAAAGTTGGTCGAATCGCCTTATCGCGTTAGTCGTTATTTTTTACTGTTTATAACATTTAAAAATGTATAGCTTAACAAATCGGTGCAAATACCGTTTTGGATGTTTGCCCAGGAATTTCTTTCGCCAGTTTTGGCACCAAATAACCCGGTAATTCCGCGGCGACTTTCCCCATTAATCTCTGAGCATCTTCGATGCTTATATCAAAATGCGCTGCGCCTTCTACTGGATCTAGTGTGAACATGTAATAAGGTAAAATTCCTGCGCTAAACACGGCTTCACTCAAATTGACTTGCGCTTCTACGGAATCGTTTACGCCTTTTAGTAACACGCCTTGGTTCAATACTGTGACGCCAGCTTGTTTCAGTTTAAGCGCGGCTTGAGCAACGTATTCATCGACTTCGTTGGCGTGGTTTATATGCCACACCATAATAATGTCGAGGCGACTTTTGTTTATCCAATCGAGCATGTCATCGCAAATTCGAGCAGGAATGACGACAGGTAATCGAGAATGAATACGTAGGCGTTTTATTTGCGGTAAGGCTTCGATCTGACGAACTTTATCGGCGAGCAGGGCGTCTTTCATCATCAAAGGATCGCCACCGCTCAAGATGACTTCATTTACATCAGGATGCACTTTTAAATAGCCAATGACAGATTGCCATTCCGCTTGTGCCAGTTGATTGTCGCCATAAGGAAAATGACGTCGGAAACAGTAACGGCAATTTACTGCACAAGTGCCAGTGGTGATGACGAGCAGGCGGCGTTTGTATTTATGAACAATGGCTTTTTGTGGGTTGTGATCGGCTTCTTCTAATGGATCTTTACTGTAGCCTAATACTTTTTGCATTTCGGCCGCACTGGGTAAAACCTGTAATAATAGAGGGTCGTTTGGGTTGCCGTATTCAATACGTGATAGATAAGGACGAGGCACCAAAAGCTTGAAACCTTGCTGCGCTTCTAGACCTTGTTCCGCTAAGTATTCAGGTAAACCAAGATGTTGAATCAGTTCTGGTAAGGAGGTTAACGCCTGTGAAAGGTGTTGCGACCAGCTTAAATTGTTCGTTGTTTGAATAGGTATCACGTCAAATATCTGCAAAATTGAGTTCATTTAGGTTATGATTGCGCCAACTTATTTTGGCCAATTAGGCCGATGGCTTTTAAAGATCCTATAAATGATCTTAAGACTGACATGATACGCCAGTCGGAGTCTTTTCTCTAAAAATATACTGTGTGAGGATGTATGGCTAATATTTCTACCAGCGATATGCGTAGTGGCGCTAAAGTAATGGTCGATGGCGACCCATGTTCTGTTTTAGAAAACGAACACGTAAGACCGGGCAAAGGCCAAGCGTTTAATCGTCTTAAATTACGTAACCTAAAAAGTGGTCGCGTATGGGAACGTACCTTTAAGTCAGGTGAATCCTTAGAAGGCGCGGACGTGATGGAAACCGATATGGAGTACTTGTACACCGACGGTGAATTCTGGCACTTCATGGCTGTTGATGGTTCTTTCGAACAGCACGCAGCAGATGAAAATGCGATTGCTGATACGAAAAACTGGCTGAAAGAACAGGAAAAATACGTTGTAACCTTATACAACGGCGCACCATTGGCAGTAACGCCACCTAACTTCATTGAACTTGAAGTAAAAGACACTGATCCAGGTGTTAAAGGCGATACAGCAAACGGCGGCTCTAAACCTGCTTACTTGGTGACTGGTGCTATGGTTCGTGTTCCATTGTTCATCAATATTGGTGAAATACTGCGTGTTGATACGCGTAGTGGTGAATACGTTTCTCGTGCAACAGGTAAGTAATAACTTACTTTCATTACCAATGAACGAACAATAAAAAGCCTTCGATTGGAAACAGTCGAAGGCTTTTTTGTGTCCCCGTCCTATTTTTTAGCTGTGATCATCTTGTCCACAGAATAGGAACCAGCGCCACTGAACGCCAATGACACTGCAATAACGAACAAGACCAATGCGTATTCGTAACCACCGTTAGACATAAATAATCCTTTTGAAATATGCACAGTGAAGATGGCCATTAGCATGGTGAAAGCAATCACAACAGACGCAGGGCGAACCAATAAGCCTATGACTAATGCCAGTCCACCGAAGAATTCTGCGCTACCAGCTAGAAGCGCCATCAAATAGCCAGGTTCTAAGCCAATTGATGCCATCCATTGCCCTGTGCCTTCTAAACCATAACCGCCAAAAGAACCAAACAATTTTTGCGCACCATGAGCCATTAAAATAATGCCAACTGGAATACGTAATATTGTGCTTGCTATGCCTGACGTCGTGTTTGTAATTGTTTGAATTAAAGAAGATTTCATTTTGGTTTTCCTTACTTAAACTGAGAGAGTGATTTAATTTGAAGTCACTATAGCCAATAAATTGCGAGTTAAATAACGGAGGTTTTTGAGGTTTTAGTTCAAAATAATTGAACATAGACGAAGCGTCTCGCTTGTGATTAGCTTGCTCATTATTAATCAATTAAAAAACAATAAACAAGGTGAAGTATGACTCAGTCATTAATGGGGAAAGTTGCGGTTGTTACTGGTGGTGCGTCGGGTATTGGTCTTGCTAGCGCTGAGTCCATGATGGCGGAAGGCGCCTTGGTGGTTATTGTTGATCGAGACGAAACAGCATTAGCGGCATTACAAGAAACGTATGGCGATGCTGTAATCACCTTACCTACGGACTTACTTGATACGGAAAGCTGTGCGGCCTTGATTCCCCGAATTTTAGAAAAAACCAAAGTAATTGATATATTTCACTCGAATGCAGGCCTGTATGTAGGCGGTGATTTGGTGGATGCAGAAAATGATGCTATCGATCGTATGCTGAATTTGAACATTAATGTGGTGATGAAAAACGTGCGTGATGTTCTTCCTCATATGATCGAGCGTGGTGTTGGCGATATTCTTGTCACAAGTTCATTAGCAGGACATTATCCAACGCCTTGGGAACCTGTTTATGCATCGTCAAAATGGGCGATAAATTGTTTTGTTCAAACTGTTCGTCGCCAAGTTTGTAAGCAAGGTATTCGTGTTGGTTCTGTTTCCCCTGGCCCTGTGATTACGTCTTTATTGTCAGATTGGCCAGTCGAAAAGCTGGATGAGGCAAAACGTTCAGGTAGCTTGATGGACGCCAGTGAGGTCGCTGAGGCTTTGTTATTTATGGTCACACGCCCACGTCATGTGACGATTAGAGATATCGTTATCATGCCTTCACAGTTTGATTTGTAGATGTTTTAAGATGTTTTTGGGTTTGGAAATGAAAGAAAAAGTTGAATGGTTATTTCTCGGTTTTAGTCATTTTATGACTTAAATCAATAGATAGTTTGTCTAGTAGATAATTAGGGAACTTGCCCCATTCTTTCCAGTCGACAGTTTATCTGAAATGTTATTTTGGGGCGCTGAAACAGTCATTTTGTATTAAGGCATAATTTTTTAAGTGAAATTTTTTTAAGAGTGCGCTGGTGTTCTTTTAGAGCTTCGGCTTTTTATTTTTTCTCTATTTAGAGTGAAGGATTATTAAAATGAGGAATCAAAATTGTTTGAATTAATCGCTCAGTCATCTTTTAACGAAGTGGCAGCATTATTAGTATTGGCTGCGCTTGTTGGTCTTGTGGGGTTATTGCTCCGACAGCCTCTTATCGTGAGTTTTATTGTCGTTGGCTTAATCTCCGGGCCATCGGCTCTCGATATCGTCCATTCCAAAGATCAAATCAAACTACTTTCTGAACTGGGGATTGCTATTTTACTTTTCCTTGTCGGCATAAAGCTGGATATAAAACTCATTAAATCCATTGGCTGGGTGTCGGTTTTAACCGGTCTTGGGCAGGTGGCTTTTACGTCTATTGTCGGATATTTGATTGGACTCATGATAGGTCTAGATACGATTTCAAGTCTTTATCTCGCCGTTGCTCTTACGTTTTCGTCCACTATTATTATTGTAAAACTCTTATCTGATAAACGAGAAATTGATTCGTTACATGGACAAATTGCACTGGGTTTTCTAATCGTTCAGGATCTTGTTGTTGTGATGGCAATGATTGTACTAGCGACTATTGGCATTGGTTCAGGACATGGCGACTCGAGTGATTCATCAGTGTGGCATGTTGCTGCTTCAGGCGTAGGTTTGGTGTTGTTCGTTATGGTATTTATTCGCTATATCGCCAATCCGTTGACTGGTTTATTAGCAAGAGTGCCTGAATTATTGGTTATTTATGCCATTGCACAAGCCGCTCTGTTTGCTGCTATAGGCAACATGGTAGGCCTTGGAATGGAAGTGGGTGGGTTGTTAGCGGGCGTTGCTCTGGCTTCTACACCTTATCGTGAAAGTATCGCGGCCAGATTGGCTCCGTTACGTGATTTCTTACTCTTGTTTTTCTTTATCGCTCTGGGCGCAACATTAGATTTGTCATTATTAGGCTCACATATATCTGGCGCCATTATCTTTTCGTTGTTTGTCTTGATTGGTAACCCTTTAATTGTGCTTATTATTATGGGGCGCATGGGATATCGAAAAAGAACGGGGTTTTTAGCTGGGTTAACGGTAGCCCAAATAAGTGAGTTCTCTCTCATTTTTATTGCGATGGGAATTAGCTTAGGGCATGTCTCGCAAGATATTTTAGGCTTAGCAACATTGGTTGGCATTATCACTATTGCTGCATCTACTTATATGATTACTTACTCCCATCAGCTGTATGGTTTTTTTGAGCCAGTACTTGGGATTTTTGAGCGCAAAAATCCGACTCGCGAACAAGGTTCTGAGGAAGTGGGTAATAATCACCCTGAAGTTATTATATTTGGATTAGGTCGATTAGGCACCGCCATTGCGACTAGACTAAATGAACAGGGAATTAGGGTCATGGGAGTGGATTTCAATCCGTCAGCGACAAAGCATTGGGGGCAATTAGGCCTTCATACTGCTTATGGTGATGTAACAGATGCTGAATTTATCGCTGAATTGCCTTTGCGTCAGGCGAAGTGGATTGTTTCTACGATTCCACATCATCATACTGGTGTATCTTTTGAAGACACCAGTAGAACAATAGTACAGCTCATAAAGATAACGGATTTTAACGGGCAATTGGCCGTTGTATCACATAGTAAATTAGAAGCGGAAGAGTTAAATCTTCTTGGTGTTGATCTTATTCTAGAGCCATTTCAAGATGCAGCAGATCGGGCGACTGAGCTGTTACTTGAAGGGCTTGATCATCAAGTGATTTGATCTCAACCTATAAAGGGAGTTTTGTCATGCAAGAATTTAATAACATCGTCTATGTACTTGATGGAGAGAGTAATACACTTTCACTCTCTTTCGTTCAAGCCATTAATCTGGCGAAAACGAATCAAGCCAATTTAACTCTGTTGAAGATACACCCAGATGTTAAGGCGGCTGGTTTTTTGAATTTAACCGATGACGATTTTAAGGCTAAAGTGCTGGCTCATGAGAAAGATATTTTAAATGAGACTGTTTCTTCTTTAGATAAAATGCTTAATGCCACTGTGGAAGTAAGGTTTGGTAAAAAATACGTTGAAGTGATTCGAGCTGTTCAAGAGAAGAAATACGATTTAGTTATAAAAGAGACTGAAGGGGTTGATTGGCTTGATCGCATTTTTGGCAGTGATGATATGCACTTATTAAGGAAGTGCCCTTGTCCTGTTTGGTTAATGAAGAAGAATAAAAAATCAGAAAACAAAGACAAACATATTATTGCAGCGATTGATTTTAGTTATGAATTTGAATCTGATAGTCGAGAAAGTAATTATGAGTTAAATCAAACCATTCTGGAACTGTCTAGTCTACTCGCCTTGTCTGAAATGGCGACTCTCCATGTGGTTAATGCTTACGATGTTCCTCATGCTGGCTTTATTGGTTTATGGGTGGATCAACCGGACAAGGTTGAAAAAGACCTGTTTGAGCATGAATACAAAAAATGTCGTCAGCAGATGAACATAATGATGGAAGCCCTAAAACAAAAGCTAGGGGATGAAACGTTTCAGTTTTTATCGCCAAAAATTCATATTTTACAGGGAGCGCCAGATAGAGAACTGCCAAAATTAGCCAGTGATTTAGAGGCGGATTTGTTGGTGATGGGAACTGTTGGCCGATCGGGCGTCGCTGGTGTGATCATTGGGAACACAGCAGAAACGATTCTCTCTCAAATTAAATGTTCTGTATTGGCTGTTAAACCAGATGGTTTTTTATCTCCGATTTCAGTTTCTACGATAAAATAATAGACGGCGTTATTGGTTTAAAACCTTTCGAATATTAATGTTAAAAGGGGAAATAACCATTAGGTTATTTCCCCTTTTTTCAGGACGAGACACAGAAGCTTGATGTTGATTAGCGTCGATGTTGAGTACTGACATTTATAACGTTAATCGTTATAGCTGAACAATAAGTTTGCCTGTATTTTTGCCTTCGAACAAAAGGTTGATACCCGTCGTCGCACTTTCAATGCCTTCAATCGTATGCGCACGGTATTTCAATTCGCCTTTGCTCAGCATGCCGCCAAGGGCTTGGCCGTATTCAGGAATACGATGAAAGTGATCTGGCATAGTGAAACCTTGAATGGTTAAACGTTTTTTAATAATGTTTAACCAGCTTGGACCTGGGTCTGGTGTTGCCTTGTCATATTCAGCAATAAGGCCACATACCGCAATTCGGCCGTGTGCATTCATACGTTCAAAAATAGGGGCTTGTGCTACGCCACCGGTATTTTCAAAGAAGAAGTCGATGCCATCCGGTGTGGCTTCGACTAGCTTTTCAGCAAAATTAGCGTCTTTGTAATTCACAACCTGATCAAAACCAATCTCTTCTGTTAACCACTGGCATTTGTCCGCTGATCCTGCGACACCGACGACAGTTAAACCGAGGTTCTTCGCCATTTGCCCAACCAAGGAGCCGACAGAGCCTGCCGCCGCTGTGATCATAATGGTTTTTCCAGCGTCTTCTGCACTCAGTTTTAATACTTCAAACACACCGTGATAAGAGGTAATGCCCGGTAACGCCAATACAGACAGAATCGCTTCTGCTGGTAACTCTTTTGGGATCGGATTAATGCCGTTGCCATCGCTGATCGCGTATTCTGTTAAACCTAAAAGGCCCATAACGCGAGTGCCAATAGGGAACTTCTCGTTATTAGACTCGACGACTTCACCAATGCCACTGGCGCGCATTGTGTCGCCTAATGCAACTGGAGGAATGTAGCTGTCTTCGTCTGCGCTTACCCAACCACGCATGGCAGGATCTAGCGAAAGGTGTGTCAATTTGATGAGTACTTCACCGTCTTTTGGCTGAGGAATAGCTTGAGTGGTGATCTCGAAAATGTCGGCAGTGATTTCCTTTTCTGGGCGCGCTATTAGTTGGATTTTACGATAAGACATATTCTGTACTCCTGTAAATAATGTGGGATTAGTCTAACGTATTGTTCCTGACTTAGTGGTTCCTTTTTAAGGAGTAAATATGAATTGTGTCGTAGCAATTGTTTATGGCTATTTTGGTTCTTAAAGACTAATTAATTCACATAATGTCTTCAATTGTTGATAACTACTGTGCTTATTAACAGTTTTAGCTTTTGATTTGGTTCATGCGTTTTTGCAGTTCTTTTTCTATTCTGTTGCGGTCGTAGGGTTTCATTTTTTGCCATTGGTTGCATTCTGGTCGAGTACGGGCACAGCCTAAGCACCAGCCTTTTGGCCCTGAGAAGTCGCAAAGGTCAACGCAGGGGCTTTTTTGGCGTTTTACCATTCGGGCTCTCCGTTGACTTCGTTTAGAGCTTGTTCAACGCCGTCTGCAAGTTGGCGCAGTCGGTTAAGTTCTTCAAAGATGCGCTGTTCTAAATTCTTGAAGTTAAGAGGCAGTGTGCGTTCACAAATATGATAACCCTTGCCGATGGTTTGGTAGCCTTTCCAACTTTTTATACGACCGCTTTCAAGTGCTAAAAATTTTTCAATAAACTCTGGTTGAGATGGACAATCTTCTTCGGCGTGCATGCAGATAGGGAAAGACTTTTGCTTAATTTGAGGCGATTCAATGTAGGTTTCAAAATGAACACCACCTTGGTTTTGATTGTGCCAATTTGACTTATAAAGTTGTAGGTATGGACCACGATTGTAGATTTCCCAACCATCATCAAACCAATTTGCGTTTCTCAGCAATTTTTCTAGGTTACGGAAAACGTTTTTTATGTCTTTCATAAAGCGAAGTGTCTCTTTAAGTGTTTCTGTTTGACGATGGTGTTAGCGCTATTGTATAGGATAAAAAGGCGATACGACGAAAGACCATTTTAAAAATGGTCTTTCGTTGGGTTCAATGAATTATTTATACAAACACTTTTCCAGTGCGAAGCGAATATAATCTTCATCAAGGTTCTTACCAATAAAGACCATTCGATTTGTGGCTATCTCATCGCCCCAAGGTTCGCCGAATTGGGCCCCCAGCAACATATGAACACCTTGGTAGACAATTCGGTGCTCTTCGTCTTGTATACCGAATACGCCTTTCATGCGGTAGATGTCGGCACCTTTTTCTTGTAGAAACATGCTGAGCCACGCATTGATGATGTCGCCATCAAATCGCCCTGATAATTCAATCGAGACGGAGGTGACGGCATCGTTATGCTCATGTTCCGCATTAAAGAAATGTTCGGCAATTGGAGTGAGTACTTTATCGTCTTGGTTCAGAAGAAGCATCTCAAATTCTTCTGGTGTGTGCTGAGAAAACACCGCTATGTGCGTAGTCTCAGTTAGCTCTAAAAGAAAATCATACTGATTTCGGCCTTTGAGTTGAAGACGATAGCATTTTTCAATATCAACAAGTGTTTGTTGGTGAGAGACAGCTTCGCCTTCTTTTGAAAATTCAACAAACACAGACTCTGCGAGTTCTAATACTGAAGCGACTGTATTTTGGCTGACGTCAGACAATAAAAACGCCATATCTGGATCTGGGCCATTGGCTAATTGAAAACGATATTGGCCAGCGGGAAGTTGCCAAATGCCGCCCCATTCAAAAGGGTATTCTGGCTCTAAGAAACTGGGTTTCATTTCCATGGCGCGCTGAAGGTTAAATCCACCAATGTCCAGGAGCTCAGAGATGGGTGCATCAGCCATGGTGGCAGAATAGAAACCGGCCATTTGGTTCATGTCTTGTAAACGTTTTTTAAGACTCAGCATGTCTTGTTTGGAAACCAAGTCAGCCTTGTTTAATATGATGCGATCCGCAAACGCCACCTGCGCCATGACTTCATCTGTACTGTCATCTAAATGAGCACTAATGTGTTTGGCATCCACAAGCGTGATAATGCCATCGAGTTCATATAATTCGCTAATTGAAGGGTCTACGAAGAAGGTTTGGGCAACAGGGCCCGGGTCTGCCATGCCTGTGGTTTCTAAAATAACTCGGTCGAATTTGTCTTTACGCTCCGCTAATTCAGCCAAGATACGAATTAAATCTCCGCGTACCGTGCAACAAATACAACCATTGTTCATTTCAAAGATTTCTTCATTCGCATTGATGACCAAATCTTGGTCTATGCCGATTTCACCAAATTCATTTTCGATGACAGCGATACGTAGGCCATGCTCCTCTGACAAAATACGGTTAAGCAGTGTGGTCTTGCCGCTACCAAGAAAACCAGTCAGTACGGTAACGGGGATTTTATTCGACATGTTTCTCTCCGATATTTATTATGTTATATCGTAACATTAATTTATCGGAGTTGTGGCTGTTAAGAGTGAGAAACTCTTTTTATTGTATTGTTGATGATGTCACACAAGGCATTAAGCTGTTGATAAGGTCCCACTTTATTAACAATTTCATTCGTATCAGGATGAGAGAAGTTCAGTGGCCAGCCGCAGTTGATGCGAAAGCAATCGTGATAGAAGTTGTGGGTACTGAAGCAGGCGCCGCTGCGGATATCGATCCCTTGTGTTTGAGCGTCTTTTTCCAGTTGTACTGCGTTGAAGTTGGGGATTTGAATCCACAGCACCATGCCGCCGTCTGGGTTACTTATGTGGGCGTTGGCGGGTAAATTCTCTACAAGAAAGCGTCGATACTGGTGAATTTGTTGATTCAAAAGTAAGCGAGTTTTAATGATATGAGCACGGTATTCGCCGGTATTAATAAACTCCGCTAAGCAAGCTTGCATGAAACCATTGACGCCAAAGTTGGTGGCGACTTGCTTTTTCAAGTAAGGCTGTAAATACCGCCCAGGTAAACACCAGCCAAGTCGTAGCCCTGCGGCTAACGTTTTTGAAAAAGACCCACACCAAATGATATAGCCTTCTTTGTCCCAATATTTTGCGGGCAGGGCATTTTGTTTCTGATGGCCCAGCTCAAAATACACATCGTCTTCTATCATTGGAATTTGATATTGCATGGCGAGTGCGGCCAAGGTTTGTTTTTGTTTAACGGGTAAGGTCATGCCGGTTGGATTCATGTTCGAGGTACTGAACAAGGACGCTTGAATCAAGCCTTGCTGTAAAATGGATTCGAGATGTTTTCTTTGGCTTGGCTGGTCTTAAAATACTCACGAGTAAGCTGAGCTTTCTAAACTAACTTCATCGTTCAGCATTTGCTATGATGGCTTTTATTTTTCAGAGCTTTCCTTATGTACAACGCATCCTTATGGCAACCCAGTGCTGACCTCTGTGTTTTAAAAAAACGTGCTCAGCTGTTGAAGGCTGTTCGAGGTTTTTTTGATGCGCGAGATGTGATGGAAGTCGATACACCGTGTTTGTCTTTGGGTAGTATCTCCGATCCTCATATTGAAGTCCTAACCAGCCACACTCGCTCCAAGGGTGAAGATCTAACCTATTATTTGCAAACCTCTCCAGAATACGCGATGAAGCGCTTGCTTTGCGCGGGCTCGGGTTCTATTTATCAATTGGGTAAAGTCTTTCGGGCGGAAGATGTTGGACGTCGCCACAGCATTGAATTTACCATGTTGGAATGGTATCGAGTGGGGTTTGATCACTGGCAGTTAATGGATGAAATTCAAAGTTTGCTTGTGACCTTGTTTGATGATGACTCATTAAAGTGTGAACGCCTCAGTTATCAAGATGCTTTTTTGCGACATACGGGCGTTGACCCTTTGACTGCGAGTTTGAGCGAACTGCAAAGATGCGCTCATCAATACACAGAATATGGCTTGCAAGAAACAGACAGAGACACCTTGTTAGAATTGATTTTTGCCAGTGTTATCGAAGCGGCTATTGGTACAGAGCAACCTTGTTTTATTCACAGTTATCCCGCTTCGCAAGCGGCGTTAGCGAAAACCTATATGGATAATAATGATCAATGGGTTGCCGCGCGCTTTGAATTGTATTGGCAAGGAATGGAACTGGCGAATGGTTATTACGAATTAACGGATGCAGAAGAGCAGACTCACCGGTTTGAAAAAGACAAAGTTTCCCGTAACAAGTTAAAACGAGCAGACAGACAATTTGATGAACGATTATTAAACGCCTTAAAAAATGGCATGCCTGAATGCGCTGGTGTGGCGTTGGGAATCGACCGCTTGCTGATGTTAATGTGTCAAAAATCTCATATTGGTGAGGTTATGTCTTTTGCTCACTCAAGAGCCTAGATATCGGAATAAACTTAATTTAGACCTTAAAAAAGTAAAAATAAAAAGGCTTTGTAGTGAACTCATTAATGGAAAAATATCGCTTAGGCACGAAGCGCCTTATCTCTTCTAAACAATGGATTTGGTTTTATCTGTTTACTTTTTTCATGGTCGTTTTATTGATTTGGAAAGGAGGCGAAGCATTAAAAAATCAGCAGATTAAAACCCTCCGTATGGACACCATAGAGGAACTCAATCAGCTTGCTAATGTTCTAGAAAGCGCGATTGCCAAGTATCAACATATGCCGACTCTGTTGGCGTCGAATGATCGGGTGAAAAAAGCTCTTAGAGATGGTTTTGAATCAGACATCAATCAGCTGAATCGAGAACTTGAGCAGATTAACCGCATAACAGAAGCATCAGACAGTTATATTTTGAATGCCGATGGTTTAACCATAGCGGCTTCTAACTATGGGGGGGGCAGTAGTTTTGTGGGCAGTAACTATGTATTTCGCCCTTACTTTAAAGATGCTATTGCAGGTAAACCGGGGCGATATTATGCCTTGGGTATTATGTCGAATCGTCGTGGTTATTATTTTTCTTATCCCATTTATGAAGGTGAATCGATTATCGGCGTTGCGGTTGTAAAGGTGGATTTAACACAATTCGAAAAACGCTTTGCTAATCAAAATTACGAGTTTGTCTTGTTAGATCCAGATAATGTTGTGTTCAGTGGTTCTCGCCCTAATTGGGTCTATCGAGTACTGGGTGAGTTATCCCACGAGGAGCTAAAACGCATTGCAGATTCCCAGCGCTATGGAGATAAAGCCATTGAGAAATTGGCAATTACCTATCAAAAATCCTTTGATGATCAATCTCATATTATTGATATCTTAGAAAATAAAAATACGAATAACAGCGATAATTTGAACCGAGTTTCTTATCTTAAGATGAGTCGGCCGATTAGTCTTTTGGGTTTCCAAGTGTCCATTTTAGCGCCGCTGAAAATTCTTAACGAAGACATTGCTTTATGGCGTGCTATTTTTGCTGGTGGCGTAACGATTACAGCCTTGTTGTTTGGTTTGGCTATGTTACGCACACGTATGTTACGAGAGCGTTCTGATGCCAATGAGATGACACGGCACAATCAAGCGTATATTCGTGAAGTGATTCAAAATACGCAGGCCGGTTTGGTGACGTTAGACGAGAATCATAAAATTGAATCCTTTAACCCTGCGGTTGAAAGGTTAGTGGGGCAGCCATTAGCCCCTTTGGTTGGGCAACCCTTGAGTGTGTTGTTTCGATCTGATGGCGAAGGGTTTATGACGTCACCTTCGGATGATTTTTTTGACGCCATTAATAATCTCGGTATTAAAGTGCTCACCAGAGAAGGCAGTTTGTGTTATTTCGAGCAAGCGCCTGTGCCTGTGGAAATGACCTTGTGTGAGATGCAGCTGCCTAATCGCTTGAGCTATTTGGTGACCTTCCATGATATGACTGAACGGAAGCGTTATGAGCAAGAAATCACTCAGGCACGAATTGACTTAGAAGAGCGAGTGCGAGAGCGAACCTTTGAATTGGAAGGGGCAAACATTCGACTTCGTCAGGAAATTGAAGAGCACAAAGGCACTCAGCGAGAGCTTATTCAAACCGCAAAACTGGCGGTGCTTGGTCAATTGAGCGCAGGCTTGAATCATGAATTAAATCAACCATTAACGGCGATTCGAGCGTTTGCGGGGAATGGTTTGAAGTTTCTTGACCGTGGACAATACGATCAGGCGCAGACGAATCTACAGCACATTAGTCAGCTTGGTCATCATATGAGCGACATTATTGCGCGCTTCAAAGTGTTTGCGCGAAAAGGCGATGTGCATCAAGGGCCAATTGCGGTTCAGACGGCGATCATGGGTGCTATTAAGATTATGGGAACGCGTTATAAAGAAGTCGATATCGAGCTGGTGGTAACGGAGGATAAAGGCTTTATCGTGAATGGCGATATGGTCTTTTTGGAGCAAGTGTTGGTCAATTTATTGGCTAACGCGGCGGACGCTATTTTGGAGTCGCCTAGCCATGATCGACGAGTTTGTATTGAACAGAAAGGCACAGACGACAGCGTAATTATTTGTGTTCAAGATACGGGCAGTGGATTAAGTGACGAAGCCGTCCGAAACCTGTTTGAGCCTTTCTTTACATCTAAATCATCGGGTTTAGGGTTAGGGCTTGGTTTGTCTATTAGTCAGCGAATTATCGACGCAATGGGCGGGCAAATTAGTGCGAGCAATATGGCCTCAGGTGGTGCTGAATTTTGTGTTAGGCTACCACGCTTTCAACCATCGTCTATGGCTTATGACAATGCTTTATAACGCTTTTCAAAAGGAAATCTCATGCTAGATAATAAGCAGGTAATATTAATTGATGATGAGCAAGCCGTCCGTATGGCGATTTCTCAGACGTTGCAGTTAGAAGATTTTGATGTGGCTGAATTTTCCACGGCGCAAGGCGTGGTTGAACGTTTATCATTAGATTTTCCTGGTGTGATTGTTAGTGATATTAATTTACCAGGCAAAAGTGGTTTGGCGTTGTTTGAAGACGTTAAAAAAATTGATGCAGAGATTCCCTTCATTGTTATTACTGGTCATGGTGACATCAGTATGGCGGTCAATGCCATTCGTGATGGCGCGTATGATTTTATTGAAAAACCCTTTTCGAATGAAGACTTTATTGAAGTAGTCAGACGTGCCACGGAAAAACGTCATTTAACCTTAGAAAATCGAAACCTGCGTTTAGAATTGGTGGCGCAAAATGCTCCGGGCCCTCGTATTATTGGTAATACGTCTGGTATTCATCGTTTACGTCAGGCGTTATTGCATGTGGCGGATACCGGTGCGGATATCTTAATTCAAGGTGAAACGGGGACAGGAAAAGAATTAGTTGCTCGTTATATTCATGAGCACAGTTCTCGTCGGGGTCATGCTTTTGTGGCGATTAACTGTGGCGCCGTACCGGATTCCATTATGGAATCTGAACTTTTTGGTCATGAAAAAGGCGCTTTTACCGATGCTAAAACACAGCGCATTGGTAAGCTAGAACACGCCAATGGCGGTACTTTATTTCTTGATGAAATCGAAAGCATGCCCATGTCCATGCAAATTCGTTTATTGCGTGTTTTGGAAGAGCGCCGTTTAGAGCGTTTAGGGTCGAATACTGGTATTGATTTGGATTTGCGGATTTTAGCAGCAACCAAAGTTGACTTAAAACAGTTGAGTGAAGGCGATACTTTCCGTGAGGATCTGTACTATCGATTGAACGTAGTACGAGTTGATATTCCACCATTACGTGAAAGAAAAGATGATATTTCACTGCTTTGGCAGCATTTTTGTTTAGTGGCGACAGCGCAATATAAACGTGAATCTGAACCCCTTTCTGCAGCACGAATGCACAGCTTATTGAGTTATGAATGGCCAGGGAATGTTCGTGAATTACGTAACCTTGCCGAGCGTTATGTCTTGATGGGAGAGGCGGGCTCTTTTGAGTTTGATGAAATCATCACGAATGAAAATAACCCTGGTGTCATGACTCTGCCTGAGCAAATGGAACGCTTTGAAAAAACCTTATTAGAACAAGAATTAATGCGCCAAAAAGGGTCAATAAAAAGCACCATGGATGCACTGGGTCTGCCGCGTAAAACGTTATATGACAAAATGCGAAAATATGGGCTAGATAAGGATATTTTTAAGTTATAAAACTTGATTTAAAGGTTAGTAATGTTGGGTGTCAAAGTCAGCTTGCTGTATAATTTTTAAACCAGTTTATAGCGCTCATAAGCGATGGACTTAAATTCTATTTTATATAATACGTTTTTCTGGCTGTATGGAGACAAAGTGACATTATTTATTAGACGTTGCCTACGCAGACTTGGGCGAGTTGGTTTAGTTGTAACATTAACAGTCTTATCTGCTACTCTGGCCTATCTGCTTAATTTTCTGTTCGTAGAGTGGTTTGATCTTACTTATATTCCTTTTGAAGACTTTATTTTAATTTCTAGTATTACGGTTTTGGTTACTCCTTTTCTTTCTTGGTATTTAGCGGGTTTATTTTTCCATATAGATGAAATGGAAGTTAAAATGACTGAGTTAGCGACTGTTGATAGCCTAACGAATACTTATAATCGTGGGTATTTTTATCAAAAAGTTGAACGGATTTTATCCAGCCCTCCTGATCTTGAAAATGTTAGCCTCTCAGAGCAGATTGACTATCTAGATAATAAACACTTACCTGGGTTTTTCATTTTAGATCTAGATAACTTAAAACCCATTAATGATCAATATGGTCACGCTGCTGGCGATCAAGTATTGGCTGCCTTTAGTGCTGTATTACTTGAATTAGCTCCAGAGCCTAGTGTTGTTGGTCGTTTAGGTGGGGATGAATTTGTTATTTTTTTAGACAACACCATTCAATTTGTTCCACAAAATTTCGCGGAGCAAATTTTAGAGCGGGTTCGATCTGATAAGGTAGAATTTGATGGATTCCCAATTTCGTTTGCTGCCAGTATCGGTTTCGCTAGTATTCGCGGTAGAGATGGCCATGCAATTGATATGGCAATGAAAGCCGCCGACAATGCTCTATATAAAGTGAAGCGTTCAGGTAGAAATGGTTTTGCAATGGGTGATGTGGAAGGTTGATATTTGTCTATTTTTTACCTTTATAAGGGCTTGTTGAAAGCTAATAATCATAAAAAATGGCGACTATTATGGTCGCCATTTTTAGTGAATCTGTATTTTTGTTGTGCAGATTAAAGCGAATGGCTGTTTTTCGTCTTCGCATTATAATTCTGCACTTTAATTTTGAGGACTAGTCTCCTAATACAAGGCCTTCACGTCTTGGATCAGCCCCACCAAGCAACCCCGTATCTTCAATAATAATGCCTTGAATACCAGAGTTTAAATCTTTAATAGAGACTTTGAATCCCATGTCGGTCAGTGGTTTCTCGAAACGTTCGGCTTGAGTTCCTTTTTCAAGATCGTATGTTCCAAATCGATTCAACATATTCGGCAATGAAATGGCTTCTTGAATGTCCATACCCCATTCAATATGAGCAATCAGAGTTTTAGCTACGTAACCAATAATACGAGAACCACCAGGAGAACCAACGACTAAATAAGGTTTGTCGTCTTTCATAATAATAGTGGGCGACATAGAAGAGCGAGGGCGTTTACCCGGCTCTAGTCGATTCGCGATTGGATAACCATTTTGATGAGATTTGAAGGAAAAATCTGTTAGTTCGTTATTTAGCAAAAAACCATTACTCATCACATTTGAGCCAAAACCGTTCTCAATAGTTGTGGTTACCGAAACCGCATTGCCATCCTTATCGACAATTGAGATATGGCTAGTTGATGGTAATTCAATAGAAATGTCATCGGCTTGTGTTATTGGATGACGCCATTCTGGTTCACCAGCAGAGACGGTTTCTAGCGCTTTACCGGGAGTGATAAGTTTAGCTCGTTCTGCCAGATAGTTTTTGTCCAGTAAGCCTTGAGGCATAGGCACAAAATCCGTATCTGCCATATAGCGACCACGATCTGCAAATGCCAGACGAGATGCATCGCCAATGATTTGCCACGCTTCTGGAGAATTTGCGCCCATTTTTGCTAGGTCGAATTCTTGTGTGATGCCTAAGATTTGCCCAACGGTTAACGCGCCAGAACTTGGTGGCCCCATTCCACACACATCGAATTTTTTATAAGGCAAGCAAACAGGTGTTCGTTCCTTGACCGTGTAGTTGGCAAAATCTTGTTCAGATAATACACCAGGGTTGTCTGCGATAATTTGTACTTGGGAGACAATGTCTTTAGCAATTTGGCCTGTGTAAAACTCGTCGGGACCGTAAACAGCTAATAAATTTAAGGTTTTATAATAAGCCGTATTAGTCATTCGACTACCTGCTTCTACCGGAGTACCGTCATAATTAAAGAAATACGATTTTGTTTTTGGGTAGCGAGACAAATATTCTGCGCTGCCTTTAATTGCCTCTGCTAAACGTGGTGAAACGATAAACCCCTCTTGGGCTATTTTCGCAGCAGGCTCTAACAAGTCTTTCCAAGGTAAGGTGCCATATTTATCGTGCAGCTCCCCCATGAGTTTTACTGTGCCCGGTGTTCCAACAGAACGACCACCCACAACAGCAGTATAGAAAGATAAAGGTTCGCCTTTATCGTCTTGAAAAAGTTCTGGTGTGGCGGCCATAGGTGCAGTTTCTCTGCCATCAAATGTGGTTAGTTTTTGCTCCTTAGCATCGTAATACACAACAAAAGCACCACCACCTAAACCAGAGGATTGCGGCTCTACTAACCCAAGTGTCATTTGAACAGCCACTAAGGCATCGATCGCAGAACCTCCAGCTTTTAATACATCGTAACCAGCTTGGCTAGCGACAGGATTTGCTGTTGCCACCATGAATTTGTTAGCGTGAGTTAAGGTCTGTACTTGTATACCAGTGGCGGCTTCTGGAGCAACAGCGTCGGCCGCTTGCCCGGCTGCTAATAAGCTCGAATTGAGAAAATATAAAGGGAAGAGGGTACAGAAATGACGCCATGAATAGTTATGAAACATAATAAATATCCTGATTTATTTAGTGATAAGTAAAGCAGTACGGCTCTTATCTAATCATAATTGTGTCTTTGGGTGAATGTATAAAACGATAGAATTTCACTAGATTCGATATCTTTTATATCTGAGAGCTACAGTTCAATGAAAGATAAAACACCACTTTGAAAATATCGAATAATCATTTTTGTGCTACTCTCAATCAATAATTTTATGGTCATTTAATGTATAAAAATCTGATAGAAACAGGTGTGTTAATAAATATAAGGTGTTGTTATGAATGGAATGTTTGATCTTACCAATAAGGTCGCAATCGTGACTGGCTGCAATACAGGATTAGGCCAAGGCATGGCGTTGGCGTTGGCACAAGCCGGTGCGGACATAGTGGGTGTAAACAGAAGTGATCCTTCTGAAACGGCTGCTTTGATTGAAAAAGCGGGCCGGAAATTTCATAGCGTAATTGCGGATATGAGCAAGATAGAAACCACGGACCTTGTTATTAAAGAAGCGGTCAATGCGTTTGGTAAAATTGATATTCTAGTGAATAACGCGGGTATTATTCGTCGTAATGATGCCATCGATTTTACTGAGAAAGATTGGGATGAGGTGATGGATGTTAATCTGAAAACCTTGTTTTTTATGTCTCAATCTTTTGCTAAGCAAGTGATGGCTCAGAAGAGCGCAGGGAACATTATCAACGTTGCGTCTATGCTGTCTTACCAGGGAGGTATTCGCGTGCCGTCTTATACTTCATCGAAAAGTGGTGTGTTAGGTTTAACCAAAGCCTTAGCGAACGAATGGGCGCAACATGGCATTAATGTGAACGCTATTGCCCCTGGTTATATGGAAACCAACAATACTGAAGCGCTACGAGCAGATGAAAATAGATCCAGTGAAATATTAGGCCGCATTCCTGCAGGACGTTGGGGAACACCCAATGACATGGCTGGACCGATTGTATTTCTTGCTTCTGATGCATCACGTTATGTGCATGGTTACACCATCGCCGTTGATGGTGGTTGGTTAGCACGTTAGTTTTTGAATTAAGGGTTGGTTATATTTCGAAGTAAAAAAACAAAAAAAGCGCCTTTCGGCGCTTTTTTATGTATCTGGATTTGAGAATAAATATTCAGTTGTTACTGAACAATCTCTGGCCCCATGATGCTGTAAGGCAACGCAGTAGAAAGTGCTGGAATGTAAGTCACTAATACTAAGAACACCATCAATACCGCAACGAAAGGCATCGCGGCTTTAACAACGCGCGCTAGACTCATTCCAGTAATACCGGATGTTACAAATAGATTCAGACCAATCGGTGGTGTGATCATACCGATTTCCATGTTGACTACCATGATGATACCTAGGTGAATCGGATCAATACCCAATTGCATCGCGATAGGGAAAACAACTGGCGCCACGATAACCAATAGGCCAGATGGTTCCATGAACTGTCCACCAATCAACAACAATATATTGACCGCGATCAGGAAGGTAAACCAGTTGAAACCAACATCTAGCATCCATTCTGTGATCATTTGTGGAATACGTTCTGCAGAAAGCGTATGAGCAAACAACAAAGCATTAGCGATGATGAACATCAACATAACCGTTGTTTTTGTGCCTTCTAGCATGACTTTACGAGATTCTTCACCGAACAAAGAAGGGAAGAAACCGCGCAACATCATAGACAAGTTACGTCCCCAAATTGGCATACCTGCTACCAAACAAGCGCCGATAGATTCTTCTACCTTGCTAGAACGTTTGAAGACATAGAAGGTTGCCAGAATAACAGACATGATCGCGCCCCATAAAGCACGGTCTCCGCCAGTTACGGTTTCACTATCGGCCCAAACGAAGAAAGACATGATCTCCCAAACAAGGAAGAAAGAAACACCGTAAACCATACCGTTAAAACCAATACGAGCGTGTGGCGCATCGTCATCGTTTGTCCATGTTTTGCCTTTTAAAGGCCCCATGTCACGGTAAACAAACAAGGCGATAAACATAGAGTAAACCGCGGCAACAACCGCTGCTTCCGTTGGCGTAAATACACCACCGTAAATACCGCCCATGATGATAACAACAAGGAACAAGCCCCAGCCTGCTTCTTTACCGCCACGAATAAGATGACCAAAACCTTTCCATTCTTCTGATGGAAGGTTCT
The DNA here is from genome assembly GCF_000521805.1 of Marinomonas ushuaiensis DSM 15871. Lineage (GTDB taxonomy): Bacteria > Pseudomonadota > Gammaproteobacteria > Pseudomonadales > Marinomonadaceae > Marinomonas > Marinomonas ushuaiensis. The sequence continues at coordinate 37,202 of NZ_JAMB01000011.1, forward strand.
TGATACGAGCAACAACATAAATTGCCAGCATCAACATGCCGCCAGCCATCAAACCAGGAATAACACCAGCCAAGAACATACGGCCAACTGAAACATCAACAGATGCTGCGTAAACCACCATAACGATGGAAGGTGGAATCAAGATGCCTAAAGTACCCGCGTTGGCAATAATGCCTGCTGCGAATTCTTTTGAATAACCGACTTGAGTCATACCCGCAATCGCAATCGTACCTATGGCAACAACCGTTGCTGGAGATGAACCAGACAGCGCGGCAAACATCATACAGGCTAATACAGACGCCATTGCTAGGCCGCCTCTAAAGTGACCAACACTGGCAATAGCAAAGTTAATTAAACGTTTTGCTACACCACCGGTAGACATATAAGACGATGCGATGATGAAGAAAGGAATTGCCAGTAATGTGTAATGCTGACCAGCACCAAACAAAGAAATAGCAACAGATGACAAAGAGTCGTGTGAGAAAAAAGTAATAAACAAAATGGACGATAAGCCCAAAGAAATACCAACCGGTAAGCCAATAAATAGCAGGATTAGTACAGATGAAAATAGAATAATAGATTCCACGATTAAGCTCCCGCGTTAGTCTTTCAAGACGTTTTTGTTTTCTTCGACAAGTTCTTGGGCTTCATGCCCACTGATCAACATGTCGCGTTTTCCACGAGCGATATCAATAAAGGCTTGCAAAGAACGGTAAGAAAGCAGAGCCAAACTGATTGGCAAAATAACAAGCACTATCCAACGATGTAGGCGAGGGCGTAAATCAAACATTTCCTGGAAGAAAACAGGGTAACGAAGTTCTTCTGACCCTAGACCGATTTTGAACATTTTTAGCCAGTATTCGATCGCACCGCCTCTAACGTCTACGCCTAGCATAGCCAACCAAGTTGAGTCGAGTAAGATCAACCCGTATAACATGGCTGATGTTGCACCGATCAAAGATAAGGCTTTAGAAATGCGTTTAGGAACCGCATTTAGCACGATATCGACACCAAGGTGAAGGCCAGTTTTTATACCGTAGCTCATACCCAAAAGAATTAACCATGAGAAAGCGACAGTATTAAATTCGAGTGCGGCATCCCAACCGGTATTGAAGCCATAACGAGCAACAACCTGCCCAAATGAAACGGCCATAATGGAAGAGATAACAATGATTAGGAGGTTTTCTTCTGCCCGCTCCATGACTTTTGGAAAACACTTTTCCAATACCCAAAGGGCAATAATAAATACTAATAAATAAAGGTGTGGCCAAAGTGCCATGGGGTCGTCTCCTAAAAGAAATGGACCTTAACAAGTTAAAAGCAGTATGAAAGATGCAGTGTGTATTCGAAGGGAGTATCAAAAAGTACACGGTGAATCAAAAAAGCTGGCTCAGTTTAGAACTGAGCCAGCGAACTGCAATGTAAAAATTGATTAAGCGCCAGCAGCGGCTTGAATCAAATCTTTACCAATGTCTTTTTCAAACTGTTTCCAAACAGGGCTCATTGTATCTACCCACTGTTGGCGCTGAGCTGGAGTCAATGAATTGATCTTACCGCCTGCTTTCAGAATGTTTGCACGGTTTGCTGCTTCAGCGACTTTCACATTCAAGTTTGCTGCTTGCGTTACTTCGTCTGCAATTTGAATGAACTGCGCACGATCTGCACTAGAAAGGCTTGCTAGGAATTCAGAAGACGTCATGAACAAGTAAGCTAAAAGCTGGTGGTTTGTTTCAGTCGTGCTGTCTTGAACTTCGTAGAATTTCTTAGTGTAGATGTTTGACCAAGTGTTTTCTTGTCCATCTACAACACCAGTTTGCAATGCGCCGTATACTTCAGAGAACGCCATTGCTTGTGGGGATGCACCCATTGCTGAAATCATTTGTTTAGAAACGTCAGACGTTTGTACACGGAATTTTAAACCTTCAGCGTCGCTAGGAACGATAAGCTCTTTGCCAGCTGAAAAGTATTTCATACCTGACATCCAGTAACCTAGACCAACAAAGCCAGCGTAGTCATCCATTGCTAACAAAAGATCTTTACCTTCTTCTGTTTTTGTAAAGCGGATTGCATGGTCCATGTCTTTAAAGATGAAAGGTAGATCGAAAACACCGTATTTAGGTGTGTATGAACCGAACTTAGAAAGTGATGGTGCAAGCAGTTGAACATCACCTAATAGAAGAGCTTCAAGCTCTTTAGAGTCACCAAATAGTGTTGAGTTTGGGAAAACTTCTACACATAACTTACCGTTCATTTCTGTGTTTACACGTTCTGCCAAGCTATTCGCTGCAACAACTTTAGGGTGTGTTGTACCGCCAGTTACGTGGCTGAATTTTACAACGCGTTCACCTGGATCACAGTTGGCGATAGCAGTACCTGCAGTAAGTGCAAGTGCTAGAGACGTTAGAGTAAGGCTGATTTTTTTCATTTTTATAAGACTCCAAAAAACTGAATTATTATTGTGTGCTCGCTTTCTCACTTAAGAAAAGCCCATCAATGGAGCTCATCAGAAATGAGTTTAGTCTAAATTAGACTGAGCAAAACGAGTATTACTAGGATCATACTGTTTACACAATCTATGCCAATTATTGATAAAAATCTTAACGCATTGATTTTTAATATAAAAATCAATTTTGATAAAGGTTTTGATATTTATTCTTTGAGCTAGAATGCGAAAAAGGGGGAGATTACACACATGAAATATTTTGAAATGGGTGATTTTTCACCCATTCTTTAAAATAAGAAGCAGTTCAATATCAGTCTCGTTTCGTTTTTCTAATATAAGCTCTTGTATGTTCTTGTTTTTACCTTGTCTTAACTTCGTTCTTTACTTCGCATAAAGGCATTCCAATAATTCACCTACTACTTTTTTCAGGTGTTTCTCCATTTGTTTCTTACTTTTTAATCCAAAGCTAGCGAAGTCTATGTTGTTATGTGGTTGGGTAATGATGGTGTTTAATAAAGTAAATTCTGGATGTGTTGCAGCCAGCTGATTATTTGCCATAAGGTTTTTTGTTAGGCGAGTCAGTTGTGCGCGAATAGTAAGGTAGGGTCTATGGTGGTGGACAAACAAGCTAAGATCTCGCTGATCCTTTTGTCTTAGTTCCTCTGTGGCAAGATTTTCGGTCTTCATGGATGAGTTAAGTTTTATTACGAGATCATTGGGAATGTCTTGATAATCTCTGAGTAAGTTTAGGCTGAGGTTGGCGAGGTAATATTGATGCCATAACGAGGCTGTTTCATGAGCCTTGGCATGCAGTGGTTTTACCATCATTAATGAATAACAGCCGCTGGCTTGGTCTTTTCCTGTGCCAAGGCGAACAGGTATAAATTCGTTCTTGAGCCAAAAGGAAATCACATCGGACGTGGCTGCGAAACTGGTGCAGAGAAAGTCATATTTTCCTATCGCGGCTTGTTCTATATGGTTAACTAATTGACTGGCCAAGCCTTTATTTTGTTCGCTTTGCGTGGTTGCGATTCGACTGATACGCCAGTAACTGTATTGTCCTGCGTCTTCTATGCCTTCATGTGCTAATAAAGATTGTGGAACCAGATGTCCACGAGGGCGACGGGTTCCTTGCATCACTTCTAGACAGAGTTTGTCTGGCAATTCACCTTCCTTGGTAATCACAGCAACACTGTTAAGAATGTTTCCTTGTAAAGAGAGAAAAGTTGAAACAGAAGGGTCGTCTAATACCCAACGCAAGTTATCTGGCGAAGTTTGATAATGGGCACTGACTAATAGCTGGAAGGTATTGGCTAATAGTTCGGGTTTTTTCAACCATTCCTTGCCTGTGATGTGCTGATATTCAAAAGAGGTTGAAGCATTATTTGACGCTGCAATTTGATCGACTGCACCTAAAAAGAAACTATCGTTGATCCAGTTTTCGAGTGGGTCATTTTCCCCCCATCGAATAGGCTGCTGTAAAGAGAGTTCTTTTAATGACGTATTGTGTTGTTTTAAATAGCGGCAGAAGCGTATGCCGAACCCTTTTCCAGCACCTTCATAGCCATAATCAGTCGTACTGAAAACACAATGGCTGGCTTTTTGGTTTAAGGCTATAAGCAAAGGCACAGGAATCATTGACGCTTCATCGACAAACAAATAATCCCAGTGTGTATTATCTGCAAGTAAGGCATCGGGGGCAAAAAATGGTAAATCTTGGTTTGGTTGAAAAGCTTGTTCAAAGCGAAATTTTAGCGCAGTAATTGCCTCTTTGTTCGGCGCTGTAACCGCAACACGTTTTCCTGCCAATAATAGTTTCGCAATACTGTCCCCAAGTAATGTGGATTTACCACGACCACGAGGTGCAATGAGAACGTATGACTCTGCTTGCTGATCTAACACACGGGCTTGAACGTTAGTCTGTTCCTTGGTGAGATAAGTACCTTTCTCAACGGGAATGAGTGCTGGTAAAGCTACAATTTCTTTCCGGTTTATCGATTGAAAAGGCGAGTTTGGGCTTTCTAAATGATTCAAGAAAAAGCGTTTGAAGCTAGAATCAATTTGTTCTGGTTCGTACGGCCAAGGTAAATAACGGGCAAGGTCTTGATCCGCAAAAGACAGCCAATCGCCTTTAGGCAAGGCGATTGCAAAAAGACCATTGCCGCGAATCGTGCCAGATAATATTGCCAAAGCGCTGGCTGAAATGCCTTGTGTTAAATCCACCAAAACGGCATCGTGAGTACTGCCAAGCTCTTGACGAACTTGTTTGAAAGTACGAGTGGTAAAAGACTTTGATTTACTGAGGAAATCGTCATAAGCGCTGACGTCATAGGCACAAATTAACGGTGTAGAGAAGTGTTCACTCAGTTGCAAAAAATCTGACAAAACCTCAGTGGTCGAGCCTTTTAATATAAAACAATGGCGGTGCTTCTTGCCTACTAAATTGACTACTGAATTATTGGCTGAATTGTCGGATGAATGCATAAAATCTCCCTTTGATGGCAATATCATACTGAGATCAAAGGGCCGCGCCAATTTTAAGTGCATTTCATCTCAGATAAAAAAGCAGTTAAAAAAATCAGGCAAAAAAACAGATAAAAAAAAGCACTCAAAAAATGAGTGCTTTGAATGGTTTAAAGGGGATTAAATAAACTTAAACTCAGAGGTTAGCCAATAACAAACAAATCCATGAAACGATTTACAGGGGTTTGCTCTAGGGCTTTTTGATCTTTACATAAGCTGAAAATAGTTTGGCATTGACGATTCGGGAAGCGCGTTGCCAAGTTGTTTTTGAATTTCTGCTCCAGTAATGGAATACCTTCTACACGACGGCGACGATGACCAACAGGATATTCTACGGCAACTTCTTCTGTGCTTGTGCCATCTTTAAAGAAAACTTGAATGGCATTGGCAATAGAGCGTTTGTCAGCTTCCAAATATTCTGCTGTGAAGCGTTTGTCTTCAGTGATTTCCATCTTATTGCGTAGTTCATCAATAATCGGATTCGCCGCGTGGAAATCATCTTCATAATGTTCCGCAATCAGGTTTCCAAACGCCAATGGCACAGCCGCCATATACTGTAAGCAGTGATCGCGGTCAGCAGCATTTGCCAATGGGCCAGATTTGGAAATAATACGGATTGCAGATTCATGAGTACGAATGACGATTTTATCGATGTCTGCTAGACGGTCTTTCACTTGTGGATGCAAGATAACTGCGGCTTCTGCTGCGGTTTGCGCATGGAACTCAGCGGGGAAAGAAATCTTAAATAAGATGTTTTCCATCACATACGTGCCGTAATCTTGAGAGAAAGAAAATTGACGTTGAGCATCGGGTTTAATGGCTTGGTCTTTGTTGGTTTTCGAAAAAGACACATCATAAAAACCCCATTGAGGTGCGGTTAATACACTTGGAATTCCCATTTCGCCACGCATCGACATATCAGCTAAGCGTACCGCTCTTGATGTCGCATCACCTGCAGCCCAGGATTTGCGTGATCCGGCATTTGGCGCATGACGATAGGTTCTTAACGCTGAACCATCCACCCAAGCCTGAGAAATCGCGGCCATGATTTGTTCTCTGTCACCGCCCATCATTTTAGTGACGACGGCTACTGATGCGACACGAACTAATAAAACGTGACATAAACCAACGCGGTTAAAGGAGTTTTCTAGGGCAATAACGCCTTGGATCTCGTGCGCCATGATCATTCCTTCCAATACTTCACGCATGGAAAGAGGCGCTTCGCCATTAGACAAACGAACCTGAGAAAGGTGATCGGCAACGGCCAAAATACCACCAAGATTATCAGACGGATGTCCCCATTCAGCAGCAAGCCAAGTGTCGTTGTAGTCTAACCAGCGAATAATACAACCAATGTCCCAAGCCGCTTTTACTGGGTCGAGTGATAAAGACGTGCCCGGTACGCGTGCGCCATTAGGTACAACCGTCCCTTGGACAACGGGCCCTAAATGTTTCGTACATTCTGGGAAGCGTAGGGCGAGCAAACCACAACCTAGGGTATCCATTAAACAGTTACGTGCAGTGTCTAAGGCTTCTTGACTTTCAACTTTAAAGTTAATCACATAGTCAGCGATGTCTTGAATGACTTGGTCATAATCAGGGCGATTATTTACATCTACATTAGCGCTCATTTTTAATGTCCTTTAGATAAAAATTCAAATAGTAAAATAGAGTTATGGTTGTTCGTTTATCTTCTATGGTCGTTGATCTAGAGCGACCCAATCCGCATGGTCTGGACCAATATAATCAGCACTTGGGCGGATGATTCGATTGTTCGCTCTTTGTTCCATAACATGAGCCGCCCAACCTGTGACGCGTGCACAAACGAAAATTGGCGTGAATAACTTAGTCGGAATTCCCATAAAACGATAGGCGCTGGCATGGAAGAAATCGGCGTTACAAAAGAGTTTTTTCTCACGCCACATAACGGCTTCACAACGTTCTGACACTGCGTATAAACAAGTGTCGCCTACTTCTTCACTGAGTTTTTTAGACCATTGCTTAATGATCTCATTACGAGGGTCGGATTCACTGTAAATCGCATGACCAAAGCCCATCACCATTTCTTTATTGGCAAGCTTCTTCAATAACTCGGCTTCGGCTTCGTCTGGTGTTTTCCAAGGTTCGATCATGTCCATCGCGGCTTCGTTTGCACCGCCATGCAATGGCCCGCGCAAACTGCCAATGCCGCCAGTAACGCAGGAAAACATGTCCGACATGGTGGACGCGCAAACTCGCGCAGTGAAAGTGGACGCGTTGAATTCATGCTCGGCATAAAGAATCAGAGAAGCGTTCATGACCTGCGTGTGCAACTTGCTTGGTTCGACATCGTGAAGCATGGTTAAGAAGTGTCCAGCCAAAGATTGTACGTGCATATTATGAGTATCGACACGCACGCCATCGTGACTAAAGCGATACCAATACACGACGATGGCTGGCAAAGTGGCGATCAAACGATCGGCCGTGTGTAATCCAAGTGAAGGTTGTTTTTCGAAAGGGAGCTCTGGTTCAAGGTTGCCTAGAAAAGAACAACCTGTGCGCATCACATCCATAGGGTGAGCGTCCTTAGGAATCAGCTCCAAGACTGCTTTGAGTTCTTCTGGCAGGCTGCGCAAGCTCATTAGTTTTTGTTCGTAGTTGTGCAACTGAGTGCGATTTGGCAAGGCGCCATACAGCAAAAGGTACGCCACTTCTTCAAAGCTGGCTTTACTGGCTAATACATCGATACCATAACCTCGATACGTCAATCCTGATGAGGCTTTACCGACAGTACAGAGTGCAGTTTGACCTGCGCTTTGGCCTCGTAGACCTGCGCCTGATAGTATTTTAGTCATTTCGATTCTCCATTTTTATTTTTTGCTGAGAAATCATTGAAGTAATTGTTTTTACTTTTTCTTTTTCTTTTTCTTTTACTGGATTATTTCTCCCCAGAGAAAAGCGCGTCTAGCTTATCTTCGTAGTCATGATAATTTAGGAATTTGTAGAGTTCGTTGCGGGTTTGCATCGAATCGACAACATCACGCTGGTGGCCATCGTTTAACAAATGTTGATACACGTTTAACGCGGCTTTGTTCATGGCGCGGAATGCACTTAATGGATACAGCACGAGATCAACCCCAGCGCTGGCCAATTCTTCTTTACTAAACAAAGGCGTCTCACCGAATTCAGTGATGTTGGCTAATACTGGTACTTTTACAGCCGCGACAAATTCTTTGTATTGATCCAAGGTAATCATGGCTTCAGGGAAAATCATGTCTGCACCCGCTTCCACACAAGCAATAGCGCGTTCAATGGCGGAATCCATGCCTTCAACGGCCAAGGCGTCAGTGCGTGCCATGATGACAAAATCCTCATCCACGCGAGCATCTACACAGGCTTTGACTCGATCGACCATTTCATCTTGACTGACAATGGCTTTGTTTGGGCGATGACCACAGCGTTTCTGCTGTACTTGGTCTTCAATGTGAACCGCCGCCGCACCGGCTTTTTCCATTTGTTGGATCGTTCTGGCGATGTTGAATGCACCGCCAAACCCTGTATCAATATCAACTAATAAAGGTAGGTTAGACGCTGAAGTGATGCGGCGTACGTCTTCTAGTACATCGTGAAGGTCTGTCATGCCAAGGTCTGGTAGACCGTAGGAAGCATTGGCAACGCCGCCGCCAGATAAATAAAGAGCATGATGTCCAGTTTGTTCAGCCATCATGGCGCAATATGCATTGACCGCGCCAACAACTTGTAATGGTGATTGTGTTGCCACGGCTTGTCTAAAACGAGCACCTGCAGAATGTGTTGTCATGGTTTCTCCCTCTTTTTATTTATTTTTAATAGCGTTTATTTTGAATGGTGTTTTAACGAGAGATGAGAGCAATTTGCTCCATCGCTTGCTGTAATAAATGACTGGCGCGACTAATATGGCGACGCATCAGTAATTCAGCTAAATCGCCTTCGTGATTTGCTATCGCATCTAAAATGGCCCTGTGTTCCCGTAATGCTTGGCGAGGGTCACTGCGTTGATCTGCTGTATGGCGACGATACATGTGAATGACCGCGTACAATTCTTCAGTGAGCAGGCGGATTAGCTTGGCGTTACCGCTGGCGTGAATAATGCGTAAATGAAAGTCGTCATTACCACCCTGTTGTAGATAACGTTCGTCTTGGTTGTCATCAAGGTAGGCTTGATGTTTATCGAGCAGGGCATACAGATTGTTAACTTCTTCAGTTTGCATTCTTGTCGCAGCCAATCTTGCTGCCATACCTTCTAATGCTTCACGCATGGCAAAAGAGTCGAGCATGTCTTGGGTGTTAAGCTGAATTACTCGTGCACCGACATTGGCCGTGCGAGTCACGAGCCCTAAGCCTTCTAATTTGACGATGGCTTCTCGAAGTGGGCCGCGAGACACGCCATATTGTTTGGCGAGTTCTGGCTCAGAAATTTTACTGCCTTGTGGAATATGACCTTGCACAATAGCGTTAGTAAGCTGCTGCGCAAGGTCTTCAGATAAGGTGGCCGACTTGATGGAAATAAGGTTGCTCATAAAATATAAAACACTTCATTGTTGACAATGTAGTTAGTTATAGACTTGTTTTTAGGCTTAATCAAGCCAGATTGTCGACAATGTATCTATATTTTCATTATTCTTTAGTCGTATACGGCACCTTGATGACTTTCTCAATAATGATTAACTGTGTGTTTATTAAAAGGTTTTTCAGATTTATTCGATAGAATCTCTAAAAAACTGATAAAGTCATACAAATCACTCAAAATAGTACTTTTATCAAGGGTCGACAATTTATGTGGTTAACACTATCAAGTTATAAACTCTGTGTTGTTAACCATTATTTTAGATGGTTGGTTATGACGTTTAGATAAAAGCAGAAATAAGGGAAGTCATGAAAAAAATTAAAAACGAAGTAGCCCTAAGTAAAAAAGCCATTCAAGTTGGTGAAAATTACGCACTAAAACGAGGTTACGCTGGTTTTTCTGCAACCATGTCTGCTAATGAAAAAACAGAAGCGATTTATCGCTTGTTAGTCTTAGATAAATTGGTTGTGGCGTTACCTGCAGACAAAGAAGACTTGCCGAATATGAAACACAAGCTTGCCTTATGGATTCAGAAAATTTTACCAAAAGACGATCCATTATTGACGTAGTCATTTGCTTTTGAAGCAAAGACACAAGCATACAAAAAAATCACAATAGGCTTTTAAATACGATAGCAGTCGAAAAGCCTCAACAGCAATGTAAATAGAAAGGAAAAACCGATGGATAATAAAGCGCTTGCGATTGAAGCTGTGAATCTTGTCAAACCAGCCATTGAACAATTGTTTACTAAAACATGCCGCGCGGAACTTCATATCGTGATTATGAACCCACAGCTGAAACCATGGGAAGCTTCTTTTGATGATGCCATTTTGCATGAATGCACTTTAGGTACACCAGAAACGTGGCCAGCCCCTTTTGATGAATTAGCGCGTAATAAAGCAGCACAAACGTGGCGTGATTCGGTTGCTAATATTAACCACCATACGATGCATCCTTCTTCATTACGTGAAGGCGATGTGTTGTTTTACGGTTCATTTGTTTACGGCAACATTGTTGTCGCTTGTAGCGGTGTTGAGCCTTGGTTCGATATGTTGGTAAGTGGTTGGATCGCTGTAGCACTTGAGCAATTAACCATTAATGAATATCAAACAACGAAAGCAGCAGAGCCAACTCGACGCTACAGAGCTTAGTCGTCAGTTTAGTACTGTTCTTCATTCTCTTCTGGAAAATATCTCCAAGAAAAAACCAAGCAATCACCAATCGATTGCTTGGTTATTCCAATCTAGAAACGCCGCCTTGCCCTTTATTTCAATAGAATTTGTTTCAACGGAAGTCATTTCAAAAGAATCCATAATATTTAATAACTGAGACGCGACAAAATCCGCTGTGAATAATTTTCCTTCCGGAACACCTCGCTGAAAAGGCTTCGATAATGGTGTGTCTGTTGTACCTGGATGAAAGGCAATTAACTGAACGTTTTTGGCTCGTCTTGCGTACTCAATGGCGCTGTTTTGAACCAGCATATTTAATGCTGCTTTTGATGCTCTATAACTGTACCAACCGCCAGATTGATTATCAGAAATACTACCAACACGAGCACTAAATACTGCCACTTGAGTCGCTTTTTTGCCTTTTAAAATAGGTAATAATTTACTTAGCCAAAGCATTGGAACGACTGTATTAGCATGGAAGACAGCTTCTAACTGTGCAGCATTGATATCCTCTAGTTTTTTCTCTGGCATCATTGTTTCATTATGTAGAAGGCCGTTACAGATTAAAACTTTAGTAATATTCACCGAATAGGATGCGAGTTGCTGGCATATATCAGCAATGCTAGATTCGACATTATCACAGACTAACCTGTGTACTTTATTCGTTCTTGATTGATCGTTCTCTTGCCCAATCTCTGCAGGTAAAGAACGACTAATAGCAAATACACCAAGGCAATCTTGGTTCTTTTCAAATTGTTGAATGGCTGCTTGAGCAATCGTACTGCTGGCACCAATAACAAGAGCGTAAAAAGACGACATATTAACGCTCCTTTTTTTGGCACGATGAGCAGCCTGATTTGCCGCTCGGTTTGCTGTTCAGTTTGCTAGTAATAAAAGAAAAAGACGAAATAGAATGACGGTAGCGAGCGAAGAAAAGATATCCAAAATCAGCGAAAACTCGAATCAAAGGCCAACGTAAAATTTGTATCCATTTATGTTTATCCACTAATTTCCATGCCAAACACGTGACATCTAAACCTTTGATAATTTCACCATTCTGTAATTGTCCATGGAGTATTCTATCCGCTTGAACTGGGTCGATGTGAGGGAAGCGTTCATTGAAATCGATGTTGTGGATGTCTTCTAGTATGAGTTGGTTCTGGTTATCTAAGCGCTGTAACTTATCCATCTCAGCGGTGCAAAGCGGACAATTACCATCGTAAAAAATTGTTAGCATGATCTGGACCCTTTTGTATTTCATACGGTGTTTTGTATTTCATATAGAGTACAGATACGCAAAAAGAGGAAGGTTAGATCACTCTCGATAAATGGCACTTTAAAAAGTGACGGTTGGATACCGGTGCGTTTAGTTTATTTATAAGGATATACAATAAGTAAATGCAATACACATACGACAATGGTGACGATAAAACGCATGTTTAAATAACGAGCGTTGGCTGATTCGTTGTGTTTTAGCGATCTTGCTTCTACCCAGAATGTACTGATGAAACCAAGAAATAATAAACCGATAGACAGTACTGGCACGTCGATCAACAACGAAAACCAAGCGCCAATCGCAAGGAAATTACTTGTGATAAGTACATATCGACTCAATGAATCGATATCTTTGTGAATGAATTGCCCCCACAAAGTGCCGCCCATGAAACTCAAAATAATGGCACTATAAGTGATGAACAAATGAAGTCCTGATTTCTCAAAAAAAACTTGGTTTGACCAGCTCAAATAGGTTGCGAAGACAAAAGGAATCATACCGAGCGCAGCCAGTATCACCGTGAGAAAAGAAGTAGAAGTTCGCATGTTAATGTGCCTATGTAAAAAAATAATGTGCAAAAAAAGTGTATATTAAAGAGTTTTATATGAATGGCGTGACAAATACCAGTTATATGGACTATTCATTCTGTTTTTTTACATACCTTTACGCTATCTACATCATACGAAACGCCATTGAGCGAAATACAGGCAAAGAGTACAATGTAAGGCTATAACAATTGCTTGAACGTAAAATCGCTTGGTTTTGCGTCTTTATTTAATAAATTCTGCTTAAGGTGTGTTTAGAAATGCCAGCTAAAACAATGGATGAACTCGTCTCCCTATGTAAACGTCGTGGATTTATTTTCCAAGGCAGTGAAATCTACGGTGGTATGCAAGGTGCTTACGATTACGGTCCGCTAGGCGTTGAATTAAAAAACAACATCAAAGCGGCTTGGTGGCGTTCAATGGTTTACGAACGCGACGATGTAGAAGGTTTGGACGCAGCGATTATTCAAAACAAACACGTTTACAAATATTCAGGTCACGAAGATACGTTTACCGATCCAATGGTGGATTGTCACGAATGTAAATCACGTATGCGTGCCGATCACATGAAAGACATTAAAGTCTGTGATAACTGTGGTTCAACGAATGTAACGGAACCTCGTGACTTCAACTTGATGTTTAAAACCAACGTTGGCCCAATGGTCGATGAAGAGTCTTATACTTACCTTCGTCCAGAAACGGCTCAAGGTATTTTTACCAATTTTAAAAACGTGGTGGATTCTACGTCTCGAGCTTTGCCTTTTGGTATTGCGCAAATTGGTAAATCCTTCCGTAACGAAATCACGCCTCGTAACTTTATTTTCCGTGTTCGTGAATTCGAACAAATGGAATTAGAATTTTTCTGTAAGCCAGGCGAAGACGAAAAATGGCACGACTTCTGGGTGAACACTCGTAAGCAGTGGTGGTTGGATCAAGGTCTAGCAGAAGAAAACATTCAATTTGAATACGTAACGGGCGATGACCTGTCTCATTACTCAAAATCGACTGTGGATATCTTGTACAAGTTTCCACATGGTTTTGAAGAACTAGAAGGCGTAGCAAACCGTACCGATTACGATTTGGGCTCTCACACCAAAGCACAAGACGAATTTGGTATCTCGGCGAAAGTGAAAAAGAACGAACATTCTACGGCGAAATTGGCCATTCGTGATCTTGAAGCGAATAAGTGGGAAGTGCCTTTCTGTATCGAACCCTCTGCTGGTCTTGACCGTGGTTTGCTTGCGATCATGACAGAAGCCTACACCGAAGAAGAACTAGAAAACGGTTCGACTCGTACTGTTCTTAAATTCAAGCCACATCTTGCGCCAATCAAAGTCGCTATCATGCCGCTTAAAAAGAACAAACCTGAAATCGTTGCGTTAGCAAAAGAACTTAAAAACAAGCTTCAGAAACTAGGCTTGGGTCGTATTCTTTATGAAAACACAGGTAATGTAGGGAAAGGCTACCGTCGCCATGACGAAGTAGGTACACCAATCTGTGTCACCGTCGATTTCGATTCGATCGAACAAGAAGGTGCACCTGTGACCGTTCGAGATCGCGACACAATGGAGCAAATCGTTGTGAACGCAGCCGATTTACCAGCTTATGTAGTGAACTACTTTATCAACCAAGATTAGTTTTTGGATTAATAAAATAGAGATTAGAAATCCCTTTAAGATGAGAGTCTTAAAGGGATTTTTTTAGAAACGACAACTGTCTAGCAAACTCTGGTAAGTCCAGTTTTAGATAGAAACAAAGAAACCTAAATTCAGATGTATTGAATTTTTCTGATCTTCTGTGTCTTGCTATATGTTATGGAATCCCTTGCTAACCTTTTTCTAAACTCTCTTTCTCACTTTGTGTGAGTTTTGTATCTATGACGTTAAAAACTTTGCATATTTCAGATTCTCAACCAGACTGAGTTCAGGCAGCTAATAAAAATTCTAAATAGCTGAATGTCAGGAGGGTACTATGAAACGTTTATTTTATAGCACAAATGATCTTGATGATGCCGAGTTAATATCCGATGAGGTTCATAAACAGGGCATTGATGATCAGCACTTTTTTGTTTTATCTCGTGAAGATAAGGGGATTCTTTCCCACCGTCTTCATGGTGGTAATAGCTTTGACAACACAAGTCTGCTTGCCACGAGTAAACGCGCTGGTGTATTCGCTTTTTGTATATTGGCTCTGGTGGCTATTATCGGTGTTGGGTTAGTCGATATAACGATGCAAAATTTATTGTGGCTGGTTCTGGTCTGTGGGGTTGCTTTCGCCGCGGCAAAAATGTTGGCTTCTATTGTTTGCGCATCTTTTGATTCCTATTTTAAAGATACTTTTGATCGGCACTTAGACAATGGTGAGGTGATTGTCATTATTGATGTTACACACGATCAAAGTCCAAAAATCATGTCGCAATTAAAGCAGCATTCCGCTGTTAGTTTTATTGCCGAAAGTTCTAATATTGAGTCACCCATTCCTAGTTAATAATTTAAAAGACAGTTAATTAAGTTTTAACGTCATAGTTAATAGATAAAAAATAGAAAGCCCTGCGATGGGTAGGGCTTTTTGTTTGGAAGTGACGTGGTGCTTAAAACTTATGAACTAGGCTTCTTCTAAGCTCTTTTTCCATTCTTCGAGTACCTTTATATGAGCGGGTTCTATGCCGCAGCAGCCGCCGATTATGTTGGCGCCTGTGTTATACCATTGTTGAGCGTAGTCTTTATATTCTTCTGGCGTGAGATCGCGGGAACTTTGTGTCGTTAAATTGGCTTCATGACCCTGTGATATAGGTTTAAAACTGTTGGCATAAGCGCCTATATTGAGTGTTTTTGAATGCTTTTCTAATACGCTTTTAGCGTCTCGAATGGCTTTTTCCATGACTTCAGGAATGGAGCAGTTAAAGAAAATACCATCAATTCCTTCTACCAATGTGGCTTCTTTTAAGATCGCTTCTATGGCGTGGGTGACAGATTCTCCAGAACGTAATCTTGCCGTTACTCCTAGTTCATCGCTTAGAGTAAAAGCGTAATAACAGGGTTTGGTTGAATCTTTTAAAACATGGGCAATGGCGCTGGCTTCTTCGATACTGGCGATGGTTTCTGCGATCCATAAATCCACGTGTTCATCTTGTGCTTTATACAGTGTCGTTAAAATATCGAGTGCTTGATGCTTTTCAAATAAATCTGGACGATAAGAGCCAAGCGGTGGCGGCAGCGAGCCTGCTACCTGTACGGTTTGAGTGGCTGTACTGGCAACGTCTTTGGCAATGATGGCAGCTTGTCGAGCGAGTGTCGTACCTTGTTGCTGATAAAGCGTTTCACCAAGGTGAAAAGGCACACAAGCATAGCTGTTTACCGTGATGATCTCGGCACCCGCATCAATAAAATTCTGATGGGCTTGAGTGACATAATGAGGTGCTTCTATTAAGGCTTTTGCGCTCCACAATGGTTGCGAGAAAGGCGCGCCAATTCGCTTCAGTTCTCGACCAATACCGCCATCCAATATGGTTAAATTCAGTCTGCTTAAATCGCTCATTGCCGCCTTTCATATACTTAATTTTAGTTAGGGCTATTCAATCATAATGACGGATAAAAGATAATAAAACTTGATCATGATGGATATGAAATTCCCTATTCCAAGTGCTTCTCTCAAATGTTTATGTGGCAATATAAACGTATTGGATGACGTTAAAAATTGTCTGTAAACGTTTACATGTAATACATTTTTATCACTCTAAAAGGTTTACAAGTCTTTTTTCATCAGCTAGTCTGACTGAATAATAAAAAAGATAACGTTTACATTATGGTAAAAACAACCCTTAAAGAGGTTTCCAAACTGGCTGGTGTTAGTATTGCTACCGCCTCACGAGTTTTGAACCAACAATCTAACAATGTTAAAGCCAGTACGCGCGAGAAGGTTCTCTTAGCGAGTGAAAAACTTGGCTTTAAGTTGGACCGTGCTGCGCGTCGTTTGCGCACCGGGGAAACGTTTGTTATTGCTTATATCCTTAATCGTCGAGATCCAGCATTTCAGTTTGTCAGTGAATTGTTACTGGGAATTACCGATCGCGCGTTGTTAGATGATTACCACGTTGTTATTGTGCCAGAGGCTGAAATCTCTCCGATAGGCTCGGTGGAGTATTTGAGCAAAAGTAATGATTGCGACGGCGTTATCCTGACCCACACCAAACTTGATGACCCACGAGTGCGTTGGTTACAAGAACAAAACCTACCTTTTATTACCCATGGTCACACACGATGTAATATTGAGCATGATGCTGTGGATTATGACCATCTACATTTTTTACAACTTTGCTTTGCAGAACTTAATGCAAACTGCGAAAACGTCGCTTTAATTTGTCCACCTACCGAACTTACTTTTTCCACACTCATGAACGAGGCTTTTCATACTGTATTGTCTGAATTTCCGAACATTAACGGCAGTATTATTACTGGAATAAATGCGGAATCGAAGGTTGAAGAAATAGGTGTTTGGGCGAAGCGTGAAGCACATAAATACGATGCGGTGATCAGTTATACCGATGCGATTGTGAATGCACTTGTTGCAGCTATTTTACCTGATACGTCGACCCAAATTATGACCCGTGTGTTTGGTCGGAGTCGATCTCATATACCAGAATCTGTTTTTTTGCTGCATCAAGATCTTTATCAAGATGGTTGGGCGCTTGCTGATACGCTTATTTGTCAGTTCAAAGGTAAGCCAAAATCGAATTACATCAGTACCCCAAAAAGATCCGGTGAAATAAAAATTTAATTCTTAACCTTATTTATTATCAACCTATTGGGTGGAGTGGTTTATATGTCTCATAAAACGATTGAACAGCAGATTACCGAGGCTAAGCGAGACTTACGCAGCCGTATTCCGGACTTGCCTGCTCGTTTCGCCGCAGAGACTGAACGTTTAAAAGAGGAAATCGCGGCCGTTAAATCTGAAATGCAAACTGGCCATGCCATTGTTGATATTGAGTTCGCAGATATTCAAGCAGGTAAAATCAGTGACGATGTAATGCAACGCATTCGTCGTCGTGGCGTCATTGTGGTACGCAACGTATTTGATCCAGTACGAGTCGCCAACTGGAATACAACACTAAAAAGCTATGTGGCTGATAACGATTACCTAACCAAACAAGCTGAAAAAGCAGGCTTGGATACTTACTTTGGTGAATTAGCGGCAAGTAAACCGCAGATCTATGGGCTTTACTGGTCGAAACCTCAAATGGAAGCACGTCAGTCAGAAGAATTATCTGATTTACGCGTCTGGTTGAACCATCTTTGGTATCAACCTAAAAGTGGTGATCCAGAATTTAACCCAAATCGTGAATGCATGTACGCCGACAGAATTCGACAACGCGAACCTGGCGACGCCTCATTAGGTTTAAGTCCGCACATTGACGGTGGTTCTGTTGAGCGCTGGCTTGACCCAAGTTTCCATAAGGTTTACCACGATATTCTATTTGGTGATCCAGACTCTTACGAGCCGTTCAATGCGCAGTCACGTACCAAAACAAAAGAGATTCCGTCACCAGCGGTTTGTCAGATGTTTCGCACCTATCAAGGTTGGACAGCATTGACTCGACAAGGGCCAAATGATGGGACATTAAACGTTGTACCCATAGCTCGTGCCATGGCGTGGTTGTTATTACGAGCTCTAATGGACGATGTTGCAGACAACGATTTATGTAACCAAAAACCTGGCCGCGCTCTTGGCGTTTTTAAAGAGTTTCATGAATTATTATTACAAGCTTATGTGCCGATTCCAGCAGTTAATCCTGGCGATACCGTTTGGTGGCACCCTGATATTATTCACGGTGTTGATAATGAACATCTCGGCAATGAAGACTCCAATGTCATGTATATAGGTTCTGCTCCTGACTGTGAAAAAAATCGTCGCTTTCTTGATATGCTTCGCCCAGCGTTTGAAGCAGGGAAGAGCAGTCCAGATTTTGCACCTGAAGATTATGAAGTTGATTTCAAAAACCGATTTATGCCCGAAAATTTAAGCGACATCGGTCGTAAACAACTGGGGTATGAATAATATGATTAGACACGTTGTTTTGTTCAAAGTACGCCCTGAAGTGGCCGCTGCAGACTTCAATATTCTTATGCAGGAAATCGCAGATTTAGAATCGTCTGTTTCAGGCTTTATTAGTTTTGAACACGGTCCTAACCAAACGCCAGAAACTCGAGATCAAGGTTATAATTATGGTTTTGTTTTGACGCTGGCTTCATGGGTCGATCTTGATGCTTACCAAAATAATTCACGACACCAAATAACTGGTGCTAAATTGATCGCCGCTTGTAATTCAAATTACGATGGTCTTTTAGTGTTTGATATGGAAGTTTGAAAAAGAATCAAACGGTCAGCCGCAACCGATGATGTACTCCCTAGGCGGTTAAAATAATAAAAAGAGAGGAAAACATGAAAATAAATAAGAAAACAGTATTAGCAAGCGCACTATTAATGGCAACTGCAGCGGTACAGGCTGAAGATGTGGAAGTCCTTCATTGGTGGACGGCTGGCGGTGAAGCCGCTGCGTTAAGTGTACTCAAAGACGATTTGAGTAAAGATGGCGTGGGCTGGGTTGATATGCCTGTTGCTGGTGGTGGCGGTGGCTCAGCCATGACGACATTGCGTGCGCGTGTTACAGCGGGCAACTCACCAACGGCGGTTCAAATGCTAGGCTACGATATTCAAGATTGGGCTGCTGAGGGCGAGCTTGCGAACCTTAACGACATTGCAGCGGCGAATAATTGGGATGCGGTTGTGCCGACGGCGCTACAAAAATTCTCTAAATATGACGGCAACTGGATCGCAGCTCCCGTTAACATGCACTCCACAAACTGGGTTTGGGCAAACAAAAAAGTTTTAGATGATTTGGGTCTTCCACAGCCTCATAGCTGGGATGATTTTGTTGCCGCTATGCAAGCAGCAAAAGACGCCGGAAAAATTGGCTTAGCCCATGGTGGTCAACCTTGGCAAGAAGCCACTATGTTTGATGGCGTTGTACTGTCTGTTGGCGGCGCCGATTTCTATAACAAAGCCTTTGTAGAACTTGATGAAGATGCTTTAACTGGACCGCAAATGCTTGAAGCCTTTAAGCGCATGGAAACACTTCGCTCATTCGTTGATGATAACTTCTCTGGTCGTGATTGGAACCTTGCTTCTTCCATGGTTATCAATGGTGATGCCGCGTTCCAAATTATGGGTGATTGGGCGAAAGGTGAGTTTATTAACGCAGGTAAAGTGCCAAACGAAGATTTTCTATGTTTCCGTGTTCCAGGCTCTCAAGGAACAATGGCGTTTAATGCTGACCAATTTGCTATGTTCAAAGTAGACTCAGCAAGTGCACAAGAAGCACAAGGAAAAATGGCCGCAGCAATTGTTGCCCCTACTTTCCAAATTGCTTTCAACCAAGTAAAAGGATCAGTGCCTTCTCGTACAGATATTGACCCTAAGCAATTTGATGCCTGTGGACAAAAAGGGATTGCAGACCTTCAATACGCTAATGCAACGGGTGGTTTAGTGGGCTCTATGGCGCACGGTCACGCTCAACCAGCAGCCATTAAAAATGCAGTGTTTGATGTTGTCACCAACCACTTCAATGGTGAGTTTGATGCAGAAGAAGCGGTAGAAGAGTTATTTAACGCGATTGATGCAGCAAAATAAGTTGTCATAAATGTCTTGAAAAAGAGAGAGTGATTAACTCTCTCTTTTTCCATATTTATTTTCGGTATTCTGTCGAATTTAAGACGAAGTAAGGTTTTTCCTTTCAAAGGATAGGGGGATTTATGGCGAATAACGCTGGGCAAGACGACTTTCAAACTAAGTTGCAAAACTGGTTACCGAAAATTGTATTGTCCCCATCCATTGCTGCAATGGTTGTATTTGTTTACGGCTTTATTGCCTTTACGGTTTATATTAGTTTCTCAGATTCTAAGATGCTACCAAGCTATGATTGGATCGGTCTAGCGAACTACACCAAGCTTTGGAAATTAAGTCACTGGTGGGTTTCTATTACCAATCTGGCTGTCTTTGCCACGCTTTACATTGGTATTTGTACAGTGCTTGGGCTTTCTTTAGCCATATTATTGGATCAAAAAATTCGTGGCGAAGGCATGCTGCGCCCGATTTATCTTTACCCTATGGCGCTGAGTTTTATCGTCACAGGCACCGCTTGGAAGTGGATTCTTGATCCTGGTATAGGTCTTGAAAATACCATGCATCAATGGGGCTGGGAGAGCTTCCATTTCGATTGGATTAAAGATCGAAATATGGCGATATACACGGTTGTTATTGCGGCCGTTTGGCAAACATCAGGCTTTGTAATGGCGATGTTTTTGGCGGGTCTTCGAGGTGTCGATAATGAAATATTAAAAGCGGCACAAATCGATGGCGCTTCAAACTGGCGGCTTTATCGTCGGATTGTTATTCCCATGTTACGCCCTGCTTTTCTTTCCGCATTTGTCATATTGGCGCATTTGTCGGTGAAATCATACGACCTAATTATCGCGCTAACGGGCGGTGGACCGGGGCGAGCAACAGAAGTACCTGCGACCTTTATGTATTCGTACACTTTCACTCGTAACTCGATGGGAATTGGTGCCGCCAGTGCGGTCATTATGTTGATGACAATCGCCGCCATTATTACTCCTTATCTTTACGCCGAATTAAAGGAGAAAAAATAATGTCGAATGTGACTCAAGATACAGCAGTTCGCACCAGTACTTTCACTCGCATTTTTATATACGGCTTACTGATTTTGTTTGCTGCCTATTACCTGATGCCTTTGTTTGTGATGATTGTGAATTCATTAAAACCACTGTCTGAAATTACCAGTGGCAATATGATGGCATTGCCTGAAGTGTGGACGCTCGAACCTTGGCGACAAGCGTGGTCGAAAGCCCAAATTGGTATTGAGCCAACAGGCTTGAAGCCTTACTTCGTCAACTCCTTGCTTATTGTGATACCTGCGGTGTTTATCTCCACCATAATCGGTGCAATAAATGGTTATGTGTTAACTAAGTGGCGTTTTCGTGGTGACACGCTGATATTTGGTGCGTTACTTTTTTCTTGTTTTATACCGTTTCAAATTGTTCTGATCCCGATGGCAATAGTGCTTGGTAAGCTTGGTATTGCGGGTTCCATTCCTGGTTTGGTATTGGTGCACGTGGTATATGGTATTGGTTTTACCACGCTTTATTATCGCAATTATTACGCCGTTTTCCCGACTGAATTGGTTCGGGCAGCACAGATTGATGGCGCGGGTTTCTTCCGTATATTTTGGAGAATCATGTTGCCTATATCTGGCCCTATTACAGTTGTGTCTGTTATATGGCAATTCACCAATGTTTGGAACGACTTCTTATTCGGGGCCTCTTTTGCAGGGCAAGAACAACCTATGACAGTAGCGTTGAATAACCTTGTTCAGTCTTCAACTGGCGTTAAAGAATATAATGTGCATTTCGCCGGCGCTATTTTAGCGGCGCTTCCCACTTTATTAGTTTACATCGTTGCGGGTCGTTATTTCGTCCGTGGGTTGATGGCAGGATCGGTAAAAGGATAACAATATGAGCTTTTTAAATATAAAAAACGCGACAAAAGCGTATGGCGATGTTGAAGTGCTACACAAGATAGATATTGCTGTGGAAGAAGGTGAGTTTCTTGTTTTAGTTGGCCCATCAGGCTGCGGTAAATCAACGCTTTTAAATATGATCGCAGGCCTTGAAGAGATTTCATCGGGTGAGATATCCATCAAGGGTAAAACGATGAATGGTGTGCACCCATCTAAACGTAATATCGCTATGGTGTTTCAAAGTTATGCTTTGTATCCGAATATGACAGTTGCAAAGAACATTACGTTTGGTCTTGAAATGCACAACGTGCCTAAGTCTGAGTGTGCATCTGCATTGGCCGATGTGGCGAAGCTATTGCAAATTGAACCGCTTTTAGATCGTCGGCCAGGGCAATTATCGGGTGGTCAACGACAACGTGTTGCCATGGGGCGAGCGTTAGTACGTAACCCAGATGTTTTCCTCTTTGATGAACCACTGTCTAATCTCGATGCTAAATTACGTGTTGATATGCGTACTGAAATTAAGCGACTTCATGAGAAGCTCAAAACCACTATGGTTTATGTAACTCACGATCAGATTGAAGCCATGACACTTTCAACGCGCATCGCCGTGATGTTTCAAGGTTATGTTCAGCAGTTAGGAACACCGAAACAAA
Organism: Marinomonas ushuaiensis DSM 15871; assembly: GCF_000521805.1. Taxonomy (GTDB): domain Bacteria; phylum Pseudomonadota; class Gammaproteobacteria; order Pseudomonadales; family Marinomonadaceae; genus Marinomonas; species Marinomonas ushuaiensis. The sequence goes on from NZ_JAMB01000011.1 coordinate 59,994, forward strand.
TTTACGACACGCCAAGTAATCTTTATGTTGCGACCTTTATGGGGTCTCCTTCAATGAACCTATTACCCGTTGATGTTGTAGACGGTACTGATGGAAGTCAGTTTGAATTGAAAGTGGGCGAGCAGAGCACTAAAACTGTCGAGTTAAAAGGACAAAGGCTTCCAGCAGGACGATACACATTAGGCTTGCGACCTGAGCACATTACCGATCCTGAGTCAGCCGATTTAGAGAGCTGTGAGTATCTAACGATTGAATCTGTTGTCGAGGTGGTTGAGCCAGCGGGTGCAGATACATTTGTCACGACAAAACTACAAGGTATTTCAGTGAATACTCGGATGCGTGGAGACATTGAAGTAGTCACAGGAGAGGTTACAGAGTTTTCCATTGATCTTCGTCGTCTTCACTTTTTTGATCCAAAAACAGAATTACGTGTTGAGTTGGAAAAGGTGGGCGGTTAGATACTAGGGATGAGTAATAAAGCAATTAATTTTCAAAAAGGTAACGTCTCAGGGAAAGTCTCTCTGTTAGGTGCTATGGTTGGGCCGGTTCAATTTCGTTTCTCTAACGATAAAGTGATTCAACCGTTTTCGATAGCGCCTTGGGCTAATAAAGAAGAAAGTAAAAATGACAAACTCCCTCCCATACTTAAAAACCTTGGAGGGGAGTGGCCTTGCGTGCCTTTTGGTACTCCGGGCACAAGAAGGGATCTACCACCAGAATGGTTGCGCAATATTGAGAGTGTTGAGTCAGTCAATGAAGCTTTTATGCATGGCTTTAGCTCTAATCATGAATGGCAAGATATATCCAAATCCTCACAAGAAGCAGAGCTCAGCATAGAGTATCCACTTAAACACCCAGTTAAAGGATTAAATAGAAAAATCTCAGTCACGGACAACAACCAGTTAGAATTTGAGTTATTGGTTGAAACGGAACAACCAGTGGAATTGCCGATTGGTTTACACGGAACGTTTAAATTGCCAAATAAACCCGGTAAGGCAAAACTGATGATTGATTCGTTTAAAGGCGCTTATACTTATCCTGTTACGGTTGAGCCTGGTATTTCTATTTTGAAACCGAACCAAAAAATAGAGGATTTAGAGCAAGTGCTTAGGTTGGATGGTCGCGTCGAAAATATGACGACTCTGCCATTAGAAAGCGTCACAGAAGAACTTATTTTATTGGATCTAAGTGAAGGACGAATACGGCTTCAAAACTACGATGAAGGTTATGAAGTCGTGTTTGAATGGAATATTGAGCAATTTCCTAGTTGCTTGTTATGGTATTCAAACAAAGGACGAGATTACTACCCTTGGAATAAGCGCTTTCAGGCAATGGGTATTGAACCGATTGCTTCGGCCTTTGATTTAGGCGTTGTTCATAGCCGAAATGCGAGTTCACCGCTTAGAGAAGTAGGGATTAAGACAGGGTTTCGATTAGAAGGAGAGGATCGGTTTTCGTATAGAATTTCGGTCAATGAGATTTAGTGTTTGTTTTAGTATTCTTGAGAGGATTTACGAAAGTACCGTTATGTCGGTCGTTAATCAATATGGCAATCTGCCTATCAAGTATAAAACAATAAAACCGTTACAATGTGAATCGTAACGGTTTTATTGTTGTTAATCGAGGTGCAAGGTGCTTTTAATTAAAACGCTGGGGTGGATGCCCAAGCGTAGTTTTCTTCTAAATATTTTCTAACCGCATCCGATGTTAAGGCTTCAGCGAGTACTTTCGTTTTTTCATCATTGGCATTATCAGTCCTGGTTGCAAAACTAATTGCATAAGCATCGCTGACGGCATTGCGCTCTTCTAAGTAAATGCGTTCATCATTACCAGACAAGCTCAAAGAGCGAGCAAAAGTTGGGTACATTACTGCTAAATCACGACCAGATTCGTCATAAGCACCGGCAGTTGCAGTTAATGGCGTTTCTATAAACTTCAGTTGTTTAGGGTTGCTAATAATGTCTGCGATACCGGCTTGGAAGTTCACACCATTTTTCAGTTCAATCAAACCTGCACTCTGCAATAGCAATAATGCGCGGGCGGTATTGACGCCATCATTAGGTAGATAAACGGTTTCACCGTCTGTGATATCTTCAACTGATGCATAAATCGACGAATAAAGGGCAAAGGTCGCATGATAAACAGGCTGGACAAGTTCTAGCGTGGCACCGCTACGCTGATTAAAAATATCCATGTAGAGTTCATGCTGAATTAAGTTGCCATCTAACTCCCCATTCGCTAATGCCGGATTCGCTTCAGCATAATTGAGAAAGACTACTTTTTCCAAGTTAAAACCATTTTCTTCCACATTGGCTTTTATGATGTCCAGCAAGTCTGGTTTCGTGCTGTCGGCACTATAAAATGGATAGTATGAAACACCAATTTTAATTGTATTATCATCTTTTGACTGACAAGCCGTTAGGGTAAATGTAAAAAGAACGCTAGTAATGAGCAGGAGTATTTTTTTCATGATTAATCTATTTTCCTTTTTTTATCCAGTGTATGTGCCAACCAAGATCCTGACACCTGTATTACCTGTACGAGCATCATCATCACTATGATGATCATCCACATAAGCGGTTGGTTCCACATGTAAAAACCTTCCTGTAGTGCTAAATAACCAATGCCACCGCCAGCAATTACGCCAACCACGGTCGAGTAGGCAATTAAACTGATAATCGCTGAGGTATAACCTAGAACCAAAGCGGATCGCGCTTCGACAAGAATAAATTGCGTTACTAATTGAGTCCGAGTTGCCCCCATAGAATGAGCCGATTCGTAAATATGTGGGCTCACATCAATAATGGCTTGTTCAACTAACCGACTGACAATAGCCACACCGACAACGGATAAAGAGATCATCGAGGCGTAAATGCCGTAGGCTGTACCAATGAAAAACCGTGCCAAGGGAGCCATCACAATCAGCAACAAAATAAAGGGCACCGAGCGAATGATATTGACCAAAAAAGATAAGGGTATTGCTATTTTTTTATGTGTATACGGTCGATTTTGACCGCATAAAGCCAGTAAAAATCCAATACTAGTACCCAAAACGAAAGCAACAAAAAAGGCGACAGAAACCATGAAGAAAGTATCAATCAGGTCGGCTAGCATACGATTACCGAACCTATCTAATGTATCGATAATAATGTTAAGCATGGTTGTCTACCCATAAGTCATTTAATTGATCGACCGCGAATTTTTTGATCTTTTTTACTTCCGCTATTTTTTTGATTTTGCCATCTTCCAACCAAACTGCGCGATCACACATATAGCGAATAACATCCATTTGGTGAGATACCAAGACCATAGTCACTGAATAGGAACGATGAACTTTTTTAAGTAAATCTAAGATGTCTTTCATTGTTTGGGCATCAAGTGCTGAAGTAGGTTCGTCAAAAAAAATGATTTTCGGATCGGAGATTAAGGCACGCGCAATAGATACACGTTGGGCTTCACCACCAGATAGTGTAATAGGGTAGTTTTCAGCTTTATCTGCCAGACCAACAAAAGTCAGTAAATCGAGAGCTTTGGCTCGACGGGATTTCTCATCGACGCCACGTAATTTTAGCGGTAGAGCAATGTTGTCGATCACTGAATAGTTATAAAGTAAGCTGAAGCCCTGAAAGACAAAAGAGGTTTGCTGGACTAATTGTCGTCTCTGAGCTGAAGTAGAGGACTTATCGATGATTTTATCAAGCATACGAATAGAGCCAGCATCAGGTTGAATATGCAAACTTAGCAGCCGTAATAATGTTGACTTCCCCGCACCACTTTTACCAACGATGCCAAATACTTCATCATTGTTAATGGTTAAAGTAATATCTGAAAGTGCTTTAACAACACGGTTTTTTACCGCATTTCTAGCAGTGCCTTTAATCGTGTCCCTAACATTAAAATTCTTCCCTATTGCTGTTAGCTCTAACACTCAATCTCCTGTTTAAAAGGCTTCAAAAGCCACACATAATGCCAAAAAAATGGTAGTTTAAAGGGAAATGTCGTGGAAAAAAAGACTACAAAAAGTAGGGGTAATTCTAATCCACGACAATCAATTATTTCCTTAGGAGGCGTTGTGATAGAAATAGAAAAAATGACATCTTTGCATTTAGGTCGTGTGAACACATTAAGTGTTGAAAGCGATCAACTTCAATATGTGGCAACCATCGATGATATTTTAGCCAGCGCCAATGCTCAAATTCGACCTCATGTGATTATCGCAAATGATGAGGTCGTTGGTTTCTTCTTAATAGACACTGCTTACGCAGATCACAATGACTGTGTTGAATCAAATAGTCTTGGGTTACGAAGCTTCTTTATAGACCATAAACACCAAGGTAACGGCTATGCAAAGCAAACATTGCAAATACTACCCACATATCTAATGTCCAACTTCCCAAAACAGACTAACGTATATTTAACCGTGAACTGCAAAAATAAACTTGCTCAAAAGAGTTATTTGAACGCTGGTTTTTATGATACTGGAAACCTATATCACGGTGGAAAATCTGGACCACAGCATATTATGTGCATGGACTTAAACCTCGTTTAGTTTGTAAATGAGGTTTAAGAGCAGCAGTATTATTTATGAACGCTAATATGCACTTTAATTATCTGAATTTAGGTATATCTAGTTTTTAACGCCTATCTTATGATATTTTTAGCGGATGATTTTTTAAAACAATATTCTTCTTCAGGCACTTACTTACCACAAGGGATTCAACATGAAATTACGTTCTATTTTCCAAAGTGTAATCATTTCTACCACAATATTAAGTTGTGCGATTCAAGCGAAACCTGTTTATGTTGCGACTACTGCAATCGTTGAGCATCCGGCGCTTGATGCCATTCGTGACGGTGTGAAAGAAGTATTAAATGAAAATGGTTATACAGGTGATAACCTTAAATTTACCTACGAAAGTGCGCAGGGTAAAACAGATATTGCCGCTCAAATAGCGCGTAAAATGGTTGGAGACGAACCTGATGTTATCGTTGCGATAGCGACGCCTTCGGCTCAAGCAGCGGTGACAGTGAGTGATTCCATTCCTGTTGTTTTTTCAGCGGTTACCGATCCTCTTGGTGCGAAGCTTATTCCTAATTTAGTAAAACCAGGTGGAAATGTGACTGGTTTGTCAGATATGGCGAACATCGGTGAACATTTTTCGCTTATTAAAGAGTTTGTTCCTAATTTAAAGGCGATTGGTATTCCCTACAATCCAGGTGAAGCTAATTCAGTCTCCATGTTAGCGCAAGCAAAAAAAGTGGCGGCTGAAATGGGCATTAAAATAGTCGAATCTTCAGCGCCAAGAACCTCAGATGTGATGATTGCCGCAAAGCAACTTGTCGGTAAGGTTGATGCGATTTATGCACCTATTGATAACACTATTATCAGCGCTGTAGAGTCTATTATTAAAGTCGGTATGGATGCCCAAATTCCTGTGTTTGCGGGTGATACTGATACGGTTTCTCGTGGTGCTGTGGCGGCTGTTGGTTACGATTACTTTGACCTTGGACGTCAAACTGGTGAAATCGTTATTCGTATATTAAAAGGTGAAAAAGCCGGAGATATTGACGTGAAAATGGCGAAAGGAACCAACTTGTTCGTTAATCCTAAAATGGCTAAACGCATGGGAATCGAAGTTCCTGCCGCGGTATTGGCTCGCGCTACTAAAATAATTGAATAATAAGGTACATCACTTTGTCACTTTTTGCGTTTTTGGGTACATTGGAAATCGGCTTTATTTATGGCTTAGTCGCTATGGGAGTGTATCTTACCTTCCGGATATTAGACTTTCCTGATTTAACCGTTGATGGCAGTTTTACTTTGGGCGCTGCGTTAACCGCAACGCTTATCGTACTGGGGTTCAACCCTTATTTAGCAACATTACTTGGTACTTTAGCCGCCGCGAGTGCTGGTATTGTTACTGCTTGGCTGAATTTACGTTTTAATATATTGCATCTATTAGCCAGTATATTAACCATGACGGCACTTTATACGATTAATCTTCGCATTATGGGTAAACCTAATGTTGCTTTAATAATGGAGCCAACGATGTTGACTCCATTTGAAGCACTAGGAATACCTAGCATGTATATGAAAGTTATATTCGTTGCTTTGTGTGCTGTTATTGGCGGATTACTGGTTGCCTGGTTTCTTAACACCCAATACGGTTTGGCGATGCGCGCTGTCGGGTCTAATAAACGAATGGCGCAAGCTAATGGTATTGTCGTCAATGAAAAAGTCTATGTCGGTTTAGCGCTTTCTAATGGATTAGTTGGTTTAGCCGGTGCGCTTTTTGCTCAAACCAATGGTTTTGCAGATTCAACTATGGGGATTGGAACCATCGTTGTTGGCTTGGCGGCGGTCATTATTGGTGAATCATTGTTTTCGACTCGTTCAATTTTAGTCATTGTTATGAGTTGTATTATTGGTTCCGTTTTATATCGAATTGCGGTTTCTATGGCTCTCAACGCAGATTTTCTCGGATTTCAAGCGTCTGACCTTAACTTTTTAACGGCTGTGTTAGTCACATTGGCGTTAGTGTTCCCGAAACTACGCCGTGAATGGAAAGCCAAAAAAGCGAAAGGGGAAAGACTGTGATCCGTTGTGAAAACTTACATGTGACCTTTAACCATGGTTTACCGACAGAAAAATTGGCTTTACGTGGAGTCGATTTAACCATTCCAAGTGGTGAATTTGTAACCGTTATTGGTTCTAATGGTGCGGGTAAATCGACGCTATTAAATACCATAGCGGGTGATATCGAATCCACACGAGGGAAAATTTGGTTTTCCGATCGTGATGTGACAAGTATACCGGCTACGGGTCGGACTAAAGACATTGCGCGCGTGTTTCAAGATCCGCTTGCGGGTACTTGTGGAAATTTAACCGTAGAAGAAAACATGTCGCTTGCCTATGGACGAGGTAAAAGAGGGACCTTATCTTTTGCGCTTAATGATAATTTACGGGCAATTTTTAAAGAGCAATTAAGTCGCCTTAATCTTGGTCTTGAAGATCGTCTTGGTGCTGAAATGGGCTTGTTATCAGGAGGGCAGAGACAATCTGTCAGTCTTTTGATGTCCGCTTTGCAACCCAGCAGCATTTTATTACTTGATGAACATACTGCGGCGCTCGACCCGAAAACAGCAGCGCTCATCATGGATATTTCCTCGCAAATCATTAAAGAGAAGCAACTTACCGTCATGATGGTGACGCATTCTATGCGACAAGCACTGGATCACGGTTCTAGAACCATCATGCTACATGAAGGTAAGATTATTTTCGATTTGGCCGGAGATAAACGTGCTGGTTACGAAGTAAAAGACCTTCTTCAATTATTTGCACAAGCACGGAATGACGGAGAAGAATTAGACGATGACAAATTATTGCTAGGCGAGTAGATACAATTGATTGCTTGCTGTGGCTTGATTCTTAGTTGAGCTGGCCGCCTCAATATATTGTAGCGTCGATGATTGCGTCTTATTTTAGGTGTCCTACTATTATAAAAAAGTCCTCGCCATTTGGTGAGGACTTTTTTTTAACAATCTAAAATCTAACTGGCGTCAGATTTTTAGTTTAGCTTTTTACATTAATGTTAGCTCATTCGCTTACCATCAAATAAGTGCGATATACCCGCTGGGTTATTATCACGAAGAGCATTTGGTAATAATGTTTGCGGTAGATTTTGGTAGCACACAGGACGTAAAAAACGAAAAATAGCGGCGCTACCTACCGAAGTGCTGCGTGAATCCGATGTCGCTGGAAATGGCCCACCGTGAACCATCGCATGGCATACTTCAACGCCTGTTGGCCAACCATTGACCAATATGCGCCCGGCTTTTTCTTCCAGAATGGGTAATAAAGCTTTTGCAGTCTTAAGATCCCCATCGTCCATTTGTAATGTTGCTGTTAGTTGACCTTCAAGCTGCCTTGTTACCAAAAGCATTTGCTCAATATCATCGCACTCGATAACCAAAGAGCAAGATCCAAATACTTCTTCGAGAAGACGTTCGTCGTTTAAGAAGTGGTTAGCTTGCGTCACGAATAAATGGCTCTGACAAAGGTTCGGTTGTTCTCCTTGTTCGCCACTACCCTGTGAATGCACGGCGTCGTTATTAGTCAAAGAAATAATGCCATCAGAGTAAGCTTTATAAATACCAGGTGTCAGCATCGTTTGTGCAGCTACTTTGGTAATGGCTTGCTCTGCTGTTTTCAAAAAGTTATTAAGCGCTGTTCCGCGCACAGCTAACACTAAACCTGGATTGGTACAGAATTGACCAGCACCCATAGCGAGTGAAGCAATAAAGCTTTCTGCAAGCTGGTCAGTACGTGTTTTTAGTGCTGTTGGTAGCAAAAAAACAGGGTTGATACTGCTCATCTCTGCGTAAACAGGAATAGGTTGTTTACGTGCTTGCGCTGTCGCCATCAAAGCTGTCCCACCACTGCGAGACCCTGTAAAACCAACGGCTTTAATGCGTGGGTCAGACACCAATGCCTGACCTAGTTCGTTGCCTGAACCATATAACAGTGAGAATACGCCTTCGGGTAGATTGCATTTAGCGATTGCGTTTTGTATTGCACGTCCAACCATTTCAGATGTGCCTGGATGAGCAGAATGTGCTTTCACAATGACAGGACAACCTGCGGCTAAAGCTGACGCTGTATCACCGCCAGCAACACTAAAGGCTAATGGGAAATTACTGGCTCCAAATACTGCAACTGGGCCCAACGCGATATTTTGGTGACGTAGGTCAGCGCGTGGTAGAGGTTGTCTTTCTGGTAGAGCAGGGTCAATACGAACATCTAACCATTCACCAGAACGCACAACAGAGGCGAACAAACGTAGTTGTCCACAGGTCCGGCCGCGTTCGCCTTGAATGCGCGCTGCAGGCAATCCTGTTTCTTGAGTGCAGCGTTCTATCAACGAGTCGCCGATTGCTTCGATTTCTTCTGCGATAGTTTCTAAAAAAGTAGCTCGTTCCTCTAGTGATGTGGTGCGAAAGGCGACGCTGGCCGCTTCTGCTAATTCACAGGCATGGACAACTTCAGCTTTTCCACCGCTTAGGTAGCCTGGTTGAAGCTTTTCTCCAGAGCTTGGATTAATCGCCCAGACCACAGAACCTGAAGCATCAAAATTGCCTTGTCCAATTAGTTGTTGTCCTGTTAATTTCATTCTTTTCTCCTAAGAAATGTTTCAGTCAGAGTCTTACACTCTGTATAAAGTGAGTGTTATTTTTTCTTGGTGATTGGGCTTTTTAGCGGTTTTCTAATGGCTAAAAAATAGACAAACATTAAAGTCAAAAGAATAAAGAATAGACTGTCTAAATTCGTAAAAAATGTCATTGGATTGCCGTTAGAAAGGGCAAGAGAGCGACGTAAAAACTCTTCTAAATTTGGCCCTAAAATAAAGCCTAATAACAGTGTGATAATAGGAAATTCATGCTTTCTTAAGTAATAAGCCAATATTCCCATCATTAACGCCATCATCATTTGAAAAAATGAATACGTTGCGACATATGTACCGACGACCGCAAGTAAAGCGATGGCGCCATATAAAATATCTTTGCGAATAGCGACAATTTTAATGAAGTAAGGTCCAAGTAAAAATAGAGTTAACGGAATCAATACCAATGCACTAAACAGTAAGGCAGCCAACATAGGTGCGATTAATTCTGCTTGGCCAGACATTAGTTGTGGGCCAGGTTGAATTCCGTTGATCACCAACACGCCAAGCATGATTGCTGTAATTGGGTCTCCCGGTATACCAAAGGTGAGCATGGGGACTAATGCACCACCACAAACTGCATTATTAGCACTTTCTGATGCAGCTATGCCTTTTGGATTGCCTTTTCCAAACGTTTCAGGCTCAGAAGATGTGCGTACTGTTTCAGCATAAGCAAGGAAGCTACCCATAGAGCCGCCTGCTCCCGGCAAAGTACCAACAAAGTAACCAATCAAGCTGGATTTGACATAGCAAACCACACCAATTTCTCTAATGGCAGATAGCGGCGGGATAAAGTCGCGTCGTTTTATAGCAACCTTACTAAATGCTTCGGCGGCTTTTTTAGCATCGGTGGATGAACTGGTTTGAATGAGGATTTCACTGATTGCAAAGGTACCAATTATTACTGGCATTAAGTCTAGTCCAGCGGTTAAGTCGCTTAATCCAAACGTAAAACGTGTAACGGGTTGCATTGCATCCAGTCCAACAGTTGCAAGCATTAAACCAATGCATGCGGCCATGGCAGCTTTAATCATTTTTCCTCGTTGAGCAACAATGATGACCACAATGGCAAAGGCCAGCAGGGAAAATTTTCCTGTGGTTTTTACTAATAAAGAGGCTTCAGCTACAAAAGGCGCAACGGCAATGAGCAATAAGGCACCTAATGCACCACCGATCATAGAACCGATCGCAGCATGGCCAAGGGCTAACGCACCTTTGCCTTGTTGTTGTAATGGATAACCGTCGAGCGCTGTCATCATCGACGAAGGCGCACCAGGAATGTTAATGGTAGTCGCCGTGATGCTACCGCCACACATACCGGCCATATAAATACTTGCACAAGCCATGAGGGCGGTTGTGACGTCCAAGGTGTATGTCAACGGGAGAAGCAACGCCAGCGCCAAAGTGGCTGTTAAACCTGGTATTGCAGCAAAGATAGTTCCAATAATAAAACCTGAAATGACATAGGCGAGGATCAAAGGATCGAACAGTAAAGAAAAACTACTCGCAACGAGACTAATAAATTCCATCACTTAACCCCACAAGGCCGGTAGTCTAACGCCGAATAGCTGGTCAAATACCAGATACCCAACCAAGACGATGGCAATAGATATAATTGATTTTTGAATGATTTTTTCCAGAGAGGAAAAAATAATAATAATAGACAGAACAAACAGAAACGAAGAAATGAAATAACCAATAAAAGCAAACGCCAAGATATACGACAGTATTGAGAACATAATCAAAAGAGGTGCGTATTTAGATGGCGCAGTGCTTGCTTTGTCGGTTGTGGATTCTGTTTCTGTCGTTGAGTCTAGATTTTTTGTATTTAACGTTTCATCTTCGGTTTGTTTTTTATTCGCAGTGATCTCTCTTAATAGCAAAATACTGCTAAATAAGACGGCGAAAAAACCCAATAGTAACGGGAAGAAAGAAGGTTCTAGTCTATTGTTGGAAATAGGGTTACCTAGATTTATCGCGGTAACGAGATAGCCAATCGAAAAGACAAAAACCAAGAAAAAGAACACAGGATTTTTTTTGGAAAACATCATCATCTACCTTATAAACGCCCCGACACTATATCGGGGCGTGTTATAGCCAGTTATTGCACGCTAAGAGTTATAGATTTAAATCGTCCATTACTTTAAATGTACTGGATTGCAATTCATCTATCCAAGCTTGAACATCAGTAGAGCCTAACCAGCTTGGAGTCACACCAATAGTAGTGACCCAGCTTTGAAACTCTTTGCTATCAAAGGCCGTTTTAAAGGCCGTTTCAAGTGCTGATATTTTGTCTTTTGGTGTGTTTTTAGGAGCGGCTAACAAAATAAAACTGCCTGTTTCTAACTCATAACCCAACGACTTGATTGGTGGAACGCCAGGGTAGGATGGGTTTTGCTCAGAAGACAGTTCTACTACGCCTTTTGCGTCGCCAGAACTAAGAATGCCACTGAAATCCCCTAAACTTGATATTGCCGCATCAAGCTCACCAGATAGCAAAGCTTCTGCTTCGGCGCTAGAAGAACCAGGGTAAGTGATGACGTTAAATTTCACATTGATTTCTTTCTCTAAACGGCGAACAGCAAGATAAGGACCTGAACCTTTTGGCGCGACACCGACTCGAACACTATTTGGCTTGGCTTTTGCCGCGCTGATTAGCTCTTCAAAGGAGTTATAGCCAGAATGTTTAGACACCACAATTGCATCAGCTTCTCGCGTTATACGGGCAATAGGCGCCATTTTTTCTAGTGAATAGCCAGGCACCATTTTACCACGAGGTAGCGTAATGACGCTGTCATAAGTCAATACGCCAATGGTATGACCGTCTGGACGTGAACGAGTCATTTGCATCAAACCTGTCGCCGTTACCGCACCGCTGATATTTTCAACGTAGATGGATTTAGGCAAAGATTGTTCGGCAATGTTACTGATTTTTCGAGAAATGGCATCGGCACCGCCACCGGCAGGCCAAGGTACGATTAAGCGAATGTCTTTTGATGGAAAATCTGCTGCGATAACAGATGAACTGAGGATGCATGCACTTACTGCACAGATTAATGTGTTTTTAATTTTTTTAGTTAACATAGCTATTTCTCTTTTTTATTTTTAGTGAGAGTTACGCTTAGTAAAGTACTAAGATTTTTATTGAAATCAGTCGTACTGAATAGAACCGTGAGTCTTTTTGGTAATTAATGTCCTCTATTTAGCTTGCGACAAAATCGTTGTATTCCTTTTGTGCTTCATCACTTGGTGGGTAAAGACCAATGACACGACTACCGGAACGAACTTTGCGAATTACATAATCTTCAAATTGTTCCATTTTTATTGCTTCTTCTGCGATTTCTTCCGATATTTCTAATGGAATGACGATAATACCGTCACCGTCACCAACCAAAACATCTCCTGGATAAACCGCGACACCACCGCAACCAATTGCCACTTCAAGATCGACGCCGTGGTGTTTGGTTAGGTTTGTTGGCGCACTTTCTTTGGCACAGAAAATAGGCATGTCCATAGCGGCTGCACTATCAAAGTCTCTAATTCCTGCGTCAGATACAAACCCCGCACATTTTCGAACTTCTAACCGCGTAAGAAGAATACTGCCAGCACTTGCTGCAGAAGCGTCTTGACGACAATCAGATACCATAATCATACCTTCTGGCACGGATTCGACTGCTAGGCGCTGAGGGTGTTTTGGGTCTTTAAAAGCAGCGACAGTATCCAGATCTTCGCGTGCAGGTATGTAGCGCAGCGTGAATGCCTGTCCAACCATTTTGATTTTTTCATTGTTAACTCGACCAACACCTTGGATGTAGGTATTGCGAAGCCCTCTTTTAAAGAGGGCGGTATTCAATGTTGCAGTTGATACTTTTCGAAGTTGAGCGATAACCGCTTCATCTAATTTTTTATATTTATTAGTCATGAACCTTGATCTCCGTTGAATAAGAAACGCCTAAAAACAATACACGTGGATTTTTTACAAATCAAACTAATTATTACAACTTTTTACTAATTCCTTATGAATTATTGATTGAATAGGTGGTTTTTCTCATTTTTTTTGGTTTTTTAAGAGGAAGTTGTCTACTATTAGTAATTAAATAAGTTAAAATAAGTTAGTTTTTAAAGAGCATTTCTCTCCATTCCAGATTTGAAAATCACTTTTATTATTAAGTTGGTGGCACACTATGAGTGAAGTTCCTACTCGAACCAAAGAAACTAAGCAGTCTCTTGGCGCTGTGGTTTATGAACAAATATTGACGTTAATTATGAGCGGCACATATGGGCTAAATACAAAATTGCCAGCAGAAACCGTATTGTGCCAAGAATTTCAAGTGTCTCGCCCAGTGTTGCGTGAGGCGTTGGCTCGGTTACGTGAAGATGAATTGATTGCATCCCGTCGTGGTTCGGGTAGCTATGTTATTAAGCAACCAGATAATCTTGTTTTACAATTTTCTCCATTATCCAGCATTGCCGACATTCAGCGCTGTTTTGAATTTCGCTCTAATTTAGAGTCTGAAGCCGCTGCGTTGGCTGCGGTTCGTCGGACTAGCGCTCAGTTGGATATAATTGTTAGGGCGTATGAAAAAATGAATGTGGCTAACGCGTCAAATAAGTTAGCGACTGATGAAGACTTTGATTTTCATATTGCGATTACGAATGCAGCTAATAACCATTTTTATAGCACAGTGTTATCACTGTTGCGAAAAAGTATAAAGGAAGGAATAAACATAACGCGGAATTTGTCGCTATTACACCCAGAGTCCCGTTTGCAATTAGTGCAAAAAGAACACAATGAGATTGTTATGGCGATTAAAGAAGGTAACCCCTCAGCAGCGAGAGAAGCCATGAGAAATCACCTTAACAGTGCTCGGAATAGAATGTTTGAAGGTGCGCCTAATTAAGTTTTGGTAATTCGAAAACGAACAAATTTTTTTAAAATTCAACTAAATGACAGTGCAACCGCGAGCATAATTGGTAAGGTTACAATACAAAGGAAGTTGCTGAAAAGTACCATTGACGCGACTTTTTCTGGCTCTAAATCAAAATGTTCCGCAAACATGTAGTTTAGTACAGCTGGTGGGAACATGGTGAATAACAACATCATTTGTAGATGTAGAGTAGATAAAGGGATAAATAGATAAATAAACGTAAACGCGATAGCGCCAGTAAGAAGTGATAACCCAGTACATAATAATCCGGTTCTCATGCCACTCAAGCGCATATTGCACATCTGAGCGCCCAGAGACACAAGCATAATAGGAATCGCCGCTTGTCCAAGCAAAGACGTCGCATTATATAATGGCTCCCAAATACCAACACCCATTAGGTTTAACGTTAATGCTGATGCTGCAGCTAAAAAGATGGGCATACGGATAATTTGTTTAAAAGGATTGCCCTTACTGATGATTGCCAACCCAATACTAAAGTGTAGACAAGACGATACGACAAACAACAACACAGCTGGTGCGATAGCTGTGTCACCAAACGAATAAGTAAACAGTGGAATGGCAAGATTACCAGCGTTACGAAACATCTGTGGTGGCGCCCATACTTTGTATTTGAGTTTGAAAAAATAACAAATAGGAAACATGAGTAATGCTGGAATGAAAACAGCCAAAAGAGCGGCGCTTAATAAAGGGATTTGCCCAGCATCAAGTGGCATAATGACAAGAGAGGAAAACGTTAACGCAGGGACGAAAACGTCCATGTTAACTCGGTTAATTGGTCGAAAGTCGGGTTTGATCCAAAGTCCAACACATAAGCCTGCAAATGTTAATCCTAGTATTGGAAATAAAATACTGACAACTTGATTTAACATTTTTCCCCTTAAATTATTAACGACTTAGTTTTTTCATTAATGTAATTAACCGTATTATCCTTTGACCGATCATAATTTGATAGTCATAAGTCTTAGTGTGAAAAAATACGATAGGTCACACAAATTTCTCAAGCACACTGATGCCCTTTCTCGCTGTGCTAGTGTCATTTTCTACATACGCTGACGTAATGACGCCTTCTTTTATGATGCAAATCGCATCGAGTAAAAGAGGGCTCTTGTTGATCATTGACCGAGCAATTACTTGTCTTACTTGATGTTTATGTTTTCTACAAAAGATAGAAATACGATGGTTTGAACCGCTAAATTCGGCGGTACTGTTAATGAAAAAACAACCATGAAAATCCCCAAGCGTGGGCTCAGAATTCAAAAACCAACTCTCCAGTGCAATGAATAAACAGTTCACTAACTCTTTATTTGAGTTAACGCCTTCCAGCTTTTCTTCTATCCAACTAATAAAATGGTTATGTCTCTGCTCAAGCACCGCCATGATCAAGGCTTCTTTGCTTTCGAAGTGATTGTATAGGGTCTTTTTCGCAATGCCAGAGACGTTTAAAATTTCATTGATGCCAATGGAATTAATGCCATTTTTATAAAAAAGCATGGAAGCGATATCAATGAGTTGCTGTCGTTTTTTATTCATATACACCTCTATTTATTTGTATGTTGGCAGAAGTAGACAATTTTGTCTATTGTTTTTAAAGAGACATATATATCTATTTCATTGAGGTGTGAAATAGGACAAAAATGGCTTACAAATAATCGTGTGAAACTTCATCGATATCTTACTTCGGGACAATCTTGTTTAAACGCACAGACTCCATGTTTGCCTCTCTTTGTGTTTAGGGGTTATCTATACGTCAAATGACGTACCTCTCTAGGGTGTTTCGCGCATACCTTTGCCGCCGTAATTTTTGAATACTGAAGTGACTGATAGGAAGCTTTGGGAATCACTTTTCTTAAAGCGTCTTGTTTCAACGTTTCTTATTACAACGTAAAACTCATTCAAAATCACAATAGGACGGCTTAAAAATGAAAATCAAAACGCTTGTATCTGCGATTGCGCTTTCTGGTGCAACGCTTATCGCGCTTCCTTCAATGGCAGCGGACACGATCAAAGTTGGTGTATTGCATTCTTTGTCCGGCACCATGGCGATTTCTGAAACGACTCTAAAAGACACTGTTCTTATGATGGTGGAAGAGCAAAATAAAAAAGGTGGCTTGCTAGGTAAAAAACTAGAAGCGGTTGTGGTTGACCCTGCGTCAAACTGGCCTTTGTTTGCTGAGAAAGGTCGTGAGCTTTTAACTCAAGAAAAAGTAGACGTTATTTTTGGTAGCTGGACATCGGTTTCTCGTAAGTCTGTTTTGCCTGTATTGGAAGAGTTAAACGGTTTGATGTTCTACCCGGTTCAGTATGAAGGTGAAGAATCGTCTAAAAATGTTTTCTACACAGGCGCAGCGCCAAACCAGCAAGCGATTCCTGCAGTTGATTATTTGATGAATGATTTGGGTGTTGAACGTTTCGTTCTTGCGGGAACAGATTATGTTTACCCACGTACTACGAATAAAATTCTTGAAGCTTACCTAAAAGCGAAAGGCGTTGCAGCGCAAGACATCATGATCAATTACACACCATTCGGTCATTCTGATTGGCAGTCTATTGTTTCTGATGTGAAAAAATTCGGTGGCGAAGGTAAGAAAACCGCGGTTGTTTCTACTATCAATGGTGACGCCAATGTTCCTTTCTACAAAGAATTGGGTAACCAAGGTATTTCAGCAGAAGACATTCCAGTAGTGGCCTTTTCTGTTGGTGAAGAAGAATTATCTGGTCTAGATACAACGCCTCTTGTTGGTCACTTGGCGGCATGGAACTACTTCCAAAGCGTAGAGAGTGATGCGAATGATGAGTTCATTACTCAGTGGAAAGCCTTCACAAAAGATTCTAATCGCGTCACCAATGATCCAATGGAAGCGACTTACATCGGTTTCAAAATGTGGGCAAATGCAGTTACAGATGCTGGTACTACGGATGTTGATGCGGTTGAACAAGCAATGATTGGTCAAGAAACGGAAAACCTAACAGGCGGTATTGCGGTGATGAACAAAAACCATCACTTGAGCAAACCTGTTCTGATTGGCGAAATCCAAGATGATGGTCAGTTTGAAGTGGTTTGGGAAACAGACGGCGTAGTGGCTGGTGATGCTTGGTCTGATTTCTTGCCAGGTTCTAAAGACTTAATCTCTGATTGGACAGCACCTATCAAGTGCGGTAACTACAACACGAAAACAAAAGCGTGTTCTGGTCAGAATTATTAATTTGATTCTTTCCCCGAGTTGATATCGGCTCTCTGTCTATTTTAGTCAGAGAGCCTTTTTAACTTGATCTGATTTTTTAAAGACTACTTATTTTAACGCAATTTTTTAACGTTATTTTTTACAACACGTTTAAAGAACACGGTGATCTTAGCGTTCTTTGCAATACACCTTTCAATATTGGAGTATGACCTTGAGACATTTAATTGCACTGTGCTGCTGTCTTTTTGGGCTCTTATCCTTTTCAGTACAAGCCGCTGAATCTAGCCAACAAGATCCTTTTCTCACTGAGCTTGCTGGCGCAAAATTTAAAGACATGGTGCCTATTTTAGATCAGCTTGCCGAGATCCAAGGTGAAGCGATACTGCCACTTTTTCATACCTTATTAGGTGGCGATCTTTATTATATAAAAGCCGATAAATCCTTAGTCGGCCAATTTGATGAACAAGGCGCCACCGTTTATAAAGACGTTTTTAACCAGACCCTTGTGCCAAATTTAAGTAAACGAGATGTGAAAAAAATTCGCGTGAATAATACCTTACGTGGCTATTTACGAAATGCGATTGCACAAATTCAACTGACAGCGAAGTCACCTAAAGTACGTGAGTCCGCCGTTCGAGAGCTGTTATCAAAATTGGATGCAGACACAGTAGCTCTGATCGAATCCTTGTATGCGAAAGAAACCAATAACAAGGTAAAGGAAGCAATGGGCTTGGCTTTGTCTATGCATACCGCGTCTTCTACTGAATTAACACTGCCTAATCGATTGGTTGCTATTGAACGTTTGTCTTCCAGTCTAGAAGGTGACGCTCGTAATCTTTTAACCACGTTAACGAAAGACGAAAATCCTGCCATTGTAAAAGCGGCGACTAGCGCCTTAGAGAAAATAGCCCAACGGGCCAATCGTTTTGCGTTTATTGATCAACTCTTTTTTGGCTTAAGTCTAGGTTCTGTGCTTTTGCTGGCATCGATTGGTTTGGCGATTACCTTTGGTGTGATGGGTGTTATAAATATGGCGCACGGTGAAATGATCATGCTGGGCGCTTACACGACTTATGTGGTTCAGCTGATGATGCCGAATTACATTGATTATTCTATTTGGGTAGCGATTCCTGCCGCGTTCTTAGTCTCTGGTTTGATGGGTATTTTGATTGAGCGCTTGGTCATTCGTCATTTGCATGGCCGTCCATTGGAAACCTTATTAGCGACTTTTGGTATCAGTTTGATCTTGCAGCAACTGGTACGTTCCATTTTCTCGCCATTGAATCGTCAAGTGTCGACGCCAAGTTGGATGAGCGGTTCATGGGAAATTAACCCTGTGTTGTCTCTGACATTGAATCGTCTGTATATATTGGCATTTGCCTTGTTGGTGTTTTTTGCTTTAGTCATCGTATTGAGAAAAACCTCGTTAGGATTGAATGTTCGAGCTGTCTCACAAAACCGCAACATGGCAAAAGCCATGGGAGTAAAAACCCATTGGGTCGACGCCATGACTTTTGGTCTTGGATCGGGTATCGCAGGGATTGCAGGCGTGGCCTTGAGCCAATTAACCAACGTGGGACCAAATTTGGGCCAAGCCTATATTATTGATTCGTTTATGGTCGTGGTGTTTGGTGGCGTAGGGAATTTATTAGGCACCTTAGTGGCAGCGTTCTCTTTAGGGATTGCGACCAAGTTTTTGGAGCCGACAACGGGTGCGGTATTGGCGGCGATTATCGTCTTAGTGTTTATTATTCTCTTTATACAAAAACGTCCTAAAGGACTCTTTCCACAAAAAGGGAGGGCGGCAGAATGACACGTCTTACAGAATGGTTTTCCGCTGGGCGCTCATCTGGCAAACACACATTGCCATTTGTGGTGATACTTTTGGTGGTTTCTTTGTTGGCGTCTGGGGCGAATCTGCTTTTACCTGAAGATTCCGCGCTGTATGTGAGTACTTATACTATTACCTTGTTAGGCAAATATTTGTGCTACGCCATGCTCGCTTTGGCGGTCGATATTATTTGGGGCTATTGCGGAATTTTAAGTTTAGGTCACGGGGCATTTTTCGCGTTAGGCGGTTATGCCATGGGCATGTATTTGATGCGTCAAATCGGTGATCGTGGTGTCTATGGCGATCCATTATTGCCTGACTTTATGGTGTTTTTGGATTGGAAAGAATTGCCTTGGTTTTGGCTCGGTATGGACAATTTTGGGTTCGCCATGTTGATGGCAGTGGTGGTGCCTGGTTTGCTGGCTTTTGTGTTTGGTTGGTTGGCATTTCGTTCCCGTGTGACGGGCGTATATTTGTCCATTATGACGCAAGCTTTGACCTACGCTTTGTTGTTGGCTTTCTTCCGTAACGAAATGGGCTTTGGCGGTAACAATGGATTAACTGATTTTAAAGAGATTCTTGGTTTTGATTTGCAGGCCGATTCCACCCGTGTCAGCTTGTTTATGATTACGGCGTTTTTGCTCGCGGTATTGTTTGTGGTGAGTCAGCGTATTTTATCTTCTCGCTTTGGCAAGGTGGTGTTGGCGATTCGTGATGCTGAAGCGCGTTCGCGTTTTATTGGCTACCGCACAGATCGTTATAAAGTTTGGTTGTTTGTCTATTCGGCTGTCATTGCCGGTATTGCGGGTGCTTTGTATGTACCACAAGTAGGGATTAT
Source organism: Marinomonas ushuaiensis DSM 15871 (assembly GCF_000521805.1). GTDB lineage: Bacteria > Pseudomonadota > Gammaproteobacteria > Pseudomonadales > Marinomonadaceae > Marinomonas > Marinomonas ushuaiensis. Next base: position 80,015 of record NZ_JAMB01000011.1, read on the forward strand.
AAACCCCGGTGAATTCTCGCCGATTAACTCCATTGAGATGGTGATTTGGGTTGCCGTTGGTGGACGCGGTACATTAATTGGCGCGGTGATTGGTGCGATTTTAGTGAACTACGCGAAAACGCGATTTACCGCGATTTTACCTGATGCTTGGCTATTTGCTTTGGGCGCTATGTTTGTCTTGGTGACCTTATATTTGCCAAAAGGCTTGATGGGGTTATACGCACAAATGATGGCAAAACGTCGTCCTCGTATTTTAGAGGAATCAGCCGTCAAAGAATCAGCGACAAAGGAGTCTGAAGTATGAGTGCCATTGAAAATACGGTAGAAAACTTACGTGAGACATTTCGTCGTGATCAGGTTTGGCCTTTTCTTGCGCCCACTCAAACTAAGGTGAACGTAGACAATCAAATGATCTTATACGTGGAAGGTTTGAATCTCAGCTTTGATGGTTTTAAAGCGCTGAATAATTTAAATCTGTATGTGAATGACGGTGAATTACGCTGTTTGATCGGCGCTAACGGCGCAGGTAAAACCACCTTAATGGATGTGATCACTGGTAAAACGCAATGTGATTCAGGGACCGTTTTCTTCGGTCAAAATCATAATTTATTAAACAAAGACGAGGCCGAAATTGCGCAGCTTGGGATTGGTCGTAAATTCCAAAAGCCAACGGTATTTGAAGAACAAACGGTGTTTGATAACTTGGAACTGTCTCTAAAAACCGACAAAGGTGTATTGCCGACTTTATTTTCACGTTTAACGCCAACGCAGATTGATCGGATAGATGAAGTTTTGAAGATCATTGGTTTGGCGAAACATCGCTTTATGTTAGCGGGGGCCTTGTCTCATGGTCAAAAACAATGGCTGGAAATCGGCATGTTATTGGCGGCGGATCCACGTTTGTTATTAATCGATGAACCTGTCGCTGGTATGACGCCACAAGAAACCGAAAAAACTGCTGAATTGCTCACGTCATTAGCGGGTGAAAGGACGGTTATTGTTGTGGAGCATGATATGGAGTTTGTTCGCAGTATTGCGCGAACCGTGACCGTATTGCATCAAGGTTCTGTCTTGGCGGAAGGGACAATGGATCAAATTCAAAGTAACAAAGATGTGATTGAAGTTTACCTTGGAGAAGAAGCAGGAGAAAGTGAAGTTGGAGAAGACGCTGTGGAAGGGGAAAACGCATGATTTCAATTAACAAAGTGGATCAACTTTACGGCGGTACCCAGATCCTTTGGGAATTGGATTTAGACATTGTGCCCGGATCGATCACCTGCATCATGGGTCGTAATGGTGTGGGGAAAACCACCTTACTGAAAGCCATCATGGGATTGTTGCCCATTAAAAGCGGAGAAATCACCATGGATGGGCAAGCGCTTAATAAACAAAGTGCTGAGAAACGTGCCTATTCTGGTATCGGTTATGTGCCTCAGGGTCGTGATATTTTCCCTATGCTTACTGTAGAAGAGAATCTGCGTATTGGTTTGCCTGTTCGTAGTAAGCGAACCACCGATTCCCCAAAAGACATTCCAGAGAAAATTTTCGAATTGTTCCCTGTATTGAAAGACATGTTGCATCGACGAGGTGGTGATTTGTCTGGTGGTCAGCAGCAGCAACTCGCCATTGGTCGAGCTTTAGTATTAGAACCTAAAGTGTTGATTTTAGACGAGCCAAATGAAGGTATTCAGCCGAACATTGTTAAGCAAATTGGTGACGTGATTCTTAAATTAAATAAAGAAGAAGGGTTGACGGTTATCTTGGTCGAGCAAAAACTGGGCTTTGCTCGTCGAGTTGGAAAAGAGTTTCGATTAATGGAAAAAGGCCGTGTTGTGGCATCTGATAAAATGGAAAACCTTGATGATAGCTTGATTAAACAGTACTTAGCAGTATAGCTTTAAGGTTCTTTTGACATGTTTTTAGGAAGTAAATGAAAACACAAAACCTAGCCTTACAAGAAGAAATAAAGGCAGACGAATCGTCTTATTGGCATGCTTTCCTTACATTAGGATTCAGTAAAACCGTTCGTGGAACGGTATTGAAAACCTGCGATCACAAAGGGCCTTTGTATGTCCAAAAGCCCTTTTATCCAGAAGGTGCAGAGACAGCGCATGTGTATTTGTTACATCCGCCAGGTGGTTTAGTCTCTGGTGATCAATTAATCATTACCGCCAATTTGGCTGAAAATACTCATGTTCTAATTACCACTCCAGGGGCTGGCCGAGTCTACCGAGCCCGAAAAGATAAAACCTTACAACATCAAATAACGCAATTAAATGTGGCTAAAAATAGTCTGATGGAATGGCTTCCACAGGAAACCATTCTTTATCCTAATGCTCACACTCGCCTCGAAAACTGTATCGAGCTGGCTGATGACGCTAAATTTATTGGCTGGGAAATAACGTGTTTTGGATTGCCTGCCAACAAAGAAAGTTTTGGAGAAGGCCATGCAGAGCAAGGTTTTCAGATTCGTCAAAATGGTCGTTTAAAAGTTCGTGAACGTTTGGTTATTGATGATAACAGTCATTCTATTTTTCACGCCAAAGCCGGTTTGGATGGTCAGCCGATTAATGGCTTGATGATTGCTGGACCATTTGATCTGAATAGTCATCAGGATGAGTTAATTGACACACTCCGCCAGCATTGTAGTGACCATTCTTCTTTAAGTGGTGTGAGTTTAGTGGATGAATACATTGTGGTGCGAAGTGTGCATGATGATTCAGAACAAATGAAACAGTTATTTATCCAGTGTTGGCGTGATATTCGTCCAGCATTAATGAACAAAAATGCCTGTGTTCCCAGAATTTGGGCAACCTAGCTCGGTTTTAAAACGTAATCTTTAAAAAACGATTTTTAAAAGGTAAGAATATGGAATTGCTTCCAAGAGAAAAAGACAAGTTATTGGTATTTACGGCAGCGTTGTTAGCAGAGCGTCGATTAAATCGTGGTCTTAAATTGAATTACCCTGAAGCCATGGCGTTTATCACGATGGAAATTATTGAAGGTGCTCGTGACGGCAAAACCGTGGCGGAATTGATGAGCTACGGCAAAACTTTGTTGAGTGCAGACCAAGTAATGGACGGCGTTGTGGATTTGATTCATGAAGTGCAAGTCGAAGCGACGTTTCCAGACGGCACTAAGTTGGTGACAGTTCATAATCCGATCAACTAATTCCTTTTTCATTTATCCTGAGGGAAGGAGAAACATCATGATTCCAGGTGAAATACAGGTTGCTGAAGGCGATATTGAGCTGAACCTAGGTCGTAAAACACTGAAAGTCCGTGTCGAAAATATGGGCGATCGTCCTGTGCAAATAGGTTCCCACTATCATTTTTATGAAGTGAATCCTGCACTGACATTTGAACGTGAGCCAACCAAAGGCTTTCGCTTAAACATCGCTTCCGGTACAGCGGTTCGTTTTGAACCTGGTCAAGGTCGCGAAGTGGAGTTGGTGGAATACGCGGGTACTAAAACCATTTATGGATTCCGTGGCGAGGTGATGGGAACACTGAGAATGGAGGGCGGACAATGAGCACGATTAAAATAGACAGGAATAGTTATGCACAAATGTTTGGTCCGACAACAGGTGATCGAGTTCGTTTAGGCGATACGGATATCTGGATTCAGGTAGAAAAAGATTTCACTACCTATGGGGATGAAGTGAAATTCGGTGGCGGCAAGGTGATCCGTGATGGCATGGGGCAAAGCCAAGTAACCAATGAATTCGCTGTGGACTTGGTGATTACCAACGCGCTTGTGTTAGATCATTGGGGCATCGTCAAAGGGGATGTGGGTGTTAAAAATGGCCGGATAACGAAAGTTGGTAAAGCCGGTAATCCTGATGTGCAAGATAATGTCGACATCATTATTGGTCCCGGAACCGAAGTCATTGCGGGTGAAGGCTCGATTCTTACGGCTGGCGGCATTGATGCACACATTCACTTTATCTGTCCGCAACAAATTGAAGAAGCACTTACTTCCGGTGTGACCACCATGATTGGCGGTGGAACAGGACCAGCGACCGGAACCAAAGCAACGACTTGTACGCCGGGGCCTTGGTATCTTGAGAAAATGTTACAAGCCACTGACAGCATGCCGATGAACTTGGGTTTTCTAGGAAAAGGCAACGCCAGTTTACCCGAAGCCTTGGAAGAGCAACTAGAAGCCGGTGCCTGTGGCTTGAAACTTCATGAAGACTGGGGAACGACGCCAGCGAGTATTGATTGTTGTTTGTCGGTTGCCGAAGAATACGATGTGCAGGTGGCGATTCACACGGATACCTTGAATGAGTCGGGTTTTGTCGACAGTACGTTAGCGGCTTTCAAAAATCGCGTTATCCATACTTATCATACAGAAGGCGCGGGCGGCGGACATGCTCCGGATATTATTCGTGCCGCAGGCTTTTCAAATGTATTGCCATCGTCGACAAATCCAACGCGTCCTTATACTCACAACACAGTGGATGAGCATTTAGACATGCTGATGGTTTGTCATCATCTTGATAGCAATATTGCCGAAGACGTGGCGTTTGCGGATTCGCGCATTCGTAAGGAAACCATTGCTGCGGAAGATATTTTCCATGATCGCGGTGCGTTTTCGATGATTTCTTCTGACTCCCAAGCCATGGGGCGAGTCGGAGAAGTGGTCACGCGGACATGGCAAACAGCTCACAAAATGAAGCAACAGTTTGGCTTGTTACCAGAAGACAAAGCGCTGGGTGCGGATAACTTTCGAGCGAAACGTTACATTGCCAAGTACACGATTAACCCTGCAATTACCCATGGAATCAGTCATGAAGTGGGTTCGATTGAACCGGGTAAATTGGCCGATTTAGTGTTGTGGAAGCCGGCTTTCTTTGCGGTGAAACCGTCGATGATTATTAAAGGTGGGATGATTGCGAACGCGCCAATGGGCGATCCTAATGCCTCTATTCCAACGCCTCAGCCAGTGCATTATCGACCTATGTTTGGCTCTTTTGGCAAAGCGGCAGCAGCGACGTCTGTGACGTTTGTTTCTAAGGCCGCATTAAAAAATGGCCTCAAAGAAAGCTTAGGTTTGGATCGTACTTTAGTGGCTTGTAAAAATACGCGCAACTTAACCAAAAAAGACATGATTCATAATGCCTGGATGCCAGATATTACAGTAGATCCACAGACCTATGAAGTGCATGCAGACGGTGAGTTATTAACCTGTGAGCCAGCGGAATCTTTACCGCTCGCTCAGCTTTACAATTTATTCTAAAGAAGCCTTTTGAGCAGATTATGGTGGAAAAATTATGTTAGATATTTATACGCGTCTTGGCACCCATTGCCACGATGAGGTGTATACCACGGTCATCTTGACACATGAGCAGCGTGAACGTGGTCGTTTAAAGTTAGAAGGTGAAAATGGCGAAGAAATTCGTGTCTTTTTAGAACGTGGTAAGCCGTTGTTAGTAGGTGAATTTTTACGTTCTGAATGCGGTAAAACAATTCAGATTGTAGGTGCTGTCGAAGCGGTTGCTCATGCCAGTTGTGAAGATTGGGTCGCATTTTCTAAGGCCTGCTATCACTTAGGAAATCGTCATACCAAGATTCAAGTAGGCGAGCGCTGGTTACGAATCAAGCCTGACCACGTTTTAGAAGATATGCTGCATTTGCTTGGCCTGGTTGTAAGCCACGAAGAAGCGGTGTTTATTCCTGAATCTGGAGCCTATAGCCATGGCCATAGTCACCACTGAAGCCAGTTTATTACGTCTGTTGCAGTTGAGCAGTGTGAGCTTGCCCGTTGGTGGTTATGCGTTTTCGCAAGGCATGGAATACGCCATTGATAAAGGCTGGGTGGCACGTAAAACCGATGTTTCAGATTGGGTTGGTTTGCAACTTCAGCAATCTGTCGCGCGGGTGGATTTGCCTATTTTACGTCTTTGCATGATGGCAGCTGAACAACAAGGTTCAGTAGCGCGGTCAGCAAGGTTAGTGGAGTTAAACGACTTAGCATTAGCCTGTCGAGAAACCAAAGAGTTGCGCCTAAACGATACGGCGATGGGAGAGGCACTGTTTCGTTTGATGGGAAGTTTAGGCATCAATACGCCATTTGAACGTGGTGATGTGATGAGTTTTGTTCCCTTGTTTGCGATTGCTGCGGCCCATTGGAAGATAGGGTTTGATGTGGCGGCGTTGGGTTTTGCTTGGTCTTGGTTAGAAAATCAAATCGCCGCCGCCACTAAATTAGTGCCGTTAGGACAGACGCAAGCACAAGAATTATTAGGCGAATTACAGAGTGATATTAATCAAGCCATTTCTCTGTCGTTGACGATTGAAGAAGATCGCATTGGCGCTGGCTTACCTATGATTGCCATTGGCAGTGCACAACATGAAACACAGTATTCAAGGTTATTTCGTTCGTGACTTTTAACCCTCTTCCAGACTCTCCTTTAAAAGAAAAAAGGGGAGGAGCAGAAAGCGGGGTTAGTTTTTTAAGGAAAATAGTATGAGTAAGAAACAAACATTACGTATTGGTGTGGGTGGCCCCGTTGGTTCAGGGAAAACGGCGTTACTGCGCTCTTTATGCTCAGCGCTTCGTGAACATTACAACATTGCGGTTGTGACCAATGATATTTACACACAAGAAGATGCGAAGTTTTTAACAGAGCATCAGGCTTTGGACGCGGATCGTATTTTAGGGGTTGAAACGGGCGGTTGTCCTCATACCGCAATTCGTGAAGATGCATCGATGAACTTGGCTGCGATTGATCAGTTATTAGCGCGTCATGGTGAATTAGATATCGTGTTTGTTGAATCCGGTGGTGATAACTTGAGTGCCACTTTCAGTCCTGAATTGTCCGACCTGACGATCTATGTGATTGATGTCTCAGCAGGCGATAAGATTCCTCGTAAAGGTGGACCGGGCATTACGAAATCAGACCTGTTGATTATTAATAAAACAGACTTGGCACCTTTGGTTGGCGCGTCGTTAGAAGTGATGGATCGTGATGCAAAAATGATGCGTGGCGAACGACCATTCGTATTTTCAAATCTTAAAAAAGCACAAGGTTTGGATGACATTATCCAGTTTATTGTCACGGAAGGCATGCTTGATACAAAAGAGCTTCCTCCTGCAAAAGCAGTGGTGTAAACCATTTTCTTTAACTGTAAGAAAGTAACCGTAAGAAAGTAACCGTAAGAAAGTAGCGTTTAAGAAAATAATGATTAGGAGAAGAAAATGGCTTTATCTATTTTGAAAGGTTTAACGGCTACGGTGTCTATATTGATCTCTGGTATGGCGTTTGCCCATCCAGGGCACGAAGATGTTTCCAGTTTTATGAGTGGTTTTTCTCATCCTTTGGGTGGTTTAGATCATTTATTGGCGATGCTTGCGATTGGCCTTTGGGCATCCAGTATTGGCGGTCGTGCTCTATGGGCAGTTCCTACTGCATTTGTGCTGACTATGTTGGTTGGTGGTAGTTTGGCTGTTGCTGGGTTGAGTGTTCCTTTTGTCGAGCAGGGTATTTTACTCTCTGTTGTTGTATTGGGTGCCTTGGTATTCGGTGCGAAACGTTTGCCTATTCTAGCTACTGTGGTTATTGCTGGTGGTTTTGCCGTATTTCATGGCGCGGCTCATGGTATGGAAATGCCAATAAATGCGAACAGTGTTCACTATGTATCGGGGTTTGTATTTGCCACTGCTGGATTGCATACCCTTGGTCTTGGTTTAGGGCAGTTAATGACACGTTTTGCTTCACCTTTGATGGTTCGTATTAGCGGATCAATGATTGCTGTTGCAGGACTTTTTCTAAGTATTGCTTAATCTAACTCTGGAGTTAGATTTTTTTAGCTTTAATCCGTAACCGCGAGTAAGTATGTCCGCTGCCCAAAAGATTTTTAAAGTACGACGTCACTATAATAAGTGGGTCGCCGACCAAACAATGGAGGATTACGCATTACGCTATACCTCCAAACAGGGTCGTACTATGAGCATCGACCGTGTCGGGCATACGGCTCTTGGTGCGGCGGCGTTTTTGGCTTTAGAAGGTTTGGCCGCGGTTATCACGTTAGGCTATGGTTTTACCAATGCGGTTGCAGCCATTCTTACTGTGCTTGCGCTGTTCTTTGTTACAGGTTTTCCGATTGCTTACTATTCTGCCAAACATGGTTTAGACATTGATTTACTGACTCGTGGTGCCGGTTTTGGTTATCTTGGTTCAACCATTACTTCGCTGATTTACGCCTCTTTCACTTTTATATTTTTTGCTATTGAAGCCGCTATATTGGCTTCTGCTATGGAGGTTTTGCTCGGTATTCCTTTGCAGATTGGCTATGCACTGTCTGCTTTTTTTGTGATTCCGATTGTGACTCACGGTATTCGGGCGATCAGTCGATTCCAAAATGGCACCCAGTGGATTTGGCTCGTGCTGCAATTTGCGGCGGTGGGTGTTGTTATTTCTCAGGTTATTCAAGAGTATCAGCAGTTTGAAGGTTGGACGGAATACACTCCTGCGCATTTGCCTGCCAATATCGGTTTTGATTGGGTGTTGTTTGGTACGGCGGCTTCTGTGTTGTTTGCATTGATGGCGCAAATTGGTGAGCAGGTTGATTACCTACGATTTCTCCCTGAAAAAACCAAACAAAACCGTAAGCGTTGGTGGTTTTGGTTGATTTTAGCTGGGCCTGGCTGGGTTTTTATTGGCGCGATTAAGATGCTTTTAGGGTCTTTCTTAGCCTATTTAGCAATCTCGGATGGTGCAACAACGATACAGGCGACAGACCCAACGTATTTATATCAGCGAGTCTTTTTATTTTTGACTAACTCACCGACATCGGCTTTGGTATTAGCGGCAATATTTGTTTTTATCTGCCAGATGAAAATCAATCTAACAAACGCTTATGCAGGCTCGATTGCTTGGTCTAACTTCTTTTCTCGTTTGACTCATTCCCATCCTGGGCGAGTGGTGTGGTTAGTATTCAATGTGACCATTGCCTTGTTGCTGATGGAGTTAGGGATTTATCAAGCGCTTGGTGCCATATTAAGTGTCTTTGCCATTAGTGCGGTGAGCTGGCTAGGCAGTTTGTCGGCTGATTTATTGATTAATAAACCACTCGGTTTAAGCCCAAATTATGTGGAGTTCAAACGTGCCCATTTATACGATATAAATCCTGTTGGTACCGGTTCTATGTTGATTGCCACAACATTGGGTTTAGTGAGTTATTTAGGTGTTTTTGGCGAAGTAGCAAAAAGCATGTGCCATTTTATTTCGCTTGGTAGCTGCTTTGTATTCGTTCCTTTAATCGCTTGGATCACGAAAGGGAAATACTATATTGCCCGTCAAAGCCCAGAATTGGTGCCAATGATAGAGCTGGCTAAGCAAACTCAGCCGCGTTATGTCACCTTGACCTGTGGTATTTGTGAGAATAATTTGGAAACAGAGGATATGAGTTTTTGCCCTGCTTATATGCTGCCGATTTGCTCCTTATGTTGCTCTCTGGATGTTCGCTGCTTAGACAGCTGTAAACCGCAAGCCAGTATTAGCCAACAAAGTGATTATTTCTTTAAATTGTTTTTACCCAAGCGTTTAGTCAAAGCATTGAATTCACGATTCGGGCGTTTCTTATCTCTTTTGACTGTGATTAATATCATTAATGCCGCCTTGATGATGTTGATCTATCGACAAATGGCACCCAGTTCAATCGAAGGCGAAACTTTGTTACAAGACACCATGTTTGCTTTGTTTTTTACATTATTGATCGTTTCTGGGGTGTTGTCTTGGCTATTTCTACTTGCTCATGAAAGCCGTGTGGTGGCGCAAAAGGAATCTAATCGTCAAACACGAAAATTGATTCGTGAGGTTGATGCACACCAAGAAACAGACCGAGCGTTACAAAGTGCGAAAGAGCAAGCAGAGCAAGCAAATGAAGCGAAAAGTCGTTATCTTACCGGTATCAGTCATGAATTACGCACGCCGCTGCAATCTATTATTGGTTATGCCCAACTTTTATCTGAAAAAGCCAATACACCTTCTGGTCATCAAAATGGTTTAGACATTATTCATCGCAGTGGTTTGTATTTGGCGGATTTGATTGAAGGTCTGTTAGACATTTCTAAAATTGAAGCGGGACGGTTTGATCTGTATCGAAATACAGTGGATTTTCCGAAATTGATTGATCAATTAAACAGTATGTTTGCGATGCAAGCACGCGCCAAAGGGGTTCAATTTCAATCTAAAATCATTGCACCTTTGCCACAGCATGTGGTGACCGATGAAAAACGACTACGACAAATTTTGATTAATTTGCTATCAAATGCAGTGAAATATACACCTCAAGGCTCAATTTTATTCGAAGTAAATTACCGTAACCAAGTCGCTGAATTTGTAATTCGTGATACTGGACTTGGCATCAAGAATGAACATTTGAAACGCATCTTTGATCCATTCGAACGCGTGCGCGATATCAGCACAGGCAATTTACCCGGCACAGGTTTAGGGCTGACGATTGTGAAATTGCTGACAGATATTATGGGCGGTGATTTGCAAGCAAAATCGGTTGTTGGAGAAGGTAGTGAATTTCGGGTGAGCCTGATGTTGCCATGGGTGAGCCAAGGTGATGTGGTAGCTCATGAATACAAACGAATAGTGAGCTATCGAGGTTATCAGCGTACATTAATGGTGGTTGATGATGACCCTGTGGTGCGTGGTTTGTTATCTGATATTTTAGCGCCGCTTGGATTCAATGTATTGGAAGCCAACGATGCCCAAGTTTGTTTGGAACAACTTGATTCTTGTTCGCCAGATTTGTTTGTTTTGGATGTTTCTATGCCGGGAATGGATGGGTTAACACTCGCAAAAACACTGCGAGATCGAGGTTTAGGGATGCCTATTGTTATGTTGTCAGCGGATGCACAAGAAAACCAACGAGAGCCAGATGAGCAGGCGGCATTTAATCAATATTTGGTAAAACCTATTAATAACAGCATTCTGTTAGAGGCTGTTAGGAGTTTATTGAATTTGGAGTGGGGGTATCAAGAAACGGAATCCCATGCACCCGCCTATGCACCAATTTTAGCTCGAAACCTATGTAATGATTCAGACGACAATGATTCAGAAGAGAAGAACTCAAATAATAGTAAGCAAGAAATACCGTTGATTCCAGATCATGAAAGTGTTCGTGAATTAATGGCGTTCGCTGAAATGGGTTACAAAAAAGGTGTGCGTAGTGTACTGGACCAACTTGATAAAACGGATGTTATTGCACCAGTGCATAGGCAGCAGTTAGAAAGTTTATATCAGAACTTTCAGTTCGATGGCATTGTTCAGTACTTAAAACAGCACTCTTTGTGATGTGCTTTATAAAATGGAAAACGTCATGATGAAACCCAGCAATAAGAGCGACATAGTATTGGTTGTTGATGACTCGCCAGATGCATTAAGTTTGATTCACGATACATTGGAAGCGGCTAATATGGATGTGCTCGTTGCTCTAGAAGGAAAGCAGGCCTTAACAATTGCAAAGCGAATTCGGCCTGACATTATTTTACTTGATGCCATTATGCCTAACATGGATGGTTTCGAGACGTGTCGTGAGCTAAAAACTGACCCAAGTCTTGCATCTATTCCTGTTATTTTTATGACAGGCTTGAGTGATACCAATGACATTGTTCGAGGCTTGGAAGCCGGAGGTGTGGACTATCTAACTAAGCCGATCCAGCCAAATGAATTGATTGCTCGCATGAAAGTGCATCTGTCGAATGCTCGATTAAGTAATAATGCGCAGTCTGCATTGGATAGTATGGGCCAGCATTTGATGACGACAACGGATGCTGGAGCGATTGCGTGGGCGACGCCACAAACTTATGCCTTACTTGCAAAAGCTCGTGTGAGTCCGGAATGGCAACGTGTTGAGCTGGCGTTACAAGTTCGTCTTTGGTTAACCCATGAGCCAGAAGTTGGTAATGTATTGAAGCTGACAGGATTGGACTATCCTTTGTCTTTAAAAATGATGGGGCTTACAGAGCAAAAAGAAGTGCTTTTAAAGCTTGAAGACGGTGATAAGCCTAAAGGGCCGGTATTGCTAAAAATAGAATTGAATTTAACGGATCGAGAGTCTGAGGTTTTACATTGGATTGCAAATGGTAAAACCAATCGAGAAGTGGCTGAAATTCTGGAAATGAGCCCGCGTACTGTCAACAAACACTTAGAGCAAATTTTTCCAAAACTGGGTGTTGAGAATCGAACGTCTGCAGCTGGTGTTGCATTACGAGTACTAGCCGTAGATCGTTAATGCTTGATCGGTAGACCATTTATGTTCAATGGTATTATTTTGAATTTGTAAAAGTAGAGGCATTAAAAACGAACTTGTACTTTCCCTTATCGGTATTTTTCAAATATATTTTTTAATGTATATGACATATTCCTCCTTATAGTCATCAATTTATTCATAAAGGCATGAACATGGTAAGAATGGTCATGAGAGCCTTAGCCAATTGTTTTACATAATTTTTCTTTTTAAAATCACTTATCTTTTAAAAAGGCTTTTATGAATGAACAACAATGTTGCAGTACCACGTGAAAAATTAGAGTGGAGTTTATTTGGTTTACGTTTAGGTGTATTTATTGTCTTGGTTATGTGGACATTAGATAAGTTTTTTAATCCTGAACATGTCGCAGTCATATTCAAAGCGTTCTATTCTATTTCTGGGTTAAGTTCTGGCATCTCTTATCTATTAGGAGGCTTACAGCTGATTCTTGTTCTTAGTTTTTTAATAGGTTTTCAAAAACGTTGGGTAACATTGATCATTTTGGTTATGCATTTTGCTTCAACATTTGTGTCTTTTGGACGTTATATGGACCCTTGGGGGCCTTCAAATCTTTTATTCTTCGCTGCTTGGCCTATGTTAGCGGCAATTTTCATGCTGTACTTTTTTCGCGAGTTTGATAAGAAATTATCACTCGAAAATTAATCTGTGTTTACTCTGTCGGATGGACAGAGGCAGTAGTCCTTTTTAAGGGCGCCAATGTTTCTTTTAATTGTGAAAGATTCATTCTTGTACTTCCTTTTTTTAGGCGATATCTCAATTGAGGTGTCGCTTTTTTTTGTTTTTTTAAATGCCAAAAAAAGAGAGCCTTTCACATTCAGTCAATAAAACTTGAATGGATAAGGCACCCTTTTATTGGAAAGCATGTTTACTCTAAAGCTCAGCATTAGATAATGACTGAACCTATAAATCTGATACTTTTCTAGCGTCGTTACAGTACTGCGATGACGTCTTTTGTTGTAAGGCGAGACTTAGGCAGTGCTGCATTATAGTCTTGAACTTTATCGTTGTAGCCCATAGCCAGTGCAACATCACACTGATAACCGCCTAATTCCTCAGAGAATAATTCGCTGATTAACTCGTGATCTACGCCTTCCATTGGAGTCGAATCAATACCTAGACGAGCCAGTGCACTCATTGTATTGCCTAAGGCTATGTAGGTTTGAGCCTTTGTCCAAGCTGCGTTGTTGCCGTTCTCGTCAGTATTCATATCAACAAACGCAAAAGCACCAAAAGCTTGTTCTTTATTTTCTGGCTGAGTTCGACCAACTTGAATGTCTTTATCGATGACTTTTTCATAATCTGCGCGAACGTAGTTTGTTTTATGAGCGAACAAAATAGTGTGCGATGCTGTTTTAGCGTGTTTTTGGTTGAACTGAAATTTATTTTCAAAAGTATCATGAAGGCGTTGTTTCGCTTCGTCACTTTCAATCACAATAAACTTCCAAGGTTGAGAGTTTATTGAAGAAGGTGAAAGGCGTAACACTTCGTAGATTACTTCTAAATCTTCCGCAGATATAGGCTTAGAAGCATCATAATGTTTTACAGTGTGGCGGTTTTCTAGATCAGTAATAATTGGGTGCGTCATTTTTTATTCCATATAAAATAATTTTAAGATTTGCTCTTCAATAAGAGAATGGCGTTATCTTATTGATTCTTTATCAAACAAAAAACATGTCTTTCATTGAATTATTATCAAAAAATAATTGATAATAGGGCTGTTATTTTCTACGAGGTTTAAGGAATGCAGCTCGAAGATCTCCAGGTTGTGTTAAAAGTGGCAGAGTTTCGCAGTATTACCGCAGCCGCAAGGCATCTTGATATGCAAATGGCGACGGCCAGTGCCGCGGTAAAGCGTGTTGAGTCAGCATTGGGTGTTGAGTTGTTTGTCAGAACCACGCGTCATCTTCGTCTTTCCAGTGCGGGTGAACGATATTTGCCACAATGTGAAGCCGCTTTGTCTATGTTGGATCAAGCAAAACAAACGATGCGAAATGATTTGGACATTATCAGCGGTGAAATCCGAATTGCTGTGTCATCCGATTTAGGCCGAAATTTGGCGATTCCATGGATTAACGAATTTATGGAGCATCATCCAGATGTCACGTTAAGAGCGCATATTAGTGACAGCAATGTCGACTTCTATCGCGATGCTTTAGACATGGCGTTGCGTTATGGACCACCATCAGATTCCAACTTATATGGCTTCAAAATTTGTAATGTGCCAAGAATTATCGGAGCCAGCCCAGAATACATCGAGCAACATGGAATTCCTTTACATCCAAAAGATCTGGTGAATCACAAAGGGTTGTTTTATCAACTTCAAGGCATATTGAACGATACCTGGCTACTTTCAGAAGGCGATCAATCACATAAAGTGAAACCGAAAGCGAACTGCGCTGCGAATGATGGAGACTTAGTTCGGCGCTGGTGTGTTGCCGGAAAAGGCGTTGCCATTAAATCTTGTCTGGATATCGCCAGTGATTTGCTGAAAGGCCGGATTGTGCCATTGCTCTCAGAGTACGATATTCAGCAAGGTGAACTTTGGTTAGTATGTCCAAGTCGCCAATCCATTACACCAACCGTTCGTCTTTTACGAGATTTGTTTAGAGAACGGTCGAAAGCCTTATTAACCTCCTTGGTTGAAAAAGGCATGCTAGATAAAGCGGTGTTAGATGATGGGCACATTAACGGTTAGCCTTTTTTAGGATGAGGCATCCAAAAAATAGAGCATAAAAAAGGATAAGTAGCATTCACTACTTATCCTTTTTTTGTATCGTATTTTCTCGCTACTGTCTGAGAGAGAAAGTACTAGCTAGAAAATATTAACGAGATTTTAGGTAGTTCAGCATTGTATCAGCATCAGATACTTCGAATGGGTCGCTTGGAGCGTTGTCTTGGTAGCCGGCTTCAGTGAACATTTTCTGAATCACGCCATTTTCAACATACATACCGTAACGCCAGCTACGCATGCCAAATCCTAGGTTGTCTTTTTTCACTAACATGCCCATTTGACGAGTGAAGTCACCGTTGCCATCAGGTAATAGGAAAACGTTTTCAGCGTTTTGGCTTTTGCCCCACTGATACATAACAAAAGCGTCATTTACAGAGATACAAATCACGGCGTCTACGCCTTGGGCTTTGAATTCGCTGTAAAGTTCTTCATAACGTGGCAAATGAGATGTTGAACAAGTTGGCGTGAAGGCGCCAGGTAAAGAGAAAACAACCACTTTTTTGTTTTTGAATAAATCGTCTGTTGTTACGTCTTTCCATTCAAATGGATTTGTACCACCAAGAGCATCGTTACGAACGCGTGTTTTAAAAGTGATATTAGGGACGTTAGTTATCATTTTTTTTCCTATTAAAGATAAATAAAAAGTAATGTGGTTTTAGCATTTTAAAAAGCCACGCTGTTGCAAGAAGTCTAGCATATGTTCGCGTGTCTTTTTCTGTACAGCATTCGCAGTTTGTTCAGACCAATTACTGCTTTTCTGATTATCGCCACGGCTCTGATAATAGGCCTGCATTTGTGAGTCATAAGCTTTTACGTCACTTGCGCAACGTGTGTTGTCATAACGGTCTATATGTAAAACAACATCCACTGGCAAACGTGGTTTCAAATCTGGTTCAGCATCTGGGTAACCAAGGCAAAGTCCGAAGATTGGGTACACTTGATCTGGCAGGTTTAATAGTTCAGCTACCTGTGCAGGGTCATTACGAATACCACCAATAAAAACAGCGCCTAATCCAACCGATTCTGCCCCTAGCATAAGGTTTTGCGCCATGAAAGTCGCGTCTGTCGTTGCGGCAATAAAATGTTCTGTGTTGCCTTCTAGTTTTCCTAAACCTTGTTGTAAACTGCAATGCTCTACACGCGTTAAGTCGGCACAGATTACGAGAAATTCGGCTGCAGATTCAACCCATTTTTGTCCGCCTGCTAATGTTGCGAGCTTTTGACGGTTGTCTTTGTTCGTCACTTGTACTAATGAATACGCCTGGATAAAACTGGACGATGCCGCACCTTGCGCAGATTGAATCAGCTGCTTTAGTAATGATTCATCAATGGCCTGATCTGTATATTGTCGAATGGATTTATGGGCGGTTTGGGCTTGCAAAATAGGATTCATAATAAGCGCCTGTTGAAAATAAAGTTTTTAAAATCAAGAAGTATAGATAGTAGTGAGTTCATGTTAAAGGGTCAAAGCGCTATTGTGGAATATTTGAGGATGACAAACATGATGGTGGTTATCACTCGTAAAAAAGAGAAGACTTCCTAAGGGCAGAAAGTCTTCTTAATGGGAGTCATCATAAGGGAATGACTGAAAGTGAAAAATCTAACTAGTAAACGTGTTAGAAGCGATACTCCGCCCCGACACTTGCTTGATTGAAGTCAGTTTCAAATTTGCTGTCAGATGAAACATTATCGGCTTCTAAATCTACGTCGTACCAGGTGTATTGGGCATTCACTAAGAAGTTCTCAGTGACTTTGAAATTAACGCCGGCGCCTGCAAATAGACTTTTATCGTCTGAGCTGCCGGAAAAGGACGTCACGTTATAATCTGTTTCGTGCCAAAGCTGACCTGCTTTCGCAAAGACTTCTACGGTTTGGCTTAGTGGAATCGTACCTTTAACCGCTGCGGTATAACCTGTTGTCTCAGCATTTGCCAAATCACTGCCATAACGACCAAAGTTGATATAGCTACTTTCTAGTGCAATGAAAGGGTTCAGACGATAACCGATGATACCTTGTGATACGTCGTTGCTATCATCAAAGTCGTCGTCGCTTTCTACTTTGAGGTAACCATAGTTACCGCCAACATAAAAGCCGCTGTTATTCTCGGTTGAATCGATTGAACTGTCTGCTTGTACTGCTACGCTGAAAGAGGCTAAAGCAATGCTACCTGCGATGACGGGAATGAAAAACTTCATGTTATTACTCCTTTTAGTTACTTTTTCGAGAACGTCTTGAAACGTGTTTTCACTGTGGAGGGTAGCGTTTAAAATGGCTAGGTTTTGAGCAGGAGTTGCTGATTTTCTTCATCTTCTATGCGTTTAATCTAGATAAAAAAGACTTTGTTGATACTCGAATTAGAGTCTTCTCTGAAATCGATTAGAGAGAATCACTACAATGAAATGAGAGTTTGATGAGAAGGTGTGTGCAAAAGAAAGGCATCCGTAAAGGGAAAAACGGATGCCTTTGATAAGGGGGTAAAAAAGTTTAAAAGTGTATTTTAGTGATGATCTTTGCTGGCCACTTCGCCCCATAGGCTTTCAATTCTACTATCTCGTCCACAGCTTAAACGGTAAAACCCATATCGTGCTGGGTTCTTTGTGTAGTAGCTCTGATGGTATTCCTCAGCAATGTAAAATTCACTGGCAGGGAGTATTTCTGTCACAATTGCATCTGTGAAAGGTTTTGTCTCTTCGACATTTTTTAGTGATGCGTCGAATACAGCTTTTTGTTCTTCATTTTGGTAAAACATCGCGGTTTTATAAGGCGCGCCTTTATCACAAAATTGTCCGTATGCGTCCGTTGGATCGATGGTTTTCCAAAAGTAATCTGCTAAGGTTTTGAGTGAAACGATTTCATCATCGAAGGTGATTTCAACCGCTTCAAAATGTCCTGTGCCTTTTGCAGCAACTTGTCGGTAAGTTGGATTTTTTACGTGACCGCCAATATAGCCAGATACCGCACTGGTAACACCATCAACCGCTTCGAAATCGGATTCTACACACCAGAAACAGCCTCCAGCGACGATCAAAGTTTGTGGCGCAGCCAGTGTTGCATGGGTAAATAAGCTGGCGCTCACAATAGTCGCTAACCCTAAAGTACGTTTTAATAAGGTATTGTTTGTCATGTTTAGTGCCTTTTTATGTGCCATGTTTAGAGGTTTGTCCTTTAATTCTGTGCTTTTAATGTCGTCTATTACTTTAGACATTCATCATAGAAGAATAGGGTGTTGACGAATGATTTTATCCTTATGATATTGTGGCGTAAGCAGTACTATCTAAGATAAATATCGCCATTTGATCTTTAGACGTGCTTTGTCTTAGATTTCTTACAATGAATTTCAAAAGAGAGAATAAATAATGAGTTCAGATACGAATCCAGACGAAAACTACGTTCCACCAAAGGTGTGGGAGTGGAATCCAGAAAATGTTGGTAATTTGTCGGTTGTTAATCGTCCTTTTTCTGGTTCGACCCATGAAAAAGCTTTAACTGTTGGTGAGCGCTCATTACAGCTTTATTCAATGTCAACGCCAAATGGCCAGAAAGTGGCAATCATGTTGGAAGAGCTTTTGGAACAGGGTATTAGTAACGCTGAATACGATGCTCATTTGATTAACATTAGAAAAGGTGAGCAGCTCTCTTCTGGTTTTGTTGAGATTAACCCTAACTCGAAAACCCCAGCCTTGATGGATCACGATACAACACCGCCAACACGAGTGTTTGAGTCTGGTTCTATTCTGCAATATCTTGCCGATAAGTTTGAAGCGTTAGTGCCCAAAGATCATGCCGGGAAAACAGAGTGTCGTAACTGGTTATTCTGGCAAATGGGTTGCGCACCTTATCTCGGTGGTGGTTTTGGTCATTTCTATTTTTATTCATCGGTAAGAATGAAGTATCCAGTTGATCGTTTCACAATAGAGGTGAAGCGTGAATTAGATGTGCTGGATAAGCATTTGGCGAAAAATCTTTATATGGCAGGTGACGAATATTCAATTGCCGATATCGCGATTTGGCCTTGGTATGGAAGTCTGGTGCTGGGCAATTTATACGAAGCCGCAGAGTTTCTTGATGTAGCGAGTTATACACATCTATTACGCTGGGCGAAAGAGATCGAACAGCGTCCTGCTGTTCAGCGTGGTATCTCGGTTAATCGTATTTGAGGTGATGCTTTTTAAAGTAGCTGACCGCTCCGATTTAGATGACTGAATTTATCCTAATAGCCTTATAATTTCTGTGTTACTTGAAAAGGGATGACGAATCGCAATAGTCATCCCTTTTTTATTGAGTTTGGTCATAAGAAATAGTTATTTATGCCTAAGACGATCATATTGGTCCGAGTTAGGTTTATAATTTGGATTAATACTACAAATAGATTAAGGGTAAATTAATGGCATTTTTTGGCACGCTTATTTCGGCCTTTCCGATTCTTTTGCTTATTTGGTTAATGACCAAAAAAGAAGCGTTACCGTCTCATATAGCGTTGCCTATATCGGCATTATTGGTTGGCGTTATTCAGCTTTTTTATTTTCAGGCAGATGGACGTTTATTGGCCGCCAATATTATTTCTGGTGTGTTGTCTGTTATTACTCCGATTTCAATTATTGCTGGTGCGATTTTATTGAACCGAGTTTTGGCTATTTCAGGTGCTGAAAGTGTTATCGCTAGATGGCTGAAATCCATTAGTACAAATGCCATCGCTCAGTTGATGATCATTGGTTGGGCGTTTGCATTTATGCTGGAAGGGGCTTCTGGTTTTGGTACACCTGCTGCAATTGCAGCACCTATGTTAGTGGGTTTGGGTTTTCATCCTTTAAAAATAGCGATTCTCGCTCTTATTATGAATTCTGTGCCTGTATCGTTTGGTGCCGTCGGTACGCCTATTTGGTTTGGCCTCGAAGCACTGAATTTAGATCAAGAGCAGATTTTTGAAGTCGCAACGCAAACGGCATTAATTAATTCAATGGCTGCGTTTGTTATACCTGTTTTGGCTTTAAAATTTGTCGTTAGTTGGCAGATGATTCGTCAGAATATTGTGTTTATTCTTTTGAGTATTTTGTCTTGTACTATTCCATATTATTGGATTGCGACTTGGAATTATGAGTTCCCTTCATTGATTGGTGGGGCGATTGGTTTGATGGTTAGTATCGTTTTGGCCAAACGAGGTATTGGACTACAGAAAACTCAAGAAGAGAGTGATGAAAACGGCCTGTATAAAGAGGCAATCGTGCCTTTCAAAACACTTATTTTTGCCTTGCTTCCATTGGTTTTATTGATTGTTATTTTAATCGTAACTCGAATTAGTCAGCTTGGCATAAAGGGCTTGTTAACCGACATGAGCGTTTGGTTTGGTTTTGATATTGGTGGAACGTATTTTAGTGTCAGCCAAGCGCTTGTTTTGTCTGTGGAGAATATTTTACAAACATCGGTCAGTTGGTCGTATAAAGCCTTGTATGTGCCTGCCTTGATTCCATTTTTATTGGTTGTGCTTATTTCCATTCCTTTATTGAAAATGTCTCGAAGTAATGTGGTTGAGGCGTTTTCTGATACTGGTCGTCGAATTAAATTGCCGTTGGTTTCTTTGGCTGCAGCACTCATCATGGTGAACTTTATGATGTTGGGTGGCGAGCATTCGCCTATTTTCTTGATCGCCAATGCGTTTTCAAGTGTAACTGGCGATAATTGGTCTTATTTTTCTGCTTTTTTAGGCGCATTAGGAAGTTTCTTTTCAGGCTCAGCTACGGTTTCTAATTTAACATTTGGTGCTATTCAGCAAAGTATTGCAGTACAAGTTGGTTTGCCAATATCTGCGATATTAGCTCTGCAATCTGCTGGGGCAGCTATGGGTAATATGGTGTGTATCAACAATATTATCGCTGTTTCTACTATTTTAGGTATCGCTAACAAAGAGGGTTATATTATCAAGCAGACTATTCTTCCTATGATTGTGTATGGTTTCATCGCGGCAATTGTTGGGATGTTTCTGGTTGCGTTCTAAATAGCTTTTTACGTTTTATTGAGTATATTGAATGAAATGAGTTGAGATGTTTTGTATAAATATTAAATAGGATCTACCTAAAATGTTGTTATGGCAATGGGCACTTATTGCATCAAGTGTGTTTTTCTTCTTAGTTTTTATGTTGGTTTTCTTTCGTTATTTATCCGTAAGAAAAGCGGCTGTTGACCTAGGCGCCACTTTGAGTACTGATGACAGTGATGGCGATGAATTACTAGGCGTTTCCTCTGAAGAAAAAGAGCAATGGCTTGTCTTGTTACGACAGCAGAAAAAGATATGCGTTGAATTATTGAAAGGTTCACCAAACTCCGACTTTCAAGGAAAAGCATCTTTGTCATGCTGGTCGATTTTTTTAGATGTTGAGATTCATATTATTGAGCACTCTGTTCCAGATTCAAAAGTGCTTGCGTTATTAGAGGCATTCAAAAAAATTCTTGCTAAAATCGATCGAGCTCAAGAGATCGACGAGCTATTTAAATCATTAAAAGTGAATCAATCTTTATTGGATGAGTTGAATGGTGTTATTCAACAAGTTGAAGATAAAGCCTCCTCCCAAGTTGATACTAGGTCAGAATTAAATGATCACCTAAATGAGATTCAAGAGCAGTTAGCGCAAGAGCCTGAATTGGATCAATCGTTGGCAGCTTTACGTGCAGAAATGGCGAGTATGTGCGAGTTTTCAGAAAGGCTTAAATTGCATCTAGACGAGGTAAAAGAAGAGGGAGAAAGCAGCGCTTATGCAGATACTTTGAGTGCATTTTTAAATGAAACAGATCAATCTATTTTCTTGGATTCTATGAGTTTGGAATTAGATGATAAGGTCTTAGACCTGAAGCAGTTAGCCGCTTACCAAAAAAACATCATAGTTGACTTAAAAGAACAAGTACGTAACGCGAAAGACAGTCAAAAGGATGAAAAACACGTCGGTATTTATGATGTTTTTATCGTCAGGTTAGAAAAGTCGTTACTGGAAAGTGGTCGAGTCGTGAAGCGTTTAGAAAGAAAGTTAGAGAGTCTACAAACAATCAAATATAACCTTAATATTGATATCGCCAAGCGTGATAAAGCACTGAAAACAAAAGAAGCTTTATTGGAAGTCGGAGAAAATGAAGAAAGGGCGGCTCAAGGTATAGATATTTACGGCGTGTTTGATGCAGAGCGCAGCACGATGAAGAATATGGAAGATTTATTACATCAAGAGTCTTTTACAGAAGAAACAGATGCTTTTGCTAATGAGCAGTCATCTAAACTTGGAGCTTTACGTTTAATGGTGAATGAGTCTGAGCTCTATGTTGAAATGCTAGAAAGAGATTTGGACAAAGCACATGTTTTACGTGAAAGTCTGGAGCGGCGATTGCTTGATACTAATGAGCTGGCGGAAGTGTCAATAGATGACAGTTTTACTGCTATGGAGCACCGAGACTTGGAAGAAATTGAAAACTTACGAGAAGTGAATGAAGAGCTAGAAGCAGAACGAAAACGCTTAGACGCTGAGTTACGTGATGGTGTCACTCAGTCGGAAGAACTCATTGAATTACAGAAAAAAGTTGATGAATTAGACGATAAGATTGCAAATATTCAGGAACAATACGTTGAGATGGAAGAACGTTATTTAACTGCACTGATGTCAAAAGAAGATAAGTAGTTTATGTGGACCAAGTTTAGTATTCGTCTTTTGGGGACATTGCGTATTTAATTTCATCAAAGTTAAACCCTCTGTATTGAAGGTAGCGCGACTGTTTACCTTTTTCTTTGAAATCTTTGGTGGCTTCTTCGCCAAACCTCCTTTCTTTTAATTGTTTTGCCAGTTCAAACCAATCTGCCTCAGCATTATTTACCGCTTCTTTTGCTAGAGTACTATTTACGCCTTTTTGTATCAGCTCTTGTAGAATGCGGTTAGCCCCAAGCGGTTTGCTTATTCTACTTCTGACAAAAATTTCCGCGAAGCGTTCATCGTTAAGGTAATTGATTTCCTGAAGTCGTTCTATTGTTGATGCTATCTCTTCTTCAGTATGGCCTTTAACTTTTAGCTTGTTGGCGAGTTCTTTTGTCGCATGTTCTCTATGGCTTAGTAATGACAAGGCTTGGTCGAAAATAGAGAATGTTTGCCTCTTCATATTTAATCCTTTGGCGTTTTTTGATGTTGCTATTTTAGCAATTGAATTACGCACTTACATTTATTTTATATAAATCTATATTTTTTTATTTTTGTGGTTTTTTATTCTAACATATCTAAATAAATAAGATGATAAAACTAAATATCTTATGTGAATATAGGTGATATGACTTTTACATAATTTTGGAGCGTTGTTATGCGTATTTGCGTGCTAGGGGCTGGTGTTGTTGGTCTTACTTCTGCGTACTATTTGGCTAAAAAGGGGTATCAGGTGACGGTGGTTGATCGTCAGGCTGGAGTAGCACTAGAGACAAGCTTTGCTAATGCTGGGCAAATCTCTCCAGGCTACTCTGCACCTTGGGCTGCGCCAGGCGTTCCTTTAAAAGCTGTTAAATGGTTAATGCAAAAGCACGCTCCATTAAGAATTAGTGCAGAACCTGAGCTTAAGAAAATAGAATGGATGATTAAGATGTTGGGCCAGTGTACGAATGGTGCCTACAACACAAATAAATCCAGAATGATGATGTTGGCGGAATATAGCAGAGATCAATTTATTGAGCTGAGAAAAGATATCGGTATTCAGTATCAAGATGGTCAAGGTGGTACGTTGCAATTGTTCAGAAAGGCAGAGCAGGTTGACGCTGCTGAAAAAGACATCAAGGTACTTAAAGCGTTGGGTGTGCCTCATGAGTTGTTGACGCCTGAACAGATCGCACAAGTTGAACCAGGGTTAAGTTCGGTGATTGACAAGTTTCAAGGCGGTTTGCGTCTTACTGGTGATGAAACAGGCGACTGTTATTTGTTTTGTCAGTCTCTTAAGAAAACGTGTGAAGAGCTGGGTGTTGTCTTCCAATTTAATTCGGACATTAAATCTTTGAGTGTTAAATCGAATAAGATTGAAGGCGTTGTGACTCAATTGGGTCTTCAAGAATTTGATAAAGTTTTGGTTTGTTTAGGTAGTTATTCAAAAGAGTTGTTAAAAGCCTGTGATATTGATATTCCGGTTTACCCTGTAAAAGGCTATTCATTGACTGTGCCTATTTCTGATACTAACTATGCTCCAATTTCTACCGTTATGGATGAAACATACAAAGTAGCTGTTACGCGTCTTGGTGATCGTATTCGATCTGCAGGAACGGCAGAGTTGGCGGGTTATAATTTAGATCTTCCTAAGTCTAGAACGGAAACCATTAGCCATGTCGTAGGTGATTTGTTTGGTCAGGGTTGTGATTTGGCTGAAGCGGAATATTGGACAGGATTACGTCCGATGACACCCGATGGAACGCCAGTTGTTGGTGCGAGTGGTATTGGTGGTTTGTATTTGAATACAGGGCATGGAACATTAGGTTGGACAATGAGTTGTGGTTCTGCAGCGGTGATTGCAGATATCATAGCAGGCGATAAAACAGGTATTGATTCTCAAGATCTATCTGTTGAACGTTATAAGAAGTAAGGATTAGAAATGGCAAGACCACTAACCGCAACGATAGATCTTAATGCGATTTTACAAAACTATCGTTATGCGAAAAAACTTCAGCCAACTTGCAAAGCGTTTGCTGTTGTTAAAAGTAATGCTTATGGGCACGGTGCCATTGAAGTTGCTCAACACCTTGATGATGAAGTCGATGCTTTTGCTGTTGCGGCAATCGAAGAGGCGATAGCTCTTCGTGATTCGAATGTTACTTCTTCTGTCATGATGCTCGAAGGGGTTTTTGAAGCGGATGAATGGGCTTTGTGCGAACAGCATGGTTTTTGGGCAGCAATAGAAAACGACATTCAGCTTGAATGGTTGTTTGCTAGCAAGGCAAAGATTGAAAAGATTTTTGTCAAACTTGATACTGGTATGCGACGTTTGGGCGTCGACAAAGATGGCGCGCAAGTGCTGGTGGAAAAACTAAAAGCAAGTGGTCAAGTTGATGAAGTGTTGTTGATGACTCATTTTGCTTGTGCTGATGATTTGTCTGATATTACGACTATGGAGCAGTTAACGTATTTTGAACGGACTCGTCATGCGATTGGTGGAATTGAAGCAAGTGTTGCGAACTCTGCAGCCATTATGAAGTGGTCTGTTCCTGAAGGTGGGTGGATTCGTCCAGGAATTATGCTCTATGGTATTTCACCTTTTGCAGAATTGACGGGTCAACAGCTAGGCTTGGTTCCTGCAATGACTTTGTCATCGAAAGTTATTTCTGTACGTTCCTTAAAAGAGGGAGACAAGGTTGGTTACGGTTTATCTTACGTGGCAACGGAAGGTCATCAATTGGCAACGGTTGCCGTTGGCTATGGTGATGGTTATCCTCGCCATGCACAAGGTGGAACGCCGCTTAAAATAAATGGCATGCCTGCTGTTTTGGCTGGGCGAGTTTCGATGGACATGATTACAGTGAAATTGGCAAACTCAGATCAACAGCTTGAGATTGGTCAAGAGGTTGTTTTATGGGGAGAAGGTGTTCCTGTAGAAGAGGTGGCTGATTTTGCCAGTACAATCGGTTATGAGTTGGTGACAAGAATGACTTCTCGCCCTCATTATTGTTATCAAACTCTTCACGAAATTAAATAATAATTCTTTATAAAGCCTCGATTCATTAGGAAAAGAGGCTTTAGTTTAAGAATTGTACAAAATAACCTTAAATTCCTACGGTTTCTTTTGAAAACACCTATCCTTTGAGTGTACTATTTTGTGCTTTTCGTTGCACAGAATTGGCTCTTGTTAATATGCCGTTCACGCAATTCCATTCGTCCTGACAAATAGAGATAGAGACGCACCTTATTATGAAGAGTTCTGAGTTACGCCAGTCATTTTTATCGTATTTCGAAAGTAAGCAGCATCAGATTGTAGAATCTAGCTCTCTGATTCCTGGTAATGATCCAACCTTGCTGTTTACAAACGCCGGGATGGTTCAGTTTAAGGATGTGTTTTTAGGTGAAGATCAGCGTCCCTACACGCGTGCAACGACGTCTCAGCGTTGTGTTCGTGCGGGCGGTAAACACAATGATCTTGAGAATGTTGGTTACACGGCGCGGCACCATACTTTCTTTGAAATGTTGGGTAACTTCAGCTTTGGCGATTACTTTAAAAAAGAAGCCATTACTTATGCTTGGGAGTTTCTAACAGATGTTTTGAAACTACCAAAAGAGAAGCTTCTTGTGACTGTTTATGCAGACGACGATGAAGCTTTTGATTTTTGGCATGAAATGATTGGTGTGCCGAAAGAAAAAATCATTCGTATAGGTGATAACAAAGGCGGTCGTTACCAGTCAGATAATTTCTGGGCGATGGGTGATACCGGCCCTTGTGGTCCTTGTTCTGAAGTGTTTTACGATCATGGTGAACATATTTGGGGCGGGCCTCCAGGTTCACCTGAAGAAGATGGCGACCGTTTTATCGAAATCTGGAATGTCGTTTTCATGCAGTTTAACCGTTCTGTTGACGGCACTATGGCGCCTTTGCCTAAGCCTTCTGTCGATACTGGTATGGGGCTAGAGCGAATTGCTGCCATTTTGCAAAATGTGCACAGTAACTACGAAATCGATTTGTTCCAAAATTTAATCGCAGCTTCTGCAAAAGCGGTTGGTACAGATGATCTAGCTTCTCAGTCATTAAAAGTAATTGCCGATCATATTCGTTCATGTTCTTTCATGATTGTGGATGGTGTGATTCCGTCAAACGAAGGCCGTGGTTATGTATTGCGTCGTATTATTCGTCGTGCGGTTCGTCACGGTAATAAGTTGGGGCAAAAAGGAGTCTTCTTTCATAAGTTGGTGGAAGCGCTTGATATTGAAATGGGGGATGCGTATCCAGAATTACGTAAGCTTAAAGATCGTGTGACCTCTATACTTCTAAAAGAAGAAGAACAATTTGCTAAGACCCTTGATCAAGGTATGAAAATCCTTGAGGAAGCGATTTCTCAGCTAGGTGATAAAAAAATCATCCCTGGCGAAACCGTTTTCAAGCTGTATGACACTTTTGGTTTTCCAGCGGATTTAACCAATGATGTTGCTCGTGAAAATAATCTTGAGATAGATGAAGTCGGTTTTGATAAAGCCATGGAAGAGCAGCGAAATCGTGCGCGTTCTGCGAGTAACTTCTCAATGGATATGTCTGGCGGCATCACGATTGATAGCGTAACTGAATTCACTGGTTACGATAATTTAAATGCTCAGTGTGAAGTTGAATCTATTTTAGTTGACGGTGTTGCTGTCGATTCTATTGAAGCTGGTCAGTTTGCTGCTGTTGTTTTGAAAAGCACGCCTTTCTATGGTGAATCAGGTGGTCAAGTTGGTGACAAGGGCTGGTTGCGTGGAACAGGTGCTTTTAAAGTGTCGAATACTACGAAGCAAGCAAAAGCCCATTTACATCAGGGTGAATTAAAAGAAGGTCGTCTTTCTGTTGGTGGTTTGGTTACTGGCGAAGTCGATCGCTCTTTGCGCATGGCAACAACTCTAAATCACTCTGCCACGCATTTAATGCACGAAGCCCTTCGTCGTATTCTGGGTGATCATGTGACTCAGAAAGGGTCTTTAGTAGATCCTGAACGTTTACGTTTTGATTTCTCTCATTTTGAAGGTGTAACGCCAGCTGAGATTGAGCAGATTGAAGACATGGTGAATGAGCAGATTCGTTTGAATCGCCCTGTTGAAACTGACCTTATGGATGTTGAATCCGCAAAGGCCAAAGGCGCGATGGCATTGTTTGGTGAAAAGTACGACAGTGAAGTCCGTGTCCTAACAATGGGTGCGGATTATTCTATTGAGCTTTGTGGTGGTACGCATGTTAAGCGTACAGGTGATATAGGTTTGTTCAAAATAGTTGCTGAAAGCGGTATTGCTGCTGGTGTGCGTCGAATTGAGGCGTTAACGGGTAAAGCGGCAATTGACAGTGTTCGTCATATTGAATCTTTACTTGGCGGTGTTGCAGGCTTGGTTAAAGGCAATAAAGAAAACGCTTTCGATAAAGTGATTGCTTTGAATGATCATGCTCGTAGTTTGCAAAAAGAATTAGACTTTTTGAAAGGTAAAATGGCCGCGCTTGCAGGTGCTGATTTGGCGTCTCAGGCTGTCGATATTGAAGGCGGTAAGCTATTGGTTGCTCAGGTTGATGTGGCAGATCCAAAAGAGTTACGTGATTTGCTGGATGAGCTGAAAAGTAAGTTAGAGTCTGCAGTTGTTTTATTAGCTTCAGTTCATGACGGTAAAGTGAGCCTTATTGCCGGTGTGACAAAAGAGTTAACGAAGAAAGTAAAAGCAGGCGATCTTATTAAGATGGTTGCGCCTTTGGTTGAGGGTAAGGGCGGTGGTCGACCAGATATGGCTCAAGCGGGTGGTAATAATCCAGATGGCTTGCCAGAAGCGCTTGCTTTAGTTCCTGATTGGGTTGCTGAAAGAGTTTAACTTGACCAGCTCTAATTGAGCTTTGATTTAGGTAATAGATAGATTATGGCGTTGTTAGTTCAAAAATATGGTGGCACTTCTGTTGGTACGGTTGAGCGTATTGAAGCTGTTGCGGATAGGGTGTTTAAACATAAACAGCAGGGCGATGATATCGTTGTTGTTGTATCTGCCATGAGTGGCGAGACAAACAAGCTAATTGATCTTGCGAAAAGTGTGACGACTTCACCAAGTGCTCGAGAGATGGATGTTTTGCTGTCGACGGGTGAGCAAGTAACCATCGCTCTATTGTCTATGGCGTTGATGAGGCGCGGTCTTGACGCACGCTCTTATACTGGGTCGCAAATTCGTATTACGACTGATAACGCTCATGGTAAAGCTCGTATTCAGAAAATAGATACCGAAGCAATGAGGGCTGATTTGGATGCTGGTCGAGTTATTGTGGCGGCAGGTTTTCAGGGAGCGGATGAGTTTGGCAATATTACAACGTTAGGCCGAGGTGGCTCTGATACAACAGGGGTTGCTTTGGCGGCAGCTTTAAAAGCGGATGAGTGTCAGATTTATACAGACGTTGACGGTGTTTATACAACAGATCCTCGTGTTGTCGACAGTGCGCGACGTTTAGATAAAATTACTTTCGAAGAGATGTTGGAAATGGCGAGCTTAGGCTCAAAAATATTACAAATTCGTTCAGTGGAGTTTGCTGGTAAATATCAAGTGCCATTAAGGGTGTTGTCGAGTTTTGTTGAAGGTGAAGGCACGTTAATTACGACTGAGGGGAATAAAAGTATGGAACAGCCAGCTGTTTCTGGTATTGCGTTCAATAGAGATGAAGCAAAATTAACATTGAAAGGTGTTCCTGATCTTCCTGGGATCGCTTCGCGCATTCTAGGGCCTATTAGTGATGCTAATATTGAAGTCGATATGATCGTTCAGAATATATCTTCTGTAGATGGCACAACGGACTTTACTTTTACTGTGCATCGTAATGAATATGATCAGGCTTTATCTACGCTTAATAGTATCTCTGAAGAGTTGGGCGCTACTGAAGTGCTTTCCGATGCTAAGATAGCGAAGGTATCCATTGTGGGTGTGGGTATGCGTTCACATGCAGGTGTGGCGAGTAGTATGTTTAGAGCTCTTGCAGCGGAGTCTATAAATATCCAACTTATTTCTACATCGGAAATTAAAGTGTCTGTGATTATTGATGAGAAATATATGGAATTGGCCGTTCGTGCGTTACATTCCGCCTTTAAGTTGGGTGATTGTGTAAATGATGTGAGCGAGACGTAACAATTGGACACATAAAATCCTGTCTTTGGAGATGGTTTAATATATATTCAGAAGCTATAATTGATTTTGTAGGAATTGCCCTACATAGCATGTAGGGCAATTCATCTAAATAAATGTTGGAAGCTATTTCAGGGAAAATATTATTATGCTTATTTTAACTCGTCGTGTTGGTGAAACATTAATGGTTGGTGATGAAGTATCTGTCACCGTATTGGGTGTGAAAGGTAATCAAGTTCGTATAGGTATTAATGCACCTAAAGATGTTTCTGTTCATCGTGAAGAAATTTATCTTCGTATTCAGAAAGAGCAAGACGGACAAGATACCGAAGAGTAATTTTTTTAAAAAAAATCTCAAAAAGTCTTTACATGTTTTTTTGGCAGTATATACTACGCCGCACTTGTTTGGAGAGTTGGCCGAGTGGCCGAAGGCGCTCCCCTGCTAAGGGAGTATGGGGTGAAACTCATCGAGGGTTCGAATCCCTCACTCTCCGCCATTCAAGTATGTCTTTATCAGAAGCTATCCTTTCTGAGTAAAAAAGACTGGAATTATCGTTATGCACCCGTAGCTCAGCTGGATAGAGTACTCGGCTACGAACCGAGCGGTCAGAGGTTCGAATC
>NZ_JAMB01000012.1 GCF_000521805.1 Marinomonas ushuaiensis DSM 15871
CTCAACGCGTCAGCGCAAATGCCAACAAAGACGCTCCTTTTTAAAAAAAAGCCTGTAAGGCCCTAGCTAATGGTAGGTCGGATGAGATGAGGTACGAAGCGTGATTCGACGATAAAAGTGATGCGACACAATAAATTACGTGCTATCCAAAACCACAACAAGAGCTGTTTGATCACGGTCGTGCCTTCCTCATCAAATCTACAAGACCCAATGAGACCCTATCGAAATTATTAGATAAGCAAAGCGTGAATCGGCTTTCAATCGTTCTGATTAATGGTTTTGTTTGGGCAAATTTTCAAGCAAACACATAGTCCTGGGTGAGTATTTATTAGGTCTAAGTCACCATTATGTAGCGAAGCAATTGCATGAACCAAGGTGAGGCCAAGTCCATGACCAAATATCTCTGTTTTGCTTGCAAGTCGCTTAAACCTTTGGGTAACAAATAGCTTACTTTCTTCTGGAATGCCTTTCCCTTGATCCGCAATTTTTATTAACGTTGCACTTTGCGTTGACTCTATGCCGAGGGTGATAGTTCTACTCTCTGGAGCATACTTGATAGCGTTGTCTAATAAGTTAGCAATGGCTTGGAATATAAGGATTCTATCCGCATAGAATGACAGCTTTCTATTTACCTCAAGTTTGATTTCAATACCCTTGCTTTCGGCTAATGGCTGATAATACTCGTAGGCTTCATACAAAATCTCATAGGCGTTAATTTTGTCTTTTTGGAGGCTGACCCGTTCTGTTTCTACTTCGGATAAACGCATAATGGAACGAAATAGCATTTGAATCTGTTCTGACTCCTTGATGGCTAGCTCTAGCTCTATAAGTTCTTCATTCTCTACGCGTTCTGAAATATTAATTAACCTATGCTGTAGACGGGTTAGGGGGGTTCTTAGTTCGTGAGCAACATGGCTTGTAATGCTACGAACTTCTTCCATAAGCTTTTCTGTTCGTGCCAATACTTGATTGATTTCTTTACTAAGCTGACCAAATTCATCTCCATTATTTTTGTAACTGACTCTTACTTTGTGTTTTCCATTCGTATATTTCTCTAAGGTTTCAATAATATGATTAACTCGATATAAGTTATGTAAACTAAAAGGCAGGCTAATCAATAGTATAGATAATTGTATGGCGAGTAACCCAGCGCCAGTCATAAGCGGGATGATGCGTGTTTGAAGAATCATTGGACGAATGTTATAGGCATTGAAATACAAGCTGCCATTGGCTAGAGGTATCAATAGCCCAAGCAGTTCTATATTGTCATTTTTAAGCGTTATGATGCTAGGGGGATTTGTTCTTTTTGAGTTGAGAGTAGCAAGGTGTTCATCTGTAAGATTATTTTTATTTCCATATAGAAGTTTCCCCGAAGCGTTAAGCAGAAAGGTAAAGTGGTCTTTTCTGTTATCTGCAGATGCATCGCTATCTAGCTTGCTGATAAGTGCTTCATTATTGTTCAGTAACCTGATTAACTCTTGATCTTCAAGGTTTTCGAATATCATGCTTCGGACATGACTTTTCATAATATTGTCTAGAATATAGTCACAAACCACAATGGATGCTGAAGAAATAAGTAAGCTGATGAAAGCCACTATTGCTGCTTGTCGAAAGCTGCTGCTACGAAGTAATGATTTAATGAGCACAGTCTTATCCTATGGCGTAACCAACTGAGCGAATGGTTCTTATGATTGGTTTTTTAGAATCTCCGTCTAGTTTCTGTCTTAATTTTGAAAGGTGAACATCTAGCACATTAGTTTGTGGATCAAAGTGATACCCCCAAGCCTTTTCTAACAACATACTTCGTGTCACCGTTTGTCCAGGGTGTTCAGCAAGTACGTAGAGTAGTTTAAATTCTTTATTGGTTAAATCTATGCGTAGACCTGATCGTGTGACTTCATGAAGCTCAAGATCAATCATTATGTCTTTAATTTTAATTAGGTTACTGGAAGTAGTAACTTTTTTGGTTCGGAAATAGAGACGCTCTAACCGCAAAAGCAGCTCAGTAAAATCAAAAGGCTTGCCTAGATAGTCATCCGCTCCTGCTTTAAGTCCTTCTATTCGGTCAGATATTTGATCATTTGCCGATAAAATAAGGATAGGAGGATGGGGTGTGGAATCAAGCATGCCTAACAGTTGAATCCCATCAATTATAGGTATGATTCGATCCAATAAAATAACATCGAATACTTCTTCTTTTATCAGTTTTAATGCGTCTTTTCCATTGTCTACTAGTTTGCATGAGTGGCCCGACTTATGTAATTTGCTACTTATCCAATGGCTTACAGAGGCATCATCTTCAACAATAAGAACACGCATATTTACTACCTTTTATAACGAAAATGGTAATGATTGGTTGCAATGAGAGGCAGTATAATACATGCTAATGATAACTATTAACATCAAAAAATTATCATTTTCTTTCATGCATTATTCGATTTCAATACTTTTGACTAAGCTACGGGATAGTGATTTTTACTTGATGGTTACGCTTATTAATTTTGTTTGAAATACGCATTTATAAGTCATAAATGCGACTTGATAGTCTATTTTTACCTTGTTTCAGTTTTGTCCGTACACACACCTAAAGACTTCTAATATTCTTTCTACAGAAAAATGATGCGATCTTATTTAGTTTAATAATGAGCCATCCTATCAGCTAGGTCACAAAGAGCTAGTATCTATTTATTAAGCATTCTTAATGCTTTGATTATTGACTTGTTAATGATAATCAATATTATTGGTGTGTATAATGGTGTTCGTAGGAAGCATCGATAGTTGCTGTTTTGAAATCGATTTTTATAAGAGAACGGAATGAATGATTATTTGAGTCAATTTTATAAAAAAAAAGGCAAATTTTTATATTGAAATAGTTTTTATATTACCCGTTATTATTTTTGTTTCGATGATGTTTTTTGAATTGATAAGAATTTTTCTTGTTGTTTCGATTGTTGGCAGCGATTTAAAAGAAACCATGAAAGATTTTAATTACAATGAAGAAAATTACACCATGTCAGATGAAATATTATAAGATTTAGTTGGTGATGGAATAATTAAGAGATCACATTCTATTGTTTCTTTAGAAAATATACTTATCGATATTAAAAGTTTGTCAAAATTGAATATTATTTATAATAACAAAATAAAATACGATATGTATCTAATGGAAATTATTAATATGAATGTGTTATTAAACGATAAATTCATTACACCGTTGCCCGCAATTTTTGGATTATGATGTTCTTTTCAGTACGAATATAGAGAAGTGCTTGGAGGTGTAATCGGGAGTGATGAATTATGAAAATGACAGTTAAAAATTTAATATGATGATGACTAAAAGTAAGCAGTTTCTTTATCAAGTGATCGCTGTTTTTAGCTTGATCATGGCATTTGTTGGTGTTTTGGTCCCGGGCATTCCTGCAACAGAATTTGTATTGCTTTGCGCTTGGTCGTCATCAAAAGGTTCACCAAGAATTTATCGTTTTTTACATCAAAATAAATTTACAGGTCCTGCTATTTATAATTGGAATAATGGAAGAGTTATTTCTAAAAATAGTAAGATTATGTCATCGATAAGTATGTTTTTTTGTGCATTTATATTGATTTATAACGAAGTTAATTCTTATATTTTGTTTTTCTCTTTATCTGGAATGTTAGTAGGGTTTATTTGGATTTGGTCTCGACCCATTGTTGTAAAAAGAAACTAGATAACATTGGTTTCGTTAATATAAATATCGACGATATTTATATATAAAATATTTTTTAGTGAGGTTCAGTATGTCAACAATAGAAAAAGATCAAAAAATAGAAGGTTTATCAAAACGTTTAAAGTATTCAACACGAGTTAATCATGACGGAGTTGATAAAATGGTTATGGCGTCTGAACCGTTTTTAAATAATGAAAATTATACAAAATTCCTGCGTTTGCAGCATATTTTTCATTTGTCTGTGGCTCCACTTTATCAACGTAAAGAGCTTCAAGCGTTTTTTCCGGGTCTGGATGAGCTACCTAGATTGTCCGCAGTCGAGTCTGACTTGAAAGACTTAGGATTAGATACAAATATGGATGAAGCTTTGTTAGCTAAACTGACGGACCTTTATCAGGCTATTGGTTGGTTATATTGCAGTGAAGGTTCAAACATCGGCGCGGCATTTCTCTATAAAGAAACTCAAAAATTGAACTTCGATGCAGAGAACGGCGCGAGGCACCTTGCTGCTCATCCTGAAGGACGGGCGCCTCATTGGCGTAAATTTGTAGCTCAATTAGATGCGTTATCACTCACTGAAGAACAAGAAGCGCGTGCGGTACAAGGTGCGATAGATGCCTTTGCTTTTTACAAAAAAACATTGGCTCAGCTCGCGGCTTAATAACGTAGAGGCTTTCTCTCGTTACTTCGTGCAAAAGCCCCAGATTGGCGGCAGGCAGCTGGGATAATTAGTGATAAGTATCAATAACATTGATTAACAACTAACCGTCATTTCTTATGACTTTTTATAAACTTGGGATTCTCATGATTAAGCTTCGATTAACTTTCTTCACTCTTATCGTTTTTTTCGTAAATACAGTTGCTTTTTCGGCGCAACCTGAACGAATTGCGGTTGCCGGAGGGTCGATTACAGAAATAATATTCAAACTTGGTGAGCAAGATAGAATTGTTGGTGTCGACAGCACAAGTACTTTTCCAGAAGAAGCTAAAAACTTCCCCATACTTGGTTATGTTCGTAACATTTCTGCAGAGGGCGTTTTATCTCTTAAACCAGACTTATTACTTGGTGAAGACGATACTGGGCCAACAAAAACACTCAAACAAGTAGAAAGTGTTGGTGTGAAAACCGTCATCATCCATGAAGACAACAGTCTTCCTGCATTAAAAAACAAAATCACCAAAATAGCCCAATTACTTAATGTCGAAGAAAAAGGCGAAGCACTTTTAGATGAAATTCAGATAGATATAGACGCTCTCGCTTACGCCAACAAACAACTTTCAGCCTCTGATACAAAATCACCTCGTGTATTATTTCTACTGACAATTGGCAACGGAACACCTATTGCGGCTGGCGGTGAAACGTCCGCTAACACTGTAATCAAAGACGCTCGTGGGATAAACGTACTAGCCGACTATAAAGGTTGGAAAAAGCTTTCCCCTGAGTCAGCTTTAGACCTAAATCCTGATGTCATTATCGTAATGAATCGAGGAGGTAATGTGTTCGAACAGGTCAGCGAGCTTTCTCACTTTAAATACACGACAGCCGTTAAAAATAAAGCCATCCATACTATAGATGGGAACTATTTACTTGGCTTTGGCCCTCGTACACCGCAGGCTATTGTTGAGCTAGGCACCATGATTTACAAAGACTTCCCATTACCTGAAGGTTATACATTTCGCTATCCACATGATGTCTCTTCTATTTCGGGACACTGATCTATGTTAGATACACTTACAATTAATAAACAACGAGGGGCGCGTCAATTATTGGCCGTTCCTATTACCTTAGCCTTACTTGTTTTCTCCGCTATTTTTGCCATGGCGATAGGGGCTGTTTCCTTATCGGGAAGTGACATTTTATCTTATGTTTCACATGGCTTTTCTCCAGCACAAGATTCACTGTCTGCTCGTGTTCTTTTTGAAATTCGTTTACCTAGAACCGTTTTATCCCTTGCGGTAGGGGCGGCATTAGGTCTTAGCGGTGCGGCAATGCAAGCACTTTTCAGAAATCCTTTAGCCGACCCTGGGCTTATTGGCGTGGCTGGCGGCGGTGCATTAGGCGCGGTTATAGTCATCGTACTTGGGCATTCACTGTTTCCTATTATGATGGCCACTGTTGGCGTGTATGCCTTACCAATAGGCGCCATGATTGGCTGCTTAGGTGTTTGCGCCATAATATATAAATTAAGCAACAGACAAGGTCAGTTCACAATAATCACTTTGTTATTAGCTGGTATTGCAGTGAATGCGATAGTTGGTTCTATGATTGGCATTTTAACCTTGATCAGTACGGACAGTGAATTAAGAGAGCTTACCTTCTGGACGATGGGGAATTTAGGCGGTAACGGATGGTCATTAACGCTTCCTGTTTTAGTCTTAATTTTCATTAGTCTTATTGGCCTTAGCCGGCTTGCCAAGCCCTTAAACCTATACCTACTTGGTGAAGCACAAGCTCAACACCTTGGTGTTTCTGTTTCACGATTAAAAAAACAAGTCTTCGTGTATACCGCTATGGCGGTTGGTGCAGCTGTTTCAATTAGTGGCATGATTGGTTTTGTTGGTTTTGTCGTACCGCATTTTGTAAGGATTTTAATTGGCCCTGACCATCGATTTCTTTTCCCTGTCAGTATGCTTCTTGGTGCGAGTTTTTTAACCATAACCGATATCATTGCACGGGTTGCGATTATCCCAGCAGAGCTCCCTATTGGCTTGGTAACCAGTGCGTTAGGTGGGCCTTTCTTTTTATTCGTTTTATATAAGCAAACCAATCGGCACTAATATTTTGAATCTGTTTTTAACAAAGTATTAGCAAGAACAGTCGTCGTGCAAAGGTCTCATTTTAGATTCACAGGAAAAGTATCATGAGTATTAACATCCAGTCCTTATCTATTTCTATTGGTGAAAAAACCTTACTCGACACCATCGATTTAACCATAAACCCCAATGAACTAACGGTTCTTATTGGCCCTAATGGCGCGGGTAAATCCAGCTTATTAAAAGCATGCTCTGGTGACATACACCCAGACACGGGTGAAATATTCATTAACCAAAACCCCATTCAATCTTATAGTCCAATCAATTTAGCGAAAACGCGAGCGGTTATGACTCAATCCTATGAAATGGGATTCGGTTTCACCGTAATGGAAATTGTTTCCATGGGCTGCTTTATCTATGAAGAACAAGTGTCTAAATGTCAGAGACAAAAAATTATTAAAGACGTCATGAATTTTATGGAAATTAGTCATCTTGCAGAACGTAATTTTATGACATTGTCAGGTGGCGAACAGCAACGTACGCAACTGGCTAGAGTATTGGCACAATTATGGCAACCTTATGAACAAGAAGAAGCCCGCTACCTTTTTCTTGATGAACCAACATCTAGTCTCGATGTGTTTCATCAGTATCATGTATTGTCATTAGCAAAAGAACTGACCAAACGTAATATTGGAGTACTCGCCGTTGTCCACGACCTATCATTAGCCGCCAGCTTTGCCGACCAATTAGTGCTACTCAATAACGGTGAAATTGTTACCAAAGGCGAGTCAGAAAATGTCTTGCAGCGATCCTACCTTGAAAAGGTGTACGGAATAAAAGCAGAATATTTCCATCAGTCAAAAGAAGTAAAACCGTCTATTTTGTTAGATAGAAATCAATGAAAAACCAAGGCCTACGATTTGGTGTAAGTCGTGATTTATGCCACACAGATTCAGATCAGTTTTGCAGCTGTGTATTCTCTCGTTCGTTACTGTTCAACAAAATACATCATAGGTACGGGGTTGGAAGTGTTTTTTTTTTATATGATCATGAAATTAACTGCGTACCTCATCTCTAAAAAACATTCATACTAGGCTTTCAATTAAACAGTCGAGAAAGCATATAGCAAACTAATATAAGCATCATTGTATAAGGTATTAGCTCTTAATTGACTAAGCAGGCTAGACGTTTTAAGGTCGCGCTGTTGTTTATGAAAGGCTGAGACCTAGACGACTTATTCGTGCCCTCTCTAGGGAAAGGGAATCACAGCTATATGGCATAAGCGCTTATAATTCCAGGATTTTTGATGATACAAATAAAAAATGTGAATAAGGTCTTTTATCAAGGTGGTCGTACGATCAAGGCGCTTGATGATATTAATCTTAGTATTTCTGAAGGCGCTATTTATGGCGTTATTGGGTCATCAGGTGCGGGTAAAAGTACACTGATTCGTTGCGTTAATTTATTAGAGCGCCCAACAGGCGGCAGCGTTTTTGTTGATGGTGTTGATCTGAATACGCTTTCTAATAACGAGTTAACGTTAACTCGTCGAAAAATCGGGATGATTTTCCAGCATTTCAATCTGCTGTCATCTCGTAATGCGTTTGATAACGTGGGGTTACCGCTTGAATTAGCAGGCATCAATAAACAGGCGATCAAAGCGAAAGTAGACAGCTTATTAAAGTTGGTTGGGTTAGAAGATAAAAAAGACAGTTACCCAGCGAATTTGAGTGGTGGCCAAAAGCAGCGAGTTGCGATTGCTCGAGCCTTGGCGTCTGATCCTAAAGTCTTGTTGTGTGATGAAGCGACGAGTGCGCTAGACCCAGCAACAACACAATCTATTCTTGAATTGTTACGCAAGATAAACAAAGAATTCAATATTACGATTCTGCTTATAACGCATGAAATGGCAGTAGTGAAAAGCATTTGTACTGATGTCGCTATTATTGGTGATGGTAAATTGGTTGAACAGGGCGCTGTAGGCGATATTTTTGCTCATCCTAAAACAGAACTTGCCCGTCAGTTTATTCGTTCAACATTGGATCTTTCTATACCTGCAGATTATTTGGCACGCTTATCCACGTCTAAAGGTGCAAGCCGTCACCCACTGGTGCGTTTAGAGTTTACTGGTGCGTCGGTCGATGCGCCTATTATTAGTCAGGTAGCGAGAGAGTGTAATCTGGACATTAGTATTCTTAGTTCAAACATGGATTATGTCGGTGGTATTAAATTTGGCTTGATGTTAGCAGAGTTTTTTGGCACATCAGAAGCCACTGAGCAAGCGATCACTTTCCTTAAAAAGAATAAAATTGAAGTAGAGGTTTTAGGTTATGTCGCTTGATATGGTGTTTGACTGGTGGGTGAATAATGACCGTCTTATTGACCTATTAATTTCAGCATTAGGACAAACCATATTAATGGTCTTGATTGCTGGTTTGGTCGGCTTTATTTTCGGTATTCCTTTAGGCGTATTGCTTCATTTAACGAAGAAATCAGGTTTATTGGATAATAAAATTCTGAATAAAGTACTGGGCACCGTTGTTAATATTGGTCGCTCAATACCGTTTATTATTTTACTCGTGGCGATTATTCCTTTTACACGTTTTGTTGTGGGCAGCTCCATCGGAACTGCGGCAGCCATAGTGCCTCTTGCTATTGCTGCGATTCCGTTTATTGCTCGCCTCATTGAAGGAGCATTGTTAGAAGTGCCCTCAGGTTTGGTCGAAGCTGCTCAAGCAATGGGAGCTAAACCGAAGCAAATCATACTGAAAGTACTTCTTCCCGAAGCTTTGCCAGGCATTATTAATGCAGTGACGATTACCTTGGTAACCTTGGTTGGTTATTCCGCGATGGCCGGTACGGTCGGTGGTGGTGGTCTTGGTGATGTAGGGATTCGTTATGGTTATCAGCGCTTCGATGCTGCCGTTATGATGATGACCATTGTTATCCTTGTTTTACTTGTACAAATAATTCAATCACTTGGTGATTACTTGGTAAAACGAGTCGATCATCGTTAACAGATTAATTCCATTTTTTAAATCAGGGATGGTCCTTGATAAAGGAGAAATACCATGAATTTTAATATTAAGAGCCTTGTCTCTGTTACTGGGCTTGCTCTAACCGTGCTGTTGGCGGGTTGTAATGATAAAGAAGCCGCGGCGGATACGAATAAAATCACAGTTGGTGTTATTGCTGGCGCTGAAGAGCAGGTTGCAGAAGTAGCCGTTAGAGTGGCAAAAGAAAAATATAACTTAGACGTTAAACTTGTTGTTTTTTCTGATTACATCACACCGAATGCGGCTTTGGAAGAAGGTTCTATTGATGTTAATGCATTTCAACATAAGCCTTATCTTGATCAACAAATGAAAGATAGAGGCTATGAATTTGCGATTGCAGGCAATTCTTTTGTTTATCCAATTGCAGGTTACTCGAATACAATCAAATCCCTTGATAAGCTAAAAGAAGGCGATCAACTCGCGGTTCCAAATGATCCAACAAACTTAGCTCGTTCTTTAATATTGCTTGAAAAACAGAACCTTATTACCTTAAAAGAAGGGGTTGGTTTGAAAGCAACAGTACTTGATATTATCAGTAGTCCTAAAAATCTAAAAATTATTGAGTTAGAAGCGGCGCAGCTTCCTCGATCTTTGGGCGATGTGGCTCTTGCTATTATCAACACAACGTACGCTAGCAGTATTGATCTTTCACCAGAAAAAGACGGTATCTTTGTTGAAGATAAAGATTCTCCTTATGTAAACCTGATTGTTGCTCGTAAAGACAATGTTGATGCGGAAAATGTAAAGAATTTCGTTAAAGCGTATCAGTCTGAAGAAGTGTACAAGGCAGCTATGAAAGAATTTAAAGACGGTGTTGTAAAAGGCTGGTAATCAAATTGCTTTTTCAAATTTTTTTAAAGGGAATAACGATGTTTAACACGAAAATTACCAAGCTACTTTGTATTGTGCCATTAATTTTTGGTCTAGCTGCTTGTGGTAAAGAAGAAGCGAAAGCTATCAAGGTGGGTGCAACAGTTGGCCCGCATGCCGAAGTGGTTGAAGCTGTTGCGGCGGAAGCGAAAAAACAAGGTCTGGACGTTGAGGTAGTCATTTTTTCTGACTACATCACACCAAATGCGGCATTGGCCGATGGTAGCTTAGACCTTAACAGCTACCAGCATCAGCCATTTTTGGATAACTTTAATAGTAACAGTGATCAAAAGCTGGTTTCTGTTGGTCGTTCGATCTTGATGCGCATGGGGATTTATTCTTCCAAATATAAATCTATCGCAGAGTTACCTGAAAAATCACGCATATCTATTCCGAATGACCCTACGAATGGCAGCCGTGCGCTGATTTTATTGGCCGATGCTAACTTGATCTCTTTAAAAGCAGATGCAGGGGTAAAAACAACGATTTATGATATTGCTGAAAATCCAAAGCAATTTGAGTTTGTTGAAGTTGAAGCTGCGCAATTACCACGTACTTTAGACGATGTTGATGCATCTGTGATTACGATGAACTACGTTATGTCTGCGGGTTTAAATCCTGCCGAACAAGGTATCTATCTTGAGTCTAAAGACGCTGATTTTGCAGTGATGAAAATAGCGGCTCGTGAGCAAGATAAAGACAACGAAACCTATAAAAAGCTCGTAGAGATCTTTCAATCACAAGCGATTCGAGACTTTATTGATACTAAGTATAAAGGCACAATCGAAGCCGCTTTTTAATACTTAATATAGATCGCGATGGGCTCCATGCTTTTGTCGGCCTAAAGGCACGACCTACGATTTGGTGTAGGTCGTGATTTATCGCGACAGGTGACTTTTCTTTGTAGGCCTAAAGGCACGACCTACGATTTGTTGGCGTTTTATTGGGTTTTGTAGGCTTTCTGTAGCTTGGTATTTATGCCAATACAGATTCTGCTAGGGCTTTCCACTGTGTATTTTCTAATTCCCCTTCTGTTCGCTGTCCAAAGAATTGAGCAATTTGATCGCTGTTTTTATCGTACAGTTCTAATGAGGTGATGTTGCCATCGGTGGTGGGTTTTCTGACTACCCAAGCACTTGCCACGCCGGACATTAATAAATGCAGGTTAAATTCCGGGTCTAATACATTAAGCCAATCGCCCATGGTGACAATTTTATTCACTACACCTGTGTGTATTTGTATGCCGCCGTTGTTCCCCACAAAACACATAATAGGTATGGCACCTTGGGACGCCTTGTTTAATACGTCTTCTAATTTAGAAGGCGTAAAAGGTTCTGCGTATTTTTTCCCAACCAATTTAAAGGCTTGTTCTCGCGTGACATTATGGTGTTTGAGTAACCCCATAAATTGATGAACATTTGTTATGTTTGACCAATCTTCTATCAATGCTTTCTGGTCTACCTTGTCGGTATTGGTTGAAGCTGGTTTTTCTTCTACGGCAGAAAAAACCAAAGGTGATGTTTGGTCGGTTTCTGTGTGTAAATCCAACAAAGCCTCATAAGCTTGAACGTCACTGTCTGGCTGTAAAAATATTTTTTGAATCGCCACGCCTTGGCCATCAAAGAATTGTAGGCTATAGCGGTCACCTGAATTGGTTGATTCTTTTATGGCAAACACATGCTTCCATCGGCTCAAGAATAATCTAAGATCAATTTTCCTATCATCCGCAATGATTAAGCCCATAGCGCCATTTATCTTAATGTTTTGATAAATGCCTTTGCGTTCATGTACCGCATTATCGTTACGCATTAATGTCATTACGTAACCTAAGGTAGGCAAAGCTTCGATGATCTCTTTCACCTCGTTTTTTAACCGAATACTTTGCACGCCTGCTTGAGCATCAAGTAGTGCGGCTTCACTTATGTTTAAGACTTCTGCAATATCACGTCGTCTGGCCTTTGGGTTCTCTGCTACATATTGTTGGTACTTTTGAGCCAGTTCCGTTTCTACATCTGAACGATCAAATTTGCTCTGTAAGGGCATATATTTCTCCATTATGTTTAACACTATTTATTTGAATTTAATCCGCGTAGTTGTTTAAGGTATTTAGAGTGTTCTCGACTGTTGTTCATAGCGCCATACAGCCCGATGAGGTTTTACGGTGATGGATTTTTCGGAGGCCTAGCAACGGTCAATAATAACTATCATGTACTGAATGACTAACAAAAATATCAACCTTCAAAAAAGATGCAGGGTTGATTTGAAATGTTTATGTAAATTAGAAAGTTAGTGTGGCATCAATCCCTACATTACGACCCACTCTGGTATAGCGACTAAGATTTGTGCTGCTATTAGTTATGTCTCTGACATCGTTCCAAGTTGTGTATTCTTCATCTGTCAAATTGAATACACCTGCATTAATGGTCAAATTGTTGGTTGGTTTATAATAGGCTGTAACATCTACTAGGTGATAGCTTGATGTAGCAAGCCACTGGTTACTGTCAGTTATAGTTTCTTCTTTTTTACTGGATGCCCAAGTGACATTTGACTGCCCACCCCATTTACCAGATGGCGCATCATATCCCAAGCCTATAACTGCG
The DNA here is from genome assembly GCF_000521805.1 of Marinomonas ushuaiensis DSM 15871. Lineage (GTDB taxonomy): Bacteria > Pseudomonadota > Gammaproteobacteria > Pseudomonadales > Marinomonadaceae > Marinomonas > Marinomonas ushuaiensis. Next base: position 12,988 of record NZ_JAMB01000012.1, read on the forward strand.
GTGAGAGGAGAGATGCTGTCAAGTGGTTCATTATTACCTAGGTCATCGCCTTCGGCATAGGCAAGCGCGCCGTTTAATTGCCAGCCATCCCCCATAGAAGGAAAGGTTTTCGAAAGATCTAGCCTTCCTTTTATTTCAGCACCTTTAATGACAACTTGATCTAGGTTTACATTAGTATATTCACCCCATGGAAATGTTGATGTGCCCAAGTTCACATCCGTAATGAAGTTCTTGTAATCATTGTAAAAAGCAGTTAATTCCACTTCCCCATACATATTATGAGCATGAATACCGGCTTCGATAAAAAGGCTTTCTTCGGGCTCTAAGTCAGGATTAGGTGTAACTTGGTAGAATCCAGATGAGTTGGCGTAGTAATAATATAGCTCGTCTAAATTAGGTGCTCTAAAGCCTGAGCCAGCTTTACCAAAAATCGTATAATTTTCATTTAGTTCATACTCTGTCGCTAACTGAGCTGTTATGGCTTCATTTGAACTGTCACCCCATGAATCAATATATTCATCACCTGTTGTTGTATATTTATAGCTGTCTAAACGGATAGCGGGTACCAAAGTAAGCTTGTCGGTGGCTGCCCAGTTATCTTCTAAATACAAACCGATAATATTTGCATCAGCGACCGGTGAAAAACGAGATTTTGTCGTGGTGCTGCCTTCGATGTTTATATTTAAGTTTTCTAGTGACTTTCTGTCGTAATTCATTCCATAGCGAAGCTGGTGAGCATTAACTTGTTTAACAGCATCTGCTTTAAAACTAATTGCTTCTTCTTCATAGAAACGATCATCTGTTCTATCTGTGCTAGATTGATAGGTTATGTTATTCGTTTTGGTATCTTGGTAATCGAGTTGCCATTTTAGACGATCATATAGTGCATTCGAGTTTGTATTTTCATGAAAAAAACCGACACGACTGCGTGTGATTTCATCATCTGAGCTATGCTGATTCGTGCTATTACTTTCCGAAAATAACGTCGATTCAGATGTACTTTCATAGTATTCCCCAACTAAACCAACACGATTATAGCTGTTGAGTTGTTGTTGTACTTTAAACAGGAAATTATCAGAGCCTGTATCGGCTGGATCAACTGAAGATCTTGTATCGCCTACGGTTTGGTCTGACCCCGCATCCCCGTCGTAATTTTCGGTTTCATGGCCGTCTCTGTTTGTGTATACAAAAAGTGACTCTGTTTCACCTGTACGGTTGGCTATTGTTAGAGTTTGATTGAACTCATCAGAAGCACTTGTATATCCAGCTTTAAGAGAGGCACTTGTATCATTACCTTCTGGCGCTAAAAAGCTACTAGGTTCTTTTGTTTGATATTTTACTACACCACCTAAAGCACCACTTCCTTCTAGAACATCTCCTCCTTTGATAATTTCTACGGACTCTAGGGAATCCATATCAACAGTATTACGCCCTGCTCTTATATAGGTTGATGTGGGACCATAAGAATCAGCTTGGGTAACGCCATCAACACTAATTTTAACGCGATTACCGTCTAGTCCTCGGATATTGATACTGCTAATACCAAAGCGTGAGTCCTGACTAGCTTCTACGCCTGGCTCATAACGAACCAAGTCATCCAAATTACGAGTAAGTGACTGTTCAATGTCATCATTATCAATAGTCGATACCGAACTACCAACAATAGTGGGATCATCTGTCAAAGCCCTTGCCTCAATTTTAACTGTATCTAATTGATATTCAGAAATGTTTATATCGGCAGAGTAAGCAGAATTAGCGATCATAATAGATAGAGCGATTAGCGATAATGGGATAGGGGCAGTGATTTTTTTCATAAAACTCTCTTCATTTTATATAAATTAATTTTGATATCTTATATTGGAATCGATAATCATTATCATAAAAAGATCATTTATTTGCAAATGGTTTTCATTACCATTTGTTCTGTGTTGATTTCAGGGCTAATGATCGAGAAAGTAATATGATCTGCCGTTTGGATTTATATAATTAAGTTAATGACTATATTCAACCAAGATTGAGAGGCTGTTATGTTGTATTAGAAATGCGATTAAATGAATCTGATGCGAGCTCACATAATGAAATGTTTCTTTTGGTTATTCAGAATAATTTAGTGTCGATCTAAAGGGGCGCCCTACGGTTGGATTGCGTTTCATTCGGTCTTGTAGGTTTGATGAGGGAGGCTCGACCGTGATTAAACGGTTCGTTTCTAGGTTTTTTGTGGTGCTTTTTGATGGTGTGGATGTACGAAAGACAAAGGCCTTATTATAGTAAAGCGGCCTCATTGGTGAGGCCGCTTGCAGTGATGTTCTATCTTTAAATGAAGGGGTTAATCTTCCATTTGGGCATTGTCGACAATATGGTTATCACCAATATCTTTTGGCAAGATAAGGTTTAAGGTGATGGCGACGATTCCGCATAAGCTGATGCCTTGTAAGCTAAATTCACCAATACCAAATGCCATACCGCCAATGCCGAATACCAGTGTCACGCCAACTATAATAAGGTTGCGTGATTTATGTAGATCGACTTGGCTTTTAATCAGGGTATTTAAACCGACAGCCGCGATGGAGCCAAATAATAGAATCATTATGCCTCCCATAACTGGCAGAGGAATAGTTTGTAATACGGCGCCAAGCTTTCCTACCCAAGCAAGAATGATGGCTGCAATGGCGGCCCATGTCATGATGATTGGGTTAAACGCTTTTGTTAGCATAACGGCACCAGTTACTTCACTGTAGGTTGTGTTTGGTGGCGCGCCAACCATAGTCGCGGCAATGGTTGCAATTCCGTCACCGGCAATCGTGCGGTGTAGCCCTGGTTTTTTAAGGTAGTTTTTCCCTGTTACATTGGAGATGGATAAAATGTCGCCAACGTGTTCAACGGCGGGTGCGATGGCAACAGGGAGCATGAATAGAATGGCGTTTATGTTGAATTCTGGCGCGGTAAAATTGGGTATGGCAAACCATGCTGCATTATGTACCGAGTCAAAGCTAACAATTCCGCAGAATAGGCTTAATACATACCCCACTGCAATGCCGCCGAAAACGGGTAATAATTTAAATAACCCTTTGGCATAAACGCTAATAAGAACAGTCGTTAATAATGAGGCAATGGCGATCCAAATGGCAATGTCGGCATTGATGATTTGTATTGAACCATCACCGCTTTTACCTAATGCCATATTTACTGCAACAGGTGCTAAGCCGAGACCAATAACCATGATGATTGGTCCAATAACGACTGGAGGCAATAGTGTGTGAATGAATCCAGCCCCTCTTATACGAATCAGCGCACCTATAAATACATAAACAACACCGGCCGCCATTAGGCCACCCATAGTCGCTGGAATGCCCCATGTTTGTACGCCATACATAATGGGAGCAATGAAGGCGAACGATGATGCAAGGAATATTGGAACGGAGCGGCGGGTAGTAAATTGAAATAAAAGTGTTCCGATACCAGCGCCAAAAAGAGCAACATTTGGATCAAGGCCTGTTAATAAAGGTACTAGAACCAAAGCACCAAATGCAACGAAAAGCATTTGGAGCCCTAGGAGGGGATTTTTCATAGCGAGTGTCCTTATTGTGGGGTAGTTGGTGAGATTCTATAGTCAATAAAGAGTCGGCACTAGGCTTCTTGATTGCTAATTGCTGATTTTCCAGCGACTCATTAAGTCGAAGCGTCAGTTTTTTTGAAATATTTAAGGAGAATGTATTAAATATTTACTTAATCTGCACACTTGGGTGTGGGGGAATTCGCTAACATAGCTTGTAACTTTTAGCGGATAGAGTCATAAATATGTCTAATTACCCTGTTATTGCTGGTCGTGTGAACGATCTGCAGCGTTTTGCGGGCCGATCACTGTTTGCGGTTGGTGTGTTGTTTAGCATGACTGCCTGCGCAACGACATCATCTACTGCATCGCAGTCCACTGCATCATCACCATCTGCGGCACAGCCAGCGGAAGGTGAGTCGTTCAGTTATGCTTGGTTGAAAGGCTATGCTCGTCAGTTAGCGACGCAACTTTATAACAGTCATGAAGGCGAGTTGCCAGATGATTTGAAGCGTCTTGATTGGGATGATTATCAAGAAATTCAGTTCGATAAAGAGTCGTCTTTATGGGCTCAGGATGATTCAGATTTTAGGGCGGGCATGTTTCATTTAGGGTTGGGCTTTGATACGCCTGTTCATATGAATGAGCTTGAAGGTGGAAAATCGACGCCAATTCCTTATTCGGTGGATGCGTTTGATTATGGTAAGTCGCAAGTGGATGGCAACGCGCTTTCGAAAGATCTTGGTTTTGCTGGTTTTAGAATGCAGTTTGGAACGGATTGGCAGCGTGATGTGGTGGCGTTTTTAGGTGCGAGTTATTTCCGTGCAGTAGGCAGTGAGATGCAATATGGTTTGTCTGCCCGTGGTTTGGCTGTTGATACGGCGATGCCGCATCCTGAAGAGTTTCCTATTTTTACGGATTTTTGGTTTGAAAAGCCTGAACCTGGGTCAGACAAGGTGACTGTTTATGCTTTGATGGATTCTCCTAGTGTGTCAGGCGCGTATCGCTTTGATATGTCACCGGGCGAACCTTTTAAAATGAAAGTGGATTCGGCTATTTACCCTCGTGAGGCCATTGAACGTTTGGGGGTGGCGCCAATGACCAGTATGTTTATGATCGGCGAAAATGATCGTCGAACGAATTATGACTGGCGCGCTGAAATTCATGATTCAGATGGTTTGGCGATGCAAACCGGAAATGGAGAGTGGATTTGGAGACCTTTGAGCAACCCAGAGCAGTTACAGTTTAATTCTTATAGCGATGAAAGTCCGAAAGGGTTTGGTCTGTTGCAACGAGATCGTAATTTCGATCATTACCAAGATGATGGCGTGTTTTATGAAAAACGCCCGAGTTTGTGGATCGAGCCGGTAGGAGATTGGGGGAAGGGTTCAGTACAGTTAGTGGAAATTCCAACGCTGGATGAAACTTTTGATAATATAGTCGCGTTTTGGAACCCTGCGGCACCTATTGAAGCCGGGCAAGAGTTGCTTTACAGCTACAACATGTACTGGGGAAGTCAGCCTCCTGTGCGGTCTAATCGAGCTCGTGTGGTTGATACCTTTACGGGGATTGGTGGTGTGATCGGTAAAAAACGTAATTATTACAGTAAGCGTTTCGTGGTCGATTTTGCTGGTGGTTCTTTGGAAATGTTAGGCAATGATACTAAGGTGAAGGCAGTAATCACTTCGTCGGAAGGCCGTACCGAGATTGAGTCAGCTCGTCCTTTGCATTCCATCGATGGCTATCGTGCCATGTTTGATTTAGTGCCGCCGGAAGGCAAATCTAAGCCAATTAATTTGCGTGTGTATTTAGAGGTAAATGGTCAGCCATTAACAGAAACTTGGTTGTATCAGTGGATGCCGCCAGAGGAAGAAGACCGAGAGTTGCATAATGCTGGTCATTTGAAATAAACGATTACAGTTTTAATACTCAGAAAAGCGCTCGATACAAGTGATCGAGCGCTTTTTTTTCTTGTTAAGAAAGGGGCTAATTACGAATTCTGCTGTGGAGCAAAGCCCGGTAGTCATGACTGCTTTGTTTGTTAAGATTTACAAGCAGTTCAGTGAAGGCATGCGGTGCTATTTCCCAGCCGATATCAGAATATTCTAAAGTTTCACTGTTTTTAACGTCTTTAAACAGTTCGTCTGCATCGTAGGCGTTGTGGTTTCAGGTGTAGAAATTCATGCCAAGAAAATCAATTTTCAGTGAAATGATGTCCATATTTCCTGGTAATACAGCTGGCAGATATTTTGGTACTACTCGTTTTAATATTTGCGGGTATTGACCTTTTAGCAATGACTCAATAAAAACTGATTGTCTAATGTTTTACGCATTAAGAAAGTAGATTGGTCTTCTGACTTATTGCTTGCCGCGTAAGATTTGTTCATGTTTAACACAATGCCTACTGGTGTTTTAGAGGCGTTTTTACGAATAGTCGGTAATGCTAATCCATGTGCGAGTAATATGTGGTGAGCAGCTTGTCTGCCATATTGCGGTTTCTTCAACCCTGGCGCGTGAATGCCTAATTCATAACTTACTATGACTGCGAAAAAAGGTTCGTTAAATGAAGCCAAGCTATCGACAATCGATAGGCATCTACACCTAGATTTCTGATGAGTGCTATATCTTGTTCCCACAAATGGTAGTGGTCGCAAGCCACTTCGCCGTTGTCTTGGTTTTTTACTTTACCTAGTACCGCACAAAACGTATCGCAAATAGACGGAAGGCGGCAGTCGCGACATCGAAAATAAAATCTGACGTTAGCTTTTTTTGAGTTAGATAGGTAAATAGTGCATTGCTGTAATTTTCCGCCCTTGTAAGGAGTAGGAGTAGAAGCGGCTCTTAAGTTCTTCAGAGAGCAGGTCTGGCGATATGACAGAGAAATGATTTTCGCTGTAGAAGGGCACAAGATGGGTGAGTGCAAAACAATAACTTGGTAATTGGTTAAGTGCTGGCTGAATGTCATTGATTAGATGGCTGCCGAGACCTATGTTTCGATACGTTGGGTCTGTCACCATGGCGGTGAGAAGTTGCTCATTACCTATTTTTTTCAATCGTACAGCGCAGATGACTTTTCCATTATGGCGTATCGCCCAGATTGGGTCGGCTTTATTGGGTTTACCGCTTGGGTAATGCTCTTGATAAAACTTCTTAACAAGAGGAAACCAAAGAGAAGGAACCAGTTCTGCATTAGGATAAGGTGGCTTCATTGTCTATTGCTTGTTGTCTACTTTTTATTGTTTATAGTGATTGGGTGTTCGATGATAGCATAGTGATATTTTAGACCGAATAAATTAGTAATGGAGGGTGTTTGTCGTGCAGCAAATAATACTATTTTTATGCCTATGCATTTTGGCTCTGCCAGCGTTTGCTAATGAAAAGCAGGCAGAGTTTGTTTTCGAGCAAGATGAAATGTTCCCTCATTATATGGCGAGAGCTGAAAAGTATTTGTACGAAAAAAAGTTATGGATTAATGAGGTAAATAAGAATCGAGAGCTCAATGCGGTTATGCCTTTTGAGTTGCTTCCTGACGCTGACGTCTGTAAAGAGGGTAAGCGTGTAGGGGTACTGCTCTCTCATGGTTTATCAGATTCGCCTTTTTCAATGAGAGACCCAGCACGCGCACTTCAAGCGGCTTGTTATCATGTGCGGGTTATCTTGTTGCCGGGCCATGGCACAAGAATGGAAGATTTATTAAGTGTGTCTAGAGATGATTGGCGTGATTCATTTCGAAATGCAGCAGACCAATTTAGTAAAGAGGTCGATGTGCTTTATGTAGGTGGTTTTTCTACAGGAGGTACATTGGCGGCAGAATACGCTTGGAACAATGCTTCAGCGGTGGCTGGCGCCATTCTATTTTCGCCTTCCTTTAAAATTAACAGCGGTATTGATTGGCTTTCGCCTTGGTTGGCGCTTGTAAAAGATTGGCTGGATTTTTATGTGTCAGATGATTTTGCTAAATATGCGTCTATTCCTGTTCCTGCTATTGCTGAGGTGTATAAATTATCAAAGGAAGTGCGTGGTTTAATTTTGGATGACCCTAAAAAACTGCCTGTTTATATTGCTATGTCACAAGATGATCAAACCGTAGATTCGTCGGTTACTGAAGAGGTGTTTGACGGAGGTATGATTGGTTCAAACAGTAGAATGACGGTTTATAGTAAAGAGCAGGAAAGTGGAAGCCGAGAGCGAGTTAAGGTTTATAATACCGATTGGCCTCAATTTAGAATATTAGGCCTGTCTCATATGTCTGTTCATGGTAGCCCTGCTAACCCCTATTATGGTGAAGCGGGTGAGTATCGTATTTGTGCTTGGCACCTAGCGGATGAGCCTTTGTATCAGACTTGTTTTACCGACATGGATAATTGGTTTGGTGAGCGTTCTGATGGTTTGCTAGAAAAAAGCCCCCATGCGGCCAGAATATCTTGGAACCCAGACTTCGATTTGCTCATGCAAGATATCGTTTCTTTTATGCGTGTTAATAAGTAACAGATAAATGGTTATTGGAGAGCCTTAATGCATACGGTTTTAGCTTTGCTTACTGATAATAAGTTTCACTCAGGTGAAGAATTAGGTGTTGCGCTCGGTGTGACTCGTGCTGCGGTGTGGAAGAAACTGAAAAAACTTGAGGCCATCGGTGTGACCGTGCATTCAGTGAAAGGTCGTGGCTATCGTTTGCCTTCTGTTATTGAGCTTTTGTCTGAGAGTTCTTTGCGAGACTGTGGTTTGCCCGATACTGTCAATGTTGAGCTGGCTTTTGAAACCGAATCTACAAACCAAGATGCCAAGCGTTATATTAATGAAGGGAAGCCTTTGCCTGCGCTGATCTCTGTTGAGCGTCAGACTAAAGGTAAAGGTCGTCGCGGTCGTCATTGGGAGTCTGGTGTCGCGAAAAATCTGACGCTGTCTTTTGCTTGGCGGTTTGAAAATGGCCCAAGTGTTGTTGAGGGGTTGAGTCTGGCGGCGGGTGTTGCTGTTGCGCGAGTGCTCAAAAAAATGGGTATCCCTAATCCTGGGTTGAAGTGGCCAAACGATATTCAGGTGGATGGTCAAAAAATTTGTGGCATTTTGTTAGAAATGGTGGCCGATCAAGATGTGTGCGATGTGATTATTGGTATTGGCTTGAATATCGAGATGGATGAAGCCTTTATGGTGAGTGTTGATCAGCCGTGGACGGATCTTGTTTCTAGGGTCGAGCCTCGCCCAAGTCGAAATACTATTTTGGCCGAATTGACTAAAGAGTTGGTTGGGGTGTGTGAGTTGTTTGAAGGTGGTCATGGAATGAAGCATTTTCAGCATCATTGGCAAGCTTATGATGTGCTATTTAATCAATTCGTTACGGTGAGCTCTGTTGCTCAGCAGCGCCAAGGTATTGCGAGAGGGATTGATAGCAAGGGGGCTTTGTTAATAGAGGAAAATGGTGAGCTGATCGCTTTGCATGGGGGCGAGATTAGTGTTCGCAAAGGATAGGGTTTTAGTTGTTGACGCTGGTAATACAAGTATCAAGTTTACGGCGTTTGAAAATGATCAAATCCTGTGGACTAGACGTGACGAAAGCGACCTGGCTGTTATCGGTTTTATTCCGGATGCGGTTTATTTGGCCAGTGTGCTCTCTAGTGAAGAAAGTGCCTTGTTGTATGCAGATATCCAGTCGCAGTTTCCTAAAAGTCGATGTTTTGCATTGAGTAGTCAATCTTCTGCTTGTGGTGTTAATAATGCCTATGTTGAGCCTAGTAGGTTGGGTGTTGATCGTTGGCTTGGAGTGGTTGCTGCGCATCACATTATGACGTGTGATGCCGTTGTTGTGGATGCAGGTACTGCAATTAAAGTAGATGTGGTTGATAAAGACGGTGCTCACTTGGGTGGGTATATTGCTCCAGGTTTGGTTATGATGGAGGGTGCGTTGTTATCAAAGACGGCACGAGTTCGATATGACGCTAATGAGGTCGTTGCAGGGCAGGGGTTACCTAACTCAACAGCTAGAGCTGTGTCTGAAGGTTGTTTAGAAATGACGCTGGGTTTTTTAGAGCGTATTCACCGACGTTATCCTGATTGTCGATGGGTTGCTACTGGGGGTGACGCGCAGGTGTTGTTGGATTTGCTCGGTATACCAATAGAATGTCAGCCAAACCTTGTTGCATTGGGCGCAAAGTTGGTTGGTGACGAACAAAGAAGAGGCAATAAATGAAGTGGTTGTTCCTTTTTGTGGTGTTATTGAACGCAGCTTTTCTTAGTTGGCATAGTTTTATTCAAGATAAGCCAAAGGCGGTTGAGGAATCTATATATGGCCCGCCGACTAGTGAAAGAATATATCTGCTATCAGAGGCGCCTGTAGTTACGCAGCAGGATTACGTGGCCGATTCGGCATCTAATGACGGTTTAGAAAAGGCGCTTAGTAGTGCTATTGATCAAACGGTTATTGATACGCCTGATTTGTTTTGCCCTCGCTTGGAGGTTGAGCGTGAAGATGATAAAAAACAGATTGCACAGGCTTTAAAAGATTTTGATTGGGGATATCAAGTAAAAGAAGTGATAGGTAAAAGAGCAAGGTTTTGGCTTTATATCGCGGCACCTGAAACATCAGAGATTGCTGGCCGAATCGTGAAAGAATTGGCTGCGAAGTCAATTGACAGTTTTGTTATCAATCGTGGCGAAATGAAAAACCGAATTTCGCTAGGTTTGTATTCGTCAACGGACAGGGCTGAGCAGGCAAAACTACGAATTCAAAAACTGTCAGGTTATAGTGTTGATGTATATGAACATATGCGAAATGTTCCGCTTCAGCAGATTGACATAGAGCAGCCTGTAGATGAAAAAGACTGGGAGCAATTTCTCTCACGCCTTGATCTTGCCAAGATGATGATAAAATTAGAAAAAAATCCCTGCTAGTGCTTGCAATTAAGAAGACGATTCATATAATGGCTCCCACCTTTTGGGGTGTTGCGTTGCAGCGTTGAGTACGTGGAGGGGTTCCCGAGTGGCCAAAGGGAGCAGATTGTAAATCTGCCACGAAAGTTTCGGTGGTTCGAATCCACCTCCCTCCACCATTTGCGGGTATAGTTCAGTGGTAGAACGTCAGCCTTCCAAGCTGAATATGCGGGTTCGATTCCCGCTACCCGCTCCAATGCTCATGTAGCTCAGTTGGTAGAGCACACCCTTGGTAAGGGTGAGGTCGGCAGTTCAAATCTGCTCATGAGCTCCAGCTTATCCAAGCAAAAGATAGGTGGTTTTAGCCACCTTTTTTATTGTCTGTTTTTTGGGCAGGTACCCTTGCTAATTTTAGCTTGTTTAGGTATCATCCTCCGCCCATACGAATGTAGGCCAATAGTTCAATTGGTAGAGCACTGGTTTCCAAAACCAGCTGTTGGGGGTTCGAGTCCCTCTTGGCCTGCCATTTTTCGTATCCTATTTTTTAGTTAGGGATCACCTGAAGTATGAGTTCTAATGCTGAAGCTCAAGCATCTCGCGGAGATGCGTTTAAGTGGGCTATTGTTATTTTATTGGTTGCGTTAGGCGTAATTGGTAATAACTATTATTCTGCTGAGTCACTATTGTATCGCTTAATTGCTATCTTGGTGTTAGCTGGTGTTGCTGGTTTTGTTGCGTTGCAAACTGTGAAGGGTAAGGCTTTTTTTACTTTGGCAAAAGAAGCTAAAACGGAAATTCGCAGAGTTGTATGGCCAACTAGACAGGAAACCATGCAAACAACTTTGATTGTATTGGCGGTTGTTGTTTTTATGTCTCTCGTACTGTGGGGAGTGGATTCGTTCCTTGGTTGGGTCGTTTCCTCGGTAATTAGTTAGGAGTTGCTCGTGACCAAACGATGGTATGTAGTACAGGCGTACTCAGGGTACGAAAAGCACGTAATGCGTTCGCTTATTGAGCGAGTGCAGGTTATGGGGCAAGAAGAAAATTTTGGCGATATCTTGGTTCCAACCGAAGAAGTGGTTGAAATTCGAGATGGCAAAAAGCGCAAGAGCGAAAGAAAATTCTATCCGGGCTATGTATTAGTCGAAATGGAGATGAATGACGCTTCTTGGCACTTGGTTAAGGCGACGTCTCGTGTGTTAGGTTTTATTGGTGGTACGAAAGATAAGCCATCACCAATAACAACACGTGAAGCGGATGCTATTTTACAGCGTGTTAGTGATGGTGTTGATAAGCCTCGTCCTAAGACCTTGTTTGAAGTGGGTGAGGTTGTTCGTGTTAACGAAGGTCCATTCGCTGATTTCAACGGCGTTGTTGAAGAAGTTGATTATGATAAAAGCCGAATCAAAGTGGCGGTGCTTATTTTTGGGCGCTCGACACCGGTTGATTTGGAATTTAGTCAGGTTGAAAAGGCCTGATTTTGTTGAACGGGTAGCCTTCGGGCGTTGACCCAATTGGAGTTGTAAAATGGCTAAGAAAGTCCAAGCTTATATCAAGCTACAAGTTAAAGCGGGTCAAGCGAACCCAAGTCCACCAGTTGGTCCAGCACTTGGTCAACATGGTGTGAACATCATGGAATTCTGTAAAGCGTTTAATGCCAAAACACAAGGTGTTGAGCCAGGTCTTCCTACGCCAGTTATTATTACTGTATACAGTGATCGTAGTTTTACCTTCGAAACTAAATCCACTCCTGCTGCTGTTCTTCTTAAAAGAGCTGCTGGCTTGAAAAGTGGCTCTCCACGTCCAAACACTCAGAAAGTTGGTACGGTTACTCGTGCTCAGTTAGAAGAGATTGTTGTCGCTAAGCAGGCTGATTTGACTGCTTCAGATATGGATGCGGCAGTACGTACTATCGCTGGTAGTGCGCGCTCTATGGGTCTAGATGTTGAGGGTGTAAACTAATGGCTAAATTAACTAAACGCGCTCGTTTGATCGCAGAAAAAGTAGATGCGGCTAAACTGTACTCTGTAGATGAAGCTATGGCTCTTTTGTCTGAGTTCTCTACTGTTAAGTTTAAAGAATCTATCGATGTATCTGTTAACTTAGGTGTTGACCCTCGTAAGTCTGATCAGGCTGTACGTGGTTCTACAGTTTTACCTAATGGTGCTGGTAAAGATGTTCGTGTTGCTGTGTTTGCGCAAGGTGCAAATGCTGAAGCTGCGAAAGAAGCTGGTGCAGATGTTGTTGGTTTTGAAGATTTAGCTGAGCAAGTTAAAGCTGGCAATCTTGATTTTGACGTTGTGATTGCATCTCCAGATGCGATGCGTATCGTTGGTCAGCTTGGTCAGATTTTAGGCCCACGTGGTCTAATGCCTAACCCTAAAGTTGGCACTGTAACGCCTGATGTTGCTACTGCAGTTAAAAATGCAAAAGCAGGTCAAGCTCGTTACCGTACAGATAAAAATGGTATTATTCATGCTGCAATCGGTTCTGTTGAATTTGCGGCTGAGTCTATCAAAGGCAACCTTGAAGCGCTTTTAGCTGACTTGCGTCGTGCTAAGCCAGCATCTTCAAAAGGTGTCTACATGAAAAAAGTGACTATGTCCTCTACAATGGGTCCTGGTCTACAAATTGATTTAAGTACACTTGCTTCGGTTAAGTAGTATTTAAATCATGCGCTTTGGGGTCTGCCTTCATTAGTTTGTTGAGCAGGCCGTCAAAGACCGCAGGAACCTCTTGAAGGTTTAATGAAACGTTGAAAAATGTTTGTCCTGCGCAGATGGTGTGGCCCGATTCAGATTTACTGGATCTAACTCACCAGCAAGTACTTCGAGTAATCGAAGAGTTGGTAAAAAAATAGGGGAATTTATTCCCTGCTAATCCAGGAGAAAACCAATGGCATTAGGTCTAGAAGACAAAAAAGCCATTGTCGCCGAAGTTAGCGAAGTTGCTAAAACTGCATTGTCTGCAGTCGTGGCTGATTCTCGCGGTGTTACCGTGGGCAGCATGACTGCGCTTCGTAAAGAAGCGCGTGAAGCAGGTGTTTATGTACGTGTTGTACGTAATACATTGGCTCGCCGTGCAGTTGAAGGCACTGACTTCGAATGTCTAGCTCAAAGCTTTGTTGGTCCTACGTTGATCGCTTTCTCTAACGAGCACCCAGGTGCGGCCGCTCGTTTATTGAAATCTTTTGCGAAAGATAACAAAGAATTTGAAGTAAAGGCGTTGGCGTTCAACGGTGAGTTGATCCCAGCTGGCGACATTGATCGTTTGGCAACACTGCCTACATACGACGAAGCTATTGCGAAACTGATGAGTGTTATTCAGGGCGCAACAAGCAAGTTTGTACGTACTCTTGCAGCGGTTCGCGATCAAAAAGAGCAAGAAGCGGCATAATACGGTTTTCCGTAGTCCTTCTTGATAAAAATTTTGTTTTATTACCTTCGGGTGATTATAAAAAAGCTAGGAATCTGAGTCATGGCTCTAACTAAAGAAGATATCATCAATGCAGTAGCAGAAATGTCTGTAATGGACGTTGTTGAACTAATTTCAGCAATGGAAGAGAAATTTGGCGTATCTGCCGCTGCTGGTGTAGCTGCTGGTCCTGCTGCAGACGCTGGTTCAGCTGCTGAAGAGCAAACTGAATTTGACGTTATTCTTACTGCCGCTGGCGATAAGAAAGTTAACGCAATTAAAGCTGTTCGTGCAGCGACTGGTCTTGGCTTGAAAGAAGCTAAAGCTATCGTTGACGGCGCTCCAATGGCTGTTAAAGAAGGCGTTTCTAAAGAAGATGCTGATGCTCTTAAAGCGGCTCTTGAAGAAGCTGGTGCATCTGTCGAAGTCAAGTAATGATACTTGTATTTCCAGATTTCGACCAATAAGTCGAAATGGCTGGTGACGTTTGTCACCGGCCTTTTTGGGTTTCTTGAAGCCCAGATAAAACTTAAAAGAATTTTCAAATGGGAGATAATGCTCCCATATACGGTAAGGCCTGATTTGGGCCTTTTGCGTCAATGTGCACAAGCTGGGGAATGCTGATGGCCTACTCATACACTGAGAAAAAACGTATCCGTAAGGATTTCGGTAAACTGCCGCCCGTTTTGGATGTGCCATACTTGCTGGCAATTCAGCTTGAATCCTACCGTAATTTTCTGCAAGAAGGTAAATCTCTTGCGGAGCGTGGGGAATTAGGCTTGCATGGGGCTTTTAAATCTGTCTTTCCAATGGTCAGCTTTTCGGGAAGTGCGGCGCTAGAATACGTCGACTACCGTTTAGGTAAACCAGTATTTGATGTTAAAGAGTGTCAGTTACGTGGCGTCACTTACGCGGCACCTTTACGTGTTCGTGTACGACTTATCATTTATGATAAGGAGTCATCTAACAAGGCAATTAAAGACATTCGCGAGCAAGAAGTCTACATGGGTGAAATTCCACTCATGACAGATAATGGTACGTTTGTAATTAATGGTACTGAGCGTGTAATTGTTTCTCAATTACATCGTTCTCCTGGTGTGTTTTTTGATCACGATCGTGGCAAAACGCACTCTTCAGGCAAGTTGCTACATTCTGCTCGTATTATTCCTTATCGTGGTTCTTGGTTGGACTTCGAGTTTGATCCGAAAGATTGCGTCTTCGTTCGTATTGACCGTCGTCGTAAGTTGCCAGCAACTATTCTGTTGCGAGCGCTGGGGTACGATACAGAGCAAATTCTTGATACTTTCTTCGACTCTACTCGTTTCTATTTGAAACGTGATGGTTTTGAAATGGATCTTGTTGCTAACCGTCTTCGCGGTGAAACCGCTCTGTTTAATATTGCTGATGCAAATGGCGAGCTTATTGTTGAGGAAGGTCGTCGTATCACGGCTAAGCATATTCGCGTTATGGAGAAAGCTGGCCTTGAGCGCCTGTCTGTTCCGCTTGAGTACATGCTTGGTAAAGTGACGGCGAAAAATCTAGCTCATCCTTCTACAGGTGAGTTGATTGCTGAAGCAAATACAGAGTTGTCTGTTGATCTGTTGGAGGCTTTGGTTTCTGCAGGGGTTTCAGAGTTAGAAACACTTTATACAAATGATTTGGATAATGGTCCGTTTATTTCTGATACTTTGCGTATCGATCCGACGAGCAATCGGTTGGAAGCATTGGTAGAAATCTACCGTATGATGCGTCCTGGCGAGCCACCAACAAAAGAATCAGCTGAAGGCTTGTTCCAAAGCTTGTTCTTCTCTGAGGATCGTTATGATCTATCTGGCGTTGGTCGAATGAAGTTCAACCGTCGTTTAGGTCGCGAAGAAGATACTGGTGCTGGTGTTTTAGACAACGATGATATCGTTTCTGTATTAAGAACTTTGCTAGATATCCGTAACGGTAACGGCATGGTCGATGACATCGATCACTTGGGCAACCGTCGAGTTCGTTCTGTTGGTGAAATGGCCGAGAACCAATTCCGCGTTGGTCTTGTTCGTGTTGAGCGTGCTGTGAAAGAGCGTTTGTCGATGGCAGAAGCTGATGGCTTGATGCCTCAGGATCTTTTGAATGCGAAGCCAGTGGCTGCTGCAATCAAAGAATTCTTCGGTTCTAGCCAGTTGTCTCAGTTCATGGACCAAAATAATCCGCTTTCTGAAGTAACGCACAAGCGTCGTGTTTCTGCATTAGGGCCCGGTGGTCTTACTCGTGAACGCGCAGGCTTTGAAGTGCGTGACGTACATGCTACTCATTACGGCCGTGTATGTCCTATCGAAACGCCGGAAGGTCCAAACATCGGTTTGATTAACTCTCTGTCAACTTATGCTCGTACGAATAGCTATGGTTTCTTAGAAACGCCATACCGTAAGATCATTGACGGCAAGATGACTGATGAGACTGTTTATATCTCAGCAATCGATGAGGCTAAGTACGTTATCGCACAGGCTTCTGCGAATGTTAATGAAGAAGGTCGCTTGGTAGATGAGTTGGTTCAGGTGCGTCATATGCACGAAACCACTTTGATTCCAAAAGAAAAAGTAAACCTAATGGACGTGTCACCTCGTCAGGTTGTTTCGGTTGCGGCATCTTTGATTCCGTTCCTTGAACACGATGATGCTAACCGTGCCTTGATGGGATCTAACATGCAGCGTCAGGCTGTACCGACACTTAAGGCAGATAAGCCTGTTGTTGGTACGGGTATGGAGCGAAATGTAGCAAAAGACTCTGGTGTTTGTATCGTTGCTAATCGTGGCGGTGTTATCGAGTCTGTTGATGCAAGTCGTATCGTTGTGCGTGTTAACTCTGAAGAAACAATAGCAGGTGAGGCGGGTGTAGACATCTACAACCTGACTAAATACGTTCGTTCTAACCAAAATACCTGTATCAATCAGCGTACCTTGGTTATGAAAGGTGAGAAGGTTGCTTCTGGCGATATTATGGCGGATGGTCCTTCTGTAGACATGGGTGATTTGGCACTTGGCCAAAACATGCGTATTGCTTTCATGCCTTGGAATGGTTTCAACTTCGAAGACTCGATCTTAGTATCTGAGCGCGTTGTTGAAGAAGACCGTTTCACGTCTATCCACATCCAAGAATTAACGTGTGTGGCTCGTGATACTAAGCTTGGGCCAGAAGAAATCACATCAGATATCCCTAACGTGGGCGAAGGTGCGCTTTCTAAGCTTGATCAATCCGGTATTGTTTATATCGGTGCAGAAGTTGAACCTGGTGACATTCTAGTCGGTAAAGTAACACCTAAAGGTGAAACTCAGCTGACGCCTGAAGAGAAGCTTTTACGAGCTATCTTCGGTGAGAAAGCGTCTGATGTGAAAGATACTTCACAACGCGTTAAGACTGGTACTCGTGGTACCGTTATTGATGTTCAGGTGTTTACTCGTGATGGTATCGAGAAAGACGAACGTGCGAAGTTCATTGAAAAATCGCAACTTGATCAAGTTCGCAAAGATTTGAATGAAGAGTTTCGTATTGTTGAAAAAGCGACATTTGAACGTTTAGCTGATGCTCTAGTTGGTCAGCAGGCTGAAGGTGGTCCTGGTTTAGCTCGTAATGCAGTGATTACTGAAGAATACTTAGCAAACTTAGATCATCCGGAGTGGTTTAAGATTCGTGTTGCTAATGAAGAAACGAGTGATCAGCTTGAAAAAGCACAGGCAGCTTTGGTTGAGCGTCGTAAAGAACTTGATGCTAAATTTGAAGATAAAAAACGTAAACTGCAAACTGGTGATGATCTTGCGCCTGGCGTATTGAAAATTGTTAAAGTTTACGTAGCGATCAAACGTCGTATCCAGCCGGGTGATAAAATGGCCGGTCGTCATGGTAACAAGGGTGTAATTTCTAAGATTATGCCTGTAGAAGATATGCCATATGACGAGAACGGTGATCCAGTTGATATCGTGTTGAACCCACTTGGTGTTCCATCGCGGATGAACGTTGGTCAGGTGTTAGAAACTCACTTAGGTGCCGCCTCTAAAGGGTTGGGTCGTAAGATTAATGAGATGCTAACCGTTGAGCGTGAAAAAGCAGAAGCAGTTGCTGAGCTACGTGTTTTCTTAGATGAAATCTACAATGGCTATGAAGGCGATTTGAAGTGCGCACGTACAGAAGATTTGGACAGCTTTACAGACGAAGAAATATTAACCTTGGCGGGCAACCTTACGGGTGGTGTTCCAATGGCGTCTGGTGCCTTTGATGGTGCAAAAGAGTCTGAGATCAAACGTATGCTGCGTCTAGCTGGAATCAATGAAAGTGGACAGGTTAAGTTGTTTAACGGACGTACAGGTGATGCTTTTGATCGTCCTGTAACAGTTGGTTACATGTACATGCTTAAGTTGAACCATTTGGTTGATGACAAGATGCACGCACGTTCTACTGGTTCTTACAGCTTGGTTACTCAGCAACCATTGGGCGGTAAAGCTCAATTTGGTGGTCAGCGTTTCGGTGAGATGGAAGTATGGGCACTAGAAGCATACGGTGCCGCTTATACGCTTCAAGAAATGTTGACAGTGAAATCCGATGATGTGAATGGTCGTACGAAGATGTATAAAAACATCGTTGATGGCGATCACAGAATGGAACCTGGTATGCCTGAGTCCTTCAATGTATTGGTCAAAGAGATTCGTTCTCTTGGTATCGATATTGAGTTGGTTGCGGATTAAGCACGAATCACATTTGACCTGCTGGGGAGTAAGACTCCCCGGCCTTACGAGTGGGGCGAATACACATGAAAGACTTATTAGGTCTTCTAAAATCACAAGGACCATCTGACGAATTTGATGCGATCCGTATCGGCTTAGCGTCACCAGATATGATTCGTTCATGGTCTTACGGTGAAGTTAAGAAACCGGAAACCATTAACTATCGTACGTTCAAACCAGAGCGTGATGGTTTATTTTGTGCAAAAATCTTTGGTCCTATTAAGGATTATGAATGCTTATGTGGTAAATATAAGCGTTTGAAACACCGTGGTGTTAT
The DNA here is from genome assembly GCF_000521805.1 of Marinomonas ushuaiensis DSM 15871. Taxonomy (GTDB): domain Bacteria; phylum Pseudomonadota; class Gammaproteobacteria; order Pseudomonadales; family Marinomonadaceae; genus Marinomonas; species Marinomonas ushuaiensis. Next base: position 31,862 of record NZ_JAMB01000012.1, read on the forward strand.
CTGTGAGAAATGTGGCGTTGAAGTGGCTCTGTCTAAAGTGCGTCGTGAACGTATGGGGCACATTGAGCTTGCATCGCCTGTTGCGCACATTTGGTTCCTAAAATCTCTACCATCACGTATTGGTCTTATCATGGATATGACTTTACGTGACATTGAGCGAGTTTTGTATTTTGAATCTTTCATCGTGATTGATCCAGGTATGACGACGCTTGATAAAGGCCAATTGCTGAATGATGAGCAATATTTTGAAGCGCTAGAAGAGTTCGGTGACGAATTTGATGCCCGAATGGGTGCTGAAGCGGTTCAAATGTTGTTGCGTGATTTGGATATGCCTGAAGAAATTAATCGCATGCGTGAAGAGCTAAGCAGCACGAATTCTGAAACTCGTATTAAGAAGTTGTCTAAACGTCTTAAATTGGTTGAAGCATTCTTTCATTCTGGCAACAATCCTGAATGGATGGTGTTGGATGTATTGCCGGTTCTTCCGCCAGATCTTCGCCCATTGGTTCCTCTTGAAGGTGGCCGTTTTGCGACGTCTGATTTGAACGATTTATATCGTCGAGTGATTAACCGTAACAACCGTCTTAAGCGCCTTCTAGAGCTTTCGGCTCCAGACATCATCGTACGTAACGAAAAGCGTATGTTGCAAGAGTCTGTTGATGCTTTGCTTGATAATGGCCGTCGTGGTCGTGCTATTACGGGTTCTAACAAGCGTCCTCTTAAATCTTTGGCAGATATGATCAAAGGTAAGCAGGGTCGTTTCCGTCAGAACTTGCTAGGTAAGCGTGTTGACTATTCTGGTCGTTCTGTAATTACCGTAGGTCCATCTTTGCGTTTGCATCAGTGTGGTCTACCTAAGAAAATGGCACTTGAGCTATTCAAGCCATTCATTTTCTCTAAGCTTGAGCTTCGTGGCATGGCGACGACGATCAAAGCAGCTAAGAAAATGGTTGAGCGCGAAACACCTGAAGTGTGGGATATCCTTGATGAGGTTATCCGCGAACATCCTGTTATGTTGAACCGTGCACCAACACTTCACCGTTTGGGTATCCAAGCGTTTGAACCTATGTTGATCGAAGGTAAGGCGATTCAGTTGCACCCACTTGTGTGTGCGGCTTATAACGCCGATTTCGATGGTGACCAAATGGCGGTTCACGTTCCGTTGACTATTGAAGCTCAGCTTGAAGCTCGTGCTTTGATGATGTCTACGAACAATATCTTGTCTCCAGCAAACGGCGAGCCGATCATCGTACCTTCTCAGGACGTTGTATTGGGTCTGTACTACATGACTCGTGAGAGAATTAATGCCAAGGGTGAAGGCATGGCGTTCTCTGACATCAAAGAAGTACACCGCGCGTATGGGGCGAAACAAGTTGATTTACAAGCGAAAGTAAAAGTACGTATCAGCCAAGTTGATACTACTCTTGATGGTGATAAAGTGCCGTCAACTTTTATTGCTGATACAACAGTTGGTCGAGCTTTATTGTTTGATATCGTTCCTGACGGCCTACCGTTCTCTGTGGTTAACCAAACCATGAAGAAGAAGGCGATCTCTAACTTAATCAATGAGTGTTACCGTAAAGTTGGTTTGAAAGAGAGCTGTATTTTTGCAGATCAGTTGATGTACACAGGTTTCGCTTATGCGACAGTATCTGGTTCATCTGTTGGTGTGGATGACTTTGTTATTCCGCCAGAAAAAGCTGAGATCATTGCGAAAGCGGAAGCGGAAGTAAAAGAAATCGAATACCAGTACGCTGATGGTCTTGTAACGCAAGGCGAGAAGTATAATAAAGTAATCGATTTATGGTCTCGTACAAACGAAACCGTTACTGAAGCTATGATGACAAACTTAGCAAAAGAGATGACTGTCAATAAAGCAGGTGAAACGGTTGAACAACAATCTTTCAACTCTGTATATATGATGGCTGACTCTGGAGCCCGTGGTAGTGTTGCCCAAATGCGTCAGTTGGGTGGTATGCGTGGTTTGATGGCGAAACCAGATGGTTCCATCATCGAAACACCGATCACTGCAAACTTCCGTGAAGGTTTATCAGTACTTCAGTACTTTACCTCTACACATGGTGCGCGTAAGGGTCTTGCTGATACGGCATTGAAAACGGCTAACTCTGGTTACTTAACGCGTCGTCTTGTTGATGTGGCACAAGATTTGGTAATTACTGAAGTCGATTGTGGTTCTACGAATGGTATTGTTGTTAATGCCATGATCGAGGGCGGCGATGTTGTTGTTCCTTTAGGTCATCGTGTGTTGGGTCGTGTAGTGGCTCAAGATGTTATCGATACGAAGGGCGACTTGGTGCTTCCTGCTGGTGTTCTGATTGATGAGCATAATGTTCGTACAATTGAAGCGGCAGGTGTCGACGAAATGTTGATTCGTTCTGTTATCACTTGTGACACTCGCCATGGTGTGTGTGCTAAGTGTTACGGTCGTGATCTAGCTCGCGGTCATCAGGTGAATATCGGTGAAGCCGTTGGTGTTGTTGCCGCTCAGTCTATCGGTGAGCCTGGTACACAGTTAACAATGCGTACATTCCACATCGGTGGTGCTGCGTCACGTGCCTCAGCTGTTGATAGCGTTCAAGTTAAGAGCGCTGGTACTGTTCGCTTCCATAAGATGAAGAGCATTGAGCGTCACACTGGTCATTTGGTTGTGGCATCTCGTTCATCTGAGTTGGCTATTGCTGATGAAGCGGGTCGTGAGAAAGAGCGTTATAAGCTTCCTTACGGTGCGGTATTGAGTGTTCGTGAAGGTGATGCTGTTGTGGCGGGTCAAATCGTTGCAAACTGGGATCCACATACACACCCAATCGTTTCTGAGATGGAAGGTCGTCTAGAATTCAGTGGTATGGAAGAAAATGTTACAATTCGCCGTCAATCGGACGAAATGACAGGTCTTACTACTATTGAAATTTTAGAAGTCAGAGATCGTCCAGCAGCAGGTAAGGATTTACGTCCTATGATTGCTGTTGTAGATGCAGAGGGTAATCCTGTATTGATCCCTGGTACGGATTCTCCTGTACAGTACATGCTTCCTGAGAAAGCCTTGTTGAGCCTAGATCATGGTGCAACAGTGAAGTCGGGTGAAGTACTTGCTCGTATTCCTCAAGAATCTATCGGTAACAAAGATATTACCGGTGGTTTGCCACGAGTGGCAGACCTATTTGAAGCGCGTCGCCCGAAAGATCCTGCTGTTATGGCGGAAACAACTGGTGTTGTTAGCTTCGGTAAAGAAACAAAAGGTAAGATTCGTTTGGTTATCACTCCACAAGATGGCAGTGACCCAATTGAGACTTTGATTCCTAAATGGCGTCAAATTAATATCTTTGATGGTGAAGAAGTGGCGAAAGGCGAAATTATTGCCGATGGTCCTCTAAGTCCTCATGATATTTTGCGTCTTCAAGGTGTAGAGGCATTGGCTGACTACATTGGTAATGAAGTGCAAGAGGTTTACCGTCTACAGGGTGTAGTGATTAATGATAAGCATATTGAAGTTATTGTTAATCAGATGTTACGCAAAGTAGAAGTGGGTGAATCTGGCGATACAGATCTTATCCAAGGTGATCAAGTTGAGTTTACTAAACTTCTAGATGCAAACGAGAAAGCTATAGCAGAGGGTAAATTCCCTGCTAAGTACGAACGTGTGCTTCTAGGTATCACCAAAGCTTCTTTGGCTACTGAGTCCTTTATATCGGCAGCGTCTTTCCAAGAGACAACTCGAGTTCTTACGGAAGGTGCGGTTACTGGTAAGAAAGATCACTTACGTGGCTTGAAAGAAAACGTTGTAGTAGGTCGCTTAATACCAGCAGGTACAGGTTTGGCTTACCATAATGAGCGCAAGAGAAAGAAAGAGCTTGCGCTAGCAGCAAATGAAGTAAGTACGACAGTTAGTGCGTCAGATGTGGAAGAAGCATTGAGTGCAGCACTGAAAGACTAGTTATTTGTTGTTAAATCGCGAGGGAGGTGATTTTTTAGTCGCCTCCCTATTGACTGTTTTATAGGCGCAAATTAAACTTGCGCCTCCTAAATTTTGACGATTTCCGTCAAAAGAATTGGATTTGTGGAGCTTGTCTTATGGCAACCGTTAACCAGTTGGTTCGTAAACCACGTAAACGTAAAGTGGTAAAGAGTGACGTTCCTGCGTTACAAGCTTGTCCGCAACGCCGCGGTGTCTGCACTCGCGTATATACTACTACACCTAAAAAGCCTAACTCGGCTTTGCGTAAAGTATGTCGTGTTCGCTTGACTAACGGCTTTGAAGTAACTTCCTACATTGGTGGTGAAGGTCATAATCTACAAGAGCATAGTGTTGTATTGATCCGTGGCGGTCGTGTAAAAGATTTGCCAGGTGTTCGTTATCACACAGTTCGCGGTAGTTTAGATACTTCAGGCGTACAAAATCGTAAGCAAGGTCGTTCTAAATACGGTACTAAACGTCCTAAGTAAGTTAATACTACTTAGTTCATTGTTTAGACATAATTTTGTAATACAGTAAGGCCGAGCAATAATTAATTTGTCTCGGGCGAACCTGAAGAGGGTATAGATATGCCAAGAAGACGCGTCGTCGCAAAGCGTGATGTCCTTCCGGATCCTAAACACGGAAGCCAGCTACTCGCTAAATTCATTAACCACGTAATGGTTAGTGGTAAAAAGTCTGTAGCAGAAAGCATTGTTTACAATGCACTACAAACTGTTTCAGATCGTGCTAAAACAGATGAGCCTATGGCTATCTTTGAAAAAGCATTAGAGTCTATCCAGCCAATGGTTGAGGTTAAATCTCGCCGTGTTGGTGGTGCTACTTATCAAGTTCCTGTTGAAGTTCGTCCAGCTCGTCGCGCAGCATTGTCTATGCGTTGGTTGGTTGATGCTTCTCGTAAGCGTGGTGAAAAATCTATGGCTTTGCGTCTTGCAGGCGAGATTTTAGATGCTTCTGAAAATAAAGGTTCTGCTGTTAAGAAACGTGAAGACGTTCATCGCATGGCAGAAGCTAACAAAGCATTCTCTCACTACCGTTTCTAATCATCCGGAGAAGTATACCCAGTGGCACGTAAAACACCGATCAACCGCTACCGAAATATTGGTATCTGTGCGCATGTTGATGCAGGTAAAACGACGACAACTGAACGCGTTCTTTTCTATACTGGTTTGTCTCATAAAATTGGTGAAGTGCACGATGGTGCAGCAACAATGGATTGGATGGAGCAAGAGCAAGAGCGCGGTATTACTATAACTTCAGCGGCAACAACTTGCTTCTGGAGTGGTATGAGTAAGCAGTTTGAACAGCACCGTATCAACATTATAGATACGCCAGGACACGTAGATTTTACTATTGAAGTAGAACGTTCTTTGCGAGTCTTGGATGGTGCAGTTGTTGTGCTTTGTGGTTCTTCTGGCGTTCAACCTCAAACTGAGACGGTTTGGCGACAGGCTAATAAATATGAAGTTCCTCGTATGGTGTTCGTCAATAAGATGGACCGTACAGGAGCGGATTATTATTCAGTCGTTCGTCAGTTAAAAGAGCGTCTTGGTGCGAATGCTGTTCCGATTCAAATCAATATCGGCACCGAAGAAAATTTCAAAGGTGTTATTGATCTTGTTTTGATGAAGGCAATAATGTGGAATGAAGAAGATCATGGTATGACGTTCTCTTTAGAGGATGTTCCTGCTGAGCTTCTTGATACTGCGTTAGAGTGGCGTGAGCAGATGGTTGAAGCCGCTGCGGAAGCAAATGATAAATTAACGGATAAATATCTTGAAGAAGGTGGATTATCTGTTGAGGAGATTAAAAGCGGTTTGCGAGCTCGTACATTAGCTAATGACATAGTCTTGGTTACATGTGGCTCTGCCTTTAAAAATAAAGGTGTGCAGGCTGTTTTGGATGCTGTTGTTGAATATATGCCTTCTCCGCTTGAAGTTAAAGCGATAGAGGGTACGCTCGAAGATGGTGAGACGCTTGTTACTCGAGTTGCTGATGACGAGGCTCCGTTCTCTTCATTGGCTTTCAAGATAGCGACGGATCCATTTGTTGGTACGCTGACATTCATTCGTGTTTATTCTGGTGTGTTGCGTTCGGGTGATGCGGTTTATAATTCTGTTAAGCAGAAGCGTGAGCGTATTGGTCGAATGGTTCAGATGCATGCCAATAATCGTGAAGAGATCAAAGAGGTTTTGGCGGGTGATATTGCTGCGCTTGTGGGGATGAAGTATGCCACTACAGGTGACACTCTTTGTGACATGAAAGATGTTGTTGTGCTCGAGCGTATGGAGTTTCCAGAGCCTGTTATTTCTGTGGCGGTTGAGCCTAAGTCTCAAGCTGATCAGGAAAAAATGGGTGTTGCGCTAGGTAAGCTGGCGCAAGAAGACCCATCTTTTCGTGTTGAAACGCATGAAGAGACAGGGCAAACAATTATTTCCGGTATGGGTGAGCTGCATCTTGAAATACTTGTTGACCGTATGCGTCGCGAGTTTAAGGTGGAGGCTAACATTGGTAAGCCTCAAGTTTCCTACCGGGAGAAAATCCGCAAAGAAGTGGTGGTTAATCACAAATTTGTGCGTCAATCTGGTGGTCGTGGTCAATATGGCCATGTTGTGATGAAGTTGATTCCGACTGATAAAGACGGGCTTGAGTTTGTTAACGAGATTGTTGGTGGTGCTATTCCTAAAGAATACATCCCTGCGATAGAAAAGGGTATTTCCGAGCAAATGAAAAATGGTGTCACTGCTGGTTACCCGTTATTGGGTATTAAAGTGGTGCTGTTTGATGGATCATTCCATGATGTTGACTCAAATGAAATGGCCTTTAAAATTGCAGCTTCTCAGGGATTAAGAAAAGGGGCGCTTGATGCTGACCCTTGTGTTCTTGAACCTGTAATGAAAGTGGAAGTTGTAACTCCTGAAGAATATATGGGGGATGTGATGGGAGACCTGAATCGTCGTCGTGGTATTGTTCAGGGGATGGACGATTCCCCGTCAGGTAAAATTATTCGAGCAGAAATTCCTTTAGGGGAAATGTTTGGGTATGCAACTGATGTGCGTAGCTTGTCGCAAGGGCGTGCGAGTTATGCAATGGAGTTTGAGAAATACGCTGAAGCACCAACTAGTGTGGCAGACGCGCTCATTAAAAACGATTATTAATCATCATACTTACTATTACTTAAGGTATATGTATCATGGCAAAGAGTAAATTCGAACGTAATAAACCACACGTTAACGTTGGTACTATCGGTCACGTTGACCACGGTAAAACAACTCTAACTGCAGCATTGACTCGTGTATGTGCAGAAGTATTTGGCGGAACCGCTGTTGCTTTTGACGGTATCGATAATGCTCCTGAAGAGCGCGAACGTGGTATCACTATCTCAACTTCTCATGTTGAGTATGATTCTCCAGTGCGTCACTATGCACACGTAGACTGTCCTGGTCACGCCGATTATGTTAAAAACATGATCACTGGTGCGGCTCAAATGGATGGCGCGATTCTTGTTTGTGGTGCGACTGATGGCCCTATGCCTCAGACTCGTGAGCACATCTTGCTTTCTCGTCAAGTAGGCGTTCCTTACATCGTAGTTTTCCTAAACAAAGCTGATTTGTTGGCTGAAGACTGTGGCGGTGCGGACTCTGAAGAATACGCTGAGATGCTAGAATTGGTTGAAATGGAATTGCGTGACCTTCTTTCTGAATACGACTTCCCAGGTGATGATACTCCAATCATCCCAGGTTCTGCGCTTATGGCGTTGAATGGCGAAGACGCTAACGAAATGGGTACTACAGCTGTTAAGAAACTTGTTGAAACTCTTGATGCTTACATTCCTGAGCCAGAGCGTGCTATCGATGGTGCATTCCTAATGCCGATCGAGGACGTATTCTCTATCCAGGGTCGTGGTACTGTTGTTACTGGTCGTGTTGAGCGTGGTATCGTCCGCATTCAAGAAGAAGTTGAAATTGTTGGTATCGTTGATACAACTAAAACAACTTGTACTGGTGTTGAGATGTTCCGTAAACTTCTTGACGAAGGCCGTGCTGGTGAGAACTGTGGTATCTTGCTACGTGGTACTAAGCGTGAAGATGTTCAGCGTGGTCAAGTATTGGCTAAGCCTGGTTCAATCACTCCTCATACAACGTTTGAAGCAGAAGTTTATGTGTTGGGTAAAGATGAAGGTGGTCGTCATACGCCATTCTTTAAAGGTTACCGCCCACAGTTCTACTTCCGTACAACTGACGTAACTGGTGCATGTTCTCTTCCTGAAGGCGTAGAAATGGTTATGCCTGGTGATAACATTCAAATGACTGTTGAGTTGATTCACCCAATCGCGATGGATGACGGTCTACGTTTTGCTATCCGTGAAGGTGGTCGTACAGTTGGTGCTGGTGTTGTAGCTAAAATCCTTAAATAATTAGATATTTATATCTTTTGTTTGAGGTTTGAAAAAAGGCTGCCCATATTGGGTGGCCTTTTTATTTTACTGTTTATTTTTATCCTTCATAAATTGGTTACTTGACAACCAGTTTTTGAATGGCTAATATTCGCCGTCCTTAAAAAAGGATTGTGGTTTAATAAATGTACAGTTAAGCCATATAAAACATTGTATTTGGAGTTGGAAATGCAAAGCCAAAAAATCCGTATTCGTTTGAAAGCGTTTGATCATCGTCTGATCGATGCTTCAACACAAGAGATTGTGGAAACAGCGAAACGCACAGGTGCGCAAGTACGTGGACCGATTCCACTTCCTACTCGCAAAGAGCGTTATACAGTATTGATTTCACCACACGTAAATAAAGATGCGCGTGATCAGTATGAAATCCGTACACATAAACGCGTGCTAGACATCGTTGAGCCAACTGAAAAAACAGTTGACGCTTTAATGAAGCTAGATCTTGCGGCAGGTGTGGAAGTACAAATTTCTTTAGGTTAATAGCTTAAAGTTTGGGGTGCGAGAACCGACTGGTTATCAGTCGGCTTATGCACATTAGTGGAATGATCTGGAATGATCAGCCGTAGCGGGTGATAGCCCCATACACAACTGGCAAATGAGGTAAAAAATGACTATTCAATTAGTCGGACGCAAAGCCGGAATGACACGTATCTTCACTGAAGATGGTGTATCCGTGCCAGTAACCGTCATCGAGGTTGAACCGAACCGCGTTACTCAGGTGAAAACATCAGAAGCTGACGGCTACCAAGCTGTTCAAGTAACTGTTGGTACTCGCCGTTCGAGCCGCGTTAACAAAGCTGCTGCGGGTCATTATGCAAAAGCGAATGTTGAAGCAGGTCGTGGTTTGTGGGAGTTCCGCCTGGCAGGTGATGAAAAAGAAATCAATGTTGGTGATGAGCTAACAGTTGCTGATTTCGAATCTATCCAAATGGTTGATGTAACTGGTCAATCAAAGGGTAAAGGGTTTCAAGGTGCCATTAAGCGTCATAATTTCAGTATGCAAGACGCTACACATGGTAACTCGTTGTCTCACCGTGCTCCTGGCTCTATCGGTCAATGTCAAACACCTGGTCGTGTTTGGAAAGGCAAGAAGATGGCTGGCCATATGGGCGCTGCACAAGTTACTACTCAATCACTAGAAGTGGTTCGTGTAGACACAGAACGTAACCTTATCCTAGTGAAAGGTGCCGTACCTGGTGCAGTGAATGGTGACGTTATTCTTCAATCAGCTGTTAAAGCTCGCTAAGAGGGGTAGACAATGAACTTGAATCTAACAGGCGCTGAAGGAACTGTAGAAGTTTCTGATGTAGCCTTTGCTCGTGAATATAACGAAGCGCTGGTTCACCAAGTAGTTACATCTTACTTGGCTGGCGCTCGTCAAGGCTCACGCGCTCAAAAAACACGCTCTGAAGTAGCTGGCGGTGGACGCAAACCTTGGAAACAAAAAGGTTCTGGTCGTGCTCGTGCAGGGACTATCCGAAGCCCTTTATGGCGCTCTGGTGGTGTTACCTTCGCTGCAAAACCGCAGGATCACTCTCAGAAAGTGAACAAGAAGATGTACCGTGCAGCAATGCGCACCATCTGGTCTGAACTTGTACGTCAAGACCGTCTTGTTGTAGTTGAAGAGCTTACATTGGAAGCTCCGAAGACTAAGCTATTCATAGCGAAAATGGCAGAATTGAATATTGAGAATGCTTTGATTGTCTCTAATAATTTAGATGATAATCTTTTCTTGGCAGCTCGCAACATTCCTAACGTAGATGTGCGTGATGCAGCGTCTATCGACCCTGTTAGCTTGATTGCTTACGACAAAGTGTTGGTGACAGTTGGTGCTCTGAAACAAGTTGAGGAGGCACTAGCATGATCGGCGAACGCATTTATAAAGTTCTGTTGGGTCCACATATTTCCGAAAAAGCAACGATTGTAGCCGATGGCAATGGTCAGTATGTTTTTCGTGTTACTGGTGACGCAACTAAACCTGAAATCAAACAAGCTATCGAAGCGCTTTTTGAAGTCAAAGTTGAGTCTGTTCGCACGTTGAACCAAAAAGGTAAAACAAAGCGTACAGTTCGTGGTCTAGGTAAACGTAGTGACGTGAAAAAAGCGTACGTACGTTTGGCTGAAGGCCAAGATATTGACTTCATGGTCGCTGAATAAGGGGAGATAGGTCAATGGCTGTTGTAAAAAGTAAGCCAACGTCTGCAGGCCGTCGTCACGTTGTTAAAGTTACTAATACTGATTTACACAAAGGCGCACCATATGCACCTTTGCTTGAAAAGAAAAGTAAATCTGGTGGACGTAATAATAACGGACGCATCACTACGCGTCACGTAGGTGGTGGTCATAAGCAGCATTATCGTATGGTTGATTTTCGTCGTAACAAAGACGGCATTCCTGCGGTAATTGAGCGTTTGGAATATGATCCAAACCGTTCTGCAAATATTGCATTGATTAAATATGCTGATGGTGAGCGTCGTTACATTATCGCTTCCAAAGGTATGGTGGCTGGTGCTGTTGTTTTTAGTGGTGCAGATGCGCCTATCAAAGCTGGTAATACTTTGCCTCTGCAAAATATTCCAGTTGGTAGTACGGTTCACTGTATCGAGCTTAAGCCTGGTAAGGGTGCACAAATTGCACGTTCTGCCGGAACTTCTGCTCAGCTAGTTGCTCGTGAAGGCCGTTACGTTACCCTTCGCCTACGTTCAGGTGAAATGCGTAAAGTATTGACTGAATGTCGTGCTACTTTGGGTGAAGTATCAAACTCTGAGCATAGCTTACGAGTTCTTGGTAAAGCTGGTGCTACGCGTTGGCGTGGTGTTCGTCCTACCGTTCGCGGTTCGGCGATGAACCCAGTTGATCACCCGCACGGTGGTGGTGAAGGTCGTAGCAAAGGTGGTCGTCATCCTGTTACACCATGGGGTGTGCCTACTAAAGGGTACAAAACACGCAGCAACAAGCGTACTGATAAACTTATTGTACGTCGCCGTACTAAGTAATAAGAGGAAACGACTGTGCCACGTTCACTAAAAAAAGGTCCTTTTATCGACCTTCATTTGTTGAAAAAGGTAGAGGCTGCGGTAGAGAAAAAAGACCGTCGTCCAATTAAAACTTGGTCGCGCCGTTCTACTATCTTCCCTGATTTTGTAGGGTTGACTATCGCTGTCCATAATGGTCGCCAGCATGTTCCAGTTCTAGTAACTGAAGATATGGTCGGTCATAAATTGGGTGAGTTCGCTCCGACCCGTACATATCGTGGTCATGCTGCGGACAAGAAAGCCAAACGGTAATAAGGGGTATTAACATGAGTGAAGTAAAAGCTTCATTGAAGGGTGCTCGCCTCTCAGCGCAGAAGGCCCGTTTGGTTGTAGATCAAATCCGCGGCAAATCTGTTAGCGAAGCACTGAACATTTTAACGTTCAGTCCTAAGAAGGCGGCAGTAATTGTCAAGAAAGTACTGGAGTCTGCTATAGCTAACGCTGAGCATAACGAAGGTGCTGATGTAGATGACTTGCGTGTTTCTACGGCATATGTTGATGAGGCTATGACTCTAAAACGTATTATGCCACGTGCCAAAGGCCGTGCTGACCGTATTTTGAAACGCGGTTGCCATATAACAGTTAAAGTCGCTGACTAATTAGGAGAAACCCAATGGGTCAGAAGGTTCATCCAACTGGTATACGCCTAGGGATAGTTAAAGATCATACTTCTACTTGGTATGCTAATAATCAAAACTACTCTAAGCTACTATTAAATGATCTTCAGGTTCGTGAGTACTTGGAGAAAAAATTGGTCCAGGCTTCTGTATCTCGTATCGAGATTCAACGTCCTGCTCAAAGCGCTCGTATTACTATTCATACTGCTCGTCCGGGTATCGTGATTGGTAAGAAAGGCGAAGATGTTGAGAAACTACGTAATGCAGTTTCTGAAATGATGGGCGTACCTGTCCACATCAACATTGAAGAGATTCGTAAACCTGAAATGGACGCGAAATTGGTTGCGGCAAATATCGCAAGCCAACTTGAGCGTCGAGTTATGTTTCGCCGAGCTATGAAGCGTGCAGTACAAAACGCTATGCGTGCTGGTGCGAAGGGTATCAAGGTTCAGGTTAGTGGTCGTCTAGGCGGTGCAGAAATTGCACGTGCTGAGTGGTATCGTGAAGGTCGTGTGCCTTTGCATACACTACGTGCTGACATCGACTACGCTCCTTATGAAGCAAACACAACTTACGGCATCATTGGCGTAAAAGTGTGGATTTTTAAAGGCGAAATCTTGGGCGGTATTGAACAAGTGCGTGCTGATAAAGGCGCACAAAAGAAGAAGTCTAAGTAGGGGGTAAGTCATGTTACAACCGAAACGTACTAAATTCCGCAAAATGATGAAGGGTCGTAATCGTGGCCTTGCATTACGCGGAAACCAAGTTAGCTTTGGTGAATTCGGATTGAAGTCCACAGAACGTGGTCGTCTTACTGCTCGTCAAATTGAGGCGGCGCGTCGTGCAATGACTCGTCACATCAAGCGTGGTGGTAAAATTTGGATTCGTGTGTTCCCTGATAAACCGATTACTCAGAAACCTCTTGAGGTTCGTCAGGGTAAAGGTAAGGGTAATGTTGAATACTGGGTTGCACAAATTCAACCTGGTAAGATGCTTTATGAAGTTGAGGGCGTTTCAGAGCAACTAGCACGCGAAGCTTTCGCGTTAGCTGCTGCTAAACTACCTTTGTCCACAACTTTCGTAACGCGTACGGTGATGTAGATGATAGCAAAAGAATTGCAAGAAAAGTCTGTAGCAGAGCTACAAGCGACCTTGATTGAGCTTCTACGTGAGCAATTTACATTGCGCATGCAGAAAGCTACTGGTCAGCTGGCGCAAACTCATTTGCTTTCGCAAGTCCGCCGCAATATCGCACGTGTTAAAACCGTGCTTAATGATAAGGCAGGTAACTAAGATGGCAGATACAAAAGCGCGCACAGCTACTGGTAAAGTAGTCAGCGACAAGATGGATAAAACCATTACAGTACTGGTTGAACGTACAGAAAAACACCCTCTATACGGTAAGTTTGTACGTCGTTCAACTAAATTACACGCTCACGATGAAAACAACGAATGCCAAATCGGTGATACCGTAAAGGTTGTGGAAACACGCCCTTACTCTAAGTCTAAGACTTGGAACTTGGTACAAGTTGTTGAGAAATCAGCAGCTTTATAAGCTGCTATTTCCTTCGTGAGACTTGTTATCTAATTTGATTGGAGAGCAGTTATGATTCAAACAGAATCGATGCTTGATATTGCTGATAACAGCGGCGCAAAACGTGTTCAGTGTATTAAAGTGCTGGGTGGCTCACACCGTCGTTATGCTGCTATTGGTGACATCATTAAGGTCACAGTTAAAGAAGCGATCCCTCGTGGTCGTGTTAAAAAAGGGCAGGTTCTTAACGCCGTAGTCGTTAGAACTAAGAAAGGTGTTCGTCGTCCAGATGGTTCAATAATCCGCTTTGATGTAAATTCTGCGGTTTTGTTGAATGCTGCAGGACAGCCGATTGGTACTCGTATCTTTGGCCCTGTAACACGTGAATTGCGTACAGAGCAATTCATGAAAATTGTTTCTCTTGCGCCTGAAGTGCTGTAAGAGGGAAGGGGACATTTATGCGAAAAATCAAACGTAACGACGAAATTATCGTGATCGCTGGTAAAGATAAAGGCAAGCGCGGTAAAGTTGTTAAAGTAGTTGACGAAAACCGAGTTCTAGTTTCTGGTATTAATACCGTTAAGAAGCATGAAAAACCAAACCCTATGAAGGGTTCAACTGGTGGTATCGTTGAACAAGAAGCACCAATCCAGGTTTCGAATGTAGCCATTTTTAACAATGCTACTGGTAAAGCGGATCGCGTCGGCTTTAAATTGAATGAAGATGGTACGAAAGTGCGTATCTTTAAATCAAATAGTGAAGCGATTGACGCCTAAGAGCGAGAATTATAGCCATGGCGAGACTTAAGCAAGTTTATAAAGATAAAGTAGTAGCGACTCTTACTGAAGAGTTTAGCTACCAAAATGTGATGCAGGTGCCGAAAATCACTAAAATCACATTGAATATGGGTGTTGGTGAAGCTATTGCAGACAAGAAACTTCTTGAGCATGCAGTAAATGATCTAGAAGCACTTAGCGGCCAGAAAGTTGTAGTGACTAAGGCTCGTAAATCAGTAGCAGGCTTTAAAATCCGTGACGGTTACCCGATCGGTTGTAAAGTAACTCTACGTGGCGAGCGTATGTGGGATTTCTTTGACCGTTTGGTTGATGTTGCTATTCCACGTATCCGTGACTTCCGTGGACTTAATCCAAAGTCTTTCGATGGTCGTGGTAACTACAGCATGGGTGTTAAAGAGCAAATCATCTTCCCTGAAATCGATTACGATAAAGTGGATCGTGTACGTGGTATGGATATTACCATTACAACGACTGCTCGTACCGATGAAGAAGGTCGTGCTTTGTTAGCAGCCTTTAATTTCCCTTTCAAGAAATAAGAGGTAGGAATCATGGCTAAAATCTCAATGATTCAGCGCGAAGCAAAACGTACTAAATTAGTGGCTAAGTATGCTGAAAAGCGTGCAGCCCTAAAAGCGATCATTAGCGACGTTAATGCATCGGATGATGAAAAGTGGGAAGCATCGCTTAAATTGCAAGCGCTTCCACGCGATTCATCTTCTTCTCGCCAACGTAACCGTTGTCAAATAACGGGTCGTCCACATGGTGTTTATCGTAAATTTGGTTTGTCAAGAATCAAATTGCGTGAAGCTGCTATGCGCGGTGATGTACCAGGCTTGAAGAAAGCTAGTTGGTAAGCAAGTAGATCACGGTCATAATGCATGGCAGTGAGTGGGATGTCTGAAAGCTGGACATTCTGCTCGCTGCTGTGTACTATGCGCGAGCTCTATTTGCTGCACAATGGTTTTTAAATTAGGAGCTCTTAAATGAGTATGCAAGATACCCTTGCGGATATGTTTACACGTATTCGTAATGCACAGATGGCTTCAAAGACATCTGTGAGCATGCCTTCATCAAAAATGAAAGCATCTGTCGCTGCAGTTCTACGCGAAGAAGGTTACGTAGGTGACTTCTCTGTAGACGAAGCAGTGAAACCGACCCTTACTATCGAGTTGAAATACTACGAAGGTAAGCCGGTTATCGAACAAATTAAACGCGCATCGCGCCCAAGTTTGCGTCAATACAAAGGCACAGCATCTCTACCTAAAGTAGAAGCTGGTCTTGGTGTTGCAATCATCTCTACCTCTAAAGGTGTGATGACAGACCGTGCAGCTCGCGCTGCTGGTATTGGTGGCGAAGTAATCTGCACTGTATTCTAGGAGTTAGTATGTCTCGAGTTGCTAATAGTCCCGTGACGCTTCCTAGTGGTGTAGATTTGACTTTAAATGGCCAAACTGTCGTTGTAAAAGGCGGTAAAGGTTCTTTAGAGTTTAATGTCCACACAAGCGTTCAAGTGGCTAAAGAAGAAAATGTTATTACCTTCGCTGCACGCGATGGTGCAAAACAAAGCCGTGCCTTAGCTGGTACAACTCGCGCCTTAATCAACAACATGGTTGTTGGTGTAAGCCAAGGTTTCGAGAAAAGATTGCTTCTTCAAGGTGTTGGTTACCGTGCTGCTCTAAAGGGCAATGTGCTTAACCTTTCTCTGGGTTTTTCTCATCCAGTAGATTATGAATTACCTGAAGGCATAACAGCTGAATGTGCTTCTCAAACAGAAATCGTGATCAGAGGTATAGATAAACAAGCCGTTGGTCAGGTTGCTGCAGAAGTTCGCGGTTTCCGTCCACCAGAGCCTTATAAAGGCAAAGGTGTTCGTTATGCTGACGAAATTATTCGTCGTAAAGAAGCTAAGAAGAAGTAGGTAGGCATTCATGAACACTAAAAAACAATCTCGGATTCGTCGTGCACGTCGTGCACGCTTACATATTCGTGAGTTAGGTGCGAATCGTCTTACTGTACATCGCACACCACGCCATATGTATGCTCAAGTGATTTCTCCTTGTGGTAGTAAAGTACTAGCTAGTGCTTCTACTCTTGAAGAAGCTCTACGTGCTACAGCGACAGGTAACAAGGCAGCGGCTAAAGAAGTCGGTACTTTGATTGCTACTCGCGCTAAAGAAGCAGGTGTCACTGCGGTCGCTTTTGACCGTTCTGGCTTTAAATACCACGGTCGCGTTCAGGTTCTTGCTGACGCAGCACGTGAAGCCGGTCTAGAGTTTTAAGGGGTAGCAAATGGCAGTTAATGATCAACAAACTAGCGACCTCCAAGAGAAGCTAGTTCAAGTAAACCGAGTTGCTAAAGTTGTAAAGGGTGGTCGTATCTTCTCTTTCACTGCTTTAACAGTTGTCGGTGATGGAAAAGGCAAAGTCGGCTTCGGTCGCGGCAAAGCGCGTGAAGTGCCACAAGCTATTCAAAAGGCTATGGAGCAAGCACGTCGTAACATGGTTTCAGTTAGATTAGATGGTGATACTCTTCAGTATCCTGTTAAAGCTAACCATGGAGCATCTAATGTTTACATGCAGCCTGCTTCACAAGGTACTGGCATCATCGCCGGTGGTGCAATGCGTGCGGTTCTAGAAATCGCTGGCGTTCACAACGTACTGGCTAAATGTTACGGTTCTACAAACCCAGTAAACGTAGTTCGCGCTACGATTAAAGGTTTGCAGAATATGAAAGCACCTGAACAAATCGCGGCAAAACGCGGTAAGTCAGTCGATCAAATTTTGGGGTAATGTGTCATGGCGAATAATACCATCACAGTTCAACTAACCCGTAGCCCGATCGGTCGTCTTCCAAAGCACCGTGAAACTGTTAAAGGCTTGGGTTTGCGTAAAGTTGGCCAAACTCGCGAGCTGGAAGATACTCCAGCTGTACGTGGTATGGTTAATAAAGTTTATTACATGGTTAAAGTGGTAGGAGAGTAATATGTTTTTAAATACAATTAGTCCTGCCGAAGGTAGCAAGCATGCTCCTAAACGTGTTGGTCGCGGTATTGGTAGCGGCTTGGGCAAAACCGGTGGACGTGGCCATAAAGGTCTTAAGTCTCGCTCTGGTGGCTCAGTAAAACCTGGTTTTGAAGGTGGTCAAATGCCTTTGCAGAAACGTCTGCCAAAATTTGGTTTTACTTCACGTCAAGCAAAGTATGTTGCTGAAGTTCGTTTAAACGAACTTGCTGCTGTAAATGCTGAAGTTGTAGATTTGGCTGCTCTTAAAAGCGCCGACATTCTTGGTCATCAAATTAAAACTGCACGTGTAATCTTGTCAGGTTCTATTGACAAAGCTATTACTGTTCGTGGTCTTAAGTTGACTAAAGGTGCTCGTGCGGCAATCGAAGCAGCTGGCGGAAAAGTCGAGGAATAAATGGCAAAGCGTGGCTCACAACCTGCTGGGATGCAAAAAGGATTAGGCGAACTTTGGTCTCGTATCCGTTTTGTTTTCTTGGCAATTATTGTATACCGAATCGGTGCGCATATCCCTGTTCCGGGTATTAACCCTGACAGATTGTCTGCATTGTTTGATCAAAATGAAGGCACAATTCTGAGTTTATTTAACGTATTCTCAGGGGGCGCACTCGAGCGAATGAGTATTTTTGCGCTTGGTATTTTGCCCTATATTTCTGCCTCTATTATTATGCAGTTATTGACGGTCGTGAGTCCGCAGCTAGAACAGTTGAAAAAAGAGGGTGAGGCGGGTCGTCGTAAGATTACTCAGTACACTCGTTACGGTACGGTTCTTCTTGCGCTTGTCCAGTCTGCCAGTATGGCAGTTGGTCTTGCAAGTCAAGGGATCTCATTTAGTAGTGGTATGGAGTTCTATGCTGTTGCTGTTGTAACCCTTGTTGCTGGTACTGTCTTTTTGATGTGGTTAGGTGAGCAGGTTACTGAAAAAGGTATTGGTAATGGTATATCCATACTTATCTTTGCAGGTATTGTTGCTGGCCTTCCGTCTGCTTTAGCTCGCTCATTTGAATCGGCTCGTCAAGGCGATATCAATATTTTGGCTTTGTTGCTGATTGGTATAATGGCTATCGCGACAGTTGCTTTCGTTGTTTTCATCGAACGTGGTCAACGTCGCATTACTGTTAATTATGCTAAGCGCCAACAGGGCAAAAAAGTGTTTGCCGCACAAAAGAGTCATTTGCCACTTAAAGTAAACATGGCTGGTGTAATACCACCTATCTTTGCTTCAAGTATTCTTCTATTCCCAGCATCGATCGGCCAATGGTTCGGTCAAGGTGAGGGTATGGAATGGCTGCAAAATATCTCTTTGGCTCTAGCTCCAGGGCAACCGCTCTATGTGCTGTTGTTTGCAATCGCAATTGTTTTCTTTTGCTTTTTCTATACGGCGCTAGTGTTCAACCCTAAAGATGTGGCAGATAACTTGAAAAAGTCCGGTGCTTTTTTGCCGGGTATTCGTCCAGGTGATCATACAGCTCGTTATATCGATGGTGTAATGACACGTTTGACATTGTTTGGTGCTTTATACATCACTCTAGTGTCTCTGATGCCTCAGTTCTTTGTTGTTGCGTGGAATGTTCCATTCTACTTTGGCGGTACCTCTATGTTAATTGTAGTGGTAGTTGTCATGGACTTTATGTCACAAGTGCAAAGTCATCTGATGAGTCAGCAATACGAGTCATTAATGAAAAAATCTAATCTGACTGGTTATGGTCCGAATGGCCTTATGTGATAAACATAGGTTTTGGAGTTGAACATGAAAGTACGTGCATCTGTAAAGAAAATCTGTCGTAACTGCAAAATCGTTCGTCGTAACGGTGCGGTTCGAGTGATTTGTGTTGAGCCTCGTCATAAACAACGTCAAGGTTAATTACGAGTCTGCTCGATGATAGGGAAGGGTGGTTGATTTATGTCCTAAATGTAGGCATAATCAGCCGCCCTCATGAAAGTAAAGTGATGAATTATCAGTTAATCATCAATAACAACGGAGTAAAATGAATGGCTCGTATAGCCGGTGTCAATATTCCTGACAATAAACATGCGGTCATTTCTCTGACTTACATCTTCGGAATTGGTCGCACTCGTTCACGCGCTATTTGCGCTGCTACGAGTGTTGCTGAATCTGCGAAAATCGGTTCATTAAGTGATGATATCCTTGATGAGCTTCGTGGAGAAGTTGCTAAGTACACTGTAGAGGGTGACTTACGTCGTGAAGTCAGTATGTCTATCAAACGTTTGATGGACCTAGGTTGTAATCGCGGGATTCGTCATCGCCGCAGCCTACCAGTTCGTGGTCAACGTACCAAAACGAACGCTCGTACACGAAAAGGCCCTCGTAAGCCTATTCGTAAGTAATTTAAACGCGTTTCGCTCTAGCCCCAAGTAGGCTAGAGCTGAGCATTAAACAGGAAAGTGCAATATGGCTAAGCCAGCAGCGCGCAGCACCAAGAAGAAAGTCAAAAAGACGGTCGTCGATGGTGTTGCTCATGTACATGCCTCATTCAATAACACGATCGTAACGATCACCGATCGCCAAGGCAATGCTTTGTCTTGGGCTACTGCAGGTGGTTCTGGTTTTCGTGGTTCTCGTAAAAGTACTCCTTTCGCAGCTCAAGTAGCAGCGGAACGTGCCGGTACTGTCGCACAAGAATTTGGCCTTAAAAACGTTGATGTAATGATTAAAGGACCTGGTCCTGGTCGTGAGTCTGCAGTTCGAGCATTGAACTCTTTAGGCTTACGTATTAATAACATCACAGATGTGACGCCAATCCCGCACAACGGTTGCCGTCCACCTAAGAAACGTCGCGTTTAAAGGAGACAGATACATGGCTCGTTATATAGGTCCAACTTGTAAGTTGTCTCGTCGTGAAGGTACCGACTTGCAATTGAAGAGCGGTTCACGCGCTCTTGAGTCGAAATGTAAAGCAGATACGGTTCCTGGTGTGCACGGTGCACGTCGCGGTCGTCTTTCTGATTACGGCTTACAATTACGTGAGAAACAAAAAGTACGTCGTATGTATGGAGTGCTTGAAAAGCAATTCAGTAATTACTACAAATCTGCTGCTCGTTTCAAAGGCGCAACTGGTGAAAACTTGTTACAACTTTTGGAATCACGTTTAGATAACGTTGTTTATCGCGCAGGTTTTGGTTCTACACGTGCGGAAGCTCGTCAATTAGTTGGCCATAAAGGCATTCTAGTAAATGGCGCTACGGTTAACATTGCATCCTTCCAAGTTAAGGCTGGCGATGTTGTATCTATCCGTGAAAAAGCTAAGAAGCAATTGCGTGTTCAAAACGCACTAGAGCTATCTAAAGGTCGTGCACCGATCCATTGGATCGAAGTTGATTCAACTAAACTGGAAGCTACTTTTAAAGCTGCTCCAGAACGTGCCGATTTATCAGCTGAAATTAATGAGAACCTAATTGTCGAGCTTTACTCTAAGTAAGCTGGTGATTAGGATTAAGAAATAGGTGGATCTATGCAGCGTTCAGTGAGCGAATTGTTAACCCCACGCAACATTGAAGTTCAAGAATTAGGCAATTGCCGTTCTAAAGTTACACTACAACCACTAGAACGTGGTTTTGGTCATACTTTAGGTAACGCATTACGTCGTATTCTTCTATCTTCTATGCCAGGTTGTGCGATTGTTGAAGTTGAAATCGACGGTGTATTACACGAATACAGCGCAATCGAAGGGGTTAAAGAAGATGTAATTGAGATTCTTCTTAACCTGAAAGGAGTTGCGATCGCTCTACACGGGCAAGATGAAGCAACTCTTACTCTAAGTAAAAAAGGTCCTGGAATCGTAACGGCTGGTGATATCCAGTTGGTTGCTGATGCAGAGATCGCTAACCCAGATCATATCATTGCGCACTTAGATGATACTGCAGAGCTAAATATGCAGATCAAAGTCGCTCGTGGTCGTGGTTATGAGCCTGCTGATGCTCGTGTTGCTGGCGACGATGAGACTCGTCCAATTGGTCGCTTGCAGCTTGATGCCTCATTCAGCCCTGTTCGCCGTGTGGCTTACAGTGTCGATAATGCTCGTGTAGAGCAACGTACAGATTTGGATAAGTTAGTCTTAGACATCGAATCCAATGGTACGATTGATGCTGAAGAAGCTATCCGTCGCGCAGCGACTATTCTTCAACAACAAATCGCTGTTTTTGTCGCCCTTGAAAGCGAAAGCGAAGCACCTGTTGAAGAAGAAGAGGATGAGATTGATCCAATTTTGCTACGCCCGGTTGATGATCTTGAGTTAACCGTTCGCAGTGCTAACTGTTTGAAAGCAGAGAACATTTATTACATCGGTGATTTGATTCAACGTACTGAGGTTGAGCTTCTTAAGACGCCTAACCTAGGTAAGAAGTCGTTAACTGAAATCAAAGATGTTTTAGCACAGCGTGGTTTGTCTTTGGGAATGCGTCTAGAAAACTGGCCACCAGCTAGTTTAAAAGACGATAGCAAAGTTCTAGCTCGCTAGGTCATTGTTCCCTGACCACCGTAGTTTGGTAAGGAATGTAAAATGCGTCATCGTAAGAGTGGTCGTCACTTAAACCGTACTAGCTCACATCGTAAAGCGATGTTTAAAAATATGGCTGCTTCTTTGTTTGAGCACGAAGTTATTAAAACTACGTTGCCTAAAGCAAAAGAATTACGCCGTGTTGCTGAGCCATTGATCACATTGGCGAAAATTGATTCGGTTGCGAATCGTCGTCTAGCCTTTGCTCGTACTCGTAGCAAAGATGCAGTAGGTAAATTGTTTACGCAGCTTGGTCCTCGTTACCAATCTCGTCCTGGTGGGTATATCCGCATTTTAAAATGTGGTTTCCGTACTGGTGACAACGCGCCTATGGCTTATGTTGAATTGGTCGATCGACCAGTTGCTGAAGCCGCTGAGTAACATCAGTTTGTAATAAAAAAGCCGAGCTATTAGCTCGGCTTTTTTTGTACCTAAATAAAGTTAAATATCGTAATTGAAAAGTTATAAGCTTTATTGTGTATTAGCTATGAAGACAAAAAAACGCCTGATAAATGAATATTTATCAGGCGTTTTATTCTTAACTCACCTTCGCCTTTATTGATTAAAGACGAAGTCTCATTTCTATACTAACCTAACATAGGCTTTAAGAAGCGAGCGGTATGAGACTTAGTAACTTGACTAACCTCTTCTGGCGTCCCTTCTGCAATGATGAAACCACCTCCACTTCCGCCTTCAGGGCCTAAGTCTATCACCCAATCAGCCGTTTTAATGACATCCAAATTGTGTTCGATAACGACAACAGTATTACCATGATCCCTCAGTCTATGAAGCACTTTAAGCAGCTGTTCAATGTCAGCAAAGTGTAACCCAGTGGTTGGCTCATCAAGAATATACAAGGTTGTGCCTGTGTCGCGTTTAGAAAGCTCTTTAGCAAGCTTCACTCGCTGTGCTTCACCGCCTGACAGAGTGGTAGCGGCTTGTCCTAAACGAATATAACCCAAACCTACATCCATGAGAGTTTGAAGCTTACGGGCAATAGAAGGAACGGCATCGAAAAATTCACGAGCGGTTTCAATGGTCATTTCAAGGCATTGGTGAATGTTCTTGCCCTTGTAGTGGATCTCTAATGTTTCGCGGTTATAGCGTTTGCCTTTGCAGGTATCACATGGAACATACACATCAGGAAGGAAATGCATCTCGACCTTGATAACGCCATCGCCCTGACAGGCTTCACAACGTCCACCTTTTACATTGAAACTGAATCGACCCGGTTTATAACCACGAGAGCGAGCTTCTTGTGTGGCTGAGAATAACTCACGCATTGGAGTGAAGATGCCAGTATAAGTTGCAGGGTTGGATCTTGGTGTGCGACCGATCGGGCTCTGATTAATATCAACACATTTATCAAACAGCTCTAATCCTTCAATGCGATCATGAGGTGCAGCTTTTAGAGTTGTTGCGCCATTTAATGCAGTGGCAGCAAGCGGGTACAGAGTGCCGTTTACTAAAGTTGATTTACCAGAGCCAGAAACGCCTGTAACACATGTCATAACACCTACAGGAATCTTTAAATCAACTGTATTTAAATTATTACCCGTTGCGCCTATTAGGTTGAGCGATTTACCTTCTTTGGCTTTATGGCGAATCGCTGGGATTTCTATTTTTCGTTTTCCTGTTAGATACTGACCTGTCACGGATTCTGGGCAATCCATAATGTCCTGAGGTGTGCCACTTGCGATGATTTGTCCACCGTGAATGCCTGCACCAGGACCAATGTCGACAACAAAATCAGCAATACGAATAGCGTCTTCATCATGCTCAACAACGATAACTGTGTTACCTAAGTCGCGTAATCGAGTAAGAGTTGCAATTAGGCGTTCATTGTCTCTTTGATGTAAGCCAATAGATGGCTCATCAAGTATGTACATAACACCAACAAGGCCAGCACCAATCTGGCTTGCCAACCGAATGCGTTGAGCTTCACCACCGGACAAAGAGTCGGCTTTACGATCTAGCGTAAGATAATCCAAACCAACGTTTACCAAGAAAGTGAGTCGATCACAAATTTCCTTCAGTATTTTCGATGCTATCTCACCACGAGCGCCTGGTAGTTCAAGGGCTTTGAAATACATTAAGCATTCCGCAATAGGGTAAGTAACAATTTCAGGTAGGGTTTGTTCACTGATAAAGACGTTACGTGCTGATCGGTTAAGCCGCGCGCCGTGACATTCTGGGCAGGCCTGAACGCTGATGTACTGCGATAAATCATCACGCACACTGTCAGATTCCGTTTCGTGGTAACGACGTTGTAGATTAGGGATAACTCCTTCAAAAGAATGCGAGCGTGTCATTTTATCGCCGCGTTCGTTTATATAGACGAAATCAATCTTATCCTTTCCAGAACCTTGTAAAATTCGTTCTTTAAACTCACTTGGAATGTCTTTGTATTTTGATTCGATATCAAAGTCATAGTGTTTCGCAAGCGCACTTAGCTGCTGGTAATAAAAGATACTGCGTCGTCCCCAACCTCGAATTGCGCCTTCTGCTAGCGTTAGGGTTTCATCCTGAATGATACGTTCTGGATCAAACATTTGGTGTGTGCCTAGGCCATCACACGTCTGACAAGCGCCATTAGGGTTATTGAACGAGAAAAGTCTAGGTTCAAGTTCAGTCAAACTATAGCCACAAACTGGGCAAGCGAACTTACTGGAGAAAATGTATTCTTCTTTTTCATTGTCCATGTTGATTGCTTTTGCGATGCCATCTGACAATGCCAAGCAAGTCTCGAAAGATTCAGCAAGACGCAGCTGTAAATCAGCTCTTACTTTGAAACGATCAATGACAACTTCTATGGTGTGTTTCTTATTTTTCTCTAACGCTGGTGCATCATCTAAATCTACAACGATGCCGTCTATACGTGCGCGAATAAAGCCTTTCGATAGTAAATCACTGATAGTGTGTAAGTGCTCACCCTTTCGATCTTTGACGATAGGTGCAAGCAACATCATCTTAGTTTCTTCAGGTAGAGATATAATTTTATCGACCATTTGTGATATGGTTTGCGCCTCTAAAGGTTCACCATGATCTGGGCAACGAGGTTGCCCTGCTCGTGCAAATAGTAATCTCAGATAATCGTATATTTCTGTTATTGTTCCTACTGTTGATCTAGGATTATGAGACGTCGATTTCTGTTCAATAGAGATAGCAGGAGAAAGGCCTTCAATGTGGTCAATATCCGGCTTTTCCATCATGGATAAGAATTGTCTCGCATAAGTAGACAGAGATTCTACATAGCGACGTTGGCCTTCGGCATACAAAGTATCGAAAGCAAGAGAGGATTTACCAGAGCCTGATAGACCTGTTATTACCACAAGTTTGTCTCTTGGGATGTCTAAATCCACATTCTTCAAATTGTGGGTGCGGGCTCCGCGTATGGTAATGGTATCCATGAGTCTCCAATGTGAAATTGATCAACAGAAAAATCTGCCAGTAAATTAAATAACTGTCTATTTTTACAGTAGTTGAAATGGAGCTTCAACGATATTTTTTGTAAAATGGACATCTTTTTTTCTTAACCCCTAAGTTAAGCGGTTGTAACTTCCTTATGGATCTACTTGAACGTCGTTCTGTTCTTGCTTTAGCACTGATCTATTTATTCAGAATGCTAGGCTTATTTCTTATTATGCCTGTCATTAGTATTGCGGCTGACGGCTTAACCGGTGCAGATGCCGCTTTAATTGGTACGGCTATTGGCATATACGGATTAACCCAAGCCAGCTTACAGATTCCGATGGGAATGTGGTCTGATAAAATCGGCCGTAAACGCGTCATTATAATTGGTCTTTTGCTTTTTGCAGTGGGCAGCCTTATTTGCGCAAACGCAGATGATATCATGGTATTGATTATTGGCCGTGCAGTTCAAGGTGCAGGAGCCATTGCTAGTACTTTGATGGCGCTTTTGAGTGATGTAACTCGAGAACAAAATCGCACTAAAGCAATGGCGATTGTCGGCGTGAGTATCGGTGCGTCCTTCATGATATCTCTGGTATTAGGGCCGTGGATTTTTGCCTTAGTAGGGTTGTCTGGGCTTTTCTACCTCTCTTTTGCGTTATCTTTACTGGGCATCGCATTGATCATTTTTGCTGTGCCTAATATCGTACAGCACACTTTTCGAAGAGACACGACTCCGAGCCTGTTAGCGCTTGGCCTTGTCCTAAAGGATTCAAAGCTTCGTTTCCTAAATGTGAGCGTGTTATTACTGCATGCAAGTTTAACGGCGTTGTTTATTACGATTCCAAACTTATTGCTTAAACAATTTGATTTGCCATTGGCAGAACACAGTTGGCTTTACCTAGGTGTCATGGGTTTTGCGTTTGTAGGTATGCTACCATTAGTGATCATTGCTGAGTCAAAAGGCAAAATGAAAGGCGTATTATTTGTTGTGCTTATCCTATTAGGAGCGAGCGCAATATTGCTACAATGGGCAACTCATGTTTGGTTGTTTAGCGTCTTCTTGTGGGTCTACTTTGTGGGCTTTAATGCATTGGAAGCAACGTTGCCTTCATTAATTAGTAAACTGGCGCCAGTTGGTTATCGCGGCACAGCAATGGGTGTTTTTTCTACCCATCAATTTATTGGCTCTTTCTTGGGCGGTGTCGGTGGCGGATGGCTGCTACAAAACTACTCAAGCAATGGTGTGTTCTGGGTGGTTGGCGTGGTATTTTTGGCTTGGTCGCTTGTTTGTCTCGCGCAACCTGCACCTCGTCAATTAAGCAGTTTAGCGTTTAGCTTACCCAATATGACAGAAGACGAAATAACGAAGTTGGCGGATCAACTTTCTGAAATCCAAGGAGTGGAAGGTATGCAAATTTTCAAAGATGAGCAAACGGCTTATCTTAAAGTCGATAAGACAGTATTAGACAAAGAAACCTTGGCGCGCTTAGCGCCGCAAGTGGCTCTTTAGAAAAACATTATTTTTATTTGGAGAATAACGTCATGGCGCGTGGAATAAACAAAGTAATCTTGATTGGTAATGCAGGAAATGATGCCGAAGTGCGTTTTATGCCATCTGGTGCAGCAGTAGCAAATGTAAACCTTGCGACCTCAGAAAGCTGGCGTGACAAGCAAACTGGACAGATGCAAGAGCGTACAGAATGGCATCGAGTTGCGTTTATGGACCGTGGTAACTTCCGTCTTGGTCAAATCGCTGGTGATTTCATCAAGAAAGGCTCAAAAGTTTATGTAGAAGGTTCATTGCGCACTCGTGAATGGGAAAAAGACGGTATCAAGCGTTATACAACTGAAATCGTTGCTAATGAAATGCAATTACTCGATGGCCGTAACGATGGTGGTAATGGCCAGCAAGGCGGATATGATTCAGCGGGACAAGGTGGTTACGGTCAGGCGCCAGCACAAGCCGCTCCTCAACAAGGTGGATACGGTCAAGCGCCAGCTCAGCAAGCACCACAACAAGCTGCACCACAAGGTTTTAACCAGCCACAAGGTGGTGGATACCAAGCACCAGCACGTCAAGCTGCGCCACAACAGCCTGCAGCTCAACAAGCAGCACCTCAAGGTCAGCCTCAATCTTTCGGTAGCTGGGGGAATGCACCACAACAGGCTCCTGCTCAAGCAGCACCGCAGCAACGTGCACCTCAACAAGCACCAAAAGCACCTGAGCCAAAGCCACAACAAGCGCCAAACTTTGATGACTTTGACGATGACATTCCTTTTTGAGGAGTCGTTTTAAAGAGTTGTTTAAACTCGATTAAAAAAACTTCCAAAGCCTCGCATACGTGAGGCTTTTTTGTATTTTTAGTTTATTGAGATTGAAGTGCGTATTGAGTAGCGCTTCCGTTTGTCGTGTGTCAAACATCACTCGCATCGACACTATCGTTTGACCTCTGCTCGTGGTGATGTTTTGACACACTCGAATTTAATGCGGATTTAAAGTAGGTCTGTATTTAGGCTGACAGTAGAGGTTTGGATTCAGAACTAATCTAAAGGTCTAAGCATATAAATGCTAAGACAAAGAAAGAAATACAATTTCACAGTATAAAAACTTAACAGAGAGAAGAGCAAGGATCTGATAATGAATAAAATAATGTTAGTGGTTTCATTGGGCGTCTTGGCTTTGTCGGGTTGTCAGCCTGCTCAAAACAGGATTCAAACTGCAGGGAATGAACTTGTGCTTGATGGTGTGTGGCAAGTAGAAGATATTGATTTAGGCGGCGTGATTGATTCCAGTATGATGACCATTGAGTTTGATGATCAAGGGAGAGTGTCAGGTTCTACCGGATGTAATAGATATACGGCGGAAATTGATGTGGAAGGTGATACTTTCTTAGTGTCGAAAGCGGCGTCTACTCGTCGTCTCTGTGCGCCTTCACTTAACCTGCAAGAGCAGCGTTTCTTATCTGCGTTAAACGATGTAACGCATTATGAATTCAACGGCCATAACGCTTTGATTGTTCTTGATGCTGAAAATAGTCAAAGACTTAAGTTGGTAGAGATGACTTTAAAAGAAGATTAATACACTATTCATTTTCGTCATATAAAGGGTAAGTGCTCTTAAATCTGAATCATCAAGAAAAGGTTTCTATTTATAGAAGCCTTTTTTGTTGGTGCTCATATAATAAAGAATAAGAGTTGGAGGAGTGAGGTGTCGGTGGGTGGAATTTACTCAGGAGGTAGCAGGCATTAAAAAGCTTGAAAAAGTGGAGTGTATTTTGTTTAGAAAGATGTGCCGGGCTATCGATATTGTTCACAGTTATTGTCATGATATAGACGATAATAAACTGCATTTTTTGTGTGAGACTAGCTCAGAGGATATTGAGTAGAAATATCTGCTGAGCGTTTGGTTTCATTTCTGAAAGAAACTTATGACTGAGTCACTGTCAGTACTATTTTCCCCAAATGGTTTTTCTTTTGGAATGCTTCTTGCGCTTGAACGATTTCCTTGAGTGGATAGGTGTGTGCCACAAGTGGTTTTATCTTTCCTTGCTCAAGATAGCGAATGAGGTTGCCGAATACGTCAGGCGCTAAAACCGTGCAGCCAAACAAACTCAAGTCTTTCAAGTATAGGGTTCGTACGTCTAGCTCTACAAAGGCACCACCAATGGCGCCAGAAACAGCATAACGACCAAAAGGTTTGAGTACTTCTAGGAAAACAGGCCATTGTTGACCAGCAACTAGATCAATAACAACATCGATGCTGCTTTCACCTAAAGCGGCGACTATGTCATCTTCTCGGGTAAGTGCTTGGTCGGCGCCTATGTCCAATAATGCTTGGCGTTTATCCGCGCTGGTAATCGCAACAACATAGGCTCCGCGAGCTTTTGCTAATTGTATGGCAGCAGAGCCTACTCCACCGGATGCACCAGAAATCAAAATCCTATCTCGTTCGTTAACATTGGCTCGGCTTAGCATGTTCTCTGCTGTTGAATAAGAGCAAGGGAATGATGCCAGTTCTATATCTGATAAATGACTTTTGATTGCGTAGGCATGTCTGTCTGCCACTTTCGTATATTCTGCAAAACCACCATTACATTCAGAGCCAAAATAACCGGCTGGATTGAGCTTTTCACTGTCGATTTCTTGTAGACAAGGCTCGATTAAAACACGTTCGCCAATTCGGTTTGGATTGACTTTGCCGCCAACAGCAACGATGGTGCCACACACATCCGCGCCTTGTATAAGAGGAAATGACAGAGCATGACCAGACCAGCTGGCGTCAGAACTGTCGGCCTCTTTTTTTGAATACCAAGCTAAACGAGTATTGATGTCGGTGTTGTTTACGCCAGCCGCAGAGACGCGAATGAGTACGTCGTGGTTTGTTAGTGTTGGTACGGATAGGTTATCGCGATAATGTAACTTATCTGTATCACCATGTTCTGTTAGCACGATGCCGCTCATGGTATTTGGAATGGTGTTTTTTGAGATTGTGGAGGTCATATGAATCACCTTTTAGTCTGATGTTTGGTAGTCATGAGAGTGGAAAGCGCGGTTTGAGCAGAGGTAATAGCTTCTGTGCCTAAAATAGGCCATGCACTGGAAACACCTTCATGTAGTAAAAATAGAATATTTGCTAAATCGGCTCTGTGGCTTTTTGCTGCTAAAAACTGGTGAACCGATTCTTTGTGCTCTTTAACGGCTTGATCAATCATGGCGTTATCAGGAAATGCAGCAATGGCGTTCATTGATAGGCAACCGTGAGGCGCGTTATCAGTCATCCAGACTTCAAGTCGCTGAAAAATCGTAGACAGATTTTGTTCACCTTCATTTGATAAACCGTTCTCAAGATAAGCAAGGTAACGCTGGTGGCGATACTCTAGCGCAGCAACCACCATCGCTTCCTTTGAAGGGTAGTGTTTATAAAGTGTGCGTAAGCTCACGTTACAAGCGGTCTTTAGCTTGTCAACATTAGGTTCAGCAAAACCATATTGGCTGAATGCAAGCTCAAGACTCGCGGCGATTTGTTGTTTCAAAATGCGGCTCCCTAAAGGTAGAGTATTTATTCTACCTACAGAGTAGAATAAATGCTCTACCTTTGTCAATGTCGTGTTATCGCGTATAGAGGGCTTTGTTTGGAGTAAGGTGATATCTGACATAGATTTATCGGAATAGTTACTATTTTTCAGCAAGCTGAAACAGATCTGAATGGTCTAGATTAAAAAAATTAGCTATTTGACGATGTAATAAAAGATTAGAAGAACCTCTCTTTACTTTTCATGTTTAGAGAGGTTTTTTTATGTTTTTAGAAAAACTTCTAAAAAATAATGTGATTGTTTTTTATTCTGATTCTTGTCAGTTTTTTTATGAAACGATTATGTTTCAGTTGCTAAAATAAATTAAATCGTCCTGAAATCATTATCATCTACTTCTATCTTGTTGATAACTGTCTTTTTCTGTCATAAATACGTCACGTAATTTTCTTATCCTTTGTTGCATTAAAGTTTTGCGGTAAAGGGTTGGTCATTATGAACATCAAAGATGTGGCAGCGTTAGCAGGTGTTTCTCCTGCAACGGTTTCGAGGTGCTTGAATAATACAGGTCCGTTGAGTGATAGCGCTCGGGCTCGTGTTGAAAAAGTGATTGCGTTGACGGGCTACGATGTCAATCAAGCCTCTAAACAGGTCGATTTAAACCATAATCCGACCATTGGTGTAATGATTCCAAGCTTATTGAATCCTGTTTTTTCTGAAATTGTGGCAGGGATTCAGCTGCGCGCTCGTCACTTTGGCTACTCCGTTATTGTTGTTGATACTCAATATGAGCGTAGCAGAGAAAAGCAGGCCATTATCGACTTGATTCGTCAGCGAGTGACGGGCGTGATTCTTACCACGGCGTCAGTAGAAGACAACGAAGCTTTGTCTTTATTACGAGAGTTTCACTTTCCTTTTTGCCTTGTCCATAACCAATCTCCAAATGAGCCCTGTGTGTACGTCGACAACTATCAAGCAGGTTGGGATGTCGCTGACAAGCTGCTGGCGTTAGGTCATCGGAAAGTGGGCATGGTTGCAGGGCGTTTTCAATCTTCCGATAGAGCCAAACAACGTTACCTTGGTTTTACAGAAAGACTCAATCAACAATCCGCCTTGCTTCCTATGTCTTTAGTTGAAGTAGATCAGTATGCATTAACGCCATTCGATAATACTCAAGGCTCATTTTTTGATTCGCCCTCTGCTCCAACAGCATGGTTTTGCAGTAATGATTTACTGGCGTTGAAGCTGGTGAATCATCTGAAAGCGAAAGGTATTTCTATTCCTGACAGGGTTTCTGTCGTGGGTTTTGATGGCATGGCTTTAGGCCAAATTCTTTATCCTCCTTTGGCCACCATTCAAATACCTCATCACACCATGGGTTTGTACGCGGTGGATTTATTGTTTAACAGCAAACACAAAACAACGCTGCCTTTATCGAGGAAACTAGATTATCAACCCCATTTTGTGGGAACCATGGCTGAGTGTCAGCCGCCAACAATGCGATGTGTTCTTTAAAATTTTAGGAGAGAGTTTAATGAGTGTTTTTAAAAAGGTAATTAAGCTGACCGTTCTATCGTTAGGGCTTAGCGCAGGAACATCTTACGCAGCGGATGCGATTTGTTATAACTGTCCACCAGAGTGGGCTAATTGGGGTGGGCAGCTTGAGTTAATTAAAAAAGACTTGGGTATTTCTATCCCGATGGATAATAAAAATTCAGGTCAGACTTTGTCGCAGCTGGTGGCAGAACAAAATAGCCCAGTCGCGGATGTGGCGTATTACGGCGTATCTTTTGGTATTAAAGCGGCTAAAATCGGCGTGGTAGAGGCTTATAAACCAAAAAATTGGGATAAAATTCCAACAGGTTTGAAAGACCCTGATGGTAAATGGTTTGCGATTCACTCTGGGACTATTGGTTTTTTTGTTAATAAAGATGCGTTAGATGGCCGCCCTGTACCACAGTCATGGAATGATCTTTTAAAACCAGAATACAAGGGAATGGTTGCGTATCTTGATCCGACAAGTGCCTTTGTTGGTTATGCGAGTGCTGTTGCAATTAACCAATCTTTTGGTGGCAGTTTGAGCGATTTCACACCAGCCATTAGCTATTTCAAAGAACTTTCTAATAATCGCCCAATCGTTCCTAAGCAAACCGCTTACGCTCGTGTTATCTCTGGTGAAATTCCTATTCTTCTTGATTATGATTTCAACGCTTACCGTGCGAAATACAAAGACGGCGCTAATGTTGCTTTTGTGATTCCTAAAGAAGGTTCTGTTGTTGTGCCTTATGTAATGAGTGCGGTGAAAAATTCGCCAAATCCTAAAAATGCCCACAAAATATTAGATTTTGTCTTATCGGATAAAGGTCAAGCTGTATGGGCAGAGGCTTTTCTTCGCCCTGTTATTTCTTCTGCAATGACGCCTGAAATTGAAGCTAAATTTTTACCGGCGACAGATTATGAACGAGCGAAAACCGTTGATTTTGGCAAGATGGCAGAAGTGCAATCAGGCTTTGCAGAGCGTTATTTGAACGAAGTCCGTTAATGAAAAAGTAGATGTCTTTATAAGATAAGGAGCGATGCTGCTCTTTGTCTTATAAGGAACTGAACGTAAAAATATTGTGTGGCGAAGTCTATATGAAGCAAAACAGGCAACATTACTTATTAATTATTCCGGCAGTCATCCTTTGTTTTGTGTTTTTTTTACTGCCGATGATGAAGTTACTTTGGCTGTCATTAACGGAACAACAAGGAATGAGTTATTGGTATATTTTAACGAAACCCATTTATTTACGAAGCCTTTTATCAACGCTTTTACTGTCTTTGGTGGTTACTGCTGCGAGTTTAATTATTGCGACCGTCGTGGGATTGTTTTTGACGCGTTATGAATTTAAAGGCAAGCCAGTATTGGTCGCTATGTTGAGCTTTCCTTTGGTGTTTCCTGGTGTCGTGATTGGTTTTTTTGTGATCATGCTGGCAGGGCGACAAGGTTTGTTTGCCGAATTGGGGCTCGCTTTGGTAGGTGATCGCTGGACCTTGGCATATTCCATTTCAGGTCTATTTATTGGCTATTTATATTTTTCTATTCCTCGTGTAGTGCTCACTGTAATGGGCGCAGCAGAAAAGCTAGATTACAACCTGATTGAGGCGGGTCGTTCGTTAGGGGCGAATCGTTGGCAACTACTGCGTGATATTACTTTACCGGCTTTAACGCCGGGTTTAATTTCGTCTGGTTCTATTTGTTTTGCAACTTCCATGGGGGCCTTTGGTACGGCCTTTACGTTGGCGACGAATCTCAATGTATTGCCAATGACGATTTATACCGAATTTACGCTTAATGCCAATTTTGCCATGGCTGCAGCGTTGAGTTTGATCCTCGGGTTTATCACTTGGTTATGTTTAGCTATTGCTCGTCGTCAAGGTGGTTCGTCATTGGGGATGGGAGGTTGATATGAAAAAGGGTGTGTATTTTTATCTGCAACTTACGTTTACCTTGGTGGTTTGCGCGTTTTTGATTGTGCCTATTTTTATGTCCATAACCGCTGGGCTGACCAATAATTATTTTATCGGTATCAAAAGTGGTTTTACGTTTCGCTGGGTTATCCAGGTATGGAGCCTTTATTCGGATACGATTTGGTTGACCATGAAAATAGCCTTGGTCACGACAGTTATCAATGTCTGTGTCGGTGTGCCCTGTGCTTATTATTTGGCGCGAACTCGTACTAAGTTCTCTGCCTTTTTAGATGAATGTTTGACCTTGCCGATTGCTATTCCGGGTATGGCAATCGCTTTGGGTTTGATATCGGTTTATGGCGGTATTAGTGATTTTCGTATGAGCTGGTTATTCATCTTAGTAGGGCATGTGATTTTTACTTTGCCATTTATGGTCAAGTCAGTTTTGGCGGTATTGCAAAGCATTAATATTCGACTCTTGGAGGAAGGTGCAGCCAGTTTAGGAGCAAGCTTTTGGCAGCGTTTTTTTCATGTGATCGTACCGAATTGTAAAACCGGTATTGTCAGCGGTATCTTGATGACGCTGACATTATCTGCAGGAGAATTTAACCTGACATGGATGTTACATACTCCGATTACTAAAACATTGCCGGTTGGGCTGGCAGACTCTTATGCCTCTATGCGGTTAGAAGTGAGCTCTGCTTATACCTTAATTTTCCTCGGTATGATTCTACCGTTATTAGTCGCCGCGCAATGGCTTAATCGTAAACCCAAGCCTAGGGCTTAGTTGTAACTAAACAATAACTGCGAATCAATGATATGGGTAATAAAATGAAGAATGCATCGACCAGTGTGGCGATTACCTTAAAGCAGGTACAGAAAACATTTTTGGATGGCACGTTAGCGCTTAAGCCTCTCGATTTACATATTGAGAAGGGCGAAATATTGGTTTTGCTGGGCCCATCTGGTTGCGGAAAAACCACCACTTTACGTTTGATTGCGGGTTTGGAGTTTTGCGATCAAGGGGGGAGTATTTGTTTTGGCGAACGGGATGTAACAGAGATTCCTATAGAGCAGCGTAGGGTTGGAATGGTGTTTCAGTCGTATGCTTTGTTTCCTAATATGAATGTCAGTGAAAACATCGCTTATGGTTTGCGAGTGCGGGGTGACAGTAAAGATAGCAAAGATAAAAAAATCCAAGAAATGTTAGATATGTTCGACTTGCAGGAGTACGCCCATCGTAATATTGATCAGTTGTCGGGTGGACAGCGCCAGCGTGTGGCGTTAGCCAGAGCCATTATTACTGAGCCTGAGGTGTTGCTTCTTGATGAGCCTTTATCTGCTTTAGATGCTTTTTTGAAAAAACGTTTACGAACAGACATCAATGCTTTGCTAAAGCGTTTAGGTATTACCGCCGTTTATGTGACACATGATCAGGAAGAGGCTATGGCGATGGGAGATCGAATTGCCATATTAAATCATGGTGAGATTGTTCAGATAGGGTCAGCCGAAGACATTTATTTATCGCCAAAAAACGAATTTGTCGCCAATTTTATAGGTCAGATGAATCACTTCGAGGGTCAGCTTAAAGAGCAGGCTTTATCGTTCGGATCGCATTGTTTGCCATTGTCTGCTGATTTTTATGGCCTACATTCAGAGGGTGATAGGCTTCGCTGTATGTCTCGCCCTGAAGATATTCGTTTAACTCCGTTTGAAGACTCGAGTGTCATTGGGAAAGTGTCACAAAGTGTTTTTTTAGGAGATAGGACCCGCGTGTTAATCGAAGTAATAGGCTTAGACGATTTGATTCACGTTGATTGCTTTGAGCGAAAACGCTATGCCAAAAATGATCCAGTAGGATTGCTTGTTTCACCTGCTAGGTTGGTGTTATTACCAACGAAACCGGCCGAGGTGACAGTATGTTAATTGCCCAATTAACGGATCTGCATATCAAAAAGCAAGGCAAAATTGCGTATCAAAAAGTCGATACTTTACAGTGCTTGAAAAATGCGGTGTCTCATATTAATGATTTGTTACCTCAACCAGACTGGGTTGTGGTCACTGGGGATTTAGGCGATTTTGGTACATCAGAAGAATACGATGTATTGGTACCAGAGCTTAAAAAACTTAAGGCTCCCATAAAAGTCATACCGGGTAACCATGATCATAGAGATCATCTTCGAGTGGCTTTCGATAGTTTTGCCAGTTTTGATCATTCGGAGTTTTGTCACTTCTCACAATGTATTGAGGGTTACCTTTTAATTGGTTTAGATACATCTGTGCTTGGAAAACCCTATGGTCAGCTAGCATCTGAGTCTTTAGTTTGGTTGTCAGAGCAGCTTGTTAATCATGAAGCGTTACCCACGTTGATTTTTCTGCATCATCCGCCTATGTCGGTGGGTATCGATCATATGGATGTACAAAAGCTCCTAAACGATGATGCGTTATGGCAGGTGGTCAAGCATCATAAGCAAGTAAAAGGTCTTGTTGCCGGGCATTTGCATCGTGCTATTTATGCAACATGGCATGGCTTACCTGTTTGGGTTGGGCCTTCTCATAGTCATGCAGTAACATTAGACTTAGCACCTAATGCGCCATCTAGTTTTTCGTTAGAGCCTCCTGCTATTCAATTATTTAAATTAGATAAAAACGGAATTACGAGTCATATTAGTTATATTGTTCCGAAAGATAAGGCGATAGGGCCTTTTCCCTTCTTTGATGAAAATAACAAGTTAATTGATTAACTTTCTTCCTGTTAAATACTTTCTTCCTGTTAAATACTTTCTACTGGAATAAAAAGGTTTCTATTTATAGAAGCCTTTTTTTGTCTGTGCTCATATAATTACGAATAATAGTTGGATGTATGAGGTGTTGGCGGGTGGATAATGAAGATGAAGCATCTTTGTTTGCTCAGGAAGTAGCAGGCATAAAAAAGCTTGAAAAAAGTGAAGTGTATCTCGCAAAGAAAGGTCCGCTGGTGGATTACAATGAGCGCCAGAAGGCAGCAATGATTGCGGTGGAGGCAGATAAAAATCATTTGTCCCATGATTATGTGGAGAAGGTTGATCCTAATGATGTACTGCAATTTAAACGTTCTGGTGTGCAAGATGGTGTTTTCAAACGCCTGAGGCAAGGTAAGTACGGCATTGAAGCAAGGTTAGATTTACACAATCATACCGTGGCGCAGTCTCGTGAGCAGGTTTATCAGTTTGTGAATGATTGCATGCGAAACGATATTCGCGTGGCGATTTTAGTTCATGGTAAAGGTGACCGTGAACCAGACCCAGAAAACCAAGCTATGTTGAAAAGTCATATCAATAAATGGTTACGGGATTTAGACCCTGTGATGGCGTTCCATAGTGCGCAAAGGCACCATGGTGGTTTGGGTGCTGTGTATCTCTTATTCAAAAAAACAGAGAAAGTACGTTTGGAGGATTGGGAAAAACATCAGAAACGATAATGTTTTTTTAAATTGAACAAGAAAGCTTTCACGTTAGTTCGTGCAGTAAAAGTCATATTTTTGCTATAATCCCGCCACTTTGCTGCCTTGAGTTTAATCAAGCTGCCCCAAACATACAGACATCGTATCCTAATTTTATCGAGGTAGAGAATGGCAAACCGCACCGCACACCATCCTGCGTTTACATTTCTTCGCAGTGAGTTTATCAGCGCGCTTAACGTGACCGTTCAAGAGTTTGAGCATACGGCAACAGGTGCTAAGCATTTTCACATCGCATCCGACAACGACGAAAACGTTTTTTTGGTGGGTTTAAAAACCGTACCAACTGATTCTTGTGGCGTTGCGCACATTCTTGAGCACACCGTGTTGTGTGGTTCTGAGCGTTTTCCTGTTCGTGATCCTTTCTTCATGATGATTCGCCGTTCATTGAATACCTTCATGAATGCGTTTACGTCTTCTGATTGGACGGCTTACCCGTTTGCTAGTAAGAACAAGAAAGATTTTCATAATCTTTTGGGTGTGTATTTAGATGCAGTTTTCTTTTCCCGTCTAGATGAATTGGATTTTTCCCAAGAAGGTCACCGTTTAGAATTCGCAGAACCAGACAATGCGGAATCTGATTTGACCTTTAAAGGCGTTGTGTTTAATGAAATGAAAGGCGCGATGAGTTCAACCACATCCGTTTTGTGGCAAACGCTGACAAAGTATTTATTCCCCAATAACACTTACCATTTTAATTCTGGTGGTGAGCCAAGTGATATTCCTGATTTGTCTTATCAAGATTTATTGGCGTTTTACCGCACCCATTACCATCCTTCCAATGCTGTGTTTATGACGTTTGGTGATATTCCTGCTGAAACCTTGCAAGCTGAATTTGAAGATAAAGTATTAAGTCGATTCGAGCGTTTAGAGACGCAAGTTAGCGTGCCGAACGTGAAACGTTACTTCTCTCCTGTGCGAGTAGAAGAGGGTTACGCCGCAGAAGAAGTGAAAGAAGACGGCAGTCACGTGGTGGTTGGTTGGTTGTTGGGTGAAAGTACCGATTTGAACCAGCAGTTCGAAGCGCAATTATTGTCGAGTGTTCTGTTGGATAACAGTGCTTCACCATTGCTTCGCGTATTGGAAAACAGTGATTTAGGTCGTGCACCGTCGCCATTATGTGGCCTTGAAGACAGCAATAAAGAAATGAGCTTTATGTGTGGTCTGGAAGGCGTGAAACGTGAAGACACAGCACAAGTAGAGGCGCTTGTTTTATCTACGCTAGAAGACATTGCTGAGAAAGGTGTGCCACAAGAATCGGTTGACGCCATGTTGCATCAACTAGAATTGAGCCAGCGTGAAATCGGTGGTGGCAGTTACCCTTATGGTTTGCAGTTGATTCTTGCGGGTTTATCCACAGCGGTTCATTCCGGTGATGTGATTGCTCAGTTGGATCTTGATCCTGTGATCGAAGCTATGCGTGAAAACGTCAAAGACAAACAATACATACCTAATCTGATCAAAGAATTGTTGTTGTCTAATGCACACCGAGTCACGATCACATTGAGCCCTGACGATGCACTTGAAACGCGTCGTAACCAAGCAGAAACAGATCGTTTGAGTAAAATCAAAGCGGCTTTGTCGGATGTAGAAAAACAACAGATTATTGCACGCAGTGCGGCGTTGAAAGCGCGTCAGTCTCAAGTAGACGATATGAGCATATTGCCAAAAGTGGGTTTAGAGGATGTGCCTGCTCGTTTGCCTCAATACGATAACGAAAAGATAGCGGGTGACTTACCTATTACTTTTTATCCACAAGGCACCAACGGTTTGGTTTATCAACAGCTGGTGATTGATCTGCCTGAGTTGAATGAAGAAGAAATTAATTACTTGCCTTTGTTTTCTTCAATGATGACAGAATTAGGTGTTGGCGAAGTCGATTACTTAACCGTTCAAGAGCGTCAGGCACAAGTATGTGGTGGTTTGGGGGCTTCCAATTCGATTCGTGCCACGATTGCTGATCGTCAGGCCGTTAACGGCTACTTTATCTTGTCATCAAAAGCCTTGGTGCCAAACGTGGTCGCAATGAGTGAGCTGGTCAAAGACACTATGTTGAATGTGCGCTTTGATGAAGTGAGCCGTGTGAAAGAACTGGTGGCGCAGCGTCGAGCTCGTCGCGAACAGTCTATAACGGGTCAAGGTCATTCGTTGGCAATGACATCAGCATCCAGTGCTTTGTCTGGTTTGGCTGCTCAGCAAGAAAAATGGGGCGGCATGTCAGGCATACGTTCCGCAATTGCACTGGATGACGCGATGAAAGCCGATAATAGTGCAGTTGAAAGTGTGTTGGCAGTATTTCAACGCATACATGGAAAACTTTTGCAGGCGAAGAAACAGCTTCTGTTGGTTGCTGAGCCTCAACACGAAGACAGTATTCTGAATGATGTTAAAGCCGTTTTTGCTGATTTACCTAAAGGTGAAGCGCAGACTAAATTTGCTTTAGAAGCGGTTGAGTCAAAAACAAATGTGGCTTGGTTAACGTCTACTCAAGTAAGTTTCTGTAGTAAAGCGTTTCGTACCGAATTTGGTAATCACCCAGATGTTGCAGCATTGACTGTATTGGGTGGATTTCTGCGTAATGGTTTCTTACATAGAACGATTCGAGAGCAAGGTGGTGCGTATGGTGGCGGTGCAAGCTTTGATGGTAGCACAGGTTCATTCCGCTTCTATTCTTATCGTGACCCTCGTTTAACGGAAACTTTGGCCGATTTCGATGCTTCTATAGAGTGGATGCTAAACGAATCTCATACCGCGGATGCGCTGGAAGAGGCGATTCTTGGTGTGGTGGGTTCTATGGATAAGCCAGGCTCACCAGCAGGCGAAGCGCAGGGTGACTTCTATGTTTATTTGCATGGGCGTAGCTTAGCGTACAGAGAAGCTTTTCGCGCCAAAGTGTTGTCTGTCACGATCGATCAGTTGCAGCATGTGGCAAAAACCTATCTAACAAAAGAAAATGAAAATACAGCGGTCATAACGTCTACGTCAAAACGCGCAGAGCTAGAAGCTTTAGGGTTTGATATTCAGACGTTGTAGATCCACTTTTTATAACCAAAAACAAAACAGTTTTATTGACGGAAAATCAAATGGATCAGTTTCACGATATACGCCCCTACAATGACAGTGAAGTTGCTGAGGTGCTGATTAATTTGGTAAATACACCAGACTTTATAAATACCATTATTGGTTTTCGTTTTGCGAAATGGCCTACGTTTTTACGTGCGCCATTGGCCTTTTGTGTAAAGCAGGCTTTAAAACGTCAGATTTCTAATATTTCTAATGTTCATGAGTTTCAAACGCGCGTTGCTGGTTATATGGAGCGCATGATTAAAACTACGACAACGAATGTTGAATACAGAGGGATTGATAAATTAGACAAAAAAATCGGTTATTTATTTCTGTCTAATCATAGAGATATCGCCATGGACCCAGCGTTTGTCAATTATGGGTTGTATTCGGCAGGCCTGAATACAGTGCGCATTGCGATAGGTGATAACTTGTTGCGACGTCCTTTTGTGTCGGATCTGATGCGTTTGAATAAAAGCTTTATTGTGAAACGCTCTGCGAATGGTATTCGAGAAATGATGGCGGCGTTTGGTCAGTTGTCGGCTTATATTTCGGACTCCTTGATGAAAGAGCAGTCTAATATTTGGATTGCACAGAAAGAAGGCCGAGCAAAAGACGGCTTAGATCAAACAGACCCAGCGATTATCAAAATGTTTTTTATGAGCCAAAAAAAGCTGAAAACACCTTTTTCAGAAGCAATGGCAAATTTGAAAATTGTTCCTGTCTCTATATCATATGAATATGATCCTTGCGCCTTTGATAAGGCGCAGGAGCTGCATCAGAAGTCGACCACTGGCAGCTATGAAAAAGCAGAGTTTGAAGACATAGACAGCATTAAAAATGGTATTGTCGGCCAAAAAGGTAAAGTAGTTGTGACGTTTGGTGATGTCATTAAAGATGGGTTCGAAACACCGGAAGAGTTTGTGGCGGAAGTGGATCGTCAAATCATTACGAACTATGCCATTCAGCCAACAAACGAAGCGGCGTTTGCTTTACAGCAAGGCTTGCCTTCAACAGACAGTGCATTTTCTAGTTATCTTGAGCGTTGTCCTGAAGAATTACAGGAAACCGTGTTATCAATGTATGCAAATCCATTGATACAACAGCAAAAATATTTAAATAAGTAACGTAGGAGTAAGCTGTTAATGAGCGTTTGGGAATCATTGCGGTCATGGATCGCCTCTATAATATTTTTTATTTATTACGCTGTTTCTACTATTTTATTTGGCGTACTGGCTCCTTTTGCTACTGTCTTGATGCCCAAGAACTTTCGCCAACCCGTATTGAACTTGCATAATAAAGGTCTGTTGTTTGTTTTTCGCATCTTCTGTGGTGTTAAGGTTGAAATAATAGGACGAGAAAATATTGATAAGAATCGTCCTGTTGTGCTGGTGGCCAATCATCAAAGCGAATGGGAAACTTACGTTCTACAAGTATTAATGGCGCCAGTTTCTACTGTGTTGAAGAAAGAGCTGCTTGCTGTGCCTTTCTTTGGTTGGGGGTTGCGAATGGTTCAGCCTATTGCAATTGATCGTTCTCAGAAAACCAATGCCTTGAAGCAAATTATTAGCCAAGGAAAGGAACGATTAGAAGACGGTCGTTCTGTTTTGATTTTTCCTGAAGGAACGAGAATTGCACCCAATGCAGAACAAGCCTTTAACAAAGGTGCTGCAATGCTAGCGACGTCTGCTAATGTGCCAATCTTGCCTGTTGTTCATAATGCGGGTTACACTTGGCCTGGTAAGCGCTGGCGCAAGTTTCCTGGTTCTATTCGAGTCGTTATTGGTCCTGTTATTGAATCTGAAGGTAAGAAGACGTCGGCATTACATGACGAGATGGACGCTTGGATGCGCGCAGAGATGGCGAAGCTACCAAAAGGCAATGCTCTGTTTTCTGATTGAAGATAAATTATTTTTCAGACCGTTTTATAGACAATAAAAAAGCCGCATTAAATGCGGCTTTTTTGTGACCCATACTGTCTAGCAGATGTTGGGATTACGCAGAGTATTTTTTGAATACTAGGCTGGCGTTTGTACCACCAAATCCGAAACTGTTAGACATGATCAAGTTTAGATCAACGTTGTCTTTACGAGTTGTCACAACAGGAATTTTGCCTGCCGCTTCATCTAGTTCGTCAACGTTTGCTGATGCTGTGATGAAGTTGTTTTCCATCATTAGCAAGCAGTAGATTGCTTCGTGAACACCTGCGGCACCCAAAGAGTGACCAGATAAAGACTTAGTAGAACTTACTAGCGGGATGTTATCGCCAAATGTTTCATTGACGGCTTGTAGTTCTTTCATGTCTCCAGCAGGCGTACTTGTGCCATGAGTGTTGATGTAATCGATATCGCCATCAATTGTGCTCATTGCCATCTGCATACAGCGTACTGCGCCTTCACCAGAAGGAGCAACCATGTCGTAGCCGTCAGATGTTGCACCGTAACCTACTAGTTCAGCGTAGATTTTCGCACCGCGCGCTTTAGCGTGTTCTAGTTCTTCAATAACTAGCATGCCGCCACCGCCAGCAATAACGAAACCATCACGGTTTGCATCGTATGCGCGAGACGCTTTTTCTGGCGTGTCATTGTATTTTGAGGATAGAGCGCCCATCGCATCAAACATACAGGTTTGTGACCAGCTTTCTTCTTCGCCGCCGCCAGCAAAAACGATGTCTTGCTTGCCTAGTTGGATTAGTTCCATTGCGTTACCAATACAGTGAGCACTGGTAGAGCAAGCAGAAGTGATAGAGTAGTTAACGCCTTTGATTTTAAAAGGAGTTGCTAAACAAGCTGATACTGTGCTGCCCATAGTTTGTGTTACGCGGTATGGACCAACACGTTTAACGCCTTTAGCGCGAAGCGTGTCTGCAGAGTCAACTAGGTTCTTAGCTGATGCTCCACCAGAACCTGCTACTAAGCCTGTACGAATATTAGAAACCTGATCTTCAGTAAGACCTGAATCTAGAATCGCTTGTTGCATAGAAACGTAAGCATAAGTTGCAGCGTCGCCCATGAAGCGACGAACTTTACGATCAATGCTTTCTGCATCTAAATCAATGCGACCGCAAACGTGGCTACGAAAACCATATTCTTTATAGTCTTCTGCGAAACGAATGCCAGACTTGCCTTCGTGCAAGGAATTTAGAACGCTTTCTTTGTCATTGCCTAGACAGCTGACAATACCAAGACCTGTTACTACTACACGACGCATAAATGTGCCTCTTTCATTCTTAATCTTTTAGAAGTTTTCAGTTGATGTGAACAAGCCTACACGCAAATCTTTCGCAGTGTAAATTT
The DNA here is from genome assembly GCF_000521805.1 of Marinomonas ushuaiensis DSM 15871. Taxonomy (GTDB): domain Bacteria; phylum Pseudomonadota; class Gammaproteobacteria; order Pseudomonadales; family Marinomonadaceae; genus Marinomonas; species Marinomonas ushuaiensis. The sequence continues at coordinate 75,582 of NZ_JAMB01000012.1, forward strand.
CACGTCCGTCAACTTTAACACTTCCGTCTGCTATGCCCATAACCAACTTGCGTTCAATGACGCGTTTAAGTTGAATATGGAAAGTTACTTTTTTAGCGGTTGGCAATATTTGACCAGTAAATTTCACTTCGCCAGAACCCAAAGCACGACCACGTCCTTTGTTACCTTTCCAACCAAGAAAGAAACCAACTAATTGCCACATTGCATCCAAACCAAGACAGCCAGGCATAACTGGGTCGCCTGGGAAGTGGCATGCAAAGAACCAAAGGTCGGGGTTAATATCTAGCTCGGCAATAATTTCGCCTTTGCCATGTTCCCCGCCTTCAGCGGAAATGTGAGTGATGCGATCCATCATAAGCATGTTGCCGACAGGAAGCTGGGCATTACCTGCACCAAACATTTCACCGTGGCCGCATTTTAATAGTTCGTCTTTTTCAAAAGATGAAGCTGTAGTCATTGTAATCCTATATCCACATCCAACCGATGACTCAAAAAAGTCTGGTGGATTTATGTGGTCCAGTTTTCATAATAAAATCTTTCTGATTATATCGGTTTGAAACCTTAATATGAATGTTTGAACCGAAAAAAATCGAATTACCTGCATAGAAAGTAATCGTTTTTTCATTATTTCTATATATTTTAATAGCTTGCAGATTAAATTGATGAATTTCGGCTATGTTTGTTATTACCTATTTTGTTGATTTTTTCTGTTACCATATGTGTTTCAGTAATATCTAGCTTCGTTTGAGAGCCTTGTATGGATTTAAAAAGTAATGAAAGTTTCATAACGTGGCGTAGTAAGGTTGGTCGTCGCGGTTACATTCAGGGTTATGTGAATCACGTGTGTGATAATAAACCAACCGTGCATTTTCTTCATGGTAATGGCTTTTCAGTAAAAACCTACACTCGCTTTTTAAAGCAACTTGATGGTTACAATTTGATTATGCAGGACGCTGCAGGTCATGGTGGTTCATCAATTGGAAAGCGTTTTGTTGGCTGGAATACGACAGCGTTGCATTTTTTAGACTCGCTCAATATACAGCGTGCAACTTTGCCAAAAACAGAAATTATTGGCATGGGGCACAGCTTTGGTGGTTGCATGACTGTGCTGATGAATCAGCATAAAACACCTGTTTTTGATCGTATGATTTTATTAGACCCAGCGCTTTTTCCTCCTCGATTAATATGGATGATGCGAGGTGTGAAATATGCGGGCCTGAAGAGCCAAATACCTTTAGCTCGACAGGCGCGTCGTCGCCGGACTCATTGGGATAATCTTGAGCAAGTGCGAGAAAATTTTTTTGAGAGGGGGACTTTCAAGGGTTGGGAAGGCGAGTGTTTAGATGATTATATTTCTTCGTCGATCTGGCCTGATGAAAATGGTGGATACAAATTAGGTTGTCCTTCATGGATGGAGGCCGCCATTTTTTCCAGTTATCCAAAAGGCCTCTGGCGCGCTATTGCTAAAATATCTGTGCCTACTTACATCGTTCAGGGTAAAGATACATTTGATTACTTCAAAGAAGCGTATCGTTTTGCTGCTGAATTGAACCCTAATATTCATGTATTAGAGGTGGATGGTGGTCATTGCTTTATGCAGCAGGATTCAGCAGGCTCAGCGCAAGCTGTTTTGGAAATTTTGAAAGGCAAATAATTCTGAGTTAAATGATTGATTTAAGTGGAAAGGTGTCAGGCAAGAAAATTTGGAATGGAAGACATTAAGCCAAACACAAAAGAGATCATGTATTTGGCTTAATGTCTCTAATTTCGTCGTTTTACCGATGCATGGGCCAAAGCCATTAATGCTTCTTTGTATTCTGATTCTGCTAGATTGGCAATGGCTGCGATAGCGAGGTCAGCTTGCTCTTGTGCTTTTTGTTCTGTGTATTCAATTGCTCCACAGCTTTGCACGTCGGTAATAATGGTTTCTAGTTGGTCTATTCCACCAGTTAAAATGGCTTGTTTTACTCTTTCTGACGCATCAGCTGTGCCGTACTTCATGGTATAGATCAAAGGAAGTGTTGGTTTGCCTTCAGCAAGGTCATCACCAACGCTTTTGCCCATTTCTTCTGCTGTACTGGTGTAATCCATTACGTCATCAATAAGCTGGAATGCGGTGCCGACATACATTCCGTATTGTCTTAGTGCTTCTTGATGTTCTGGATTAGCTTCTGCAATGACAGCGCCACAAAGTGCTGCACCCTCAAACAGTTTGGCTGTTTTGTATTGAATAACCTTTAAATAGCTTTCTTCGCTCGTGTCTGGATCGCCACAGTTGATAAGTTGTTGAACTTCACCTTCTGCAATGATGTTGGTGGTTTTGGCTAGAATGCTCATGCATTGCATGTTGCCAACATCAACCATGATTTGAAAGGCGCGAGAATATAAGAAATCGCCGACTAAAACGCTTGGTGCATTGCCCCATTCTTCATTGGCGGTTTTTTTACCGCGGCGCATGTCTGATTCATCAACAACGTCATCATGTAATAGAGTTGATGTGTGAATAAACTCTATGATGGTCGCCATTTGAATAGACTGATGCAGTTTTTGGGCGTCTAATTCGGCGCTTGCTTTTGCTGCTAGCAGAACTAAAAGAGGTCTAAGTCGCTTTCCACCATTGCTAATGATGTAGTAGCCAATCTGCTCAATGAGAGGGATGTCACTGCTAAGCTGTGACACAATATAATCGTTCACTTGGCCAAATTCATTGGCCACAACATCATGTATTTGTATTGGTTGCATGCAATTTCCGAAGCTAAAGTCATTCCAAGCTGATCAGCAAGTGTGCATCATGCTAGGTAAGGGTTGTGTCAGGGTCAACCCAAATTATTAAAAATATATAAAGACGTTGCTTTTCACTTGTATTGGTTGATGTGATTTTGTACAATCTCGCGTCCGATTTACCCACATTTTGCTCCCTATCATATGGTTAGCGATTTTTGTCCGATTCGGTCATGAATTGATTGCCACTAGAAGTAGGTCAAATTCAATTTCAGTAGCCGGGTAAATCTTATTGGAGAAAGACATGTTTGCAGTGATCAAAACTGGCGGTAAGCAATACCGTGTAGAAGAAGGCCAAACCCTTAAGGTTGAGAAATTAGCTGTTGAAGAAGGTGGCGTTATTCAATTCGACGACGTTCTTCTTGTATGCAATGGCGACGACGTTAAAGTTGGTGCACCAGTTGTAGAAGGCGCTAAAGTGACAGCTGAAGTTGTTACTCATGGTCGCGGAGATAAAGTGAAAATCTTGAAATTCCGTCGTCGTAAGCATTCTATGAAGCGTATGGGTCATCGTCAGTGGTTCACGGAAGTGAAAATAACTGGTATTAACTAAGCGCTAACTATTCAAATTTAAGGAGTAAGTCATGGCTCATAAAAAGGCGGGTGGTAGTACTCGTAACGGTCGCGATTCCGAGTCGAAACGATTAGGTGTCAAACGTTTTGGTGGTCAAGTTGTGATCCCAGGTAACATCCTTGTTCGTCAGCGTGGTACTCAGTTCCACCCTGGTGTTGGTGTTCAGATTGGTAAAGATCATACTTTGTTCGCTGTTGTTGAAGGCCAAGTGAAGTTTGAAGTGAAAGGTAAGTTGAAGCGTCGTACAGTTTCTGTCGTAGCTGCTTAATCGCTTACTAAAAAACTTAAAAAAAGCTCCGCGACGCGGGGCTTTTTTTTTGGAAGAATTCTATAATCAGAGTTTGTTGATTCTGATAATCCACCGAAGAGGTGTATCTGTGAAATTTGTTGATGAAGCCAGTATCTATGTAAGAGCGGGTAAAGGTGGTAATGGTTGTTTGAGCTTTTGGCGCGAAAAATTCGTGGCGAAAGGTGGTCCTGATGGTGGTGACGGCGGAAATGGCGGCAGTGTTGTGCTGGTGGCTGATGAAGCGTTGAACACTCTGATTGATTTTCGTTTTACGAAGAAATACATTGCCGAAAGTGGTGAAACGGGTCTAGGTCGCGATATGACTGGATCGAAAGGGCCGGATCTTGAGATTAAGGTGCCTGTTGGTACGACGATCATTGATGAGGATACTGGGGAAACTCTAGGTGATCTTGTGCGTGATGGTCAGAAGCTAAAAGTTGCGCAGGGCGGGCATCACGGTTTAGGTAATACTCGTTTTAAATCGAGCACTAACCGAGCTCCGCGCCAAACGACTAAAGGTACAATAGGTGAAGAGCGTACGCTTAAGCTTGAAATGAAAGTGCTGGCTGATGTTGGTTTATTGGGTTTGCCTAATGCTGGTAAGTCTACTTTTATTCGAGCGGTTTCTTCTGCTAAGCCAAAAGTGGCGGATTACCCTTTTACCACTCTTGTTCCAAATCTAGGTGTGGTTAAAGTTAAAAAGCATCAGAGTTTTGTTATTGCTGATATTCCAGGAATTATCGAAGGCGCATCTGAAGGTGCTGGCCTTGGTATTCGTTTCCTGAAGCACTTGGTACGTAACCGTATTTTGTTGCATATCGTTGATTTGGCTCCATGGGATGAAATTACGCCTGCTGAAGCTGCGGTGATTGCAGTTAACGAATTGCATCAGTTTAGTCCGGCACTTGCGTTGCGAGATCGTTGGTTGGTTTTAAACAAAATTGACATGGTGCCTGCTGAGGAATTAGAAGAGCGTTGTCAGAGTGTTATCGATGCGCTTGGTTGGGAAGGTAAGGCTTATCGAATTTCAGCTATTTCCGGTGAAGGGACAGAGGTCTTATGTTTGGATCTGATGACCGCATTGGAAGAGCAGCGTGAATTATTGGCCGAAAGCGAAGAAGCGCGTGAGAAAGAGAAAGCGGTCCGAACTCTCATTGATGAGGAAGGTCGAAACCGTATTATGTCATTACGTGAAAAACGTCGTAAAGCGGGTCAGTTGCTTGATGATGATGATTTCGATGAAGATGATTACGATGTTGAAGTGGAATACGTTAGCTAATTTGATTGGTGGACAGAAGTAGAGTCATGATGATGCGAGAGAAGATTGCGAAGGCGCAGCGTATAGTTGTCAAAATAGGCAGTGCGTTGTTGACGAATGACGGGCAGGGTTTGGATGTTGCGCGGATTGGTCTTTGGGTTGCTCAGATTGCTCAATTGCGAGCGCAAGGCAAAGAAGTGGTCTTGGTATCTTCGGGTTCCATTGCGGCTGGTATGAAACGTCTTGGCTTCACTTCTCGCCCCACTCAAGTTAATGAACTCCAGGCTGCTGCTGCCGTTGGGCAAATGGAGTTGGTTGGGGTTTATGAGTCCCATTTTGAGAAGCATGGTTTGTGTACGGCGCAGATTTTACTGACTCATGATGATTTATCGAATCGACGTCGCTATTTAAACGCACGGTCTTCGTTGAGAACGTTACTTGGATTTGGTGTTGTACCTATTATTAATGAGAACGACACAGTTGTAACTGATGAAATTCGTTTTGGTGATAATGATACGTTAGGCGCCTTGGTTGCTAACTTGGTTGAGGCGGATGCGTTAATTATTTTGACAGATCAGCAGGGATTGTTTGATAAAAATCCACGAGACTACCCAGACGCAACATTAATATCTCATGCTTCGGCGTCTGATGATCGTTTGGAGTCAATGGCCAGTGGTGGTGCTGGGTTGTTGGGGAGTGGCGGAATGCTAACTAAGGTTCGTGCTGCACGTTTGGCTGCGCGTTCTGGGGCTGATACCTTGATTGCTTCTGGTCGAGAAGATAATGTGATTCCTAGAGTGGCGATGGGTGAATCTATTGGTACTTGGTTAGAGCCGGATTATTGTCGCCAAGCTGCGCGGAAGTTATGGATTGCTGGGCATCTGAAAAGCCGAGGTTCTTTGGTTCTGGATACGGGTGCTGTAAGGGCCTTGCGAGAAGAGGGAACCAGTTTGTTAGCCGTTGGCGTTAAAGATGCGGAAGGTTCGTTTTCTCGTGGTGATATGGTGGTTTGTGTGGATGAACTCGGTGTGCTGGTTGCTCGAGGTTTGATTAACTACAGTGTTGCCGAAACGCTTAAATTACTTGGCCAGCCATCGTCTAATATTGGTGGTATCTTGGGGTATGAAGCTGAACCTGAGTTAATTCACCGAGATGATTTGGTGATTATTTAAAGGGAATAGTTGTTATGGCAAAGCCGGGAAAAGTAGGATTGAGTCGAGTTTTTGGCGCATCTAAATATTCTTACCAGGGTTTACGAGCGCAATGGAGGCATGAAGCGGCCTTTCGTCAGGAGGCGTGCTTGTTTCTAATATCTTTGCCTTTTGCTATTTGGCTTGGCGATAGTGGTCTTGAGCGTGCTGTATTGATTTTTTCTGTTGGGATGGTGTTGGTTGTCGAAACGTTGAACTCAAGTGTTGAGGCTGTGGTTGATAGAATCAGTCATGAGCATCATGAGCTTTCTGGTCGCGCAAAGGATTTGGGCTCAGCGGCGGTAATGCTTACTTTGATTTTAGCGGCTGTTGTGTGGTTGGTTGTCTTGTTTGGGTAGTGGTTTTTGATATGCGTGCGTTAGGTGCGTTTTAAAGATATAAAAAAACCGGCATTTGCCGGTTTTTTTATAGGTATTAGGCCAGTGCTTTGATTTTAGCACTCAAGCGGCTCTTATGACGAGCTGCTTTGTTTTTGTGATATAGGCCTTTGTCAGCGGCTTTGTCTAGCTTTGAAGTTGCTAGAACGTAAGCTGCTTGTGCGTCAGCTTGATTGCCTGATTCAATAGCTGCATCTACTTTTTTCAAGTATGTGCGAACCATAGAACGAAGGCTACCATTGTGAGCGCGGCTTTTAATTGCTTGGCGCGCGCGTTTTTTTGAACCGGCGGAATTTGCCACGGTCTGGCTCCTTTAAATTTTAGAATAAATGACTCAGCACTCTGCTGCGCCATGAAATTAATGTCAAGTTTTAACTTTAAAATCTCGCGGCGGATTTTACCAGTTTTTGGCGCTGTCACAACCCTATTATACAAATATTAGGCAAATGAGTTTATATATTTGGCTGCGTTACACTATCTGCTGGTGTTATTCTTGGGGGATATGTTTATTTGGTGTGTCATGAAATTGTATGTCTGAAATAAATTCCACTCCTGACAAAAGTCGTAAGTCTTTGTCTTTATTGCGTTCTGGTATCTTGGTTTCTATTTGTACCTTCCTTTCTCGCATCTTGGGTTTGGTGAGGGATGCGGCTTTAGCTTATGTTTTAGGTGCGAGTGGTAGCGCAGACGCATTTTATGTTGCTTTTAAAATTCCGAACTTTTTTCGACGTTTATTTGCAGAAGGGGCGTTTGCTCAAGCGTTTGTTCCTGTATTAAGTGATTATCGAATAAATGAAGGGAAGGGAGAAGTTCGTGCTTTAGTTGCTGCTGTCTCCGGGTCTCTTGCTCTGGTTTTATTATGCGTTACTGTTGTGTTTATGGTTTGCGCGCCTTGGGTTGTGTATATTTTTGCGCCTGGTTTTGCGGCTGATGGTAGTCAATCTGTTTTAACCGCGGATTTACTGGTAATTACTTTCCCTTATTTGTTGTTTATTTCTTTGACGGCATTGGCGGGCGGTATTCTGAATGCTCATGGTGAGTATGCAGTTCCTGCTATTACGCCTATTTTTCTGAACCTCTCTTTAATTGTTGCGACACTGTATTTTGCTCGTTCAGCTGCACAGGCGGAAGTGGCTGTTGCGTGGGGTGTGTTTTTCGCTGGATTAATACAGTTAATGTTTCAGGTGCCTTTTTTGGCAAGGTTGCGTTTGCTGCCTATGCCTACGTTGGGTTTTCGACATCCAGGCGTAAAGCGGATTTTGCTTTTAATGGGGCCAGCCTTATTTGGCGTCTCTGTTAGTCAGATTAATTTGTTGTTAGATACTGTGTTGGCGTCTTTTCTGCAAACGGGCAGTATTACTTGGTTATATTTGTCAGATCGTTTGTATGAGTTGCCTTTGGGCATTTTTGCTATTGCGATCAGTACGGTTATCTTGCCTTCATTGTCTCGTAGTTTTGCTGGAGGTGAGGCTGGTGGTTTCTCTAAAACGTTAGATTGGGCGTTGCGTCTTTTATTGTTAATTGCGATTCCATCAGCATTGGCTTTGTTTATGCTGGCAGAGCCTTTGATAGCGACTATTTTCTATCGTGGTGAGTTGACTGTGAATGATGTGGAAAAAGCGGCGCAGAGCTTACAGGCTTATTCATTGGGCTTGGTGTTTATGATGTTGATTAAAGTCTTGGCGCCTGGCTATTACGCTCGACAAGATACCAAAACACCAGTGCGCATTGGGATTATTGCGATGGCGTCTAATATGGTTCTGAATTTGATTTTAGTTTGGCCTCTAGGTCATGTTGGTTTGGCTTTGGCGACAAGCTTGTCTGCAGGGTTGAATGCTTTTTTGCTGTGGCGTGGATTGTATAAACAAGGGCATCATGTATTTTCTCCTGAGTGGCGTAAATTGATGCGTATCTTACTTTGTGCGACCTTGGCGCTAGGTGGTTGTTTGTATTTCTACCTTCAGCAAGGGTGGCAGTGGACTCAAATGAGTGATTTGTACCGAGTTGGTTATATTTTGTTGATAGTGGTGAGTGGTGTTTCTGCTTATGGCTTTGTTGCTGTGGCGGCGGGTTTGCGTCCATCTATTTTGAAGCTCTAGTGTCTTTTTGTTTCTGGAAGGGGGTTTGCACAGCTTGTGCAAGTTCTGGCCTACCTTCATCTTGTTAACTGCTATATAATCGCGGTTATTTTTCCGATGCGGTGTCTAATTGTTTTGTACGGGGTTCTATGGAGTTAATTCGCGGTATTCATAATATCCGTTCAAAGCATAAAGAATGTGTGCTGACGATTGGGAATTTTGACGGTGTTCATTTGGGGCATAGTGCTATTTTGGCAAGGGTCAAAGCACTTGCTAAGCAATATGATGCGCCGGCTGGAATCATGATTTTTGAACCTCAGCCAAGAGAGTTTTTTGCACCAGAAAGTGCTCCGGGTCGTATTGGTCGCTTGCGAGATAAAGTTAGATTGTTGGAAGGACAGGGGATTGATTATGTTCTTTGTATGCCTTTCAACCCAAAATTACAGCAACTAAAGGCACAGGCATTTTGTCAGCAGATTTTGCTAGACGGTTTGACGGTAAAGCATTTGGTTGTTGGTGATGACTTTCGATTTGGTTGTGATCGTCAGGGGGATTTTGATTACTTGCAAGAGTTCGGTAGTCAAAATGGTTTTGATGTTGAAAATACGCCTTCTGTTTTAAATGGATTGGGTGAGCGAGTTAGTAGCACGTTAGTAAGAAGTGCTCTTGAGCGTGGTGATGTTTTGGCTGCTCAAGCGAATATGGGTCACTCTGTGTCTTTGAGTGGTCGAGTTGTACATGGTCAGCAATTAGGGCGTAAGCTTGGGTTTCCGACAGCGAATGTTCATCTCAAAGGAATTAAATCTGCGTTATCTGGTGTGTATGCTGTGACGTTAGAAGCGGACGGTGTATCTCATAATGGCGTGGCTAATATTGGTGTGCGACCTACCGTTCAAGGTAAGACACCAATACTAGAAGTGCATGTATTCGATTTTAATGGCGACTTGTATGATAAGTATGTGCAAGTGACTTTTTGTCAGTTTATTAGATCGGAAAGAAAAATGGCCGGCTTAGAAGCGCTGGAAAAACAAATTCAATGTGATAAAGAAGAGGCGTTACGTTTCTTTGTCCAATCAGTGAACTGATGATCTTTGAGGATAAGTGGATAAACCATGAGTGATTATAAACCGACACTGAATTTGCCAAATACCGATTTCCCAATGCGTGGAGATTTGGCAAAACGTGAACCTGTAATGTTGAAACATTGGCAGGATATGGATCTGTATCAGAAAGTGCGTGATGTAAGTAAAGGTCGTAAATCTTTTATTCTTCATGATGGCCCTCCGTACGCAAATGGCAGTATTCATATTGGTCATGCGGTTAACAAAATCCTCAAAGATATTATTGTTAAGTCAAAAACGGTTAGTGGTTTTGATGCGCCTTATATCCCAGGTTGGGATTGTCACGGTTTGCCGATTGAGCACAAAGTTGAGCAACTTATAGGTAAAGCTGGAACAAAAGTTTCCTATAAAGAGTTTCGTGCTAAATGCCGCGAATACGCTTACACACAAATCGAAGAACAGAAGAAAGACTTTATTCGTCTTGGTGTCATGGGAGATTGGGAAAACCCTTATCTGACTATGAACTTCCAGACGGAAGCGAATATCGTTCGAGCTTTGGGTAAGATCGCTGAAAATGGCCATCTAGTAAAAGGCTTTAAGCCAGTTTACTGGAGCGTTGTTGGTGGGTCTGCGCTCGCGGAAGCGGAAGTGGAATATCAAGATAAAACGTCTTTGTCTTTGGATGTGCGTTATGCGCCGAAAGATGAAGAGGTTTTATTGGCTAAGTTCTCTGATGTAGAAGGTGAAGGTAAGGTTTCTGTTGTTATTTGGACGACGACGCCTTGGACATTGCCTGCGAGCCAAGCGGTTTCTGTTCATCCTGAGTTTAATTATGCACTTGTTGAAGTGGATATGGGCTTGGGTAAAGAGCGCTTGATTGTTGCTGAAGATATGGTCGAAGGTTTGATGGCGCGTTATGGTGTTGCAGATTTCCGTATAGTTGGTCGTGCTGTTGGCGCTGAATTGAATGGCACAATGTTAGATCACCCATTCCTAGAGCGTGATATTCCTGTCATTTTGGGTGAGCACGTAACAACTGAAGCGGGTACGGGTTGTGTTCATACTGCTCCTGATCACGGCGTAGACGATTTTAATGTTGGTCGTGAAAATGGTATTGGTACAATCAACCTTGTGCAAGATAATGGAGTTTACACTGAAGCGGCTGGCGAATTTTCAGGTTTGCATGTTTATAAAGTCGATGGTGCTGTATTAGAAGCGCTTAATCGTAATAATGCCTTGGTTTTTGAATCGAAAATTTTCCACAGTTATCCACATTGCTGGCGTACTAAAACGCCACTTATCTTCCGTGCTACGCCTCAATGGTTTATTAGCATGACAAAGGAAGGTTTGTTGGATGCGGCTAAGCATGCTGTTGAAGGTGTTAAATGGGTTCCAAGCTGGGGTCAAAATCGCATGGAAGGGATGTTGAATAACAGCCCTGACTGGTGTGTGTCTCGTCAGCGTACTTGGGGTGTGCCGATTGCTTTGTTTATTAACAAAGAAACTCAAGAGCTTCATCCGGAAACGCCTCGTTTAATTGAAGAAGTGGCTAAGCGTATTGAAGTCGAAGGAATCGATGCTTGGTTTGAAATGGAAGCCGAAGAGTTATTGGGTGCGGATGCTGATAAATACAGCAAGGTAACCGATACGTTGGATGTTTGGTTCGATTCTGGTGTAACGCATTATTCGGTTATCGACCAGCGCGATGAATTGAGCTTTCCTGCCGATTTGTATTTAGAAGGTTCGGACCAGCATCGTGGTTGGTTCCAATCTTCGCTTAAAACATCGATTGCTATTCGCGGTGTACCACCTTATAAGCAAGTGCTTACTCACGGTTTTACCGTTGATGGCGATGGCCGTAAGATGTCTAAATCTTTGGGTAATGTATTATCGCCTCAAAAAGTAATGGATACGCTGGGTGCCGATATTATTCGTTTGTGGGTAGCAGCAACCGATTACACGACTGAAATGACAGTGTCTGATGAAATTCTTAAGCGAGTTGCTGATTCATACCGTCGTATCCGTAATACGGCACGATTTATGATGGCGAACTTGAATGGTTTTGACCCAGCAAAAGACATTGTTTCTTCAAGCGACATGCTTGCGTTGGATAAGTGGATTATTGATCGTGCGGCATTGCTGCAAAAAGAATTGGATACAGCTTACAACGAATATCAATTCCACACAGTGAACCAGAAAATTCAAAACTTCTGTTCTGTAGATTTAGGTGGCTTTTACCTAGATGTTATTAAAGATCGCCAGTACACGACACAAGAAGACAGTTTAGCGCGTCGTTCTGCACAAACTGCTTTGTATCATGTGATGGAAGCCTTCTCTCGTTGGATTGCTCCGGTTTTGAGTTTTACCGCCGATGAAATTTGGCAAGCACTCCCAGGTGAGCGTGGTGAATCTGTTTTCTTGGAGACATGGTACGAAGGTTTGGAAGAGTTGTCTGGTGATGAAGTGCTCGGTCGTGAGTTTTGGAAAAATGTATTGGAAGCTAAGGTAGCTATCAATAAGGTCATTGAGGCGGCTCGTAGTGAAGGCAAAATGAAAGCCAGTTTGAGCGCTGAAATTACGCTTTATTGCGATGATGCTTTGCAAACAACATTAAACCGTCTCGGTGATGAGTTGCGTTTCGTCTTAATTGCCTCAGAAGTGAATGTGTTGCCTATATCTGACGCACCAGAAAATGCCGCTGAAACGGATTTAACCGGTCTGAAGGTTCATGTTGAATTGAGTAAAAATACTAAGTGTGTACGCTGTTGGCACCATAGAGAAGAAGTTGGAAAACGTGAGGCGCACCCTGAATTGTGTGACCGTTGTATCTCTAACTTACCAGATGGGGAAGGTGAGAAACGCCTGTACGCCTAATGACAATCTCTATTATGTTTAAAAGAGTTCAGCGCTGGTGGGCGCTAGCTCTCATTTTGTTTGTTGTGGATTGGATTACAAAGCAGCTTGTTGAATCGAACTTGTTTTATGGGCAAGAGATTCCTGTGTTACCGTTTTTTGATTTAACACTTAGATACAATACTGGTGCTGCTTTTAGTTTTCTTGCACAAGCTGGTGGTTGGCAGCGTTGGTTTTTTTCAGTGATTGCTTTGGCTGTGGTTGTTGGTATCAGTTGGCGTTTAGTTAAGATTGCGCATGAGAACCGTTGGGAAGTTTTATCTCTTACTTTTATTTTAGGCGGTGCGATCGGTAATTTATATGATCGACTTGTTTATGGGCATGTTGTTGATTTCATCCAGCTTCATTGGCAGCAGTCTTGGTATTTTCCCGCTTTCAATGTTGCTGATAGCGCCATTACTATTGGTGTTATTTTGATGTTGCTTGAGAGTGTTATTGTAAAGAAACCAGAAGGTACTAAAAAATGAGTTTGATTACAGTATCTAGCCGAGTCACTTTGCATTTTGAGTTGTCTCTAGAGGATGGGCAAATAGTCGATACTAATTTTGATAAAGCGCCTGCGAGTTTTGTATTTGGTGATGGTAGTTTGTTGCCTGCATTCGAAGAGGCTCTTTTGGGTATGACCATAGATCAGGAGGCAACATTTGTTATGTCTCCAGAAAAAGCATTTGGTGTTCACAACGAAAGTAACATTCAGCGAATGCCTCGATCTCAGTTTGCGATGGATCTCGAAGAGGGCATGGTAGTTTCTTTTGCAGATATGAGTAAAAACGAATTGCCAGGCGTTATTGCGGAAATTGGCGAAAAAGACGTTGTTGTTGATTTTAATCACCCGTTGGCTGGTCGTTCACTTACTTTTAAAGTGCGTATTATGGCGATAGAGGATGCGGCATGAGTTTTGCCATTCAGCTCGCTAACCCTCGTGGATTTTGTGCGGGTGTTGATAGGGCGATAGAGATTGTAAATCGCTGTCTAGATTTGTTTGAGGCACCTATTTATGTGCGTCATGAGGTTGTGCATAACAAGTTCGTTGTTGAGTCGTTAAAAGCTCGTGGTGCTGTTTTTGTTGATGAGTTGGATCAAGTGCCGGATGACCATATTGTTATTTTTAGTGCGCATGGTGTTTCAAAGACAGTTCGAGACGAAGCGACTATTCGAGGTTTGAAGGTCTTTGATGCGACGTGTCCGCTTGTGACTAAGGTACATTTAGAGGTGTTGCGTTATTCTAGAGAGGGAATGGAGTGCGTTTTAATCGGTCATGATGGTCATCCAGAAGTAGAAGGGACTATGGGGCAATACGATGATCGGCAAGGTGGTGCTATTTACCTTGTTGAAACGCCAGAAGATGTGGCTAATCTATTGGTTAAAGATCCAGAGCGATTGGCATTTGTTACACAAACAACATTATCAATGGACGATACGTCCGTTGTTATTGATGCATTACGTAGTCATTTTCCTATGATCCGTGGCCCTAAGAAAGATGACATTTGTTATGCAACACAGAATCGACAAGACGCAGTAAAAGTATTGGCTGAAGAATCTCAGTTGGTGCTGGTTGTTGGTTCGGTTAATAGTTCTAACTCAAATAGATTAAAAGAATTGGCAGAGCGAATGGGGGCTAAAGCTTTCTTGATCGATAATGCTAATGAGATTAACCCTAACTGGTTTAAAGGGGTATCTAGTGTGGGTGTTACTGCTGGAGCATCTGCCCCTGAAGTTTTGGTCAATGAAGTCATAGCGCGTTTAATTGATGAAGGTGGTAGTGTTCCTGAAGAGTTAAAAGGCAGGGAAGAGAATGTTTCTTTCTCTATGCCAAAAGAACTTCGTATTGTTGAGGTTTAGTCTAATAAAGTACTTTTTGGAATTAATTTAAATTATATTCAAAAAGTACTTGCACTAAATCTGTA
>NZ_JAMB01000013.1 GCF_000521805.1 Marinomonas ushuaiensis DSM 15871
GTCCAACTATTGGGGGTCACTTCATTCCGAGGCGCGGTTTTTTTTATATCTATGAACAAAAATAGAAATTCTATTCTTCGTCTTCTTCAACAATCTCAGTAATCGTTGACTGACCACACCTTAAACACTCACCCTCAATCCAAACTCGATCCGAGGTTTCAAACTCCTTAGGATTCTTCATTCCTAAATCGACTTCGCCACAAGAATTACACCAAGTCTGTGATAAAAAATCATGTTGCTCTTCCGCTGAACGAGCGTAAAAATCGCGTTCAACAGCATCTTCTTTTAGTAATTCTGTCATTTATCAGCCCCCACTGTATTGATAAGATGCCACTCGATTAGCATCTGGATCCAAAGCATTTAAAGGTGCATTAATAAGTAATTGGCTCAAAGAAATACTATTAAAAAGTTTTTGTTTGTCTCCATCGATCTCTACAGAAAACTCAACTTTTTCACCATTCACTTCCACTAAAGCAACATCACGAACAACACTAATGCTTTCTAAATAAGACTGAACCTTGTTCATCGCACTGTAATTTTTAATACCAGCTACTTGAACACTTAACTTACTTGCTGCAGCATTATTGCGTACCGAGGCATAACGGGAAGAAAACACCTTGGCTAAATTAATACCTGCTTGCTCAATAATTTCAGTTGTCGTATCTCCATTTAAGACAAAACGCTCACTTTCGCCATTTTTTAGCAACACTAATAAGCTACCGCCAATATGTCCCGCATAACTACTCACTCTTAAAGCGGCAACCGCATCAGTTTGATATCGGCGACTCGCATTCGTAATACTGTCTTCAAAAAAACCCCAGACATCAGAAGCACTGATACTTTTCTGATCAACATCATCAAGTAATGGAGCGTAAATAGGCACACCGAGTTTACTTGTCGACAAAGCAAATTCTCTTAACACTGTAGAAGGCGCTCTTGATCCTGACAATGTTCGAACACCATTATTTTCATTAGCCAACCAGATAAGTACAGAAGGTCGATTCCCTCCCCAAACTGGCAAACTATTTTGAGATAAAAAGCCATCAATAGACTCTTGATAAAAAGCCACCTTGATCTGCTTACCAGGAACAAGCCCATCTTCAGAAGCCATTAAATCACTCAAAGAAGAAACAGAATGCTGCGCTACCCACGTGGATGCTTTTTTCTTGGCTTCTTTCAATAAGTCTCCAGTGATGGCTTTTTTATCACCAGACACCTTTATTAAGACTTCTTCCGCAGCCAAACCAAACGCTTCATTAAGCATTTTTGCTTCAGATTGAGACACAGGCAAATTAATTTCAGCATCATACAATCCCTTAATTGAGACGGCATTCACTGATGAAATACAAAAAACACTAATAAGTAGTAAAAATATACGAGAATTCATAGCCCTTCCTTCGTTTATTTGCCTATTCTACTGTCTTAATGACAAAGAACCATAGCCCTAATGCGTCACTATGCTAAAATGCATTTTTTTCCTCGTACCATGATAAGGCATAGGCAATGACCAAGTCAGATAAACCATCAATTAGTTATAAAGACGCAGGCGTAGATATCAACGCAGGTAATCAACTTGTTGAACGCATAAAAGGCGTAAGCAAAAAAACCCGTCGCCCTGAAGTAATGGGTGGTTTGGGTGGATTTGGTGCTTTGACACGCCTTCCAACAAAATACAAAAATCCCATTCTTGTTTCTGGCACCGATGGTGTTGGCACTAAGCTTCGTTTAGCAATGGATTTAAACCAACACGATACAATTGGCATCGACCTTGTTGCCATGTGCGTTAACGACTTAATTGTCGCTGGTGCAGAACCTTTACTCTTCCTTGATTACTACGCTACAGGCAAGCTAGATATCGATGTTGCAGCAAATGTCGTAACAGGCATTGGCGAAGGTTGTTTACAAGCGGGTTGCGCTCTAGTAGGCGGTGAAACGGCTGAAATGCCAGGCATGTACCATGATGGTGACTACGATCTAGCTGGTTTCTGTGTTGGTGTTGTAGAAGAAGCCGACATCATTGATGGCACAAATGTAAAAGCTGGCGATACACTGATCGCACTTGGATCATCTGGCCCTCATTCAAACGGTTACTCTCTAATCCGTAAAATTTTAGAAGTAAGTAAAGCTGACTTAAATCAGATCGTTGATGGTGTCGCATTAAAAGACGCATTAATGGAACCAACACGTATTTATGTGAAATCCATCCTTAAATTAATGGAAAGCATTTCTGTTAATGCACTTTCTCATATTACAGGAGGTGGTTTACTTGAAAACATTCCTCGTGTTTTACCTGAAAGTGCTGCTGCTAAAATCGATGCAACAAGCTGGAAACGTCCTGCTGTATTCGACTGGCTACAAGAGCAAGGCAACGTAGAGCAAGAAGAAATGTACCGAGTATTAAATTGTGGTGTTGGTATGGTCCTTGCGATTGATACAGACAAAGCAGAAGAAGCCTTAGCAATTCTAAAAGCTGAAGGTGAAAATGCTTGGATCATCGGTGAAGTGTGCGCTCGTAACGGCGGAAAAGAGGTATTAATCTCTGATTTAGAGACTCAGGCATGAGCTTTCCAATCGTTGTCTTAATTTCTGGCAGCGGTAGCAACTTGCAAGCTTTGATTGATCAAAGTTTGCAAGGTGAACTGGATATTAATATTTGTGCTGTTATCAGCAATAAAGCAGATGCCTATGGATTAGAGCGTGCAAAGTTGGCGGGCATTGCGACTCACGCCCTAAATCATAAATCCTTTGGTAGCCGTGAAGAGTTTGATTCTGAGCTACAAAAAACCATTGATCAATATCAACCTAAGCTTGTCGTACTTGCTGGCTTTATGCGCATTCTCACTGAAACTTTTACGAAACATTTTGAAGGTAGAATGCTTAATATTCACCCTTCATTACTGCCTAAGTATAAAGGGTTGAATACACATCAAAGAGCAATCGATGCAAACGATACAAAACATGGAGTTTCTGTTCATTTTGTTAGTTCAGAACTTGATGCTGGAGCCATAATACTTCAAGCTAGCACTTCGATAGAAAAAGAAGAAACAGCAGAAACCTTAGCTGTTAAGGTTCACGCCTTGGAATACATAATCTATCCGCTAGCCGTTAAATGGTTCAGAGAAGACAGATTAACACTCCATAATGGCCATGTTATTTTAGACGGAGAAACGCTTCCAGAAAGCGGTATTCGTTATCAAAAAGTACTCACATAATATAAGGAAAAGTATGCGCGTTCGTAAAATATTAATGTCTTTGACTGCCATATTAATGAGTATCACGCCCATACTTTCTCTTTCTATCGAACCACCTACATCTGCAGCACAATCTACTTCAACGGAATCACCTTCTCAAAAACCACCAAAAAAAAACACACCTGATGTAGATCCTTTTCTAACACCTTATTCTGCGGTTTACAGCACAGTTTGGAAAAAAGGAATCAGTTTAAAAGTCGAAGGTAAACAAACCTTATCCAAAAAATCAGACAACCTTTGGCAGTTTGTTTTTTCAGCCGATAGCATGATTGCATCTCTTGATGAAACATCGGTATTTTATGTTGAAGACAACCAAATAATTCCAACCAAATATCAATACAAAAGCAAGGTATTAGGAAAAAAGCGCTCTGCTATACTTACTTTTGATTGGGAACAAAACCTCGTTCACAATAATGTCAAAGACAAACCGTGGAACCTTGCAATCAACCCGAATACCTTAGATAAGCTATCAGTTCAATTACAAATTAGACAAGATTTAAAACTGGGTAAAAACGAGTTTGACTACCAAATAGCAGATGGCGGATACATTAAGAACTGGCGTTTCGAACGCAGACAAAGAGAAACAATCAATACTGAGCTCGGACGAGTATCCGCGATTAAAATCATTCGTGTGGATAATTTAAGTAAAGGAAAACAAACTGCGTTTTGGTTTGTTCCGAAATTCGACTATTTATTGGTTAAACTTGAACATAAAGAAGATGGCGAATCCTATCAACTGGATATAGATTCTTTTAAACAGAATTAAGCCTTTATTTACACTAAAGAACTGAGCCACACCTTTAACTCAACTCATCTGGTGTATTCACATTCAATAACTCTTCGCCTTTACCCCATACGACAGATGCACAACCAAAAAATTCATAAAACGCCATAACGCTATTACGGTTCTTTTGCTCTAAAAACCCATCAAGCTTTAATAAAGCAGCATTTGTTGGAAGGATAGCGTGTAAAGGGTGAAAGCCAGATTCGCCTGTTAAGTAATGAATCTGATTAGGTTTTTCAATACTTGCCACTTGTAAAGCAAGGAATGCAGCGGTACTAATTCGAGGAGTATCGCAAGGAGAAACCAATAGATGTGAAGTTTCTACACGCTGTAAACAAGTAAATAAGCCCGAAAGCGGCCCTTTATCATGATGCCTTTCAACATCAGAAATGACCTCAAACCCTAACTCTCGATATAGCTCTATATTTCTATTAGCATTGATAAATACAACATCAGCGACACCCTCAAGAGCAAGCGCAACCCTTAACGCCATAGGCTGACCATCAAAAAGCAGAAGCCCTTTGTCTTGGCTTGCCATTCGTGTACTTTTGCCACCAGCTAGAATCACGCCAGCAAGAGATTCATATGCCATAACGCCTCTTTTATACTACTTTAACCAACCAAGTCTTGTTACGTTTGGACCAAATTTCATCCGCTAATGCCAAGCACTCTTCATGAGGAATAACACCATAAATAAGTCCAGCAACCGATGCGATAGTTTGCCTTACCGCCTGATCACCAAACTGATCTATTTCTTCGCCACTCCAATGGTCTATCAAACGAGATAGATCTAAATTGTTTTTGAGTCGCTTATGCTCTTTTTCCGCTTTTAGCCAACCAGTCGAACTCGATTCACCCTTTTGCCATTTCCACAGAGTAACATCTCGCTCTGGGTTTACTTCAGCTTCACCATTACCACCACGAAAAATAAGCACAGAAGGGTCTTTCAATTTTTCACTAGCAGATACATGTAAAATATCATAACCCGTATGAAATACCCCATGAACGCTATGAGCGGCACCAAATGGATTCATCATACGAACGACAGTATTCACAGGAGAACGTAATCCAAGGGTATATTTCAAATTCATCATGTTACTTAATGTAGAATCTATGTCTGATAATGGCATGTAAGCAAATTTATTCTGAACAACACTCTGCTCCACTTCGATAGGCGAATGACAAATAGGCAAACCTAAAGCTTGAATGGTCTGCTCAACAAAAATACGTTCCTCGCCTTTAAATACATGACCATGCATGACGGTTTTCACACCATAATTAGCCAACGCCAAAGCGGCCAACAAAAACCAAGGCAATTCATTGCGTTTTCCTGCATACGCTGGCCAATCAAGATCAACATCTACATCAAACATTTCTTTTTCATAAAGAAACGCCCGTGTCGCTTTTGTAAAACCCACGGTTTCATCGACGGTTTCTTCACGAATACGAATCAACATCCAAAAAGCACCCAATTGTTCTGGTTCGACATTTCCCGACAATATAAGAGACATCGCTTGATACGCTTCGGCTATAGTTAACGTACGCGACCCTTTTTTTCCTCGCCCTAGGATTTTAACATATTGTGTAAAGGCATTACTCATACAGTGAGCTCCGTGATAATCGGTATAAAGTGTTTCAATTCAGGTAAACAAGAGCCGCAATTTGTTCCGCATTTTAAACGCGCTCCAAGCTCTTCAACAGAGCCCACACCCTCTTTAATGGATTTTTCAATTTGCTTACTACCCACTTGGAAACATGAACACACTATAGTGCCTTTGTCTTCAACGTTCGCAGGTGTTCCAACAAGAATAGCCATTCGATCTGATTCAGAAAGCGTTTCACCTTCTGCTAATTTAGATACTAGCCAATCACATGAAATAAATTCAGGTTTGGGATGGATATACACCACCGCAGTCAAAATATTGCGATAAATATGAGCCAATCGAGTTTGTTGTGTGTTGGGATTATTATACTCTAGCCATTGTCCATTTGATTGCTCTCTTTGATTGAATAAAGACAGAATCGATGTAACATTCTTATTCTTTTCAACAGAGCAAACCACTTCGTAATGATAGCCTTGTTCGGATGGAACAAGACACCAATAAATAAAGTCTAATAACTCTAAAGGTGTACTCGACACAATGACGCCATAACTAACCCCATTGACAGCTTCAAGTTTCACTTGAGCATGCTTCGATTCGGGCTGACCCGATAACGGATCAACCACTTGAGGAATAAGCTTTGAGACAACCGCCGCATTTGAAAATTGCCGCGTCCAATGTATGGGTGCAAAAACATTCCCCGGTGAGACAGCACGGCTGACTTTGGCTTTTAACAAAGCCTCACCATAAGGTGAAGTAATACTGACTAACGCCTTGTCTTCAATTTTAAGGTGTTTAGCATCTTTCGGATGAATTTCTACATAAGGTTGGTCAGTGTGCTTTGTTAATAAAGCGGCATCCCCCGTTCTCGTCATAGTGTGCCATTGGTCACGAACTCGACCCGTATTAAGCGTAAATGGCCATTCAGGCGTTGATGTATGAACCGGTAATACTGGAGTAATAGGAATAAATTTAGCACGTCCATCTGGCGTAAAAAAACGCCCATTCTCAAACATACGAGCTGTACCTTCCGGTTGTCCTTTTGGAACAGGCCATTGCACAGGAATTAAAGCATCGTATTCTTCTTTCGTCATTTGACTAAAATGGCCAATATCAAAATCTCGTTTACCGTTATTTTCAAAAGTAGACAATGCGGCATGCTCAACAAAAATTTCATGCACGCTTTTGTATGAAAATGCGGATTGATAACCTAGACGCTTGGCAACTTCGCAAATCGCCCACCAATCATGCTTAGCGTCACCCGGAGCAGGCAACAAACCTCGCTGACGAGATATTCTACGCTCTGAGTTCGTTACCGTTCCGTCTTTTTCACTCCAACCTGTTGCTGGAAATAAAACATCGGCCATCTCTGTCGTATCTGTATGCGCTTTGCAGTCACTGACAATCACTAATTCACATTTTTCTAATGCACGCCTTACTTGATCCGTGTCAGGCAAACTCACCATTGGATTAGTCGACATAATCCAAACCACTTTGACTTTACCTTCTTCCATTGCTTGAAATAGATCCACCGCTTTCAAGCCATTTTCAGTGGCCATATTTGGTGCTTGCCAAAACGTTTGAACTAACTGGTGCGCGCCCGGTGTTGCAAAATCCATGTGTGCAGCCAACTGATTCGCTAATCCACCCACTTCTCGTCCACCCATTGCATTAGGCTGACCTGTAATGGAGAATGGTCCAGCACCTTCTTTTCCAATGCGCCCAGTTGCCAAATGGCAATTAATAATCGCATTGCATTTATCAACACCAGATGAGGACTGATTAATACCTTGAGAGTAAAACGTCACTGCTTTCGGAGTTTCGTTCCACCAGCTGGCTAACTGCATAAAATCTTGTTCGCTGATACCGCAAAAGTTGGCCGCAGAAAACAGTGTTGGCGTTGACTCATTAGCTTGCTCCAAAGCTGCTTTAAAGCCATTGGTATGGCGAGAAATAAAACCATTATCAAGCACACCAGCCTGAACGGAATGATGTAACAAAAATGAGAATACAGCAGCGTCTGTGCCCGGCTTGATGGCTAAATGTAAATCTGCAATATCACAGGTAGCGGTTTCTCTTGGGTCAATAACAACAATTTTCATATGAGGGCGTTGTTTTTTAGCTTCTGCAATACGTTGGTATAAAATAGGATGCGTCCACGCTGCATTAGAGCCCACCATAATAAGCAAATCACACAACTCTAAGTCTTCGTAATTACAAGGAACCGTATCCGAGCCAAAAGCACGCTTGTAACCAACAACCGCTGAAGCCATACACAAACGAGAATTGGTATCGACATTTGCTGTGCCAATAAAGCCTTTGGCTAACTTATTCGCCACATAATAATCTTCCGTCAAAATCTGCCCAGAAAGATAAAAAGCAAACGCATCAGGCCCATGATCCTTTACTACTTGAGCAATTTTCTCCCCCACAGTATCAACAGCCGACTCCCAAGAAACGGATTCACCTTTAACAATAGGTGTGAGCAAACGGTCATCAGACTGAATAGTTTGCGCGAGACTACTCCCTTTTACACAAAGGCGGCCAAAATTAGCAGGATGATCCACATCACCAGAAACCGGAGGTATAGCTTCCATTGAAGAATCTGGAACCGATAAATTTACACCACACCCAACACCACAATATGGGCAGGTTGTTTTTCCGATTGTTGCCATAGAACACCTTTTCACCTTTTTCAAAAACAAAAAAAGGCCCAATCGCTTTTCTAGAAAAGCGATTGGGCCTCGTTGCCTTTTGTAATATCTGACTGCTTTATGTGTAAACCTTCGTCGACTTACGGTGCATCAGTTGCTTTGTATTAAGCAATAACCAAGCCAATATTAACAAAGTACAAAAAATCCTTCTATTATTTATCAATCCCTTATAAATAGACTCGTTTCCATCTACTGACACCAAAATCCCTTCACAACTTGCGCACTAAAATAATGCAAGACATGCGCATTAAGGCTCAGAAATGTACACATCTTCTCCTTCTAGTTTCGCTTTCCAGTAAGGAATTCGAGCCGTATCGTCTTCCAGACATTCTCCAGAAGACAACACAAAGTGCTGTTTATACAAAGGACTAGCAACTGTCCAGTTACCTTGCAGGTGAGCAACCAAACCGCGGGACAAAACGTTCGCTTTGCCAAATGGGTCCCAATTACCGATAGCAAACACCTTATCATCAGACTCAGGAATATAGAAAAGCGCCACTTGCTGACCATCGACCATAGCAGCCACTCCAGCACCTCTAATAAGATCACCTTGCTTACAAACTAATTTCCACTGTGATGCCATCTTATTAACCCACCTTCGCAATTAATTCTAACTTTTCTTTTTCTGTCGCAGGGCGAATTTGGGCACGCTCTTCAACGAAAACAACATTGTCATCAACACCATCATAGTTAACAAACTGACGGAATGTTTTCAACGCCTCAGGATCTTCCAATGTTGTTTTCCATTCACATTGGAAGGTATCAACAACATAATCCATCGCGGCATCCAGTTCCTCACACATTCCCAGTTTATCTTCTATAACCACTTCTTTTAGATACTCTAGACCGCCTTCAAGGCCATCCATCCAAACTGAAGTTCGTTGTAGTCGATCCGCGGTTTTTGTGTAGAACATTAATACGCGGTCAATGTATTTTATGAGTGTTTCGTCATCTAAGTCAGTAGCAAATAAATCACCATGGCGCGGTTTCATCCCACCGTTACCACACACATACAAATTCCAACCACCTTCTGTCGCGATCACACCAATGTCTTTACTTTGTGCTTCTGCACACTCACGGGTACAGCCAGACACTGCAAATTTGATCTTATGAGGAGAACGCAAACCTTTGTAACGATTCTCTAAATCAACCGCCATCGTCATACTGTCGTTCACACCATAACGACACCAAGTACTACCAACACAAGATTTAACGGTTCGTAATGATTTACCGTAGGCTTGTCCCGTTTCAAAACCCGCATCGACCAGCCTTTTCCAGATTTCTGGCAACTGAGGTAAAGTAGCACCAAATAAATCAATACGTTGACCACCTGTTACCTTGGTATACAGTCTGTATTCTTTTGCCACTTCACCAAGTACAATCAATTTTTCTGGCGTAATTTCCCCACCAGGAATACGAGGCACAATAGAGTAAGTGCCGTCTTTTTGCATATTACCTAGGAAGCGGTCATTGGTGTCTTGCAGGATGATATGCTCTTTTTTCAAGACATATTCGTTCCAAACACTGGCTAAAATAGAGCCAACCGCTGGCTTACAAATTTCACAACCGTGTCCTTTACCATGTTTTTCTAACAAATCATCAAAGCTCTTAATCTTGCCGATTTTAATGATGTTATATAAATCCTGACGCGTGTAAGCAAAGTGTTCACAAATGTCTGTACTGACCTCAACGCCTAGTGCAAGCAACTCGTTGTCGACTACCTTTTTAAGCAAAGCCGCACAACCACCACAACCCGTTCCGGCTTTTGTCACTCCTTTCACATCACCAACAGACAAAGCACCATTACAGACAGCGTCGCTAATATCTTGTTTCGATACGTTATGACAACTACAAATAGACGCTGTCGCCGGCAAGGCATCAACACCCAACGCAGCGGGTGCGCCATCCATTGCTGGTAAGATCAAAGATTGTGCTTGTTCAGGCAGGTCAATCGCATTCAAATAGTATTGCAACAAGGTATCGTAATAACTGTTGTCACCGACTAGCACCGCGCCTAACAGTTTTTTACCGTCTTCTGAGACAACCATTTTGCGATAGCTCTGGCTCAGTTCATCTTGATAAACAAAAACTTTGCAGCCTTGTGAAGTACCATGGGCATCACCAACTGATCCCACATCACAACCAAGCAGCTTAAGCTTGGTGCTCATATCTGCACCAGTAAATAACAAGCCAGCATCGCCCATCAAATGACCCGCTGCAGCTTTCGCCATGGTATAACCTGGCGCAACTAAGCCAAAAATTCGGTTATTCCAAAGCGCACATTCACCAATCGAGTAAATATCTGCATCGCTGGTTTGGCACTGATTATTAATAGTGATACCACCACGCTCACCCATTTCTAGGCCAGACTGCTTTGCCAATGCATCTTGAGGTCGAATACCTGCGGAAAACAAAATCAAATCTGTTTCGAGATGTGTACCATCCGCAAAATTCATACGATGGAAAGCCCTTTCCCCATCAACAATTTCTTGGGTCGCCGTGTCGGTATACACCTTTACGTCTAGACCTTCGATCATCCCCTTCAGAACACTACCGCCCTTTTCATCTAACTGAACAGGCATAAGGCGAGGAGCAAACTCTACAACACTGGTTTCAAGGCCGAGATTTTTTAATGCATTAGCGGCCTCTAAACCTAACAACCCACCACCGACAACCGTGCCTCGAGTCACTGTTTTAGCGCAGTCTCGAATGGCATCCAAATCCTCCAATGTTCGATAAACGAAGGTGTTATCACGTTTGTGACCAGGAATTGGCGGAACGAAAGGATAAGAGCCTGTCGCTAAAACAAGTTTGTCATAAGGTAAAGAGTCGCCATTTTGCAAGAGTAGCGTTTTAGCTTTACGATCAATCTCTGTTACAAGGCTATTTGTAAAGTAACGAACGCCATTATCGTCATATAGCGTACCGTCCGTCATAGCCAAATCGGCCGCGCCTTTACCGGTAAAATACTCACTTAGATGCACACGGTCATAGGCTAAATATGGCTCTTCACCAAATACCGTGATGTGAAAAGTTTCGTGTCCACCTTGGGCAATAATCTGCTCAACAAAATGGTGGCCGACCATACCATTCCCCACTACAACAAGACGTGGTTTATTGGCCGATAGAGGTGTATTGAATGTCATCGTATTCCCCTTACTTTTAACTAGCAACGTCTAAAACAGCTTAATTAGGCTACTTTTGGGCAGCAATATGCTTCCCCAAACACCAATAGTTCAAGCATGTCAGAGACATTGGTTTTGTTTTGAATTAGCTGGAAATACCAGCTTCCATCGGCGACGTTGCCATAAAGAATTGCCCCAACTAATACGCCATCGTTGACGATCAGCTTGCGGTAATGATTTGCTTCGATATCCTTAAAGAAGATGCATGAGTCATCCAGGTCGGCTTGAACCTTCCCGACTGAAAAAAGATTCACACCAGATACTTTTAATTTGGTTGGAGTTGGCTCAATTGAAAATCTAGCATCTTTATCATTCAATACGCTGATTAACACTTTTATCTGATCCCAAATAGGAGCCACCAGACCAAAAGTTTGCTGATCAAATTCACAGCATTCGCCTAATGCAAAAACATCTCGATAAGACGTCTGCATTTTTTCATCCACTACAATCGCCTGATTTGTTTTTAGACCTGCCAACTTCGCCAAAGCAATTTCTGGTGAAATTCCTGCTGCCATAACAACTAAGTCAGCAGTCATACGCTCGCCATCCGCACACATAACCTGATTAACCAAGCCACTTTCCGACTGAATAAAAGAAGATGGCGATTCGCCCAAGCGGAACTCGATTCCCATTTGCTCTAGTCGACTGCGCAATAAAGCAGCGGATTCAGCGTCTAACTGTCGATTCAATAACCATTTTGAGCGATGAAAAACAGTAACTTTATGGCCTCGCTTGACCAGCCCAACAGCCGCCTCTAATCCCAGCAAGCCACCACCAATCACACAAACAGACTGTTTTTTTTGAAGACTTGCCATAATGTTGACATCGTTCCAAGTACGAAAACCCATTACATTTGAAGCCTTTGCTCCATCAATAGGCAGGATCCTTGCTCGTGAACCTGTTGCCATGATCAATTTGTCATAGCGAATAGTTTTAGCACTAACCAAACAAACTACTTTCGTCTCAAGGTCAATACTCTCAACCCCATCACCAGCAATGATAGACACACCTTCTTGTTGCATTTTTTCAGTGTCCACCAAAGACATTTCATGATCTGAAATATCTTTGGCTAACAAAGAAGACAACATGATTCGGTTGTATCCAACCTGAGCTTCTTCGCCAATCAGGGTAATAGAATAATTTGCATTTTTCTGCTGCATCAAATCAAACGCCAGCTTGCTGCCTGCCATTCCAGCACCAACAATAACAATGTGAACGCAGCTTACTTGTCCCACTTTAAGCACTCGCCGCTGTTTTTGTGTCTGTTGTTTTTTTCGCTTTCACAGCAGAAATAGGCTCAACTTTGCGCTGTTTTTCGTATAAGAAAGTCAGCACTTGTGCGCGGTAATCGACATATTTAGGGTCATTAGCTAATGCTAGTCTGTCTCGTGGGCGCTCTAAATCCACTTTTAAAATTTCGCCTATGGTCGCCTCTGGACCATTCGTCATCATGACAATACGATCAGACAACAAGACCGCCTCATCAACGTCATGGGTAATCATGATGACGGTGTTATTTAAGTCTTTTTGAATTTCCATCAGGGAGTCTTGTAGATGTGCTCGAGTTAAAGCATCCAATGCACCAAAAGGCTCATCCATCAGCAACACACTCGGCTCCATTGCCAAGGCTCTGGCAATACCCACACGCTGCTTCATACCTCCGGATATTTCATCAGGGCGTTTATCTGCAGCATGGGTCATATGAACAAGTTCTAAGTTGTGCATGATCCATTCGTGCATTTCTTTTTTCGATTTGGTTTTCTTAAACACCTGCTTAACGGCCAACTCAACATTTTGGTATGACGTCAACCAAGGCAACAATGAGTGATTTTGAAAAACCACAGCACGCTCTGGGCCAGGACCTTTTACTTCTTTTTCGTCTAATAAAATACCGCCTTCCGTTGCATCATAAAGACCTGCAACAATATTTAAGACGGTTGATTTACCACAACCAGAGTGACCAATTAGGGAGACAAACTCCCCTTTTTCAATTTTCAAGCTGACGTTATCAAGCGCTTTAAATGACCCTTTCGCCGTTGGAAATTCGATAGAAACTTTACTGATATCTAAATGTGTCGACATGCCACTCTCCAATTCATGTATCTTTTATTAACGGTGCTCTGATTACTGCAGCTCTGACTAACGAAGAACTTGTGTTTTATCCCAAGAGACAAAACGCTGAATCGTAAGCATGGCTCTATCCAATAAAAACCCGATAAAACCTATCATCAACACAGCAACCATGATCCGACCTAACGAATTGGAACTGCCATTTTGAAACTCATCCCAAACAAACTTTCCTAAGCCTGGGTTTTGCGCCAGCATTTCTGCGGCAATCAGTACCATCCAAGCAATACCCAGTGACAAACGAAGTCCGGTAAACATAAGAGGAATTGCCGATGGAATCACAATCTTGGTGACATGAGTCATCCAATTTAGACGCAACACTTTTGACACGTTTAACAAATCTTTCTCTACCGCTGCCACGCCTACTGCGGTATTAATCAATGTTGGCCACATACAGCACAGAGTCACAGTAAACATGGAAGTTAAAAATGATTTTGAAAACATAGGGTCATCAGACACATAGCTTGCACTCACTACCATGGTGACCAAAGGCAACCAAGCAAGAGGAGAGACAGGCTTAAACACTTGAATAATGGGATTCAGCGCGCTGTATACAGAGCTGTTCAGGCCAATCAAAATACCAAGCGGAATTGCAATCAAACTGGCTAAACCAAAACCTGCTAATACGGTATATAAACTGGTAAATATTTGATCAAAAAAGGTAGGCTTACCTGTATAAGCTCTCAACTTGCCTTCATAACTGGGATCTTTTGCTTGTCGAGCTTCAATACGCTTTTCTTGACGCTCGTAGAATTTATCTTCTTTTACTCGTTCGTTATGATGTTCAGCAACTAAGCTATTCCATTGTTCATATACAACAGACGGCCCTGGAAATTCACCTAAAGAAGTATGAACTCGGCTTGCGCCAACTTGCCATAACAAAACGAAAGCTAAGATACCAAAGAGTGGAAGCAACAAACTTTTCAGTGAAAAGCTTTCAACTCTTTCTTTCAGTGACGCGATGGATAAGCTTGGTATATTCATATTTCATGTCTCACTTAATTAACTGGATAAGACGGTCATACAACCGCCTTATCATTCCTTTATTTATATTTGGTCATTGCCTTTCAAACCAATTTCAAAGCTTTTCAAGTAGTCATTCGGTTTTTTACCGTCATAAGTAACACCGTCGATGAAGTCACTTTGTGGAGCTTTAAATCCATCTTCTTTGTCAAAATCAGGAAACTCAGACGCCATCATCAAACCATCGTCAATCAAGGCATTGGCCGCTTGTGCATAAACATCTGGGCGATAAACGTCTTTCGCTGTTTTCATGAACCATTCGTCAGATTTAGGCTCAGCAATTTGTCCCCAACGACGCATTTGCGTTAAGTACCAGATCGCATCGCTGTAATATGGGTAAGTTGCGTTATGACGGAAGAACACGTTGAAATCAGGCACTTCACGTTTATCGCCTTTTTCATACTCAAAGGTGCCTGTCATACTGTTAGCAATCACATCGTAATCAGCCCCGACATAATCACTACGGGATAGAATCTCTACCGCTTCTGGACGGTTAGCATTGTTGTTTTCATCCAACCATTTCGCCGCACGGATCATGGCTTTCACAACACGAATGTGTGTATTAGGGTTTTCCGCCGCCCAATCGCTGTTTACGCCGAACACTTTCTCTGGATTGTTTTTCCAAATTTCATAATCGGTAATTACTGGAACACCAATGCCTTTAAATACAGCTTGTTGGTTCCAAGGTTCACCCACGCAATAACCGTGAATTGTTCCGGCTTCCATTGTTGCTGGCATTTGAGGTGGAGGTGTTACAGACAACAATGCATCGGCATTAATCTGGCCACTTGTATCGCCTTTTGCTGGTGCATAGTAACCAGGGTGAATACCACCAGCGGCTAGCCAATAACGCAATTCATAGTTATGAGTAGAGACAGGGAAAACCATTCCCATTTTGAAAGGCTTACCTTCTGCTTTATAACCATCAACAACAGGCTTTAAAGCACTCGCACTGATTGGATGAATCGGTTTGCCATCCGCACTATGAGGAATGTTCTTTTTCATTTCAGCCCAAACATCATTAGAAACAGTAATACCATTACCGTTTAAATCCATGCTAAAAGCCGTCACTATGTGTGCTTTTGTTCCGTAACCAATGGTCGCACCAAGTGGCTGCCCCGCTAACATGTGAGCGCCATCAAGCTGACCATCAATCACTCGGTCTAGCAATACTTTCCAGTTAGCCTGCGCCTCTAGCGTGACGTACAAACCTTCATCCTCGAAGTAACCTTTTTCATAGGCAATCGCTAACGGCGCCATATCGGTTAATTTTATAAATCCGAATTTAAGCTCTTCTTTCTCTGGATAACCAAGCTCAGCATGAGCAAGTCCAGATAAAAGCGCAGAACCAACTAATAAAGAAATTCCTATTTTTTTAGTTGAATATGCTAGCTCCGGCAAAGGTAAAACCGTTTTCAAAGATCTCATGTTCATAACTGTGCTCCACTTGAGAAACGTAAAAAAAACAAAAAAAGGCGCGTGCGAATCACAAAAAATGTGTTCGCAGGCGCCTTTGCCATTCATAAACAGCTCTACATTGAACTGTTAATAATGTGGGTGACAGTTAAGCATCATTGCTCACTTCACCAAATTTTCATTAAAATCTATATAGAAATATAAAGCATATTATATGCCAACACAGTCAAGCAATTGATTTATAATGAATTTATTACAAATTAATATCGTGCGAGATCAAAAAAAACATTACGTCGTGCTCACTTCTTACGCACTACGCACTATAAAAAGACACGTTATTCATTAAATCCTTTCAAAATACCCTCTGAATGCAAACGAACATCTCCAGAAGACACGGCCTCTAACCAATTAGGCTCTATACCAGAACTTAGTCGCCAAGAATCATCATCATCCATATCAAGACCTAATGCTTTATAATAAAGATCCTTACGATACACTTGCTCAGCCACGTCATTTAACGAAGGCACTTCTTCCAGTTGTTGCCAACGATGCATTTGCGCCATGATCCACAAAGCATAACTCGGTAAAGGTTTGTTAATTTCACTTCCAGAAAAACGCTGATAGGCTTCCATTGGCCAATCAAATTGGCCTTTGGGTTTTATCGCACTAAAGCCATACACTAGCTGCTCAACAGTGCTATTCAAATAATCGGGATGACTTAATATGCTTAATAATTCAGGTTGATTCGCTGATTCATCAACCCAAGCACAGGCTTTTTCTAAGGCACGAATAATAGCCAAATGAACTGGCTCATTTTGCTCAGCCCAAACAGAGCTCACTCCGAACACTTTCTCAGGTGTACTCCCCCAGATTTCATAACCCGTTACCAACATGTGCCCGACACCTTGCTCTACTGCAAGACTATTCCAAGGCTCACCAACACAATAGCCATCTATTTCACCTGACTTTAGCGCATCGAGCATTTTAACGGGAGGTACGACTGTGATTTGCACATCCTTATCAGGGTCAATACCAACACGACTTAACCAATCCCGTAACTGATAATTATGTGACGAATAAGGGTACACGATGGCAAAACGCAAAGGCACAGCTTGGTGATCACGACTGTCTATAAGCTTTTTAAGGGCAGCACCAGAACGAATATCAGCAGATGAATCTGAATAATGTTGAAGCTCATCATATAGCGCATTACCAATAGTGATGCCATTACCGTTGTGACTAACCGTAAAACTGGTTTGCATTGCCTTTTTTATTGTGCCGATTCCCAAAGTAGCCGCTATCGGCATAGACGCCAACATATGAGCACCATCGAGAACGTTAAACGCAACCTTATCTCGAATGCTCGCCCAAGACGCCTCTTTAGAAAGCACAACATCCACACCTTCATGGGCAAAGAAGCCTTTCTCTTTTGCAATCACAAAAGGAGCACAATCTATTAATGGAATAAAACCGATGCGAACAGGATCACTAGGCAAAAGAAGTATGTTTTCTTTTATAAGGCTCATTTTGAGTCTCCCATTAGTTCCATAACTGATATGATATTTCGAGCAACGTCTGTCATACGCTGACTACGATCCATAGCCAGTTTTCTTAATGCTTTATAGGCAGCAGGCTCATCACATTGTTGATGTTTCATAATTAAACCTTTCGCTTTGTCTATAAGTTTTCTATCTTCCAGTTGGCTTTTTACCGACTCTAATTCAGATCTAAGTGCCTGAAATTCACGAAACCGCGCAATAGCAACTTGCAGCAATGCTTTTACGCTTCCGCTATTCACTCCGTCGACGACATAAGCGCTGACACCAGCTCTAATCGCGGCTTCAACGTGTCGAGAATCGTCTTCTTCGGCGAACATAACAATAGGACGGGGGTTGTCTTGACTAAGACGTGACATGTTTTCCAACATATCCCGATCAGGGGATTCAATATCAATAATAACCATATCTGGCTGATATTGATTAACTGCTTCTGTTAGATTTTTTGCGTTTTCAAGCCGTCTAATGACACGGTAACCGCTGTCGGTCATTGCTTGTTCAACAATAGCTGCTCGGGCAGGCTCGTTATCAACAAGCATCACGGTTAATTCTTTCGCTGGGGGCTCTGTCATGGTGCATTCTCTTAAAAAAACGACTAATACACTTAGATAAATGCAAAATATGCGCCATTAAGAAACACTGAAGTTTAAAATAAGGACAACGAAAAAAACCTATTACAAGGCTTTAATGAAGAAAGGATCGAAGAATTTTGAATCAACTAAAGAGTAACGAGCAAAATAGGTGCAAACACCTATTTTGAAAAAACCAAATCAGAGCGTTTGATCGTTACTTTGCGCCAGTAAGCCTAAAGCCAGCCTATCCTTGGTATTGGTCTTTTTGAAGATGGAGGTTAAGTGTGCTTTGACAGTGCGTTCTGTAATACTCATTTCGAGAGCAATCTGTCTATTTGATAAACCTTTTGCAATATACTGAGCAACACTCAATTCACGCTCAGACAAATCTTCTAAATCATTATGCTGAACATTTATCACTGTTGCTGCTGATTGAGTGATCAACTGTTGAATAAAGGCTTTGCCACCCCAAATCTCACCAGATTCGACAACAGATAAAACCAAAGATAATTGCTCCCGGCCAATGTACGGCGCACATTGCCCACTAACACCGACAGAGAAAAGTCGTAGAGCCGCCTGCTGACTTGACTGATTAGGAAACACTATGATTTTTTTATTAGGAAAATTTAAACACAATGTTACAACATTCTCGACTTGCTTAGAGAAAGAGTCATCACTCAAATAAATAAAACAGTAGTTGAAAGATTGCTTTTGAAGTGACTCGTTCAAATCGTCAAATCTATCAACGCGTTCTAGAGAAGCATTGCTATCGATCACCTGATTCCAATGCTTCCATACGGCATCATCTGCATTCCAGCACAAAATTTTCAAAATAAGTCTCGTCTAATCAAATACGACATAAACATCTTATCTAATAAATAAAAGTAAAATGTTAACATTTGTAACCATTCACAGAACTTGTCTTTTTTTTGTAACTATCTTTCACGAAGCGCATTTTGCTTAGCTTTTAAAATAGGCTTCAGTAAATAATCTAATAACGTTTTCTTGCCTGTAATTATGTCTACTGTCGATTGCATACCGGGAATAATGGGCAAAGGTGCCTCTTTCGTTCCCAAATAGTTTTTATCTGTTCTAACCCTTACTAAATAAAAGCTATTACCCTCTTCATCTAAGATAGTATCTGCACTGATATTTTCAACTATACCATGCAAACCACCAAAAATAGCAAAATCGTAAGCGGACAGTTTCACCACCGCACTAAAGTCAGGCTGAATAAAACCAATATTCTCTGGTCGAACTTTAGCTTCAATCAGCAAAGAATCTTCAATAGGAACAATTTCCATCAAATTCATACCGGGCTTAATCACACCACCCACTGTATTAATTTGAATTTGTTTAACAATACCTTTCACTGGCGATCGAACTTGTGTTCTAGACACTTTATCAGCCAAAGAAACACTGGTTTCTCTTAATTGATCAAGCTTGCTGCGTACGCTGGTTAGATCCTCTTGTGCATCGACACGAAAACTAGCCTCACTTTCTTCTAGCTTACTTTGCGCTTCTTTTAAGGCAGATCGTGCACGAGGAATAGCCAATTGCGTTGCTTCTAAATCACCTTGCAGTTGATTTACTTGACGTTCAAGTTGCAAAAGTTCCACCCGAGAAATTGCGCCTTGTTCAAACGCGGGACGAGTTAAATCTAGCTCCTCTTTCGAAAAAGCATAGCTTTGTTTTAAATTATCCAACTTTGCTTGTAGCTCGATAATCTCTTGCTTTTTCTGCTCTATTTGCTGCTGAAAACTCACTTGATTAGTACGTAAGGAATCCAATCTATTGTTGTATAAATCAAGCTCTCGCTTCACCACTAACGGATAGGCCGTTTGAGTGTCTGCGTCAAACTGTGGAGTCAGTCCGTACGATTCAGCTTGCAAACGAGTAGCACGAACCTGCAAATTGATATTTTCTGCTTGCTGCTCTCGTAAAGAAGACAAAGCCTCAGTATTTTCAATAGTCATCAAAATCTGACCACTATCGACTACTTGCCCAACCTGAACATTAATCTCTTTTAGAATACCACCTTCCAAATTCTGGATTTGTTGGACTTGGCTGGATGGAATAACTTTACCTTCACCAACAGTCACTTCATCAAGTGACGTGTAATTAGCCCAAACCAAAGCTGACGCTATAAAAACAAAAATCACCCATAAAATGATTCTGCCGCCACGCGGCGTTTTCAGCATTAAAGCTGCATTGCGGTCTGTCAGGTACTCTAAATCTTGTTGAGAAATCGTATTTTTATCACTCATAACTAACTGACCTTCAACTTACCTTGACGAAGTGCTTCATGAACTTGTGCTTTTGGACCATCTGCAATCAATCGACCATTATCCATTACGATAATTCGGTCAACCATATCCAACATAGAAGCTTTGTGAGTAATCAATATCAGAGTCTTATCTTTTAAACCGTCAATCAAACGACGCTTCATCCGAGATTCTGTTGTGTTGTCCATTGATGCAGTTGGTTCATCCAAAATCAAAATGGGTGGATCAAATAACAAAGCCCTTGCAATCGCAATACTCTGCCGCTGGCCGCCTGACAACAAGACTCCACGCTCACCAACAAGACTATCCAAACCACTCGGTTTACGATTGGCAAATTCAGATACGCCTGACAAATCGGCAGCACGAATAATGGCATCGTCTTCCATATGAGGAACACCCATCACAATATTGTCTTTGATCGAACCATAAAACAAATTCACATCTTGCGAGACAGCACCAACGTTTCTACGTAAATCGGTAGGATTCACTTGTCGGATATCAACACCATCAATGCGTATTGCACCGCTGTCTGGCGTATAAAGACCAGTCATTAATTTACCAAGAGTTGATTTACCTGAGCCGATACGCCCAATAATGGCAACTTTTTCACCTTGTTTAATATTAATATTAATCGCAGTTACCGCAGCTTGTTCTTGTTCAGGGTAAGAAAAGTTGACACCTTCAAATTGGAAATCACCTTTAAATACAGGTCGATGAACAAATTTGACGCCTTCAGGATTCTCTACGGGAGAAGCCATAATTTCATTTAAAGAAGTAAAAGCTGACTTGGCCTGGTTGTAACGTGTCGCTAAACTAGCCACTTGAGCCATAGGACCAAGCGCGCGCCCAGTCAACATTACAGCAGCAACCAAAGCCCCCATACTCATCAAGCCTTCAGAGATTTGATACACACCGACAATAACAATAATGACCGTTGTTAGTTGTTGAGCAACCATGGCGAAAGAAGAGCAGGATTGAGATAACTGACGAGTTTTAACACCCCAGTCTGCGATATTACCTACCGCATTTTCCCATTTGGTTTGTAATACACCTTCCGCATTATTGAGCTTCACACCTTCTGCGTTATAAAGACTTTCAATCAACACCGCATTTTTCTGTGAAGCCGTTTTCTGGCTTTCTTCTATAGATCGTCTTAGAGGTATCTGAATAATGACGCTATAAAGAATAATTAACGCGATGGTAATAATTGGAATATAGCCAACTGGACCGCCGATTAGCCAAATGACACCGATTATCAAAAACATAAACGGAATATCGACCAAAGTTGTGATCGAAGCAGAAGTGATAAAATCACGTATACTTTCAAATTCTTGGAGGTTTTTGGCGAAAGCCCCAACCGACTTAGGTCGAGATGCCATAGTGATATTATTTACTTTTGAAAAAATAGCGGCTGAGATCAGGATGTCAGATTTTTTTCCTGCAATATCTATGAAGTATGCTCGTAACGTCCGTAATAAAAAATCGAATAGATAAACCACTGCAGCACCAATAGCTAATACCCATAATGTATCAAAGGCATTGTTCGGAACCACGCGATCATAAACGTTCATAACGAACAAAGGGCTTGCAACAGCAAAGATATTAATCAAAAGCGAGGCAATAAACACATCACGATAAATACGCCATGAACTCGCAATGGTTCCCCAGAACCAATGCCCTTTCTTATTGGCTTTTTCATCACTTTTTTCTGAACGTTTATCAAACTGGTATAGAGGTCGTACAAAAAAGCAATAACCCGTAAATAATTCGAGTAGCGCTTCTAAAGAAACAATGACTTCACCTTCACCAGATTCAGGACGAAATATTTTTGCTGAACCTTTCGCTCTATCTACTTCAAGCAATACACAGGCTTGCTTATCTTTCAGTAAAAGAACCGCAGGAAGCACCATGTCTGGTATTTTTTGCAAAGGACGCTTAACAAAACGTGCACTGATTCCAATACGTTTGGCAGCACGTTTAAAAAGTTCAGGTGTCATGGCATTGTCGGTAATAGGTAAACCAGCCGCGATACCATCTGCTGTATAAGGGTTATGGAAATACTTACTCAATAACACTAAGCAGTCTAAGAGAGGGTTAGGATAGTCTAATGTCGCGCTTTGAGTATCCCACTGTTTGTTAGATACATTAGCGCGGTCTTCATTATCATCGCTTAATTCATCTGCTATTTTTTCGTCAGACCCATTAATGATTTCAATTTCATCATGCGAATCATTTTCGACAGGTGACGAAGAGTTCTGTTCTGAGCGATCAGAGTCAGACATACTCTATATTCTCCTAAACTACCTAAAATCTAATTTACAAATCACAATACGATGATTTTGGTCTAGAATAGTATTTATTAAGTAAGATGGGAAGCGAACTACGCTGTTCAATACAAATTGAAACATAGAAGGAAAATAATATGTTATACGCAAAGGTCAATGAAAAAGGTGAAGTCATTGACGTAGCCACTTCTCAATCAAAGGAATACACGCTTCTAGTAGCACCAGATCAACCAGTTGTTGCCAACATACTAGAAAGTAAGTTTTCAGAATCGAGTGCCAACACTCAAGATATGTTGACTGACTCAGACAGTGATATGATGCGAATAATAGAAGACTTAATAGATCTTTTATCTGAAAAACGCCTCATTCAATTTACTGAATTACCTTTGGCTGCACAGAAAAAATTACTAAGCAGGAAGTGGGTTCGTGGCGTCCACAACGGTCATGATGATAGCTTAATGATTGATAGTAATCATGACGAAGACAGCCAAGATGATGCTTTGATTTAATACGCTTTGAAAGAAACAAATAGCAAGATAAGTAGCACTCTACATATCTTGCGCGTGCCCTATAAAGAAACCTTGTCCACCAGCCACATCAAATCGTGCCAATGATGTTAATTGCTTTTGGTTTTCTATACCCGTTGCAATCACCTCTATATTTAAACTATTAAACATTTTACACAGTGTGTGCATAAAGAAGGATTCAGACTCTTTACCAGCCGCCATACGTGTATAAGAAGAATCGACTTTCACATAGTCTGGCATAAGTGTTTGTAAGTATTGGAACGCTGAAAATTGCTTACCAACATTATCTATACCAAATCGTACATTCTGGCTTTTAAGCATTTGCACTAAGGTATTCGTTTGCTCTTCTTTTGCCAATACGCTTTGCTCAGAGACTTCAAAGGTCAATTTACTTTTCACTTCAGGCTTAAGCAGGCTTAATGTTTTATCTAACCATGCAATAAAATCAGGCTCAGCATAGGAGGAAGCCAATAAATTCACTGTTAGAGGCGCTCCAACGTGTTTTGATTTAATGTACTCAATAACTCGTCCAATAACGACCTGATCGATTTGACGCCCTAAACCAAATTGATCCGCTAACTCTATGAAATATCCAGCATGATATATTTTTCCATAATGCTCTATATTCATAAACACCTCTTCATGCAGTGTTTCTTCTGTATCACCTAGCATCACTACTTTTTGCTTTTTGAGACCAAACGATTGTTTCTGTATTGCTGTTTCTAAAATACTTTTCCACACAGTTCGGCTAATTTCAGCATCTTTCCCCATTTTAAGATCAAACACCTTACAGGTATTAACCCCTTTGTGTTTTGCTTCTCGTAAGGCGGCATCTACTTGTGACATAGCGCTAGAGCGGTCAACATCACCGTCGATAATTACTGCTCCTATATTGGCGACAGAAATAGAGTAACTAATGCTCGCCGTATTTAGATCAACCAAATCAACCATAATGTCATCAACAATTAACTTAAGCTGATGACAATCAATATTTGGAATCAACAACACAAAGTCTGCGCCAGATAAGCGAGCGACAGTAGCAAGAGAAGATATCGATGCGACCTTCTTCGCCAATATGTCTGCAGCGGATTGAATAAACATATCGGCAGATTCATAACCACATTCATTGTTTAGTTTAGCCAAATCTACAAGGCTCACTAGAGCTAAACCATCGATACCACGCTCTCTTTCTGCGAAGTGTGATTTCATACGATTTTCAAAATAACTTCTGTTGCCCAAACCACTTACCGTATCTTTAAAGGCTTTCGCCTGTAGCCACTGGGCTGTTTCCACTTCCGAGGCAAACTCTTTCTCAAGTTTTTCGGCCATACGATTCATTGAGAGAACAACAGACCTTAACTCTCGTGTTTTCGGAACACGAATTGTTTTAATAAAACGACGCTGCTGAATTGCCTCCGCCTGTTTCTCAAGTTCCACTAGAGGCTTGAATAAATAACGCAATGCAATGCTACCGAAAATAAGCGTAACAGCACCAATAATGAAAAAAGAGATCAATAAATCTCGAGTGGCAAGCCAGAGTTGATGATAAGCATAACCAGCATTACCAGTAATATAGACTTGTCCGAGTTCATTCCATCCATTGGATATTACAGCTTTAGCAACAGGGACATCAAAATCGATTAGCTTAATAAACCAATTTGGCACACCTTCTATTATGACGTCAGAGGAACGATCAATATTTTGATTATTATCATAAGCATGAATTCTCACTTCCGAGAAATAACCGCTATCAAAAACCGCATTGATACTACTTTCAACAGCAGCATAATCCTCCAGTGCCATAAAGTCTGATACAGACATGCTCAACGAAGTAGCTGAGTCATTTGCCGTTGATTTTAACTGTCCGATTAAATATCCTTTCGTCGAGTTGAAATTGATTCCCATAACAACAATCAGCATCAATGAAAATATAGCGATAATTGTCAGCATTAATTGGCGGAACAACGTCATACAATGTCTCCTAATTTGAAATCGTATCAAGTCGATTATTTAAGTCTGTCCACAAGCTCAAACGTGATGAGCCACCTACTAACAAGCCACGCCCTTTCTCTTTTGAAAGCCATAAATTTTCAGCATTAAAGGAATAGATAGGCAATAAATCAGGGCGTTTTGATGCCGGTTTTAATTCTTTATCAATATTATCAAGCAAGACAGGAACCGAAGTCGGTTTATGATAGTAAGCTAATACCATATGGTGTTGATTCAAGGTTAAGGCTTTAACGTAAACTAAACGTAATTTTTCATCTGGTACACCAAGCTCTCGAAGAGTGAAATACTTCGCGATCGTAAAGTCTTCACAATCTCCAGCTTGCATGCCTAAAAATTCAATTGGTGTTGCCCAGTAATCTTCCTTCGCCCACAAAATATCATCGTCGACGAACTCCATCTGATTAAAGAAACGATTTACTTCAGTAAGCTGATCAACAACTGATAGTGACCGGCTACTTTCAATGAGCCGACGCCAAGCTAAGACTCGTTTCTCAGCTCTATCGCCATAAACAAGCCCTGCTTGCTTAGCTAACTTCTGGTACTTACTAGAGACGTCAGCGTATAACCACCATTGTGGTATAAAAAACACAACAAGAAGCACACAAACAAAACGTTTCGAGCCTCTAAAAAAACAGAAAAACGAACCTAATCGTTTTTTCATTTCAAAATTACTTTTTAGAGTCGAACTTTGCATCAAACGCAGCAAGCTGTTCAGCGGTTGCTTTAGGCTGATATTTCACCTTCCAATCGTCATAAGGTTCGCCGTAAACATATTCACGAGCCTCATCATAATCAATGTTAACACCTTGCTTCTCTGCTTCTGCCATATACCACTTACTTAAACAATTACGGCAAAAACCAGCTAAATTCATCAAATCAATATTCTGCACGGACTTGTTATCGTCTAAATGCTTCAAAAGGCGACGTAACACAGCGGCTTCAATCTCTGTTTTATTCTTCATAAACTCAATCTCTTTGTTTAAAGTCGACTTTTACATTCAACATGGCGGTGTTTCAAAGGCTGTTTTCTCCACTGCCACTCTTGCGCCTCGTTCATAAAATCACGTAAAGGCTGCATATTTTCTAACGTTATCTGCTCGATGGCATAAGCACACGCTTCCAATGTAGACACAGATAAATCATTGGGTGATTTACGAATAGCATATCGCCCAACAGGCGGATGTAAAAAAGTAATAGCATCGAAGCGCTGTAACAATGACTCTGTCAAATACATTTTCTTAGCTTTTCGCCATGTTGCATCCAACAAGATAACACCTTCCATTTGAGAAGCAGCCATCCTATTCATAGATTCAATAGGAATGGCATCATTAATAGGAAAAACCAATCGCCATTTATTCTGATCTAATTGAGACAAAACACCTTCCAATTGGCTTCTATCATCAATAGAAACACACTGCACAGATGGTAAGCCCAAGCACAGTAACGAAACCGTATTCTTCGCATGCTTCGCTTCTTTAGGATCCTGTAAAACCAACATTTTCAATGCTGTTTTCAACTTAGGAACCCATTGGCAAACACACTGCTCGGCTAAAAAACAACAATCGTCACAGCGTGCTCTTTTCTCTACTTTCATAGATTAAACCAATTTAACTTTCATAGATTATACCAACTTAGCAAGATAAGCCTTAACCACATTATCCCAACCAAGATCTAACGCTTCGACGGTTAAAGCATGACCAATCGAGACTTCCATAATTCGGCCTGGCGCGCACAAAGTCTGAACATTGTTCAAATCTAAATCATGTCCAGCATTCACGGCTAAACCAACATCTAAAGCCGCTTGTGCTGCGTTCTGATAATTATCAAGGATGTCTTCAAATCCAGTTTTGCCAAACGCGTTTGCATATTCTTCTGTGTACAATTCAACACGATCAGCACCTACCTCTTTCGCCAACACCATACTCTCAGGATCAGGATCCATAAATAAGACAACTCGAATACCTTTCGCCTTTAGCTTAGCTATCACTGGACGCAAAGCGTCTTGGTCACGAGCAATATTCCAGCCATGATCAGAAGTTAGCTGATTTGGGTCATCAGGAACAAGTGTGCATTGATCAGGCTCAACTTCCAAAACGACGTCTAGAAACTGAGCTTCTGGAAAGCCTTCAATATTTAATTCTGCACCAGGAAAGCGTTTTAGCAGTTCTTTTACATCATGAGCATCTTGATACGTTGCATGACGCTGGTCAGGTCTTGGATGAATCGTAATACCAAACGCACCTAACTTAAGAGTACGTTCTGCCATATCCACTAAATTTGGATAGTCTCTTCCTCGAGAATTACGAAGCAAGCCAATTTTATTCAGGTTTACGCTTAAATGTGTCATTCCATCTCTCTCGATTAGGTCATTTGCGAGTATTATAAGACAAACTAACGGTTTCAATCACTAAAATACCGAACAAGATACATACTTGATCCATTATATAGAACAAGGCTTATGATAAACTGCGCCCAACAAAATAGGAGTCCAAGATGCAATACGAACTCTTTCAATCAATCTATGATCGCGCAGCACTGCGACATGGTGGACCAAAACACCTTGAACAAAGACTTTCTCGTCCATTAAGTTCAACAGAATTGAACCAACACACAGACGACAGGTGGCTGGCCGCTTTTTCTCAAAAAGTTTTCCAATCTGGAATCAGTTGGCAAGTTGTCCGAAATAAATGGTCAGGATTTGAAGAGGTTTTCTTTCAATTCGATATCGAAAAAATGCTGCTTATTCACAATGAAATGTGGGAAGAAAAAGCCAAAGACATCCGTATAATAAGACACTTCGGTAAAGTCATGACGATAAGAGAGAATGCTCTCATGATCATCGATTGTCAGGCAAGCCATGGTTCTTTCGCTCGCTTTATTGCAGATTGGCCTAGTAACAATATTATTGGCTTATGGGCTTATTTGAAAAAACACGGCGCTCGACTTGGTGGAAATACCGGACCTTATACTTTAAGAGCCATGGGGAAAGACACTTTCATGTTAACTAAAGATGTTGAAGGCTATTTGCGCTTACACGAGATCATTAGCACAGGGAGAGATACTCAATCTGCCTGGAGAGCCGCTCAGGAAGCCTTTAACCATTGGCACAAAGAAAGTGGTCGTTCTTATACAGAAATCAGTCAATGCATCGCTTTAAGCATTAACTAAATATCTATTATTCAATATAAATTGTTCAGGAGAAAACATGGCCGATCTACGTATCGACATTATTTCAGATGTAATATGCCCTTGGTGTTACTTAGGCTATTCACGCCTCAAACAAGCCATCGAGCAATTAGGTGATGATTATCGTATCGACATCCGCTGGCAACCTTTTGAGTTGCACCCAGATATGCCACTAGAAGGCGCAGACCGAGACACCTATCTTGGCGAAAGATTTGGCAGTCCAGAAAAGCTAAATGAAGCAACTCATGCCTTACAGCAAGTTGGTATTGAAGCGGGAATACAATTTAATTTCTCAGAAAAGGATCGCGTCCCGAATACTAAGCTAGCACACCAATTTGTGCTTGCGGCAACAAAAGCAAATCTGGCGACACCTTTTGTTCTCGCCTTGTTCCACGCTTATTTTACCAATGGCAAAGACATTGGATTAAAAAGCATCCTTGAAGAAACCGCGCTCAGCATTGGTATGCAACAAACTGATATTGAATACGCTTTAAGTGACAAGGCTCA
The DNA here is from genome assembly GCF_000521805.1 of Marinomonas ushuaiensis DSM 15871. Classification (GTDB taxonomy): domain Bacteria; phylum Pseudomonadota; class Gammaproteobacteria; order Pseudomonadales; family Marinomonadaceae; genus Marinomonas; species Marinomonas ushuaiensis. The sequence goes on from NZ_JAMB01000013.1 coordinate 29,030, forward strand.
GTCTATTACTGAAAAGAAACTGACGCACTTACGCAGCTTAGATATTAACTCAGCTCCAACCTACGTAATTAACGATAAGTTTATGGTGCACGGTGCTCACGATTCAGAGTCTTTCTTAAAAGTTCTCACAGACATAGCTCAAAAAGACATTTAGCTCCGACTTTAAGGGAAAGGTAAGTTCTTAACATTTAACTTTCCCTTAATCATTTCCATAAGAAAAGCTATCAATATAAAGAAATAGATAAAATTTTATCTATTGATAATCATTCACATTAAAAATAGAATCGAGAGATCAAAATATTAGTGCGAGTGATTTTCATTTATGTACGTTTGTATATGTAACAAAATATCAGACAAAGACATTAAAGCGTCTATACAAGAAGGCGTGACTACCATGCGCGCTCTGTATAAAGAGCACAGCATTGGCAGTCAATGTGGCAAGTGTTGTCAATGTGCTAAAAAATTACTAAACAATGAGCTAATCAAAATAGCTGAAAATCAATATCAAGTTGCCTAAACAATCACAACATTACATTTGGGATTGAAGGTAATTTTCAATACCAGAAACAGCTATCAAATGCTGTTGAGTTTCAAGCCAATCAATCTGCTCTTCTTGCTCTTCCAATATTTTTTCTAATGCATCACGACTCATAAAGTCCTGTTTCTGCTCACACAAATCAATGGCAGCTTTTAAAGTTGGAAGTGTATCCAATTCAAACTCCATGTTTGCAGAAATCATTTCTTCACTATTTTCACCAATACGAAGACGACCTAAATCTTGAAGATTCGGTAAGCCTTCTAAAAACAAAACACGCTCAATCAAACGATCTGCATTTTTCATTTTCTGGATAGACGTCTTATAGTCAGCTTTGTCTAATGCACTAAAACCAAAGTCTTTATACATACGCGCATGAAGAAAATACTGATTAATACCAACCAACTCATTTGCCAATACTTTATTCAGATTGGCGATAACATCACGATCTCCTTTCATAAAAGTATCCCCTTAATTGCCCATCTGAGATTGATAGTAATTCTGCATACCGATTTTTTCCATTAGCCCAAGCTGCTGCTCCAACCAATAAACATGATCTTCCTCAGTATCAAAGAGTAATTTTTCAAGCGTTTCACGAGTTTGGTAATCACCTTCAGACTCACAAATAGCAATAGCGCTACGTACACTGCTTACTACTTCTAATTCAAGTGTAAGGTCGTTGCTCATCATAGATTTCACGTCAGAGCCGATTAGCAAGTCGCGGCGTTTGGTCATACAAGGAACGCCTTCTAAAAATAGAATACGTTTAATAAGCCAATCTGAATGCTGTGTTTCCTCTTCCATTTCATGATTAAGGCGCTCATACAATTTATTTAAGCCCCAGTCATCATACATACGAGAATGAATAAAGTATTGATCGATTGCAGCTAACTCATTAGCTAACAATGCATTCAAACTGTCGATTACTTTTTGGCTGCCTTTCATTTTTGTTTCCTCTTCATTGATCTCGAATTCGCTTTACACCATGTGTATCCAAGGCTCATTCGAAATATCATTGTAACCTGACTCATTAAATCTATGACCACAATGGTCGTTTAGCCATGATTAAAATAAATCTTGTTTTGGAACATCATCCGATTTAGCCAGTTTGCCTTCACCAACTTTTACTTCAATACTGTCTATTCGCTGGAAGCCTCGAGGAAGTTTTAAACCTCTTCGACCACGTTCGCCAAGGTACTCTTCTAGATCTTTCTCAATAAAAGATATAAAGCGTTTACCCGCATAAGCTGTCAAAAGATCATCAGGCTGAATGCATGCCATGGAAACCATTAATTCTTCTCGATCGGCAGCACGAGCAGTAGGAATACTGATCATTTTATTGCCTTTACCTTTCGCCATTTGTGGTAGAGAAGCCACATCGAAGGCCAGCATACGTCCTTCATTGGAAATAGCGATCACTCGGCCTTGCTCTGGATTTTGAACAAACATAGGCGTCATGACCTGCGCACCTTTCGGCAAACTTAAGGTTGCTTTACCGGCCTTATTCTTCGCATATAGATCTTTAAGCTGAGCAACAAAGCCGTAGCCAGCATCACTTGCAATCAAATAATGCGCCTCTTCATTATCAAGAACCGCCGACACGATCGTCGCGTCTTTCTCTAATGAGATTCGCCCTGTGATAGGTTCACCTTGACCACGAGCAGAAGGCAGAGAGTGCGCTTTAACAGAATAAGTTCGACCATTAGAAGCCAATAGCACCAAGATTTGATTCGAACGACCTTTAGTACTGATTAAGAACTCATCACCAGATTTATAGCTCAAACCATGAACATCAATATCATGGCCTTTTGCTGCGCGAATCCAACCTTGTTTTGAAATAACCACGGTAATCGGGTCATTAGACATTAAATCTTCTTCGCTGAACGCTTGAGACTCTTTACGAGCAACTATAGGCGTACGGCGATCATCACCAAATAAATCAACAGCTTCTTGAATTTCGTCCGTAATAAGTTTTTTCAACTTACGATCAGAAGACAGTAAACCCTCTAAATGCTTGCGCTCTTTTTCTAGCTCATCTTGCTCACCCTTGATACGCATTTCTTCAAGTTTGGCAAGGTGGCGTAATTTTAACTCAAGTATTGATTCTGCCTGTGTATCGCTAAGACCGAATCGAGCCATTAACTCGACTTTTGGTTTTTCTTCTGTACGAATAATGTCGATAACTTCATCAATATTAAGATAGGCTATCAATAAACCTTCTAAAATATGCAGGCGATTAATGACTTTATCTAGGCGGAACTGCAAACGACGACGAACAACATTGATACGAAAACGTAGCCATTCAGATAAAAAGTCTTTTAATGGCTTAACTTGAGGCAAGCCATCCAAACCGATGACGTTCATGTTAACGCGATAGGATTTCTCTAAATCTGTTGTCGCAAAAAGATGCGTCATAACAGAATCAATATCCACACGGTTTGATTTCGGCACGATCACCAACCGAGTAGGGTTTTCATGGTCAGATTCATCACGAAGATCAACAACCATTGGCAATTTTTTCGCCTGCATTTGAGCCGCTATTTGCTCAAGAATTTTACTTCCTGAAACTTGATGAGGTAGCTCATTTACAATAACTTCGCCCTCTTCAACTGTAAATCTGGCCCTCGCTCTGATTTGCCCTTTACCTGTCTCGTACAGCTTAACAATGTCACTTTTAGGCGTGATAATTTCGCCACCTGTTGGAAAATCAGGCCCTTGAACAAAGTTAAGTAAATCATCTAACTCCGCTTTTGGATTATTAAGGAGATGGATACAGGCTCCACCAATTTCGCGCAAATTATGAGGCGGAATGTCTGTCGCCATGCCAACAGCAATACCCGTCGTACCGTTTAGTAGTAGATTAGGAAGCCGAGAAGGTAGAACCGTTGGTTCTTGCAACGTGCCATCAAAGTTAGGAACCCAATCAACTGTACCTTGGCTAACTTCTCTTAATAATACGTCTGCGTATTTTGAAAGACGAGATTCAGTATAACGCATAGCGGCAAATGATTTTGGATCATCCGGTGCGCCCCAGTTACCTTGACCATCTACCAATGGATAACGATAAGAAAAAGGCTGTGCCATTAAAACCATGGCTTCATAACATGCACTGTCTCCATGTGGATGAAATTTACCCAGCACATCACCTACTGTACGAGCAGATTTTTTATACTTAGCACTGGCTTTTAGCCCTAATTCACTCATTGCATAAACAATACGTCGTTGAACCGGTTTTAATCCGTCACCAATGTGTGGCAAGGCTCGATCCAAAATAACGTACATAGAATAATTTAAGTACGCTTTTTCTGTATAGTCTTTTAATGAAAGGGTTTCATTTGACTCGAAATTTGACAATTCACTCAAGGAATCTTTCCTTCTACAAATGTTTACATGTCCACATTATCGCACATGAATATTCCACAAACTATTATGACGGGCTCAACTATAAAGAAAGAACACAAGATGCAGCAACACTAGTCATAAGGTTATCATAGAGGGAACATTATCCAACTATAGCCTTACATATGTACTATTACTTTCCTTGTCGTTATAGACAAAATACTACCGAGCAGTAAATGCCGTTAGTATATGATCCTCCCAAACACCGTTAATTTTTAAGTATTCTTTTGCTATGCCTTCTTTCGCAAACCCCATTCTTTCCAAGACTGCAGCACTTTTCGCATTTCTCGGCATATAACTCGCTTGAATGCGACTGATGTTGAGCTCTTTTTGAATATACTCTACTCCAGCACTCAACATTTCATGCATTACTCCTTTACCTTGTTCACTCTCTCTTAAACTGTATCCTAGATTGCAAACTTGGCAGACACCTCGATTAAAATTAGAATAATTACTATAACCAAGCATCTTATCTTCATTAGGTGAAAGAAGGCAAAGCACCACCCCTTTACCTTCTAAGAAATCCTGACGCATCTCACGCACCCGCAGCAAACAGGTTTCAAAAGAATAATAACCTTCACTTCTCGTTGGTTCCCACGGTGTTAAAAATGCCTTTTCTTGATTAACATAGTCATGCAAAAGACCAGCCTGTGATTCATTTAAAACCTTTAAAATCCCTCGCTCTGTAACGATTCGAGGAAAGCGTGAAGCATATAAACTTGGTGCTTCTGCTTTGAATAACGTATCTCTCAATACTTCAAATAATTTTACCGAGTACTCTTCGTACCAAAAGCTTTCACTTAAAGACAAAAACCGACGCTGCATATCGTGATTCAACCACGCCTCTGCTGCTTGCTTTGTTTGCCAATAAATCACTAAAAAACCGACTTCTCCGGACCCACTTTCTGAACCAAGGTAGCCTGGCTGATTGCTTGCCAGCTCACGAACTTTAGCGGCCATAATGTAATGAATTGGATCATCCAACATCAATTTACTAGACAGCATAGTGGCAAAATAAGGTTTCTTTTGTGAAGAACTAAATACGCTCATTGGATCTCTAAAGTAGATAGATTGGAGTTTGATAATTAAAAGCCTAGTTGATTATATTCACATTTATCAAAATCACAGACTATAGTTAATATTCAAGCTTTATTAGGATAGATCTATGCTGACGAATGCAACAGAACACTAAATACCAAGTATTTTATTATCCTGAGGTAACCGTCAGAAAAAATAGCGCACTATTAAAAATATTTCGGCTCCAAAAAGACAAGTGCGGTAGGATCTCCCTTATTGAGACTTTCCCTTAATCAATAAGGATATGGAAAGCTTATGCCCGCCTATTTCGGCGGGCATTTTTTTGATCTAGTTATTTAATCTAAACCCATTAACTACCTATTTTTCCCAAGTAGAACCAGCGCCTGAAGTAATTGCTTGATATTGATCTGGACGACGATCTCGGAACAGCCCAAAAGACTGGCGCGCCTTACGAATAACAGCCAAATCATACTCAGAATACAAAATCGTACTTTCATCCCTACCTGCTACACATTTCATCGCGCCCATTTCGTCAGTCATAAAAGAAGAGCCGTAGAACTGTATAAAACTGTTTTCGCCATTTTCACGACCTACGCGGTTTGAAGCAATCACTGGCACCATGTTCGCAGCAGCATGGCCTTGCATGGTTCTTTGCCAATGATCCTTAGAGTCCAAATCCGGATAAGGGGGTTCAGATCCAATCGCTGTTGGGTAGAAAATAAGTTCGGCACCTTTTAGAGCAAGCTCTCTTGCCAATTCCGGAAACCACTGATCCCAACAAATACCACAACCAATTCGGCCAAACCTTGTATCCCAAACTTTTACACCTGTGTTACCTGGCGTGAAATAGTACTTTTCTTGATAACCAGGACCATCTGGGATATGAGTTTTACGATATAGGTCAAGCACTTCACCATCAGCATCAATCATTACAAGAGAGTTATAAAATACATTCCCATCCCGCTCAAAGAAGCTAATAGGCAAGACAACACCCAATTCTTTCGCAAGCGAGCTCATAGTCTGAATTGCCAGACAGTCATTGACTGGCTGTGCCCAATCAAAATATTCAGGCTTTTGATCGATACAAAAATATGGCCCCATAAAGAGTTCTTGTAAAAGCACAACATTTGCCTGATTGGCTGACGCCTCTCTTACTTGAGCAACAGCATTATCTAAATTTGCTTGAAAATCAGTACCAACCGACATTTGAACGCAGGCTACCTTTACTTTATTCATCAATCCATCCTTCAAAAAATCGTTATTGAATCAGTTCATGCTAAATAGGTTGTACCGCTCAACACCTTTTTATAAAGCGCAAGCAAGTCTACTTTTTCATTTTCACTCAATGGGCTCAAAGCGATTTTTTCTTGATAACGGTTCAGCAGCACTTGTTCATCATAGCTAACATACTTCAAAACGTCCTGAACGCTATCGCCTTTTAAAATATGGTCGATTTTGAATCCTGTATCAGTCAAATATACGTCGACAGAGCAAGTATCACCGAATAAATTATGCAAATCACCCAAAGTTTCTTGATATGCACCAACTAAGAAAAAGCCCATCAAATAGTCTTCACCTTTTGTTGGCGGTGGAGGCAAAGGCAGAGAAGATTCAATACCTTGACCATCAACATAACTGTATAAACAGCCATCTGAGTCACAAGTAACATCTTGAATTTTACCTCTAAAAGAAGGCGCTTGATCCAACCCCTGCAATGGCAACACAGGAAAAAGCTGATTAATTCCCCACGCGTCTGGCATAGATTGAAATACAGATAAATTGACAAAAACCTTCTCAGCTAATCGCTCATTCAACTCATCTATGACTGCTCGATGACCACGATTACGATTATCCAGTTTAGGCAATAAATTACGACAAGCAGATAAAAACAGATTCTCAGCTTGTGCTCTTTGAGAAAGGTTGAGTTGCCCATGATTATATAAAGTTAAGCTGTCATTAAAGTCATCTAACAAATCATGGTAAATCTCAACCAATGAGCGGCTTTCCTCATCGTTTTCACTTTTCAGGCTTTGGTAAGATGACCACAAACGTTGTAATTCTAGCTCACTACCATCAACGGGTTCTTCTATTGGTAAAAGCTCTGCACCATGAGAAAACACATCCGCAATCATCATGGCATGATGAGCCGTCACCGCACGGCCAGATTCTGAAATTATATGGGGATGAGGAAGGTCATATTGCTCACATACATTATGGAAAGCAAAAACCACATTATTCGCATACTCACCAATACTGTAGTTCGCCGAGAAATCATTCTGGCAACGAGTACCTTCATAATCGACCCCCAAACCACCACCAACATCAACCCATTTCACTTTCACATCCATATGATGTAATTCTGCGTAATAACGCGCGCACTCTTTCAAGCTGTTTTGAATGTCTCGAATACGTGTTATTTGTGAACCTAAATGAAAATGAATGAGTTCTAAACAGTGCAGTAAATCCAATTCGCGCAAACGATCGACTGCGCGCAATAATTGAGACGTGGTCAACCCAAACTTAGATTTTTCACCACCACTGTTCCCCCAGTGAGTTGTGCATGTGGAAGCCAATCGAATACGAATACCAATACGAGGTTGAACACCAATTTTTTCAGCTTCTTCTAAAATCCAATCCAGTTCATGCATTTTCTCAACAACGAGAAAAACTTGATGCCCCATTTTCTCGGCCATCAGAGCAAGATGTATAAATTCTCGGTCTTTATATCCATTGCACACAATAATACCGTCGGCATTTTTATGCATAGCCAATACAGCCATTAACTCAGGCTTGCTGCCGGCTTCTAATCCAACAGTAGATAAATTATCAGGTTGGCAACCCGCAATTTCTTCAACAACACGCCTCTGCTGATTCACTTTAATTGGATAAACAATCGCGTACTTGGCTTGATAGTTATAATGCTCTATCGCTTGTTGAAAAGAGTTGGTGATTTTTTCAATACGTGAATGCAGGATATTAGGAAAACGCACAAGACATGGGTAAGGAATACCTTGTTCTTTAAGAGCGCTAGACAGTTCCGTCAGATCAATGTTGTTTTCTCTATCAGGTAAAGCAACGACCCGGCCTTTATCGTTAATGGAGAAAAAACCACTACTCCAATGACTCACATTATAAAGCTCCATTGAATCTTTAATGGACCAAGGTTTCATATTATCTCCAAAACTAAATCGCTGTGGGTAACACAGGCGTTAAATAATGTATGCCATAGAAAAGATAGTGGCACTTTTTTCTTTTATTAAGAATAAAAAAAGCGGGGCTAAGAAAAATCTTAACTCCGCTTTTACTTCACTGTACAAAGAAATTAAGAAACGTGTTCACCATGTGCTTGTTTATCTGCATGATAGGACGAGCGAACCAAAGGTCCACATGCGGCATGCTTAAAACCAAGGTCTTTTGCTACTTGCTCATAACGTGCAAACTCTTCTGGTGGTACAAATCGCGCCATAGGAAAGTGATGCTTAGAAGGCTGCAAATATTGACCTATGGTCAACATCTCAACATTATGCGCTCTCAAATCTTTTAAGACCTCAACAATCTCTTCGAAAGTTTCACCCATACCAACCATTAAACCAGACTTAGTTGGAACATCTGGACAACGATCTTTAAAGTTTTTCAACAAATCTAATGACCATTGATAATCAGATCCAGGCCTTACTTGACGGTACAAACGTGGAATAGACTCCAAATTATGATTAAACACATCAGGTGGCGCGATAGAAAGTGTATCAATCGCTACTTCCATACGTCCACGAAAGTCAGGAACCAAGGTTTCAATCTCAATATTAGGACTTGCCGCACGCGTTTCAGTAATACAGTTAACAAAATGCTGTGCCCCGCCATCACGTAGATCATCACGGTCTACAGAGGTAATAACCACATACTTTAACTTCATATCACGAATAGCAGCAGCAAGCTCTTTTGGTTCATCTTCTTTCAAAGGGTTTGGACGACCATGAGCGACATCACAGAAAGGACAACGACGGGTGCAAATCTCCCCCATTATCATAAAGGTTGCAGTCCCGTTACTAAAGCACTCACCTAGATTCGGGCAATTAGCTTCTTCACATACTGATGCTAATTTATGTTCTCGCAAAGTACTCTTGATACGAGCAATTTCTGGCGATGCTGGCATACGAACACGAAGCCAATCAGGTTTTCTAGGAATTTCTTCTGTTGGAACAATCTTGATAGGAATACGTGCCATCTTATCGGCACCACGTAATTTTTCCCCTTGAACAACGCGTTTGCGTTCTGCTGTCATTTCACTTCCACCCTTTCTGGATAGTCGGATACGTATACCCGAGTAGTTCAGCAAGCTGACTGGCCAACTGAATTTTAATATTTGATAAAACTACATCGTTATTCAAACGCTTCATATCCACCATTTTCAGGCCTTGGTAGCCACATGGGTTAATACGATCGAAAGGTGTAAGATCCATATCTACATTCAAAGCAAGCCCATGAAATGAACAACCTCTGCTTACACGTAACCCCAATGAAGCAATTTTCTGTTCATTAATATAAACACCTGGCGCATCTGGTTTGGGATAAGCATTTATTATGTTTTTAGCTAAGACTTGAACAATGGCACTTTCCAATACATTAATCAGATCACGAACTCCAATTCCCAAGCGTTTAAGATCGATTAATACATAAGCAACCAATTGCCCTGGTCCATGATACGTGATCTGACCACCACGATCGACTTGAATTACAGGAATATCCCCTGGTGCCAAAAGATGCTCCTCTTTACCCGCTTGCCCTTGAGTAAATAAAGATGGATGCTCTAAAAGCCAAATTTCGTCTGCATCGTCTTTCGAACGAGTTTGAGTGAAGTTTTTCATCCGAGCCCATGCTTCGGAATATTCAACCACACCCAAATCCCGGCAAATCAAATCGAGTGTCACTTACATAACCATTTTAACGGCTTCTATCGCCATTAAATCACCATGTAAAGCAGATAATTGTGCCTCACTTCTTGCCACAATTCGAAAACTATAACTTACAAAACGCCCCTTACTTGAACGATTTACCTTCGCTGTATCAGGATTCATTTCAGGTGCATGAACTTTAAAACACTCAGCAAGCGTTACATGAATATCTTCAACTTCAAGTGAAACTACTTTTATAACGTAGTTCTCACACGGAAATTCTATTTTCGGTGCGTCTGCTGCGTTCTCAGCTTGATCACCATCTTTTGTAATTAGTGCCATTAAATTACCATTCACCCATATTAAGGCTTAAAACAAATTCATAAAAAAGAGCTTAATGCTATCAAACATACGCTTGAAGAAACCACCTTCATCAACCGCCTCTAACGCAACAACAGAACGCTCCAATAACACGTTATCTTTTGTACCAACAACAATAGTACCTAATACGTCACCAATCGCGATAGGAGCAACAATTTGCTGCTGCATATCAAGACTAGCTGGAATAGATTGCCCTTGTTGACGAGGAATTGTAACTAATACATCCTCAGCAAAACCGACTTTAACATTTGACTGACTTCCACCCCAAACACGTGCATTGTTTACCACTTGACCACGACTATAAAGTTTACGTGTTTCATAATATCTGAAGCCATAATCCAATAGTTTTTGAGATTCTACCGCTCGTGCATTATCAGATTTCGTTCCCATTACAACTGTGATCAAACGCGTTCCATTACGAACAGCAGAAGCCGCTAAACAATAACCAGCGGCGTCTGTATGGCCAGTTTTTAAACCATCAACGGTTTTATCACGCCACAACAGCTTATTTCGGTTAGGTTGACGAATGTTGTTATAAGTAAAATATTTCTCAGAATACATTGAATAATTTTCAGGGAATTGCAAAATTTTCGCACGAGACAATTTAGCAATATCATGAGCGGTAGAGTAATGCCCTTCTGCAGGATAGCCGGTAGAGTTCACAAAATTACTGTTCGTCATTCCTAGTAACTGAGCATGTTGATTCATAAGATCAGCAAAAGCAGATTCGCTTCCAGCAATATGCTCTGCAGCCGCAACACTAGCATCATTACCAGATTGAATAATAATGCCACGCATCAAGTCTTCTAACGACACTTGCGTTCCTTCTCGAATAAACATTCGAGAACCTTCCATCCGCCAAGCTTTTTCACTAACGTTAATTTGATCACTAAATGATAAATTTCCGCGAGCCATCTCATATTCAATAATATAAGAGGTCATTAATTTGGTCAGGCTGGCTGGTGGCAATTCTTCGTCCGCATTATGCTCAACTAATATATCACCAGTGTAAGCATCCATAAGAATATAACTGCTTGCTGATAATTGAGGCGGAGCTGGAATCAAAGTAGCAGCAGCCAAAACAGAATTGCTAACAAAACTAAAAATAAGGGTTAAAGTAACCAGGAGTTTTTTCATACTCAAAATGTCGTCTTCTAAAAAAATGTGAATAAATAATACTAGAGCACTAAACGAATCTCTAGCCCAAACAAAGAGCTCTTAAGGCTTAAGGTATCAGAACAACCCTAACAGGGTTTCCAAAACCTTCTTTTTGTAACTTTTCTTGCCAACTAGTCAACTCATTAGCATCACTATAAGGTCCTACTAACACTTTAAAAAGACCATCATCTTGCTGATTGACTAAAATTTTAATCGCTGTATCAAAAGACTCAAATAAACGCTGTTTCAATCTATCTGCTGATTGTTCCGCACTAAAAGCGCCAAGTTGCAAATGTGTGAATTGCTGCTCAGTAGAGATCACTGACACGCTACTTGACGTTACAGGCAACGCCTTAGCAGGTAAGCTTTCTGGTGAACGAGCTATATCTTCATTCACATTGTTCACAGGATTATATATTTCTCCTTGCTCTGGTGTAATAGCTTCAATTCGAACTCGGGCCAAACCTTTCTTATGGTAATCCAGTCTTGCCGCTGCCGCATATGAAAGGTCAATTAATCGGTCACCATGAAAAGGCCCTCTGTCGTTGACTCTAACAATCACAGTTTGCTTATTATCCAGGTTAGTCACCTTTAAATAAGTTGGAATTGGCAAAGATTTATGAGCCGCCGAAAAAGTATACATGTCATATATTTCTCCATTTGAGGTTTTATGACCATGGAATTTCTTGCCATACCAAGAAGCGGTTCCTTCTGCTGAATAGCCTTTAGCAGAATCCATAACCTGATATGTCTTACCCCAAACTTCATATGAGCTCTTGTTACCACCTCGACTTTTAGGTTCCCACTTAGGAACCAAATCAGGAAGATGGTCTACCTTGATATCACCCGTTGGTGCATGATCTTGTAAAATTGAGTAGCGACCACCACCAGACGCTTTGTCATAATCAATATCATCTTGCCCCAAAACGTGACGAGTACTCAGGCACCCATTTAATGTAAGCAAACAAATGCCTGCAACAAATAGTATATTAATTATTTTCATAGCTTCCGATGCTCACAGCAAGTTCTAATACAGACATGGCATAACGCCTGCTTGGGTTATAATCCATAATTGTAAAAAAGTTTTCATAAGCAAGCCAGTAAGTCATATCTTCTGAACTTGTTCGCAAACCAATTAAGCCTGTTTTTACTGGTAAAAAAGACTGTAAAGGCAATACTCCAAGAGAAGACCAGGTTGCCATATCTGTATCAGCTACTCGACCACGATTAATATCAGCAACTACTTTTTTAGGAGCTGTGACTTGAGCAAGAACAAACCAATCTTGATTCGTCACCCAGCCATGGTGCTTAAGATAATTAGCGACACTACCGATTGCATCTGCTTCAGAACCCCATAAATCAATATGACCATCTTGATCATAATCTACTGCAAGCTTTCTATAGTTACTCGGCATAAACTGAACCATACCCATAGCACCACTGTAAGACCCTTTCGTCTCACCAATATTCCAGCCCTCTTCGCGAGCGAGTAACAAATAAGCTTCAAGCTCACTTTGGAAATAGTCTTTTCGCCTTGGGTAATCAAATGCTAATGTCGTTAAAGAAGTAAATACATCTTTCGAACCTGTTATGCGACCGTAATAGGTTTCCACACCAATCAAGGCAACAATCACATCAGATTCAACGCCAAATTCTTGCTCTGCTTTTTTGAGCCACTTCTCATTTTCTTTAGCAAACTGATAGCCCGACTTAGCGCGGGATTCTGTCACAAAACGCGTTTTATATTCATAATAAGGTGTAATCGATTCTGGCTGATTATCCGATTTTTCGATAACAGTAGGACGTACTTTGATATGAGAAAAAGCCAGTTCTAAACGCTCTTTATCATAATCATGATCTAGCGCCATTCGATCAATAAAAATCTGAACATCTGGATTTACAACATAAGAATCAGTCCGATCGTTAGGCATGTCTTCGAGAAGGGAGTTACTAATCCCGGAATTTGAAGGTAGTGAATTATGATCTGCACCGCTACACGCTGTAAGACCAAGTACTAAAAACACTAATACAGCTTGTTTAATCATCATCTAGCTCTCTTATGTGTTTGTATCGACATCAGAATACCGAATGTCGCCATGATGGTAATAATAGAGGTACCACCGTAACTTACGAGTGGTAAGGGTACCCCAACAACTGGCAGAATGCCTGATACCATACCAATATTTACAAACATGTAGACAAAAAAGGTTAAGGTCAAACTGCCCGCTAATAACCTAGCATAATTGTCCTCTGCATTAGCAGCGATATACAAACCTCGAGCTATAATAAGCAAATAAGCCAGAATTAATAAGCCACAACCGAGCATTCCAAATTCTTCAGCAAGAACCGCGATAATAAAATCCGTATGACTTTCGGGAAGAAAATCCAATTGCGCCTGAGTCCCTTCCATCCAACCTTTACCATAAAGACCACCCGAGCCAATCGCTGTTTTTGATTGAATAATATTCCAACCAGATCCTAGTGGGTCACTCTCTGGGTTTAAAAAGGTCAGTACTCGCTGACGCTGATAATCATGCATAACTTGCCACAAGGTATACCCAGCAATAGGCGCGAACGCTGCCGCTCCAAGAATATAACGCCAACCAAGCCCAGCCAAAAACAAAACAAAAATACCTGACACAGCAACCAATATAGAAGTTCCTAAATCAGGTTGCTTAGCAATTAACAGCACAGGCAAAATAATCAAACCCAATACAGATACTATTTGCTTAAATGAAGGAGGCAATTGTTTATCTGAAAAATACCAAGCGATCATCATTGGCATGACAATTTTCATAATTTCTGAAGGTTGAAACCGCAACCCCCCTGGCAAAGACAACCAGCGTTGTGCACCTTTAGCCCCAACACCAAATAACAACACACAAACCAAAAGGCCGGCTATAAAAACAAACAAAGCTGGGGAAGCACGCCGCATATATTTAGGCGGCAATTGCGCTAAAGCTAAACAAATAATTCCCCCTATAATTAAACGAAACACTTGTCGCTCAACCATGGCTTCATTTTGCCCAGAAGCCGAGTACAGAACAAATAAACCACCACCGATCAAAAGTAATATAGAGCCAACAAGCAAAATATCAATATGTACCAATTTCCATAAGCGCGCATTTGTAAAAACCAATGCTCTACGATAAAAGCTCTCAGTCATTATTGCCTACCTTTCAAATAGTCATATTTTGCGGGGTAGTTATCATAAAGATAAGCATCAAATAACTGCTTACTTAAATCTGCAGGTTTAGAACTACTTCCACCATTTTCGAAAATAGCAAACACTGAGATTTTAGGATTTTTAGCTGGAGCAAAGCCAATAAATAAAGCATGATCATGCAAGCGTTTATCTAGCTTATCGGAATCATATTCTTCATCTTCTTGTAAGCTAAAAACCTGCCCCGTTCCAGTTTTACCTGCGATTTCATAATCTGTTCCCTGCAAACGTCTGGCTGTCCCCTTTGAATCAGTGATAACTTTCTTCATCGCATTTGTCATACGATCCCAGTTACGCTGATCATTCAAGATAATGTCGTGAACACCTCCTTTATCACCTTCAAAGGTTGCTGGTTGACTACCAACCATGTTCGCCATACGAGGATTATAATAGTGCCCTTTACTTGCCAGTGCAGCAGTTGCAGAAGCAATCTGCACTGGAGTCGCCACCATAAACCCTTGACCAATACCAACATTCACAGAGTCACCTGGATACCAAGGCTCTTTATACTTCGCTTTTTTCCATTCATTAGAAGGTAGCAAACCAACACTGCTGCCATTTAAATCCAACAAATTACTTTTACCGAAGCCAAAACGAGATAAAAAATTATGTATCGGTGTAATACCCATTTTATGGGACAATTGATAATAATAAGTATCGACAGATTCAATAATAGAGCGTTCTAAATCAATCCAACCATGACCTGTTCGTTTCCAATCTCGATATCGCCGCCCATCAGGATTAATCTGATAATAGCCTTTTGCAAAATAACGCTCAGTCCATGAAGCAAAACCATATTCAAGACCAGCAAGAGCCATAAAAGGCTTTATTGTTGAAGCAGGAGGATAGCCGCCACGTAAAGCACGGTTAAAAAGGGGAAGTTTTTTAGATTGACGAAGTACAGAATAGTCGTCAACTGAAATACCACGGACAAACAAGTTAGGGTCAAATGCTGGCTTAGAAACCAACGCCAAAATCCCGCCTGTCGCAGGATCAATCGCAACAACCGAACCAGTATAGTCCCCTAATAGATCATAAGCATATTGTTGCAATCGAGCATCTAAATACAGATGCAAATCTTCACCAGGCACTGGACTCTGACTCTCAAGTTCAGACATGATCCGCCCACGAGCATTTACTTCAACCTTACTTAGTCCAGCCTCACCGAATAACTCTTTTTCATAAAAACCTTCGATGCCTGTTTTACCAATAAACAAAGCACCTTGATAAGCAAGCCTGTCAACTCGTTCTAGATCATTTGGTGTAATTCGCCCAACATAACCGATAGCGTGTGCAAAAGCTTCACCAAATGGATAATAGCGCGTTAGTTGTGCCTCAACCTGGATGCCGTCTAACTTATACAAATCAACAGCAACTTTTGCCCATTCTTTATCTGACAATTGAGACTTCAAGGTAAGGGATTGATAGGGACGACGATATTCTTTTAGTCTGCTGTCAAAATCTTCCCACTCACTATCGGTTATATCAATAATATCGGAGAGTATATCTTTAAGCTTAGAGAGATTTTCAACACGCTCAGGAATAACAGTTAAACTGTGTATAGGTCGATTATCGGCAAGCACTAAACCATTACGATCAAAAATCAAACCACGAGGTGGTGGATCAGTAATCAGCATAACTCGGTTATCATTTGCCTTGGTTTGATAGAGTTCATGCTCTATAACTTGAAGGTAGAACAGACGAGCCATTAATATGACGACTAACAACACCACAAAAATAGCAGCCGCAAACAAACGACGCTGAGTGAGTCGTTTCTCTTGATGATAATTACGAAAATTTTGATGTCGACGGCTCATCAGTTCACTTTATCGATGATACGGGTGATTATTCATAAGTGTCCAAGCGCGATAGATTTGTTCTGATAGAAGAATCCTCACCATAGGATGAGGCAGAGTCAAACGAGACAGCGACCAAACCTGATCAGCACGAGAGGTACATCGTGGATCAAGCCCATCGGGACCGCCTACTAATAGACTAACGTTGTAACCATCCATTCGCCATTGCTCGGTTTGATCTGCGAGCTGCTCGGTAGACCATTCTTTGCCCAGCACTTCCATAGCAATCACCTTATCTCCAGAAGGAATAGCATCAAGCATGGCATCTCCTTCCTTACGAATGGCTTTCGGTATATCTGTATTTTTACCCCGTGGCGACATAGGTATCTCAATAAGTTCTAGCGCAAAGTCTTTTGGTAGACGTTTTGCGTAATCATCATAACCTTGAGTTACCCACTTGGGCATTTTATTACCAACAGCAATCAAACGAACTCGCATTGCAAAAACCTTATAAAGCTTCTGGTTTAATGTCCCATAACTTCTCAAGATCATAAAATGCTCGAGCTTCTTCAGTCATTACATGAACAACAACATCATGTAAATCAACCAACACCCAATCACTTCCTGCTCCTCGACCTTCAAACCCTAATGGTTGAAGCCCTTTAGATTTCAAGTGCTCAATTACATTTTGCCCCAAACCATTAACATGACGTTTAGAAGTACCGGTACAGATCACCATGTAATCCATCATGTCGGTATGGTTCCCTACATTCAACACAGTGATCCTATCACCCTTAACATCTTCTAATGCTTCAACGGCAAGAGCTAAAATTTGATCTGCTGTGAGATTAAGCTGACTCATATGATTACGTTATCCTATCGATATAATTGATGTTGTTCTATGTATCTTTGGACAGGCTCTGGCAGTAAATAAGCAATAGATTCATGTTTATGCACCAATGCCCTAATCATGCTAGAAGATATATCCAAAGGAGTTAGTGTCTCAAACCAGACACGACCCGAAGGCGCGCATTGTAACTCATGCGATGAAAAGGCACGATAGTTTTCGCAAAAAGCACTTAACTCCGAAATCAGATCAGGCTCCCACCCAGGACGAGAGACCACTAAAATATGCGCGTACTCAATCAATGACTGCCAATCATGCCAAGTAGAAAGGTACAAAAAACTGTCCATTCCTAATACCATAATCAATGGTTCATCAGGCCCAATATCCGCTCTAATATCCCGCAACGTATCAATACTATAGCTTGGCCCTTCTCGCTTTATTTCACGACAATCGACTTTTAAATTTTTATGACTCGAAATAGCAAGTCGAACCATATCTAAACGTTGTTGAGGAGTAACGCCAGGCCGCCCTTTATGAACAGGCTGAAAACAAGGAATCAACCTCAATTCAGAATATTGATAGCGCTCTAATACTTCGACTGCAGTTCGCAAATGGCCATTATGAATGGGGTCAAATGTTCCGCCCATAATAGCGATACCCGATTTCCCAGCGACCTTATCTATTTTAATTGTCACGAGTATGCCCGTCACCAAGCACAATGTATTTCTGACTTGTTAAGCCTAATAATCCAACCGGGCCACGAGCATGAATCTTATCTGTTGAAATACCAATTTCAGCGCCAAAGCCGTATTCAAAACCGTCAGCAAATGACGTTGAAGCATTTACCATGACAGATGATGAATCAACTTCAGTCATAAAAGAACGAGTTTTTGAATAGTTTTGAGTCACGATAGCATCCGTATGGTGTGAGCCATATTGATTAATATGAGCAATAGCCTCATCCATATCGGTAACGACTTTAATAGACAGTTTCGGCGCATGATATTCCGTATACCAATCTTCTTCTGTTGCCATACCAATAGAGACAGAAATAGATCGAGACAACTCACAACCAACCAGCTCAACACCTTTTTCTTCAAACGCACCAACCAATCGAGGCAATATTTCTTTCGCTATATCAGCATGAATCAATAAAGACTCCATCGCATTACACACACCATAGCGACGTGTTTTTGCATTTAATGCAATATTAAACGCCTTATCAAAGTCAGCTTCATTATCAATATAAACATGGCAGTTGCCATCGAGATGTTTAATCACAGGTACACGAGCATTTTTACTAATACGTTCAATTAAACCTTTACCGCCACGAGGCACAATCACATCCACATATTCCGGCATAGTAATAAGCTTACCTACCGCCTCTCTATCTGTTGTATTTAGAACTTGAACAGCAGTCGAAGGCAACCCAGCAAACTCCAAACCTTTAACAACAGCTTCCGCAATTGCTTGGTTTGAATAGAAAGCTTCAGAGCCACCGCGCAAAATAGTCGCATTACCTGATTTCAAACATAAACTCGCAGCGTCAATGGTTACATTTGGACGAGACTCATAAATAATACCAACAACACCAAGAGGCACTCTCATTTGACCACGCTGGATCCCTGAAGGCAGATAAACCATACCTGATATTTCACCAATTGGATCTGGTAAAGAGGCAACCTGTTTCAAACCTTCGATCATGCCATCAATACGCTTATCGTTAAGTAACAAGCGATCTAACAAAGCATCATCAAGCCCTTTTGCTCGACCATTACCCATGTCTTTTAGGTTTTCCTCTATCAATCGAGGTCGTGCATCTTCTAAGGCATCAGCCATAGCAAACAGCGCCATATTTTTTTGCTGAGTGGATGCTTTAGCAAGCAGACGAGAAGCCGCCCTAGCCTGCTGACCAATTTGATTCATATAAGACTCTAAAGACATTTTTAATCTCTAACAAAAAGTAAAAATAACAAACAATAGACCGCAAAATAGATCGTGATCCAATCAGACAAGCCAGTATACTATCACAATATTTTTATTCATTTAGTGCAGATTTTCACGAAAAGGAACCTCCATTGCCAGACTATCCGTCTTTTACGCTCTCGACAATCGGCATAATTCACTCCTGCTATAAAGAAAAGTTTGGAATTCCTCGACAACCAGGATTAGTAACTGAATCAACAGCACGCTTAGAACTCATCCCGCCTTACAACCGACTCGACACACTAGAAGGCTTAAGTAATTTCTCTCACATTTGGGTTCAGTTCATTTTCCATGCTTGCTTAACAGAAAAATGGAAAGCAAAAGTTCGCCCCCCTCGTCTGGGTGGAAAAGAAAAGCTTGGCGTGTTTTCAACACGAGCCACCCACAGACCTAATCCAATTGGTTTATCGGTGATAAAAATAGGCCGCATATATCAGGAAGACAAAAAGGTGTTTATTGATTTATATGGCGCTGACTTACTGGATGGAACACCTGTTTTAGATATAAAACCTTATTTGCCTTACGCAGATAGCATCCCTAATTCCAAAGGCGGCTTTGCACCAACGCCAACTCAGACAAAAAACGTTTTATTTTCTGCAGAAGCAAAATCACAATGCGAACATTATGAAAATTTGCACAATAGAGAAATAACGACTTTAATAAAACAAATTATTGAGCAAGATCCTCGTCCATCTTATCTATCTGAACAAATAGATAGAGAGCATGGCATTACCCTTTGGGATGTGAATATCAAATGGTGTGCAAGAAACGATCATCTTGAAATTCTTCGAATAGAATATAAGTAAGAGAACAAACTATGAATAAAAAGCAGTTCTTAAATACTTACAAAAAAATTGACTCGATAGATAAAACCAAATCAGAAAAAATCGAAAAAAAGCCTCTTTATCGCTCGGAACAAGACGAACGTCTGATAAAAGACTTCCATTACGCTAAATTTCAAAAAAATCTTTATAATTCACAAAAAAGTAAGGAGCTAAAAGACTTACTAGAAAAAGAAGATTGGGACGAAAAAGACACAGAGAAACTTCTCAAAACACTGCGCTAAAAAAACATACACCGACTCTATACCCATGGTTATCCACATGTTCTGTGTATAGTTTTCTTGTCAATAAATTCACAAAAAATAGGCACAAAAAAAGCGGACCTAAGTCCGCTTTTTATAACTATTAAAAATCAAAACTTAGTTTTGGTTTTCTAGTTGTGCTTTGATCAAATCACCGATAGTGGTAGGACCATTCGCTTCAGCTTGTTGTTTCTCAGAATGCGCTTTCAACGCAGTCTTCTCTTCAGTTGCATCTTTCTGCTTGATAGAAAGAGTGATAGTACGAGCTTTACGATCAACATTGATAATCGCTGCTTCTACTTTATCGCCTTCTTTCAATACAGATGTTGCATCTTCAACACGCTCACGGCTAATTTCAGATACTTTCAAAGTAGCTTCAACGCCTTCAGCAAGAACAACAACAGCACCTTTCGCATCAACTTCAGAGACAGTACCGTTAACGATAGTGCCTTTGTCATTTTCTGCTACGAAAGCAAGGAACGGATCTTCTTCTAGTTGTTTAACACCTAGAGAAATACGCTCGCGCTCAGCGTCGATAGACAATACAACTGTTTCTAGCATATCGCCTTTCTTGTATTTACGAACTGCGTCTTCACCCGTTTCTTCCCAAGATAGGTCAGATAGGTGAACAAGTCCGTCAATACCGCCGTCAAGACCAATGAACACACCAAAGTCAGTGATAGACTTGATTGCGCCAGAGATTTTGTCGCCTTTGTTGAATGAAGTAGCAAACTCTTCCCATGGGTTCATGGTGCACTGTTTGATACCTAGAGAGATACGACGACGTTCTTCGTCGATATCAAGAACCATAACTTCAACTTCATCACCAATCTGAACAACTTTAGATGGGTGAATGTTTTTGTTAGTCCAATCCATTTCAGAAACGTGAACTAGACCTTCAACGCCTTCTTCAAGTTCAGCGAAGCAACCGTAGTCAGTCAAGTTAGTAACTTTAGCCGTTACTTTAGTGTTCTCTGGGTAACGAGCTTTGATAGCTACCCATGGATCTTCACCCAACTGCTTAAGACCTAGAGACACACGATTACGCTCGCGGTCAAATTTAAGGACTTTAACGTCGATTTCATCACCAACAGCAATGATTTCGCTTGGGTGTTTAATGCGTTTCCAAGCCATATCAGTGATATGTAGAAGACCATCAACACCACCAAGATCAACGAAAGCACCATAGTCAGTAAGGTTCTTAACGATACCTTTAACTTCTTGGCCTTCTTCAAGAGAAGCAAGCAATGTTTCACGTTCAGCGCTGTTAGTCGCTTCCATAACGGCACGACGAGATACAACAACGTTGTTGCGTTTTTGATCAAGCTTAATAAGTTTGAACTCTAGATCAACACCTTCCAAATGAGATGTATCGCGGATTGGGCGAACATCTACCAAAGAACCAGGTAGGAAAGCACGGATATTTGCGATATCAACTGTAAAGCCACCTTTGACCTTACCGTTAATTACACCGTGAATAATGGCGTTTTCTTCGTAAGCTTTTTCAAGCACAGACCAAGTCTCTGCACGTTTCGCTTTTTCACGAGACAATTTAGTCTCACCGAAACCATCTTCAACAGCTTCAAGTGCAACTTTAACTTCGTCGCCGATGTTTAAGCTGAACTCACCACTTTCCGTTAGAAACTGAGAACGAGGAATTACGCCTTCAGATTTAAGACCTGCATGAACAGTTACCCATTCGCTGTCAATATCAACAACAATACCAGTAACAATTGAGCCTGGCGCCATTTCGACGGTTAACAGGCTTTCTTCAAACAGTTCTGCGAAGCTTTGAGTCATTGTATTTCCTATATAATCGGCTTAGCTAGGCTAAACCTTTATCCATATTGCCAGCAAATACGGGTCAGTTTTTTTGGTTGTTGCGATAAAGGCTTGCTGGCCCTCTACCGACTTGAATAACATTTGATCTATTCTAGCATATTCTAGATGCAAAAAAGTAGACGCAGAAAAGAACAGGCTATACGAGACCTGCTTTTACCGTTTCGGCAAAAACAATCTCGACAACCTGTTCTACTGTCAAATCTGTACTATCAATTACTAAGGCACCTGCAGCAGGCACAAGAGGAGCAATCGCTCGATTTGCATCTCGCTCATCTCGCTCTTTAATCGTCTTAACAAGTTCCGCTAGATTAACAGCTTCCCCTTTTTGCTGCAATTGCTGCAAACGCCTCTGAGCACGCTCTTCAGCAGATGCCGTTAAGAATATTTTAATTTGAGCCGATGGAAAAACCACCGTACCCATATCACGACCATCAGCTACCAATCCAGGCTGTTGCGAAAACGCTCGCTGACGAAGTAACAAACCTTCGCGAACAGCAGGTATGGCAGCAAGCTTAGATGCGTTATTACCTACTTCTTCGGTACGAATGGCTTGCGTAACCTTCTCACCTTCTAGAATAATTTCAACCTTACCGTCGTCTGATTGCTCAAACTGGATATCCAGATGTTCAGCCAACACTTTGAGCGTATCAACATCATCTACAGACATACCATGATGGGAAACGGCAAGGGAAAGAAGACGATATAATGCACCGCTATCCAGCATGTGCCATCCCAGCTTTTCTGCGATTAATTGACTTACAGTGCCTTTACCTGCACCACTTGGACCATCAATCGTAATAACTGGGCCTTGGTTAATCATAACAATTCCTCTTTAAAAACTATTGCGCCACTAAACAATGAAAACCTAATTGCAAAGCAACACTCTCTAACTCACTAAATTCTTCTAACAATTTTTGACAGTCATTTATTTTAGTTACTGCCTTACTTCTGGCGCCTAACGCAATCATGGCGAGCGCAAGCCGGTCATCACCGGCACAATCCAACTCCCCACCTTGCGGCAAACCGCCCTTAATAATTAATTCACCATTTTCATAGACACTGGTAATTCGCATTTGCTCAAGCGCATCAACTAACGCCAAAATTCTATCTTCATAATAATAAGGTAACTGACTAATACCTTTTATATGACTCTCTCCATTTGTATAAGCAGCAGCCACACACAATAGAGGTAACTCATCTCTAAACTGATAACTTTGTTCAGAACTCAACGAAAATGCTTTCAGCTCAGAAAAGCAGACCCGAAGAGCTCCCTCATGAAGCCCCATCAAACCCGCAGAAGGTAATGAAATATCCGCACCGATTGACTGCAAAAAAGACAAATAATCAAATGATACCGAATCCAAACCTACATTTTCTATTATCAATTCAGAACCTGGCAATAAACTTGCTAACAAAACTAACCAAGCCGCTTCATGCTCATCACCAGATAAAATAATATGGCTTCCAACAGGAGCTGACGGCTCAACATTAAAACCATTGTCCGTTTCGGATATCGCTATACCAAAACGACGTAATAAAACCTCACAATGAGACAAACCAAGCATTAAGGGTGTCACATAACCATTACCAGGCGCATACAATGTGGCTAAAAATGCTGCCATCCGAAGACGCTCTGAACCACTCTTTAAAGAAATGGAAATCTTGGAACATTCACCTGGGGACAATATCGTAGGCAAACAATCAGCTACTTCCGAAGTAACCTCACAGCCCATATCCCTCACTAAAGAAAATAAGTCACTCAGCGACTGATTCAATAATTTGCCCTCAGCAGCAACCGAGGCAACAAAAGACTGCCCAGCTAAAACTGGCAATAACAAATACAGACTTTCTCTAGATTCATAGACATTAATGGGCGCAATAGGGGCTTTTAGCCCACGAAGACCAACACCATGCACTCGAAGCTGATCGGTAGCCATCTCTTCGATAACTACCCCCATATCCCTAAATGCCTGAATAGTGATGCGTACATCACCATTTAAATCAATGTTCTTTAATTCACTAATACCTGTAGATAGCGCCGCTATAGTAATCGCTTTATGTGACAAAGATTTGTCACCCAATAAAGAAATGCTCCCCTTTAATGCAGAAGCAGGCAAAACAGATAACGAGACGGGACGCACTTCTTTTGTGGATCCAATTGTACGCTGCTCTAAGACTCGAAGAAAATGATCTCGCGCAGACTTTGCCCGAGTAAAAACACCAAACATACTCGCGCCATCACCTTGCTCTATTGCAGTTCGCATATCAGCAAGACGATCTGTAAAATGATCCAATGTCGCCAAGGTTGCGTCTTTATTTGCCATAAAGACATCTCGCCACATAACTGGGTCACTAGACGCAATTCGGGTAAAATCACGGAAGCCACCAGCAGCAAATTTAAATATATCCTGATTACGCTCGCCATTAGCAAGCGCATCAACCAAGGTATAAGCAAGCAAATGCGGCAAATGACTAGACGATGCTAAGACATGATCATGATGCTCAACATCCATACTCACGACATCCGCCCCAACGGAACGCCAGATACGATGCAAACGATCTAGCAGCACAGGATTACTGTCCGGCAAAGGCGTCACTATTGCCATGTGTTTTTCAAACAACAAAGGGTTAGAAGCTAATACACCACTTTTTTCTGCACCAGCAATTGGATGACTTGGAATAAAATTAGAGGGCACTTCCTTAAAAACACGACGAACTGCCTCAACAACACTTCCCTTCGTTGAGCCCACATCAGTAATCAATGTACGTTCAGATAAGAAAGGTTTTATTTCAGATAGAACTGACTCCATCGCTCGTACTGGCGTCGCCAAGATAATAACATCCATCTTGCCAATATATTCTGCTGACAATTCAGCCGGGTAATCAATAACGCCAGTCGACACACCTAATGCCAACTCACCTTCTCGACGGTCAGCACCATAAAGCGTTGCCAAACCACGATCTTTGAGCGCTTTAGCGAAAGAACCACCAATCATGCCAAGACCAATGATCATGACATTACCGAATTTCTTTTTTTCTTGAGGCATAGTATCCAGCGGCATTTAAAAATTACTCTTATCTATCAAAGCGCGACATATCTAGCAATATTGAAAAGTGATTAGTGACTAGTGACTTAAAGTACAGCCACAGGATAAGAACCCAACACCTTCACTTCAGATGCTTTCTCACGTAGCTCATCAATAACAGTACAACATTCGTCATCTAGATAATGACCAACGAAATCGATGTAGAAAATATAACCCCAACGACTCATCAAAGAAGGACGAGTTTCTAATCGCGTCATATCAACACCATGTCGCTCAAATGCTTCGAGTAAATGATACAAAGCGCCTGGTTCATTCTTAGCGCTAATCAACAAAGACGTTTTATCTTTACCACTAGGCGGCACATCCTGATTACCAACAATCAAAAAGCGCGTTGTATTATCAGGACGATCTTCAATATTCGCCGACACTTTTGACAAACCATATAATTCACAAGCTACTTCACCAGCAATCGCAGCAATAGCGCGACCACCTTTACCCGCATCAGCAACAAGACGAGCCGCTTCTGCGTTAGAACTCACAGCAACACGCTCTGCGTGAGGCCAATAACGATCCAACCAAGCTCGACATTGCGCTAAGGATTGTTGATGCGAATAAATATGTGTAACGTCTTCTGGGTTAATATTAGGGCTAACCAACAAATGATGATGGATACGCTCTTCCACTTCTCCACAAATTTTTAATTGAGAATCGCGAAAGCTATCTAGAGTGTGATTAACAACACCTTCCGTCGAGTTCTCAACAGGCACAACACCATAATTTGCAGCGCCTGATTCAACCTCACGAAAGACTTCATCAATGGCAGCCATTGGCGCACTGATTATAGACTTCCCAAAGTGCTTTAACGCTGCCTGTTGAGTGAACGTCCCTTCTGGCCCCAAAAACGCAATACGCATTGGTTTTTCCAGTGCGAGACAAGAAGACATAATTTGACGAAAAATCTTCGCCATCTCTTCATTACCGAGAGGCCCTTCATTGCGTTCCATCACACGCCGCAATACCTGCGCTTCACGCTCTGGGCGATAAAAGACAACGTCATCACTTTGCTCAGCCAGCTTCACTTCAGCTACTTTTTGAGCACAACGCGCACGTTCATTTATCAATATTTGGATTTGCGAATCAATTGAATCGATACGATCGCGCAATAATGGCAGTGTATTTGGCACCGCACTTTTAGAGTTAGACATATTCTTTATTACCCGTGACGTTCTTCAAAATCGCGCATAAAGTCGATTAATGCAACCACACCTTCCATTGGCATAGCGTTATAAATACTTGCTCGCATTCCACCAACAGAGCGATGACCAGCCAATGTACGCAAACCAGCCTCTTCAGATTCTCTGATAAACAAAGCATCTAATGAATCATCCGCCAAAATAAAAGGCACATTCATGCGAGACCTGAATGCTGGGTCAACAGGATTTGAATAAAATGCACTAGAATCGATAAAGTCGTATAGAGCTTTTGCTTTACGAATATTGATTTCCTCAATCGCCTCAACACCGCCTTGCGCTTCCAACCACTCAAACACAAGATCAGCTAAATAAATGGCAAAAGTTGGCGGGGTATTTATCATGGAATCGTTTGCCGCTAAATTAGCAAAGCTCCAAACAGAAGGTAGGTCATCACTAGAGCGAGCCAATAAGTCCTTACGCACAATACAAATAACCACACCAGCAGGGCCAACATTTTTCTGAGCGCCAGCGTAAATCATACCGTATTTACTAACATCGATTTTGCGAGACAAAATAGTCGAAGATAAATCCGCCACAATAGGCAATTGAGTTTCCGGTAAATCAGAAAACTCTACACCGCCGATTGTTTCATTAGGGCAAAGGTGTAAATAAGCGGCGCTTTCATCTAAGTTAAGACTAGAAAAATCAGGAACGGTTGAATAATTTTGCTCTTTGGAAGAACCAACAACATTCACTTTCGTGTAACGCTTCGCCTCTTTAATCGCTTTAGAAGACCAAGCCCCAGTATCTAAGTAACAAGCCGAATCAAAACCATTCACTAGATTTGCAGGAATTTGAGAAAATAAAGTAGACGCCCCACCCTGTACAAACAAAATTTCGTAATCATCGCTGACATTAAGCAAACGGGACAAACGAGCTTTAGCCGAAGCCAGTATTGACATAAACTCATCACTACGGTGACTCATTTCCATAACGGAAACACCAGCACCATGCCAATCTAACATTTCAGATTGCGCTTTCTTCAAAACGGCTTCTGGAAGCGCTGCTGGACCAGAACAAAAATTATATACTCGGCTCATCCTGTTTATTACCTCTAATATTCTCAGGAATTACTTTAAAAATCACAAGAACAATGCACAACAAAAGCGACGCACCTAGGTGCGTCGCTTATTTACTATTCCGTATCAGCTTCTGTGATATCTGGAGATTCATCGCCATCATTGGGTGCTTGATCGATAACCGCGTCATCCGCTTCATCAATCTCGATTTCCCCTTCATCGTCTTCCACTACGCGCTCAATGCCAACCAAATGTTCATCATTTGTTAAACGAATCAAAGTCACACCTTGCGTGTTTCGTCCTTGACAAGACACCTCGGTTACTCGAGTACGAACTAATGTCCCTTGGTCTGTAATCAAGATAATTTCATCCGTTTCATCAACCTGAGCCGCGCCGATGACTGGACCGTTACGATCAGATACTTGAATACCAATAACACCTTGACCACCACGACCATAGACTGGGAAGTCATCTACTAACGTACGTTTACCAAAGCCGTTTTCACACGCCATCAATACAGCAAGATCATTCTGCGGAACGATGAGAGAAACCACTTTCGCGCCCTCACTTAATCGAATACCACGAACACCGGCTGCTGTACGACCCATAGGTCGGACATCTGACTCTTTAAAGCGAATTGTTTTACCTGAAGACGAAACCAACATAATGTCGCTTTCGCCATTTGTAACAGACACACCAACTAATTCATCGGTTTCATCTAGGCTTAATGCTATCAATCCAGTCGAGCGAGGACGTGCAAAATGCTGCAGTGCAGTTTTCTTAACCGTACCGTTCGCGGTTGCCATAAAGATATAGCTGCTCGCTTCTACGATTGCGTCTTCAGCCATGTTTTCAATAACGTCTTCAGAAGCTGTTTCTTCACCTTCTACTTTGTCTTCCGTCTCAACGACTGGTAAAGGCAACAAGGCAGAAATAGATTCACCTTCTCTCAAAGGTAACAAGTTAACAATTGGACGTCCTTTAGCACCACGACTCGCTACTGGAATATCAAACACTCTCATCCAATAAACTTTACCAAAATTACTAAACAACATAATGGTGTCATGACTACTAGTCACTAATAGATGCTCAATATGATCTTCGTCCTTCATGCTCGCAGAAGATTTACCACGACCACCACGACGTTGAGCTTGATACTCTTCTAAAGGCTGAGATTTTGCATAGCCCGTATTAGAAATCGTCACTACCATTGGCGCTTCATCAATCAAGTCAGCCATGGTCAAATCTTGGCGCGATGTCAAAATCTCAGTTCGGCGTGCATCACCAAACATATCACGCACTTCTTCAAGCTCTTCGCGAATAACTTCCATCAAACGATCTGGGTTAGACAAAATATTAAGTAACTCAGCAATCAGCTCAATCAGGTTTTTATATTCTGTTAGTAACTTATCGTGCTCCAAGCCCGTCAAGCGATGTAGACGTAAATCCAATATTGCTTGAGCTTGGTCTGGTGACAAATGATAAGCACCATCAACAAAACCATATTCAGCAGCAAGATCATCAGGACGACATGCATCTGCACCAGCACGCTCAAGCATGGCCATAACGCCACCTGGCTGCCAAGATGCACCGACCAATTTTTCTTTCGCTTCAGCAGACGTTGGAGATTGACGAATCATTTCGATGATTTCATCAATATTAACAAGCGCAACAGCAAGACCTTCTAGAATATGACCTCGCTCACGAGCTTTACGAAGCTCGAAAATAGTACGACGCGTAACCACCTCACGGCGATGTTTCACGAAGCACTCAAGAATCTGTTTAAGGTTTAGTAACTGCGGGCGACCATCAACCAAGGCCACCATATTGATACCAAACACAGACTGCAACTGAGTTTGAGTAAAAATATTATTAACAACAACATCTGGATTTTCACCACGACGCAGTTCAATAACAATACGCATACCGTCTTTATCAGATTCATCGCGAAGCTCACTGATACCTTCAAGCTTTTTATCTTTTACAAGCTCAGCAATTTTCTCAATTACTCTCGCTTTATTAAGCTGATAAGGAATCTCTGTAAAAACAATGGACTGGCGATTACCCTTCTCCATGTCTTCAAAGTGATGACGAGCACGCATATAAATACGACCACGACCCGTTTTGTAGGCATCGATAATACCTGCACGACCATTGATAAAAGCAGCAGTCGGAAAATCAGGTCCAGGAATATGTTCAATCAACCCCTCAATCGTGATATCCGGATTATCAATAACGGCAAGACAACCATCAAGAACTTCACCAAGATTATGAGGTGGGATATTAGTCGCCATACCTACTGCGATACCTGCAGAACCATTAACAAGCAATCCAGGTACACGTGCTGGCAATACTTCTGGCATAAATTCTGTGCCATCGTAGTTGGGCACAAAGTCGACCGTTTCTTTCTCAAGATCTATTAACAGATGATGAGCAATTTTCGCCATACGTATTTCGGTATAACGCATGGCAGCAGCACTGTCTCCATCGACAGAACCGAAGTTACCTTGTCCATCAACTAAGGTGTAACGCAATGAGAAAGGCTGCGCCATACGAACAATAGTATCGTATACAGCGGAATCACCATGTGGGTGATATTTACCGATTACATCACCGACGATACGCGCCGATTTTTTGTACGGTTTATTCCAATCATTTTTAAGTTCATTCATCGCAAATAGAACACGACGGTGAACAGGTTTTAATCCGTCTCGTACATCAGGTAATGCTCGACCTACGATTACACTCATAGCGTAATCTAGGTAAGACCCCTTAAGTTCATTTTCGATACTGACGGGAATAATTTCTTTGGCTAATTCACCCATAGGTACAACCGATCCTTTATGCCGCGAAAGTCAAAAAGACTTTCTTATATCTTTTTATAAGCGCCGCATTATAACATAAGGAAATAAATAACACCTCTTCAAGAAGGTGTTTTGTTACCCAATATTACATTTAGACGAAGCCACCTATCCATTCAACTTCATTATGCCATCCAAGCCTCCCAACTAACCATCCTTAGATGTAAATCAAGTTAGCTATTGGTCAGCTCATTAGGTTGGCGCTATACTAGAAAAAACAAGTTTCTTACAACCCCCTTAAACAGACACAAAGAAGCTTTAAAAAACACTCTAAGTAACCAAATACATCAGACACACGTTAATTTTCAGCCGCATATTAATGGAACCCATATAAAATGACCAACCCACAACAAAACAATGTCGATCTAAATGAAGTTGCAAAGTTTGAAGCCCTAGCAAGCAAATGGTGGGACACAGAAAATGAATTCAAACCTCTCCATGACATCAACCCTTTGCGCACCAATTATGTTGACGAACGTGCCGCCGGACTAAACAACAAAAAAGTCATCGATATCGGTTGTGGCGGCGGCATTTTATCAGAAGCTATGGCGAAGCTTGGCGCCAATGTAAAAGGCATAGACATGGGTGAAGCCCCTCTTGCAGTCGCTAAATTACACCTAGAAGAGTCAAAACTTGATATCGATTATGAAAAAATTACCGCTGAAGAAATAGCACATCGCGAAGCGGGTCAATACGACGTCGTAACCTGCCTTGAAATGCTAGAGCACGTACCAGACCCAGCATCTGTTATCAAAGCCTGCATGACTCTTGTTAAACCGGGCGGACATGTATTTTTTTCAACCATTAACAGAAACCCAAAAGCGTATCTTTTTGCCATTATCGGAGCAGAATATATTCTTAATATGTTACCTAAAGGCACACACGATTATGCAAAATTCATCCAGCCTGCTGAACTAAATAACTACGCCAGATTGGCCGGTTTAGAAGTTCAACATATGACAGGCATGACCTACAACCCCCTGACAAAAACATACAAATTGAACGATAAAGACGTGTCTGTGAATTATCTAATGCACACTCAGAAACCCAAAGCCTAACAAAGGCACAAGGAGGAGATATGTTTCATTATCAAGCCCCAAGCCAACTACTAAAAGACAAAGTAATCCTCGTCACAGGGGCAGGTGATGGCATCGGAAAAACCGCAGCTATCACTTACGCAAAACATGGTGCAACCGTTATTTTACTTGGTCGCACCACAAAAAAACTCGACGCAGTTTATGACCTCATAGAAAAAAATAAATACCCTCAAGCCGCCATCGTCCCATTAAACCTTGATGGCGCTTCAGAGCATGACTATCTAGCACTCTCCAACACTATTAAAAGTGAATTTGGCCAGCTTGATGGTATTCTTCATAATGCGAGTTTATTAGGTCAACGCACAACATTAACAAACTACGACCCAGCCCTATTCGAACAAGTAATGCGCATCAACGTCACAAGTCAATTACTACTAAACCAAGCCTTACTCCCTCTAATGGAAAAAGCCGAAGACGCTTCCATTATCTTTACGTCTTCTGGCGTTGGTAGAACTGCAAGAGCTAATTGGGGCGCTTACGCTGTTTCAAAATTTGCAACCGAAGCTATGATGCAACTCTTCGCAAGCGAACTCGCGGAGATATCGCCAAATATCCGTGCAAATGCCATCAACCCCGGCGCAACCAGAACTAACATGCGCGCAGAAGCATTTCCAAAAGAAGACCCAAACACCCTACCCACTCCAGAAGACATCATGCCTCTCTACCTTTATTTAATGGGTAAAGACAGCCTGACAATTAACGGTCAATCACTCGACGCTCAGTAAAACTGAGCGCTAAATGCAATGGATAACTCAAAAGTCCATTGCATCTCATTATAAGCTTCAGTTAATCTAAATAGATGAATCTCACTTTAAAAAAAGCAATACCCTATTTCATTCTATTTTCAACACTGATGTCACTTTCAGGCCATGCTGACGATACAAAGACAATCTCAACAACACCCACAGCAGACAGAACAAAGCTCGATACAAATAACACGGAAGATAACGGTGTGAAAAACGACAGCGCTAACAATAACAATAACAATATGAGAGAGATTCTCAACAAAAGCCTGACAGACACAAACAACTACTACACAATAACACTACCAAACAAACTTAAAGTGCTACTAATAAGCGACCCTCAAGCAGAACGTTTTTCAGCCTCTTTATCTGTTAACGTGGGCAGTTTTCAGGATCCAGATCAACAACAAGGGCTTGCTCATTTTTTAGAACACATGCTTTTTTTAGGCACAGAAAAATACCCAGAATCCGGCGACTACCAGTCTTTCATAAACATAAATGGTGGCTCGCATAACGCCTATACAAGTACAGACACCACCAACTTTCATTTCGATATAAAGCCCGACGCATACGAAGGCGGACTAGACCGATTTTCTCAGTTCTTCACCACACCATTATTTAGCGAATCCCTCACTCAGCGAGAAAAAAACGCAGTAGACTCAGAGTACAAAGCGAAATTCAAAAATGAAAGTCGACGCAATAACCAAGCATTTAAAACACTTATTAACTCAGAACATCCATATAACCACTTCACAGTAGGCAATTTAGACACGCTAAAAGACCTCCCAAACAATCCACTAAGAGAACAGCTACTCACTCTTTATAAGCAGAATTATTTTGCCGAAAATATGGCATTGGTCTTGGTCGCAAATCTATCATCAGATCGACTATCAACACTTGCTCATCAATATTTTTCAGACATTCCAAGCGGCACATTAAAAAACGAGGAACGCCACCCTACACTCATTCCAATTGGAAAACCTCGCCTACAATTTGTTCGCTCGCTTATCGACAACAACACTTTATCTTTTTATTATCAAATCGACCCTCAAAGTGACAACTACAAAACACAGCCAACACGTTATTTATCTTATATTCTAGGCAATGAAAACAAAGGCTCTTTGTTTTCATCCTTGAAGTCAGAAGGGCTTATTAACAGCATTTCTGCCAGCACCAGCCCCGACTATGGTGACAATGCTTTTTTCTCTGTAAAAATGCACCTCACCAATGAAGGAATGGAAAAAATAGACATAGTCGCTAAACAACTATTTGCAACCATAACCCTATTAAGATCCTCTTCAATAAACCCTCTCTATCTTGACGAAGGCCTCAAACTTAGTCAGCTAATGTATAACAATCAAAGTTATGTTGACCCACAAACACTCGCCAGATCCTTGTCGTCCAGAATGTTAAAAATCCCAGTTGAAGATATATTAAGCAGCTTCCGTGTTGAGACAACAGCCAATAAGGAACAGGTAGCTCGTCTATTGCAACAACTCAATACTGAAAATTTATTAGTTCAAATTGCAACCAATAAAGATTTTCCCGAAAATTGGGCAGAAGAGCCTGTAATATGGAAAACAGAACCTTGGTATCAAAGCGAATACAGCAACAATGACTTTAGCCAATCCTTCTTAAATTTTGTCAACTTAGCTGTCACTAGCACTTATGTAAGCCTGCCAGAAAAAAATAACTTCATTCCAGAATCATTGGATTTGATTGATGAAAAAGATGACATACCGTCTATCGTTTTCCAAAAAGAAGGCTTCACCTATTGGAATAAATCTGATTCAAGCTTCAAAAAGCCCGTTGCCATGAACTTCGTCACAATACGCTTCGATCATGCGACCGACACACCAGAAAATATATTATTAAACAGGTTATGGAGTCGGCTTTTTAACGACAGTGTCAGCGAGTCCACATACACTCCTTATGTCGCAGGGCTTGGTTTTAGCTTTTACCCGCATGCGAATGGCGCAACACTGCGCACAAATGGCTATTCCGATAAACAAGGCACCTATATTACTTGGCTCATTGATCAACTTTTCTTATTCCGACCGAGCATAGAACGTTTTGAACTCGCTAAAAAGCAACTTGAGAAAGACCTTAGTAACCAAAAAAGTAGACAAGCATACAGCAATGCCAATTCAGCATTCAGCACACTAATTACAAAAAGAAGTTTCACCACTAAAGAATTAGAAAAGGCCCTGACATCACTTTCATTAGAAGATTTATTGGCTTTTACAAAACAAGCCAGAGAGCACTTTGATATTGTTGGCTACAGCACTGGCAATATCACTAAAGAACAAACTGAAAAATTGGCACTCTCTCTTTATCAACGCTTTGACGGCCGTTTATTTCCAAGAACACCAATAGAAATTGAAACTAAACATTTAACAGCTCAACAAAAACTACATTATCAATTTGATTCAACCAGTGATGATAACGTCGTGCTTTACACAATAATCAGTACTAGTACACAAAACCCAGAAACAACAAAAGAAGAGGCCATCACAGAAAAAGCGTATATTTCCATCCTTAAAAAGCTAATTAACAGCCCCTTTTATCAAGAACTCAGAACCGACAAGCAACTCGGCTATATTGTTGGAACACAAAATCTAAGCATACGAGACACGCCTATTTTAGGCTTATTAATTCAATCTCCAAACAAAGACACACTAACCATTATTAATGCCATGCAAATCTTTCTAAAAGCACAAGAAAACAGATTAAAAACACTTCCAGAAGAAGAGTTTAATACTGCCAAAAATGCACTATTGAATGAACTAAAAACAAAAGCTAAGAACCTAAGTGACAATGCATTTAATGAGTGGAGCCAAATTGCAAAAGGAGAAAAACATCAGACAAGAGAAGAATGGATTAACACGGTAGAAAATCTCAAAGTGAGCGACTTTATTCGCTTCACAACAGACAAATTACAAGCAATTGAGTCCACAAATATTATTATTCATAACAAAAGCTTTCCAGCGGAGCTCATTGAAAAACACTGGGTGGAATCATCACCCTCATTTCTACTCCTTATCAATGCAGAACCATAAAATACAAATGAGACAGCAAAAAAATACAGAAAGTAGACTTAAAATAATTAAAAACCGTTAGCCACCGATCAATTGCTCTAACCTTTCTTCGTCACTCTCTGGCTTTTCACTAGTGTTCACAGAAGAACCAGACCTTACGGGTAAAATGCCTTTTCCGGCTGGAGAGAAATCCCCGACATCCGGCGTAATAACATCACTGGATATATCGCCAGGCGGATTAGCTTGATCACCAAAAACACCAATTTCAGGCATCATCCGTAAACGTCTTTCTTGGATTTTCTCCGGTATATTACCCGTAAATAAAACAGTGAAAGGCGCCTCTTCTGTACGTCGATTAACTTCGTCGTAAATTGCTTGTTCTCGCTTAGCAATCTCATTTTCTTCTAGATAAGAAGATACCCTCCCATCTGCTGCAATAACAACATTAGGACCTAACGTTGAAGTTGAGCGATCAACAGGGATAACGGAAACTTCTTCGCGGGAGCTTACTACTACTTGATGTTCACTGCGTATTATTTGATTACCATAAATAATATCGATAGGTTGACGCTCAATAGTTTGAGCATCAGTAAATAATGGCACAAAGCCAAGCACCCAAAAAGACTGTCTCATAATCACCTCAAACATGAATCCGTATACTATAAGAGATAAAAAGACATTAAAAAAGGAGCTCAGTTAATACTGAACTCCTTTTCTTAATTATCTTTAATCGGAATTAAAGTGTAATCACATCAAAATCAGCAACAGGCTCAGCTTCCGCTTCGTAATCAACACCATCGACACCAAAGCCAAACAGTTTCAAGAACTCGTCTTTATAAAGCTGATAATCCGTTTCTGCAAATAAGTTAGCATCCGTAACTTGTGGCCAAAGGTCACGACATGCCTGCTGAACATCTTCACGCAATTCCCAATCATCCAAACGCAAACGATTTTTATCGTCTGTTAATTCAGATGGATTGTTATGATTGTACAAACGCTCAGAGAACAAACGGTAAATCTGATCGATACAACCTTCATGAAGGCTCTTCTCTCGCATTATTTTGAAGACCATCGCCAAATATAAAGGCATAACAGGAATAGCAGAAGAAGCCTGTGTTACAACGGATTTCAATACAGCAACATTCGCGCCGCCATTCAATGAAGCTAATTTACCGTCAATCGCAGCAGAAGCGCGATCTAAATCTTCTTTTGCCTTGCCTAGCGCGCCATGCCAATAAATAGGCCAAGTAATATCAGAACCGATATAAGAATAAGCAACAGTACGAACACCGTCAGCTAGAACTCCTGCTTCTTGCAAAGCCGACATCCAAAGTTCCCAATCTTGACCGCCCATAACCGTTGTCGTTGCCGTGATTTCTTCTTCTGTCGCCGGTTCGATTTCTGCCTCGATAATAACGTCTTTATTCGTATCAATAGCAGTAGATTTGTATGTCTCGCCAATAGGTTTAAGCACTGAACGAATCACTTCACCCGTTTCTGGCATTTTACGTACAGGAGAAGCCAGTGAGTAGACAACCATGTCTATTTGACCAAGATCTTCTTTAATCAAATCGATAACTTGTGCACGCGCTTCATTTGAAAAAGCATCGCCGTTTATGCTTTTAGAATAAAGTCCTTCTTCTTTTGCTACTTTGTCAAAGGCCGCTGAGTTATACCAACCCGCTGTACCTGTTTTTTTCTCAGTCCCTGGCTTTTCAAAGAAAACACCAATCGTTGCTGCACCAGAACCGAATGCTGCCGCAATTCGAGAAGACAAGCCATAGCCACTAGACGCACCGATCACAAGCACTTTTTTAGGACCATTTTCCACTTGCCCTTTACTCTTAGTAAAAGCAATTTGGTTTCTTACATTCTGCTCACAACCTACTGGATGTGTTGTTGTACAAATAAATCCGCGAATCTTTGGTTTGATGATCATAATTATCTTCTCAACGTCATGTTTTGCTTACGTCTTGCCTGACAATTCCTACAAACGAGGCAGGCAACACAAATCTGTCCATCATGATACAATAGCCGAACGAATATGTCCTGATTCTCGTTTAAATCCTGAATCTAAAAAGCCTTTTTCTTCAATAGAAAGTTTCAATAGAGAACACTGTGCATTTACTTATTATTGGCTACGTCTGGCCTGAACCCAACTCCTCTGCTGCTGGTAGCCGTATGATGCAGTTACTCAATTGCTTCCATAAGAACCAGTGGGAAATCTCTTTTGCCAGCCCCGCTCAACAGACAGAGCACATGGCAGATTTATCTCTATTAGGCATCACGCCAGAAAGCATAGAACTGAACGATGCTTCTTTCGATCACTACATCGCTGATAAAAATCCTGATATCGTTATCTTCGATCGCTTTATGATGGAAGAACAGTTTGGCTGGCGCGTGGAAAAGTTCAGTCCAGATTCCTTAAGAGTATTAAATACAGAAGACCTTCATTCTTTGCGACAAGCAAGGCATTTGGCATTAAAGCAAAACCGAGAGTTTCAAATAGAAGATCTCTACAGCGACCACGGCATTCGAGAAATTGCAGCCATTCATCGCTGTGACCTAACTCTGATGATTTCCGAAACAGAAACTCAACTGATAATAGAGAAATTTCAAATTCCAGAAACACATCTCCTGCATTTGCCCTTTATGCTTCCTCCACCTAATGACATGGATACCCTTCCATCATTTGAAGAGCGAGAACACTTCATTAGTATTGGCAATTTCCGTCACGCCCCAAATTGGGATGCTGTATTGCAATTAAAAACGGAAATTTGGCCAAAAATTCGCAAACGCTTACCTAAAGCAGAACTTCATGTTTATGGTGCTTATCCGCCACCTAAAGCCACACAATTACATAATGTAAAAGAAGGATTCTTAGTGAAAGGTTGGGCAGAAGACGCACAACAAGTGATGCAACATGCAAAAATTTGCTTAGCACCTTTACGATTTGGCGCAGGAATAAAAGGTAAACTGGTTGAAGCTATGCAAACGGGCACACCAAGCATAACAACCCATATAGGTTCAGAATCCATGCATGGGAATTTGCCTTGGAATGGGGTTGTTACTGACGATAATGAAACCTTTATCGATGCTGCCGTATCACTCTATGAAGACAGAAGAAATTGGGAGTTAATGCAA
Source organism: Marinomonas ushuaiensis DSM 15871 (assembly GCF_000521805.1). Lineage (GTDB taxonomy): Bacteria > Pseudomonadota > Gammaproteobacteria > Pseudomonadales > Marinomonadaceae > Marinomonas > Marinomonas ushuaiensis. Next base: position 67,413 of record NZ_JAMB01000013.1, read on the forward strand.
AAAAATGGAAACCGAATTTTAGAATATCGCTACCAAGCAACACAATGGGAACAGGTACTCACAAAGCGGTTAATCGTACAGAATCAACTCAAAAACAGCTTACGAAAGAAACACTTTTTAGGATTAATGCTAAGACACCATAGCTTGAAAAGTACGCAATATATGTCCCAATGGATTGAATTAAAAAATAAACTGACGGAAAAGTAATATTGAAATAGCCAAGGACTGGCCTATTGAAAAAATCTGGAAACAAATTAATTACTGACGAATGGACTTTTCGCTTCGCGCTCTCTAACTTTCTTCATAACAGCAAGCTGAGAAGCTTTATTCATAGCTCCCCACAAACTAATTTCTTTACCCGTTCGATAACAGCCAGTACAAACATCCTCTTCATTTAAGAAGCAAATATTCACACAAGGGGATTTCACTTGAGGTTTTGCTTTTGTCATAACCCTTTTCCCTCTGTTTTTAATTTCACTCAAATCGCTTAGTTCTCTCAAGCGCTACACATAAAAAAACTCTGGTAAAACAGACGTTTCACCAGAGTTTTTAAAATTTTATAGAACTTAATATTCAGCGTCGTGATATACGTTTTGAACATCGTCTAAATCATTCAATAAATCAAGAAACAGTTCGAATTTCTCTAACTCTTCACCTTCAATCGGTGATGTATTTTGAGCAACAAATTGAATTTCATCGACTTCAAATTCAATCTCACCAAGTGCTTCAATTAATGCAGACTTCGCTTTACCGTAATCTGTATTTGGGGCAAATACGGTGACTTTTCCATCTTCTAATTCAATGTCAGTAACATCTACATCAGCCATCATCAAAGCATCGAGTACGACTTCTTCGTCGTTACCTTCAAATACAAAAATCGCACTGTGATCAAACATATGACTCACACTGCCTTGACCACCAATTTTGCATTTCACTTTATTGAAACAAGTACGCACATCACCAAAAGTACGGTTTGGGTTATCCGATAAACAGTCGATAATGACCATGGTGTTACCCGGTCCAAAACCTTCATAACGCGCCGTATCAAAATCTTCGCCACCGCCGCCTTTCGCTTTATCAATGGCTTTATCAATAACGTGAGTTGGCACTTGATCTTTTTTCGCACGATCAATCATTGAACGCAACGCCAAATTACCATTAGGGTCAATACCACCGGATTTTGCACACACATAAATTTCACGGCCGTACTTACTATACACCTTGGCTTTTTGATCAGACGTTTTTGCCATGGACTCTTTGCGGTTTTGAAAGGCTCTGCCCATTACATTTTCCTATTCTATGAAATCTTAAAGACCAGATTCTAACGTGTCGCTCAAAAAGAAGGAACTGTTAGCCTCTTATAAATCACATAAAATCTATATTTTGATAGAAGAAAACATTTGCAAACGTATGAGCCACTTTGTAAAAAAATATACAGCTACAGGTTTGAAATACGATCCGACTTCAGCATACGTTCAATCTGTTGGTCTTTTTGGCGCCATAGATCGTTTACCCATGTTTGAAAATAAACTCTATACTCCGCATCGCTTTGATAATCGCCCAGCAATGAACTATCAATTGGTAACATTCGAGTATGTACTTTCACTTCTGAGACTTTTCCACAAAGATAATCAAAAAAGCTTGGAATACCCTCAGGGTAGATAATGGTTACATCGATTAAATAATGCAGTTTGCCATCCATTGCATTTAGTGCAAAAGACAATCCACCTGCTTTAGGCAATAACAAATGTTTAAAAGTACTAGACTGCTGATCGTGCTTTTCTGCTGTAAAACGTGTTCCTTCCAAAAAGTTCATAATAGAAACGGGGAAGTACTGGAATTTATCACACGCTTTCTTCGTCGCCTCTATGTCTTTCCCTTTGAGCTCAGGGCGTTTTTTTAATAGCGCTTGGCTATAACGTTTCATAAAAGGGAATTCTAGCGCCCACCACGCCAACCCTATGAAAGGCACCCAAATGAGTTCACGCTTTAGAAAAAATTTAATAAAAGGAATTTTGCGATTAAAAATGCGCTGCAGTATTAAAATATCAACCCAAGATTGATGATTCGATGTGATCATATACCAATCTTTAAGTGACAACTCATGACCGCCTGAGATATTCACGACAGTTTGTCCTAAATATTTCTGGTTGATGTTATTAACGCCGATCCACATTGTCGCAATATGATCTAAAATAACATTTAAAACGGCGCGAACAGAAGAGAATGGCAAAACAACTTTACACAAAGCCAAAATCATCACTGGGATAAAGCACAGTAAGGTGTTTAAAATAATCAAAAAGAAAGACAAACTGCCTTTCAATATGGAAACAATAGGCATAACAAAGCTCAATAGATATAAATTAAGCCAATATTACTAAAGGATACTCAGCATTGGAAATCCTCATTATTTACACTCAGCCCAAGTAGCCAGCTTTAGTATAAAAACTGTATAGTAAACATACGATTAGAACAGGTATATAATACGCTTCAATATCAAAGGTTATTGCCAAAATATTGATGATTACCCATCCCCCTGTCAGCTATATTTCTGCAGGACTTTATATAGGATTTCAAACCCAGCTATGACTATCCCAAAAGGGTTAAAGATTCGCCATAAAATATTCTTAGTTTTTATCTTAAGTAATGTTTTACTTATCGTTTCCATGTGGCAAGTATTTCAGTGGAGTTTTGACAAAGGCTTTGTTTCCTACGCAACGGAGCGTGATCGTGATTTCTTAGAGCAGATGGCCAGCAGAACAGCAAATCTTTATGTCTATTACGATGACTGGTATTTTTTAGTACAAGAAAGCCGAATGGAAGGAGACTGGCATCAAGCAAAGCTTGAGAACTTACGAGATTTAATTCCACCACCAAGCACACCTAATTTAGACCTCATTTATCCATCACAATATTATCGCCAGCGTTTCTTATTATTTGATAATGAGAAAAAACCTATTATTGGTGAAATCACTTTTAATGATGCAGAAACGCATTCAATTATAGTAAACAAAAAAATTGTCGGTTATGTTGGTTTACGCTCAATAAGAGAGTTGGTACAAGATCAGACTCTTCGCTTTGTTCGCCAACAAGGCGAGGCTTTTTTACTTATCTCTGCTTTTATGTTGGCTATTGCAGCATTGCTGACTTGGCCTTTAGCGCAATGGTTAAGCCGCCCGCTTTGCTCTATGCAAAGAGCAACTCAAAAATTAGCAGAAGGCAAATTTGACACTAGAATTGAAGTAAAGGGCTCAGACGAACTCGCTGACCTTAGTCGTAATCTCAATAATTTAGCCAGTACGTTAGAACATACAAGGGAAGCTCGTAAACGCTGGGTTGCAGATACAGCTCACGAACTGAGAACGCCAGTTGCTATATTAAGAGGTGAAATTGAAGCAATGCAAGATGGCATTATTAAAGTCTCGCCAGATAGTTTAGCCTCCTTGCAACAGGAAACACTTCATATCGCACGTTTAATTGATGACTTAAATCAGTTATCAATGCACGATACAGGTAGCTTGAATTATGAAATGGAAGATGTATCTCTTAATGACATCATTGAACAAACTGTTCAATCCATGGCGCTCCCTTTTAAAGAAGCAGATTTAGAATTAGAGTTTGAAAATTCTCAGAAACACCCTATTGTAATGACTGGTGACACGGATCGATTACACCAACTTTTTGCAAACTTAATGAATAACTCATTAAAGTACACAAATGCACCAGGGAAATTAAAAGTGCTGCTTTCAAAACATAACAAGAAAGCCGTTATTCTTTTAGAAGACAGCGCTCCGGGTGTGAGCGAAGAAGACAAAGATAAGATTTTCGAGCAATTTTACCGGGTCGAGAATTCAAGAAATAGAGCGACCGGCGGCAGAGGTTTAGGGCTAACCATTTGCTCTAGTATTGTAGATGGGCACCAAGGCACGATTGGCGCTTATCACTCTCCAGATGGTGGCTTAGGAATAAGAATAGAATTCCCTTTAAATTAATACGGAAAGAATAATATTATGAGTAAAGTACTGATTATTGAAGACGAACCAAAATTAGCAGAATTAATGGCCGCTTACCTAGATCAGGCAGGTTACGAACACCACCATCTTGATCGTGGTGATATTGCTGTTAACTACATAAAAAACAATCAAGTAGATATCATTCTCTTAGACTTGATGCTACCAGGCCTAGACGGTGTAGAAATTTGCAAACAAGTTCGTCAATTCAGTGGCGTACCTATTATCATGGTAACAGCCAAAGCGGAAGAAATTGATCGCCTTATTGGTCTAGAAATGGGCGCAGATGATTATGTTTGTAAACCTTTCAGCCCACGTGAAATCGTAGCACGCGTAAAAGCAAACCTACGCCGTGTAGAATTAGATCAAGCAGAGTCACCAAGAACAGATGGTTTTGACTTAGATGTAGACCGCCTACGTGCGACGTATAAAGGTGAATTAATCGACTTAACAACTGTTGAGTTTCAGTTATTACAATTACTCATTAAAGAACCAGGTCGCGTTTTCGGCCGTGATTTGATTATGAAAAGCATTTACACTGACAGCCGTGTTGTTAGTGATCGTACTATTGACAGCCATATTAAAAAGCTTCGTAAGAAAATCTCTGCCGTTGCATCAGAATTAAATGTTATTCATTCTGTTTATGGTGCAGGGTATCGTTTCGAAAACAATGATCAATAAAACCTTTCTCTAAGGAATGGCGTGAACAACTTTTTAGACGTACTGACGTTTTCTTTTTCTATAACAATGCCAATATTTTTAATATTGGCATTAGGGATTATCCTTTATCGAATTCAAATTATTAATGATAATTTTATCGATACTGCGTCTAAATTGGTGTTTAACGTCACCCTTCCAGCTCTACTGTTTATCAGCATTTCCAAAACAGATCTCACCAGCGACACTGACTTCTCTCTCGTAATTTACGCCATGGTAGCCGTTATTGTTACCTATATTATTTTAGAACTATTAATGCCGATTTGGATATCTGATAAGGCAGAGCGAGCAGTATTAATACAGGGTGCCTTTCGCTCTAATATGGGCATTATTGGCTTGGCTTATTGTGTTAATGCTTATGGTAGTGACGTCTATGCGGTTGCATCTATATACTTAGGCGGCGTCACTGTTTTATTTAACATATTGTCTGTTATTGGCTTAAGTCGTGGTTTAGGTGGTAATGCCAATATCAAAGGCATTCTAAAAGGCATAGCAAAGAACCCTCTTATTATTGCAATTATTGCAGCTTTTGCCTCTTCAATTACAGGCTTATCATTACCTACAACATTGTATAAAGCAGGCGATTATTTCGCTCAGATGACTCTACCTTTAGCGTTATTATGTGCAGGTGCCTCACTCAGCTTTAGGTCATTAAAAACAGAAATGCTGGGCGCCATTATCGCCTCTGTAGGCAAACTTATTTTCATTCCTATTATCCTCACATTTGGTGGCTACTTATTCGGTTACAGAGGGATGGAACTTGGCGTTCTCTTTCTTATGTCTTCCGCCCCAACCGCATCAGCAAGCTACATCATGGTTCGCGCCATGAATGGAAACTCGACTTTAGCCGCGAATATCATAGTTATCACAACTATTGTCTCTTTGATTACGACAAGTATTGGCGTTACTGTACTTAGAAGTTTAGACTTAATTTGATTCGGCTTTGAAACATCAGGTTAATACAAACAAGAACAACGAGACTTTAATTGATTTCACAATTTCGTAAACATCGCCTTTCGTTCCTCTCTTTGGGATGCGCAATTCTTACCCTCATGTATTTTGGAATCAACACGATTGCCTACCAAACTTTAATCATTGATAAACACTCTGAGGGACAGAACCAATTACTGGATTATGTTATCGAACTTAGAAATGAGTTAAAAAACTATCATATCCTCCCCTACGCGTTAACTGATAACCCAACCTTGTTAGCTTTTATGAATAACCCTCAAGATGAGGTATTAACTAATCGTTTACAAAGACAACTGGAAGATTTAACTCACGTCTCAAAAACACAGGACTGGTTTATCCTTTCAACCGAAGGCGACCTCATGGTGTCTAGTGAGCAGTCCCCTAACTTCAAACTAGACGATTATTTCAACAAAACCAATTTGAGTAATGTTTTAAAAGATCAACAAGGAGAATACATACTTGTTTCTGGCTACAACCCTGAGCTTTACAAGTCAGCTCATTTAGTACTTGCACCAGTCTATTCATCAACAGGACTTGCTGGTGCTATTGCCGTTAGAATTAATGTCAGCAGTTTAATTGAGCGATGGAATCTACTTGAGGATCTTGTTGTCATGACAGACCAAAACAGTTTGATTTTTTTAGCCAGTAAACTAAATCGTATTCTCGAAAGTAATTGGCTGGATGACTATATCGATGTTCAATTCGTCAATAAAACTCGATCAAAAATATACAGCTTGAATAACGAACGCTACCTTCTACAAAATGTCACTTTAGACGATTTGAACTGGCAAATACATTACCTCTCAAACTTAAGAGGCATACAAGCAAAAGCTCGCAGCATTGCCTTTGTAAGCTTAGGAATATTTGCGCTTGTTTTTCTATTCTGGCTTTACCGTCGTGAGCGATCATTAAAAATTGCGTCAAAACTTGAGAATGAAATATTAATTGCAGACAGTGCTCAACGACAAAGAGTGCTGATTGAAAACACGCACGTTGGCTTACTTCAACTTACCAAACATGGCGAAATTTCCTTCGTAAACCCAATGGGATTACGCTACTTCGGCCAAGGCTCAAAGCTAAACTCGCATTATCTGTCTGAATTTCTACCTAACCATCTTGAAAACAAAAACGCATTGTCTTTTATCAATTCACTTCAACGCCAAAGCATTGGAAGTAATAAAAGCGTCTCAAATTTACTAGAACAAGAAGTTGTTTTACAGAAAGACAATGGTCAGACCTTTCCTGCATTATTGTCTATTTCATCTTTAGAATGGCGTCACTCTCAAGGCTATCTCGTCACTTTAATTGACATCAGTAAGCGAAAAAAAGCAGAACTTAATTTACTCGAAGCCAACACACGCTTAGAAAAACGAGTATTAGAGAGAACTCAAGCCTTAGAAGCTGCTCAAAAAGAGCTTCTTAGTACAGAAAAATTGGCCGCAATTGGCCAAATGTCTACAGCTATTGCTCATGAGCTCAATCAGCCTTTAACTGGCATAAGAACACTTGCCTATACGGCTGAATTATTATTAAAGCGCCAAGACTCCGAGCAAGCCCTGAAGGTATTATCAGACTTACAATCATTAGTCGTGAGAATGCAAAGCCTTACCAGTGAGCTCAAAGTATTAGCCTATAGAAGGCCTGAGCAACTGGCCCCCACCTCCATAAAAGAATCCATCAAGCACGCTATTGAAAGCCTTGGCGAAGAAGTTCAAGGTGCTTCTTGGGACATCCAGCTCAATGATTTAGATTTAGTAACCGCTGAATCGACACGGCTTGAGCGTATATTTTTAAACCTAATAAGCAATTCTATACAGGCATGCTCTGAATCCAAGATAACCCCTAATATTAAAATATCCCAGCAAGAACAGGGAGAGAAAATAATCATCTCCTATCAAGACAATGGACCGGGTATCGAACAAAATAAACTTACTCATATATTCGAACCTTTCTTCACCACAAAACCCATAGGTAAAGGTTTAGGGCTTGGACTTGCCATTAGTGCAAACTTAGCAAAAGATATGAATGGCACATTAATAGCGAGTTATAATGATTCGTCACAATTGGTGTTCCGACTGACACTGTCAAAGGCTTAACATGGAAAATGACAACGCTAACACAGGCGCTATGACCAATCTAAACTCAACCCATTCAGATACAAGCAACCAAATTGAGATTTGGTTGCTTGACGATGATGACATTGTTCGCTCGACAACAGCACAATGGCTACGCTTATCTGATTATGTTGTGAAAGAATTCCAAGAAGCCCAAGAGCTACTCAATCATTATAAAATAGGTCGATCTTGCATCATCGTGAGTGATATTCGTATGACTCCGATTGATGGACTCACTCTGATGAACCATTGCTTAGAGAAAGAACCAGAACTGCCCTTTATTTTGATAACAGGTCATGGCGATGTAGACACTGCCGTCAATGCATTACGTGATGGCGCATTTGATTTCCTTGAAAAGCCTTTCGACCCAAACCGGTTAATTGAAACCGTTGAAAAAGCCATTCAACTTCGTAAAGTTCAGCTCCAACATGCCAATCAAACACAATATCTTGGCGACCTACATGGACTAGAAGAAGTTATCATAGGCCAACAAGAACAAATTGTTCGTGTCAGACAGCAAATTCATACCTTTGCAAACATGGACACACATGTCATTGTTTACGGCAAGACAGGTTGTGGTAAAGAATTAGTTGCAAGAGCTTTACACGACTGCAGCCCGAGAAACACGAAACCTTTTGTTGCAATCAACTGTGCTGCCATTCCAGCCGAACTCTTCGAAAGCGAGCTATTCGGCCATGAAGCAGGCGCATTTACCAGCGCGAATAAAAAAAGAGTCGGCAAGCTAGAATACGCCAGCGGTGGCACTCTTTTTTTAGATGAAATAGAAAGCATGCCACTTGCCATGCAGATCAAATTATTACGTGTCTTACAAGAAAACCAACTTGAACGCATTGGCAGTAACACGACAATTAAGATAGATCTAAGAGTCGTTGCCGCTGCGAAGAATGACCTACAAACACTAGAAGACTTTAGACAAGATTTATTCTTTCGCCTAAATGTTTCGCAAATACACCTACCAGACTTACGAAACCGAGGCTCAGACATCCCTCTACTTTTCGAACATTTCTGTCGTATGGCGGTAAAAGAACGAGGTGGTGACTTCAGATCGTTAAGCCCAATAGACCATGAGACACTGACTTTATATGGATGGCCTGGAAACGTCCGAGAATTAAGAAATGTCGCTCTACGTTACGCACTGGAGCCCAACACTAGTGTGGCGAAAATATTGGCCGGCTACCAAGCCCAGGACAATATAGACACCATCACACCTCTTCCATTAAGCGTAAAGGTTCAAGAGTTTGAACGCAGTTTAATAGAAGCAAGTATTCGACAACATAAAGGTAACATTCAGTCTGTACTGGAACAGTTACAGCTTCCACGTCGGACATTGAATCAAAAAATGCAAAAATATGGACTTAATCGAGTCGATTACCTGGATTAAATCCCACACTATTTTGTCAACAGAGTCCCATTATCTCCCAAAAATACAAATAAAGTGGTTCCTATATTAACTTTTTAATGAGAACCACTTGCATTAATTTCAAAAAAAACCTTTAATGATAACCATTATCAGATTAGAGGCGACATACAATGCAAATATGCATGCATGATGTGTATGACAATACAGGAAAAATAAAAGACGAAATGACAGCCCACTTCGCGGGCAATAAACATTTTCTTGCGTTGCTTCCAAATCTTCAGTTACTGAATCAACATCTGCATAGTAAAGTTGATGTATCTATTTATGAAGAAGCTAAACAAGGCTTATATTTTTCATTTCTAGGTACCAGTGCAATCAAGACTGTTGAAGATATACAGTCTGTTGAAATTGCTTATCAACCTAAAAACATAAGTGGCTATTTTCCTATGGCCGCTGGGGAAGAACGCAGTTTATTGCAAGTACGTATTAGTCCAGAGCACCTCGCCAACGCTCTTGGCGAAACTGAAGATCAAATCATCCAGCACTTTCGTTTAATGGGTGAAAAATTAAATAATGATATCGGTGTTATACAATTGCCCTTCACTGAAAGATCTGCCGAAATCAGTAAACCTGTATTATCTCACAAAGGTCATTCTATTAGTTTAGCAGGGCATATTTATGCTCTTATATTTACGGTGATCGAACAGTTACAAATGCTCAGTCATCTATCGCAATGCGAAGACTGTCAAAGCAAGCTCTTTAATGCTCAAAATTTAATAGAAGTTATGGAGCACGAAGCGCTAAATATAGGTAATATTGCACAGCGTGTTGGTCTTAATAAAGAAGCACTTGCGATTGGCTTCCACCTTATTGTTGGTCAATCCATAGAAAGTTACTGGACTCGTAGCCGCATCAAATTTGCAGCTGACAGACTCAGACAAGATCCAGCAGCAAAAACACACATAGTCGCTCAGAGTGGCTTCTCTGATGACCAATTTGAAGCTGCTTTTATTCAGCACTTTGGTGTCAGCAGCCACCAATACGGACAAATTCACTAAGTTATAGGAATAAATTTACAAAATGGCCAATTCATCTATAGCCCTTATATACGGCACAGATACAAATAACACAGAAGAAGTCGGTCATAAGATCGCTAAACAGTGGGAAGAATTGGGAGAGACAGTAGAACTCTTCGACATAAAAGATATAGAGCCAAGCTTATTAGAGCAATACTCTATGGTTATTCTCGGCATCCCTACGTGGGATTTCGGTGGAATTCAGTCCGATTGGGAAGACATTGGCGATAGCTTGAGTGAGCTATCTCTAGAAAACACAACCGTAGCTTTATATGGATTGGGCGACCAATTCGGATACGGTGATTATTTTGTTGATGCAGTGGGTTGGTTGTATGAAAAACTACTACCAACACACGCTACCTTCATTGGGCAATGGCCTACAGAAGGCTACGATTTCGAGGCATCAAGAGCGTGTGTAATAGATAAAAGTCATTTCATCGGCTTAGCAATAGATGAAGATCAACAGTTTGAACTCACTGACGAACGAATTGAACAGTGGGTTATCCAACTTTACGCAGAGAGAGCGGTAGAAGCCGCATAATTATCACCTGACTGGCCATTGAACTAAAGCAAACGACTCAAATTTGGATTCCCACACATTCACTGCCCTGAATGCCCAAATTTAGCTTTATTTCAGTGAGATAATTATTCGACTCGCTCTATATGTGTGAAGCGCGTGGCTACCTTCCTTTCTCTCCTGCTTGGAGGTAGCCACGAATTTCTTTTCCACTCTCCCATCAGTTACTATGCTACAAAGTATTTTAAATATAGTAGGCATACATGCACATTCAGCTTTCTGACATTGTTATTATTTTGTTACTCGCCGCTTTGGTTTATTCATGGTGGCGCAACACTTCCATTCGAGAACAAGCCCTAATTAATGCAAAGAAACATTGTGACTCTTTAGATCTACAACTATTAGATCAAAGCGTCGCAGGAGCAGGATGGAGGCCAACCTGGAGTCATGGGCAAATTAAAATCAAAAGAATCTATAAATTTGAATTTAGCTCAAGTGGTGTGGCTCGCTACAAAGGGACAATAACCTACTTAGGGCACCAGCAAATAGATATTTGGATCAGTCCACATGACTTTTAAAACCAGCTTATTCAAAATGAAAGTAAATGGATAAGCTAAAATAGTTGTTAATGACATTTTTTCATTTGCAAATAAGACTATAGTCGAAATAGAATGATTAAGTAAATTTTTGTAACGTCTTTACAATGTTTTGGTAAGCAAGATAAGGACTCTAACTAGTCCTTACGTTTATCTCTTCAATCTATAATAAAAAAAAGAGAACAGGATAAAATATGTTGGCAAACCTTAGTTTTCGCACAAAATTAGTCTCTCTACTTATCGCTGCTATTATTGGCTTTATTGTGGTAACGGCCGTTGCCCTTCAAGGCTTAAATGTTCAAGAGACCTCATCATCTAAATTTGAACGATTAACAAAAGTAGATAAAGACCTCGCCTCTCTCGTTATCACCCTTATGGAAGAATATGAATCATTATCAAGTGTTAATAATGGTTCATATGATGCCTTTATGGGCTCGCTTAATACAAACCATGATAGCTTTATCGTTATGCTGCAAGAAGACACAGACCTACTTCAGGACACTGAAGCCAAAAATAATATCAATAATGTTATAACGTCACTTATCAGTTACAGTGATGCTCTAGAAGCACTCGTTAACCAAAGACATAAAGTTGGCTTTAATGGTTCTTCTGGCCTCAAACAAGAAGTTGCTACTTTAGGTGAAACAGTTACTGAAGAAATTTCTTTTTTAAGTCTAGTAAAACAAGAATTCTTGCCAGTACGCGAAGCTGAACAAACATTAATCTTTGAGCCAACACCTGCAAACAAAGATCTTTTTGAAGAGCGTTTTGAAAACTTCAATCAACGCGTAGATAATTTTGGTTTGAAAGAGCGCTTCGGTGCAAATATCACGGCCTACTATGATGTAGTTCAAGAGCTCAATAAAGAAAATCAACAGCTAAGCAATCTACAAACAGCATTTTCTGCTCAACGAGAAAACTTTAACAATACCAGATTGCTTGCCGTTGAATATATGCATCAAGCCGTATTGGATGCACGTGAACAAGCATCATCAAGCTCGCAACAAGCTAGCATTAGTTTAATCATTGTTAGTATCGTTGTTGCCATTCTTGCTTCTATCATGATGGCCAGTATTGGTAAAAGTGTAAATAACTCTCTTAATCAAATCATTAAAGATCTTGGTAAAGTAAAAGGCGGTGATTTAACAGCACGTTTATACGTAAACAATAAACGTAATGATGAATTTGATTCTTTATGCAGCTCTGTTAATGAGATGACGACTGGGCTTGGTTCTGTTATTGGTGATGTTATGAATACCACGCAGGGTGTTAATAACATGGTCACCGAACTAAACACCTCAGTGACTAATATCGCAGAGAGCAACCGCTCAGTCAGCCAACAAACCAGTTCCCTAGCCGCTGCGACAGAAGAAATATCAACGACCATATCCAGTATTTCTCATACTACAGCAGATTTAAGCAGCCAATCACAAAACACTTATGAATCCGCAAAAGTGGGCGCAGAGACAATCAAAGGTGCGCTTTCTAACCTTGCCAGCACAATTACTGTAGTCAACAAAACAAGTACTCAGTTAAACGAGCTAGGACAATTATCGAAAGACATAGATAACGTTATCGGCATGATCAACGACTTAGCAAATCAAACCAACCTTTTAGCTCTTAACGCAGCGATTGAAGCCGCACGAGCTGGAGAAGCGGGCCGAGGCTTCTCCGTAGTTGCTGATGAAGTACGCTCTCTTGCTGAGAAAACAGTGGATGCAACAGCTAAAATCACAGACATTGTTGGTACAATTCAGTCTTCAACACAAACTGCCATTGAGACAATGCACAGTGGACAAGAAAGCCTACATGCCATTGAAGAGTTCAGTGAAAAAGCAGAAGTAGCCATTCTAGAAATAGAACAAAATGCTCAAACCAGCTCTGCATCCTCTATTGATATGGCAAGATCGATTAAAGAAGTCGAGAAAACAGCGATTCATATGAGTGAAGAAATGGATAAAATTGCTCAGCAATTACAGCAAGACAATAGCAACATTAATAGCATTGAAGGCAATACTCGTGATATCCATGATCAAGTAAGCAGCTTGAATAAGAAAACCAGTGTCTTTACGACTCAAGCCTAAATTCAACGAATAAAGGTTGGAATTACATACCAACCTTTATATGAAAGAATAATGGTTTGAATTAAAAAAGTGATAAAAAACCGGCATTGAAGTGACCCCATAAAGTTGGAC
>NZ_JAMB01000014.1 GCF_000521805.1 Marinomonas ushuaiensis DSM 15871
AGTTCGAACCTCTCCACACCCACCAGTTGGTTAATTGTTTTTTTAAAGTGTTTTACGCCAGTAACTCACTGATTTTATTGAATTTATAAAAAACATTCATTTCTAGTTTTCTACTTTCACTTTTCTGAAATAAATAAAAATATTGCTTTAATTTTTCATGTGGTGAATCTGTGACCACTACGTGACCATATTCAATATTTCACTTTTCTGTATTTCTCATTAAATAACTTTTTTACTTATTTTTTAAGTGTTTTTTGACCTTCGCTTGTTTTGGTTTAGAAGAAAACCATGATATATGTGGTCACAAATATTATGTAACCACATTTTTTGCCAAGTGACTTTAATGTATCTAAAGTGTATTTTTCTTTATCAGTATAACTTACTGACTAATAAAGAATTTACTTGTTAGGGATGATTGGTCAGTTCAGTTTTAGCTAAAACTCCTATGTGACCAGAGCGCCTAAAATAAATCATTTTTTTGTTTATCTTATTTGAGAGGGTGTTTTCGTATTGGACACTCGCATATGGTTTTTACTCTTAATCAGAGGGGTAAATTGTGGGCACTAATTACACTGCGTTATTTCGTCAAATAGAGATCCTAAGAGCGATTCCAGATAAGCCAGGTTGTTATATATCGAGAAGTACAATACAGGTGGTGTTGGAAGGAAAAGGTTTTAGTGTTAAAACTCGAACTCTTCAGAGGGATCTCGAAGCTCTAGAAAAGTATTTTGGCTTAAGCTGTGATAAGTCTGGGAAGTCCATGCTTTAAAACGATTACATGCCCGTTATTTTATCCTTGATAAAAAATAACTCTTGGATAGGGAGCTAAATGCAGAGAATGAATTTGGTTGTAGCCAAACCCATTGCAACTTAGATATTATTGGAGATATAAAGTAGCGCCTACAAAAAATAGGCGCTGTTTTATAAAAGCTACATTAAAATTATAAATGTGCCTGCAATTGCAATTCCTGAAATTCCGAGCCAAATTACCAAATATCCCATGATGTCACGTGCTGATAGTCCAGCGACACTTAATAATGGTAATGCCCAAAATGGTTGAATTTGATTTGTCCAGCCGTCTCCCCAAGTAAAAGCCATAATTGTTAAGGCTGGGTCTGCGCCTAAATTATATGCGGCTTCCATCATGATTGGTCCTTGGATTGCCCATTGGCCACCACCAGATGGAATAAAGAAGTTTACGATACCTGCACACAAGAAAGTTAGTAGCGGAAATGTTTTTATAGTAGCTACAGATATTATTGCATTTGAAAAAATAGTAACCAACCCTGCATTTGTCATCATTCCTGCTATACCAGCGTATAGAGGGAATTGAACAATAATACCTCGTGCAGCTTTAACCGCTAGTTCTGCGGCGTTGAGATAAGAAGCGGAGTTCTTATGGAGTAATAATCCTAACGCTAGAAAGATTAAGATCATGGTGTTGAGATTAAGACTAAAAGTATCGCTAATGATTTTATTAATTATATAGCTTGCGGCTAATAGACCTAGAAACAAAGTCGGTATACGGCTGTGTTCAATCCAGTCCGAAAAACACATTTTTCCTTCAAACACTTTTGTTTCAATAATCTCTTCTTTTTCTTCTAATACAATAATGTCTTTCGGTTGCTTCTGAAGCAGAAAAAATGCAACTAATAGTACTAGAAGACCGATAGTAAGCGCTATGTTCCAGCTAGAATAGAGTGTCTGTGATACAGGAACTATACCAATCGCATCTTCCATAAAGTGGCCTGGAGTCGCAATAATCAAAGGTATAGAGGACGAAGGGCCACGTACTAATTCACCGCCGTATGCCGCGGCAACGAGGAGAGGGAAGTGTACTTTTACACTACTTCCCATTGCTCTTGCTAGAATAGCTCCAGCAACCATGCCAAACCCCCAATTTAGATAATAACAAATAAAGCTCACAACGATTGTGATTGCCAGAGCTTGTTTTGGGGTATTTGCTTGTTTTGCTAAGGCGTTAAGGGCATTTTTTATTATTGGTGTCATTGCCAGAACATAGCCTGTCAATAACACTAGAACCATTTGCATTCCAAATTTAAATAATTTCGAAAATCCATCGCCCCAGTAACCAGCCATTGTCATAGGACCTTGGTCTGCAATAGTAATGCCTAATACAAATATTATGGCGGTTAGTATCACAGCAAGTACAAAAGCACTTGGTAGGTATTTCTGTACAATACGTACAGAAAAATTTGTTATTTTTTCCATAATGATGTTCTCTTATTTTTATTAGTTTATTTACTCAATATTTATTTGGCTGCTCATTATTAATGAGTGTGATTATTGAGAAATTTTTATTGTTTTTAATGAATATATAGAAATATATCAACATTGAAGTTCGTGATATAAATTTTTATTTACTGATAAAAATATCATTCATTAGTAAGGTTTTTTGATCCAAAAAATCGATCTCAGAGATTTTTTATTCATACAGTTGATGTATAACTTGTGTAGATATAAGAGAGGTTAGATTTTTATAAACTAACTGCCTTTATCTGACAAAAAATACAAAGGTCAAATTTTATTGAATATCGAATCTTTCATTTAGTTAGAGTTAAGTGTTAATGAGTATCTGTTAGGTTTACCTCCTTCAGTCATTTTATTCATAGAGAGTTATTATTTTCAAAGCTCTGACGAAATGTATTTGGATCCATAATAGATAGATTTTTTTTCAGTGCATTTACTAAATCCTGTACTTGCTGTGCATTACTTTTTGCCAATGTTCCTGATTTTGTATAAAGATTGTTTTCAAAACCGATACGAACATCACCACCTAACTCAGCGGCTTTTATTAAACACTCCTGCTCTTTATTACCAAATGCACAGATTGCCCAGCGGACAGTCGTTTTTTCGAGTAAAGGTAAAAATGGCGAGAGATCTTCTGGTTGAGATTCTTGTTGGGCATGATAACGACCCAGTACCAATAGAAGGTGGTGATGAGAATCCGGTAGTAATTTTCGAGCCCTAAGATCTAGGTAATAGCTCAGTTGTTCAGCAGAATAAAGAATGTATTGAGCAATGATTTTTTGCTCGGCAACCCAATGAAAAAACTCGCTGGCTGCTTGTTCATGATGAACATCTGGAATCAACTCTGATAATGAAAAAGAGGCCGCTTCTGGCATGAGCGCTTTGATCAACGCCATTTGTTCAGACGGTTGATAAAGGCCAACAGCTTCAGTAGTGAGTTGGATGATGACTCTGTCACCTACAGCATCTTTTACAGCCTTCATCATTAATGCATTATCTTCGATTTCCAATGAATGACGACCGTCAGCAGTGCGTGCATGAAGGTGCACCATACCTGCCCCTGCATTGACGCAATCCTGAACTTCTGCAGCCATCTCATCTGGCGTGATAGGTAGGTTTTGATGATCGGTTTTTGTTTTCCGTGCGCCATTAGGTGCAACTATGATTAAACGTTGTTTCGAGTTGGTTAATTTCATTAGTACATACCTTCTTTAAATAAGGACTGAGTAACAGAATCAACGCTTTCAAAAAGTTTTTCTGTTAATTCATCAATTTGTGTATTGCTGATAATGAAAGGAGGAGCTAATAAAATGTGATGTCCGTTTTTTCCGTCTATCGTTCCTGACATTGGGTAACATATTAAGCCGAGATCCATTGCTCTTTCTTTTATTTGTGTATGTAGGTTTGAAGCCGTAGAAAAAGGTCGTTTAGTGTCTTTATCAGCAATAAGTTCTACTGCTCTAAATAGGCCTCGACCACGAATATCGCCAACAAAAGGATGATCAGTAAAGCGTTCAGATAAACGTGTTTGTAAAATATCACCTGCCTCTTGAACTCTGGGTAGAAGTGCTTCTTTCTCGAACGCATTTAATACAGCAAGAGACCCTGCCATGGCTGTTGCGTGGCCCATATAAGTATGACCGTGCTGAAAAAAGCCCGAACCTTGAGAAATGGTGTTGTGAATTTCGCTGGTAGCGATCATTGCTCCAATTGGTTGGTAACCTGCGCCTAAGCCTTTGGCGATTGTTACTATGTCCGCATGGATATCTTCTTGTTCGTGAGCGAAAAGTGTACCGGTACGACCCATGCCACACATTACTTCATCAAGAATCAACAAAACGCCGTATTGATCACAAATTTCTCGGATACGTTTAAAGTAACCTTCCTCTGCGGTTACCGCGCCAGCTGTGGCTCCGACAACCGGTTCAGCAATAAAGGCAATAACAGTATCTGGCCCCATCTCTAATAAGCGTGTTTCGAGTTCGTTGGCCGTGCGTTGGCCGTAATCAAAATAACTCTCAGATTCGAGTTTGTTGTGATATGCAAAGCAAGCTGAAATATGTTCTGTCGGCATGAGTAATGGTGCAAATGGTGCGCGACGTAGTTCATTACCGCCAACAGCAAGAGCTCCTAACGTATTGCCATGATAACTTTGTTTACGAGAAACAAATTGAGTTCGTTGAGACTCGCCTTTTTCTACAAAATATTGACGAGCTAGCTTAAGTGCTGACTCTATTGCTTCTGAACCTCCAGATACGAAATATACGTGATTTAGATTACCTGGAGCTGCTTGGGTGAGTTTCTCTGCAAGCTCTAGGGCGTTGTCTGTATTGAAGAAACCAGTATGAGCGTAAGCGAGCTGATCAATTTGTCTGTGTAAAGCCGCGCGAACATCGGGATGACTATGTCCTAAACAGGAAACGGCTGCCCCACCGCTTGCATCTAGATAAGCTTTACCTAACTTATCATAAAGATAAATACCATCACCTTTAACAGCGATAGGTAGGTTTGAATGGCAGTGGCGTTGAAAAATATTGTTCATTTAGAATAAGGCTTTATTATGATTATGATGGTCTAACCTTAATGTCTCTTTACAGAGAGCCGCAAACGATATATTTTCAGGCCCTATGAGAAAAAGTAATGGGGTATTGTAGGAGAAAAAAATGTCGATAAAACTTCCACCGCTCAATGCGTTAAAGGTATTTGAGGTAGCGGCACGAAAACTAAGTTTTTCTCAAGCAGCCATGGAATTGTGTGTTACTCAAGGCGCTGTTAGTAAGCAAATTAAGGCATTAGAAGAACACTTACAGTTGCCGTTATTTTACCGAACTCCAAAGGGATTGGAGCTGACAGCGCCCGGCAAACTGTATTTACCAACTATCATGAGTGCGTTGGAGCAAATTCATAGCTCTACGGTTACTTTGCAACAATTTTCCGCGGAAGTTCAACATTTGGTTTTGGATATTTCACCTTCTTTATCCAGTTTATGGATGATTCCTCGTTTACATTTGTTAGATGAAAGGTTTCCGTCTTTACGACTTAGCCTTATTTCTGGTGATGGTGCTTACCAATTTAATCAATCTAGTGCGGATGTGGCGATTCGTTGTTTGCCGCTTTCGTTAAGTCATCAAAATGCGACCTTACTTACAAAAGAAATTTTATTGCCAGTAATGCACAAAGACCTGCTGGTGAATTCACCAATCAATGAGGCGAAAGATTTACTGAAGCATTCATTAATTCGCCCAACTACTCGACCTCAGCTGTGGAACCAATGTTTTAATCGTTTTATTGGAGATGATTACGGTGATAATGTTCCAACATCTCGTCATGCTTTTGAACATTTCTTTATGTCTTTGGAAGTAGTAAAGCAAAAGCAAGGTATCGCATTAATACCAGAATTTTTAGTCGAAAATCTATTAATTGATAATCAAAATGAAGACGAGCAGATAGAATCTTTAAGTAACAAAGAATTGGTTAATCCTCTGGGACTGAAATACGAAAGTGGTTATGGTTATTATTTCTTAACTCCTTCATTTAGACATCAAGATCCCATGATAAAACAACTACTAGAATGGTTTCAGGTCAATCTTAGTGATGTGTAGAACCCAAATAAAGCTGTAGCTGAGTTATGTGTTGTTGGTATCTAGGTAGGTATTTTTAATGATTCTTATTATAATCGTTATTTTTTGATGAAAACGATGTTTTTTGCGACTAAAAAAGGTTCAATCACCTTGTTTAGTCGCGGTTTAATTTCATTAACTAGATATAAAAGATTTTAAAATATCGGCTAATGCTTTTGGTGATTCTACAGAAGGGACATGACCGACATGATCCAACTGAATGGTTGAATCAATATGCATTAAAGACGCTAAGTTATTCATTAGTTCGGGCGTTGTTGCGACGTCTTTTTCACCACAGATGAGCTGAGTTTTAACGTTCTTGATACCATGCTTTTTCGTTAGGTCAGTATTGCCTAACCATGCGCATAGTAAATCATAACTATGATTATCTACCTTCATTAACTGTTGCTGCCAAAATTCCATTAAGGCAGGTTTACTTTGGACACTGTCTTCGCTAAACCAGCGAGATACCAAGGCATTCGCCATGTTTTTGAGACCTTTAGCTGCAACATCATTTTGACGGTTTAACCAGAATTCTAACGTACCAATTTTAGCGCCAGTATTGGTTTGAGGAGGCGTTCAGAATAATCAATCAGCAATTGCTGTCCAATGACACCACCTATAGACGTTCCAATATAATGGAATTTTGTGATACCTAGCGCATCGCATTTCTCTATTAAAGGTGTCACTAAAGCATCTTCCTTAAGAGAGGTTACCGCTGGGTCTATTGCAGAGCTTTGTCCATGACCTGGAAGGTCCCAACGAATAATATAAAAATCGTCTTTAAGATGTGATGCGATCTCATCCCATACCATACCTGTAAGTTCATTCCTAATGGATGACCTAAAACTAGGGCGGGCTTGGTTTTATCACCTTCAACGAAAAAATGTAATTCACTCATTAAATAGTGTCCCTTTCAATTAGGATAGCAATGCCTTGGCCAACACCAATACACATAGTACACAGTGCGTACGTTCCGTTGGTGCGTTTCAATTGTAATGCGGCAGACTGTATCAAGCGAGCGCCAGACATACCGAGAGGATGCCCAAGAGCAATGGCACCACCATTAGGATTAATACGCGGGTCTTTAGGGTCAAGCCCTAGTTCTTTCATACAGGCAAGACCTTGAACGGCAAAGGCCTCATTCAATTCAATAACGTCTATATCGTTTAATGACAAACCAGTACGTTTTAATACTTTTTGCACCGCAGGAACGGGCCCCATTCCCATAATAGAAGGTTCAACGCCAGCTGTCGCCATACTTAGAATTTTAGCCAATGGTATGAGTTTATGCGTTTTGACTGCGCTTTCGCTGGCGACCAACATAGCGGCTGCGCCATCGTTTATACCTGAGGCGTTACCTGCCGTGACACTGCCACCTTCACGGAAAGGCGCTTTTAGCTTGGCTAAGCCTTCTAGTGTTGTACTGGCACGAATATGCTCGTCTTTATCGACAAGAATTGGATCACCTTTTCTCTGCTTAATGCTAATAGCGGTAATTTCTTCTGCAAACTTACCTTGATCTTGAGCTTTCTGGGCTTTTTGCTGTGACTGATAGGCGAATTCGTCCTGTTCTTCACGGGAAATCGCATAGCGAGTGGCAATATTCTCAGCGGTTTCTGGCATGGATTCTGTGCCGTATAAGCTTTTTAAGACAGGATTGATGAAGCGCCATCCCATGGTTGTGTCTTCGAGTGTTTGCTGTCTATCAAAGGCCATTGACGGTTTGCCCATGACGAAAGGAGCTCGTGACATGGATTCTATACCGCCAGCGATCATCAACTCAGCATCACCTGATTTAATGGCCCGAAATGCAGTACCAATAGCATCCATTCCTGATCCACAAAGACGGTTCATTGTGGTACCAGGAACACTCTGTGGCATGCCTGAAAGTAGGCTTGCCATGCGAGCCACATTTCGGTTGTCTTCACCAGACTGATTTGCACAACCAAAAATAGCATCTTCGATTGCTTCAGGGTTTAGGTCTTTTGCCTCTGTAAGCACGGCTTGAATCACTTGAGCAAGCATATCGTCAGGACGTATGTTCGCTAAGGCTCCTGCATAACGGCCTATCGCGGAACGTCTAGGGTGACAGATGTAAACAGAGCTCATATCGCCTCCTTAGCACTGTGTGCTTTTTCAGTTCGTGCTTTTAATTCACGTAATACTTCTAGCTCTTTTTTACTTGGCGTTGGTGTGGTTTCAAGTGTTTCGGAAAATTTAATTTCCCAGCCTGTTGCTTCAATGACGTCTTCTTTCGTCGTACCAGGGTGCAAGCTGGTGACAATCAACTCTTTGGTTGCTGAGTCTGGTTTTAAAATGCATAAATCCGTAATAACCACACTTGGGCCACGACCAATATTTGATAAATTATCTCTCCCTTTACCGTCACGACCAAAACCAATAGTGGTGATAAAATCCACGTCTTCCACAAACGTACGTTTGGAGTGTTTAACGGTAATAAAAACTTCTTTGGCATTGGTCGAAATTTCAGGTGCACCACCACCACCCGGTAAGCGGACTCTTGGATTAGCGTAGCTGTGTGCGCCATCTTTGCCTGTTTCTTGATGGTTAGCGGCAATAACGGTTGTATTTAAATTCGCAAATCGATCGATTTGAGCGGTGCCTAAAAAGCCCACATCGATGTGACCACCTTGTAGCCAATAACGGAACATTTCTGGTACTGAGACGGTGGTTAGAGCTGACTCACATAGTTCACCATCGCCAATAGATAATGGCAAAACATCCGGCTTGGTTTGCAAAGTACCTGATTCGTAGATCAGAGTAACATCAGGAGCATGAGTTAAACGTGCTACGTTAGCGGCTTCGCTTGGTAAACCAATACCAACAAAACAAGTCATGCCGTTTTGTAAGGCGCGAGCTGCTGTAATCGTCATCATTTCTGCCGAAGTGTATTCAGTCAATGGATTGTTAGTTGTCATATTAAATGTCTCCTTGAGTCAAAACATGTGACTGTAACCACTCATTAAAAGTTTCTCGATTACGGCTAATGGCATCCCATTCTTTGTAGTAGCTATTATCTCGGTCGTAATAACCTAAGGCATAAGAAGGTTTCGCGCCTTGAGGTGCAACGGCGACAACATCAATCGCCCAAGCAGGCAGTACACAAGCGTTTGGCGTGACCTCTAAGTTATCAACGATTTCTTCCACCGTTACAATACTGCGTTTCGCAGAAAGAACGACTTCTTTTTGGACACCGATAATACCTTCTATTAATACATTACCTTCGCGATCTGCTTTTTGAGCGTGAATAATACTCACGTCTGGTTTGATGGATGGAATAGCCGCCAGTTTTTCACCCGTAAAAGGGCAGGTAATGCTAGAAATGTCTTTGTTGGCAAGTGGCAGCTCGCTTCCGATATAGCCTCGAAAAACCGCCAGAGGTAAGCCAGCTGCGCCAGCTTCATAAGCGTTGGCCATGGCCGCGTGGCTGTGCTCTGTTATCTCTAGAGCACAAGGGTAACTGTGTTCAATCGCATCACGAACTCGGTGTAAAGATCCAACGCCTGGGTTACCACCCCAAGAAAAAAACAATTTTTTAGCACATCCTGCACCCACCAATTGATCGTAAATAAGATCTGGTGTCATGCGAATGAGAGTGAGGTCACGGAGCTTTTGGCGAATAATTTCATGGCCAGCGGCAAAAGGAATAAGGTGGGTGAAGCCTTCTAGGGCGACGGTATCGCCGTTTTTTACTATTTCAGCAATAGCATTTTTCAGGGTTAAAAATTTAGTCATATGCCTTTCCTTTTCACTATTCGTTATGCGAATATGTGTTTGCAATGCGAATATATTAAGTTGATACTTCTTCTTAGGTCAAGTGCTGAAACAACTCTTTCCTTCAATTTGGTTTAGTGATCTTGATATTGCTGGCTTGAATGGTATGAATCAGAAATAATGGAAATATATTGAATGGAAGTGAGTAGATAGATAATGAGTGAAGAAATACTGCTTCCCGATCATCGGGATTATGTAGGCGCATTGGCTTCAGGTTTGAATGTGATTATGGCTTTTAGTCCTGAGCATAAAGAAATGACGCTTTCGGAAGTCGCAGAGCAAACAGGTATGGATAGGGCGAAAGCGAGACGATTTTTATTAACCCTACATTCTTTAGGTTACATTAGTCGCCAAGGTCGAAAGTTTTCATTAACACCAAAAATACTTAGCCTTGGCTATGCTTATAATGCGAGTAATAATCATCTTAGTGTAGTGGAGCATTACCTGCACGATGTCACCTCTCGTCTTGGGGAGTCGTCGTCACTGGCGATATTAGATAAAAATGAAATAATGTATGTAGTGCGCTCCCCAGCGCCACACCGCCTAATGTCTATAACGTTAAGTGCCGGAACACGATTACCTGCTGCCTACACTTCTATGGGGCGTATGTTAGTCACATTGATGAGTGAAAGTGAGCAAATTGATTGGTTGGCTGATGTGAGGCTAGAAAGTCTTACAGAGAACAGTATTGTCGACAAAGCAATGTTTCTAAAAGAATTAAAAACTATTTCTCAGCAAGGGTATTGTTTGGTCGATCAAGAACTAGATCTTGGCTTACGTTCTTTAGCTATTCCTGCTGTTGCACATGATGGCACTTTATTAGGAGCTATTAACTTGAGTACGAATGCTTCGAGAGTCAGTTATCAAAAACTAGTCGATGAATTTTTACCCGTACTACAAGAGGCCGCAGAGCTGATTCGAATGCATACACAGTAGTTATTTTAATTCAGCTTTATTTATCGACTTTCGATTAATGTATTTAAAATATCCATTGTTGATTTGGTTATATCATCCATTGGCCCTTTGCGACGGCTGAAAATAACTGGACTGGTAATGGATTTGTCTTGAAGTGGTATGAATACAACATCATCACGCTTAAGTCGATTTACTTGCTCAGACACCAAAGTAACGTCCATTTCAGACGCTACTAATCCTAATGCTGTTTGTAGGTCATTTACTTGTTGAGTAACATTTAATGTCAATCCTCGACTAGTAAACAATGAACTGCAAATATCTGCAAAAGTAGGTGTTGAGGACGTTCCTGCAGGATAGAGAATCATTGGGTTTTCGGCTAACTCTTTCAATGTAAGCTCAGATTCAGCAAGGAGATGGTTTGCTGGAAGAGCGGCGAATAAAGGTTCATGAAAGAGAATGGTTTGCTCTACTAATTCATCAGGAATAATCAACCGTCCAAACCTGTAATAGTCTAATGATTCTAGAAGGTCTTATAGCCTATAATTTACCTCAATGTAGGGATCAGATCATGACCATCAAAACCCGAAAAGAGCGATTAAGTTACACTGTCAAGCCAAAGTGTGAATACGCTAGATTGATGGTAGAAGAGCACTATTCCAATCAGCAGATTATGGATATATCAGGTTCCGGAGCGACTGCTGTAGCACGTTGGAAAAAACAGTATTTAGATGAGCTGCGCGGTGAGTTTACTCAAGGTGAAATTCCTTTAGATCCAGATAAGCGATTGATAGGAGAACTTAAAAAAGAACTCACTGAATCAAGAAAAAATGTGCGTTTGTTAAAAAAGGGAACCGCCTTGTTCATACGCGACAATCCAAATTTAAAGTGATTCGTCAATTGATCAAGATAGAGCCTCAGACAACCATAAAGAGAGTGTCAGTTACTTGAACTACCCGTGTCGAACTATTATTACACGCCTGATATTTGACCTGAAGATGAGGCAATTAAGAAAAGAATCGTAAAGATATTTGAAGGTTCTTTTCAACCTTATGGAAAACGCCGACTGGCCTTTGAGTTAAAAAAAGAGTCGTTCAACATTGGTGTGTTCAAAACAGCTAGTTTGATGAAAGCATTGGGATTAGTCGCGAAAAGGTCGAAGAAACCGCATTACTATACAGCGGCTAAAGAGCAACCAACGACACGACACTTTTAAAAACATACTTTTTTGAAGTATGAGAGATCCAAGATTCTCAAATAGAGAAAATCTGATTAAGCCTTTTTACCCTTATCTTATAGCATTAGTCGCGATATGGACGGAGCAAATTGCGTGTTCAATGCCAATGCGGCTGCGCCAGCAGCAATAGACCATTTACCTGCTCTCCCTCGGAGTACAATAACGTCTTTTGTGGATCCTATTCTTAGTGGATATGGCTTAGCTTCTTCCATCAATAGGTTCAGTAATTCATCAGGAATGGTTCCTGTGATAATAATTTCGGACGGAGATAAAAGCGCATCCAAAAATTGTATTGCTTGCCTAAGCCTTAAAGCGGCCGAAGTAATCCAATTCATTAACTCAGGAGAGCGAATGGTTATTAAATTTCGAATAATTTCATAGCTCTCTGACTCATCTGGAGATAGGGCTAATTCTCGGCATAATGAGTCATAAGATAGGTATTGTTCTAAACACCCTAATCGACCGCAGTGACACTTTTTCCCAAATGGATCGACTTGAATATGGCCGATCTCTCCAATATTGCCATAAGCACCTTGATAAATAGTGCCGTCAATAATTAAAGCAGCACCTAGCCCCGCACCAAAATGAAGCGTTGCGAAATCCGCCTGATTGCCATTACCACGGTATAATTCTTCACCTATTGCTGCCGCATTGGCGTCGTTACTTAATGCCACAGGTAGAGCTAACGTTTCCTTTAAATAAGTCAAAGAGTCAGTAGAGCCTAGGCTACTAAAACCAGTAGGGTCAGGTAGGTGGGTTTCAGTATCGAAAGGTCCTGCAGCAGCGATACCACAGCCTAATATATTGGAAGCAAAATCTTTGGTTTCTTGCCTACCAATTGAAATTCCTTGAACGATAACTTGATGAATATGCTTAATATTTTGTTCTGGTAAAGATAATTTTAAGTTCCATCTGATCTCTCCAAATACATCTGTTAGTACAAAATTGATCCAAGTACGGTCAGCGTGAACGCCAAAAAAATGCGCTGCGTTGCGTCTCATTGAAACGTTTACTCCTGGATGGCCACGGCCAACCGCAACACCAGAGCGTAGTTCAACCATTTCGAGTTCATCTAATTTCGCGACAATGTTTTGTACTGTCTGACGAGAGAGAGAGGTAGACCTTGCTATATCCGCTCGTGATATAGGGCCTTGGCTACGAATAAGATCCAGAACAACTGCACTATTATGATCTTTCGCTTTAATTAGGTTTGTCCCTGACATTCTTAAAGCACTTAGTTTGTTCATAGACTTCATATTTCATTCCAGATTCGAAGAAACGCCCTAATTTGTATCAAAGATCGTTTAAATGCACTCATTTGAGCTCCATATAATATAGAATTTATTTTTTAAATCAATTTGACAAAAAAAAGGAAGTGCGCCATCTTTGTATTTCCTAAACACGGTGAAGGGGAACAAAATGATAATTAAAAAGTTACTACCGATGTCAATGTTAGCACTTGCAACATCAATGGCATTTGCAGATACAGAACTTAATGCACTGTTCATGAGTCAAGCGGCGTACAGCGAAGCCGACATAAAAGCAATGACGGCTGAGTTTGAAGAAAACAATCCTGGCATTTCAGTTGCGTTGGAATTTGTTCCTTATGAAGCGTTACATGACAAGATCATAACGTCTGCAGCGGCTGGAACAAATGGCTATGACATTGTTCTTTACGATGTAGTTTGGCCTGCGGAATTTGCTGAAGGCGGCTTCTTAACAGACGTAACTGATCGTGTGCCAAAAGATTTGGGGAATCAAATCTTTGATGGTGCATGGACGACAGTTACCTACAATAGCCGTATTTTTGGAATGCCTTGGATTCTTGATACGAAATATCTGTTTTTTAACCGAGAAATGCTCTCTCAAGCGGGCATAGAGACACCGCCTTCAACCTGGGCTGAAGTCATGGAACAATCCCAAATTCTTAAAGATAAAGGGGTTGTTAAATATCCTTTGGTTTGGAGTTGGTCGCAATCGGAAGCAATGATCTGTGATTACACCACATTAGTGGCTGCACATGGTGGCAGCTTCTTTGAAGGGGCTAAACCAGCCTTCAATAAAGATGGAGCTCTTGCTGCTATTGATTATATGGCAACGTCATTGAAAAGTGGGCTTACTAACCCCGCTTCCACTGAATATTTTGAAGAAGACGTCAGACGTGTATTTTCCAATGGTGAAGCAGCATTTGCTTTGAATTGGACTTATATGAATGCGTTGGTTAATGATCCTAGTGAAAGTAAAGTTGCAGGTAAGATTGGTGTAATGCCTGCTCCGGGTGTAAAAGGAGTTTCTGAAGCTTCCGCTGTCAATGGATCCATGGGCTTAGGCATACCATCAAACAGTGCACATAAAGATGAAGCTTGGGCGTTAATCTCGTATTTGACTGATAAAAAAGTACAAGAAAATTATGCGAAGTTAAGTCTTCCAGTATGGAAAGAATCTTATAGTGTGAAATCTGTCACTGAAGGTCAGGAAGAATTGGTTTCTGCTGCGAGCAAAGCTATTGCAGTTATGTCACCACGACCAGTGGTGCCAGCCTACACTGAAGTGTCCAACATACTGCAAAAGCACTTACACAGTATATTGTTAGGTGAGGAATCTTCAGAGGATGCGTTAGCGGATGCCGTGAAACGTGTATCACGAATTCGTTAAAGTCAAAAATCATGCATCGGGAGAGTGAGTTATTATGGTAATAAACAAAAGACTAGAGAAATGGGCGTTATTGAGTCCTGCTCTAGTGGTACTTGGGCTCGTTACTCTTGTGCCGTTCGTTCAAACTTTGTGGCTCAGCTTTACCGATGAACGTATTACTGCTATCTCCAAGCCGGTCAATTGGATTGGTTTGGAGAACTATATTTATGCGATAACCGATCCTGATTTTATCGAAGCTCTCGGACGTACCATTTATTTCACGTTGACATCAGTTGGTATCGAAGGTGTTTTAGGTGTTGCAGTGGCTTTATTGCTGAATCAAAAATTTCCAGGACGTAACGTGTTGCGGTTTTTAATTATATTACCGTGGGCTGTACCGACAATTGTGAACGCAATAATGTGGCGCTTAATTTATCATCCTGAATATGGGGCATTAAACTCTTTTCTATGGCAAATGGGGATTATTCCTGACTATCAAAGTTGGTTAGGAACACCAGGACGCGCCTTGAATATGATCATTTTTGCGGATATTTGGAAAAACTTCCCACTAGTCGTTTATATCTCACTTGCAGCTCTACAAACTGTTCCTATGGATTTGCTTCAAGCGTCACGAATTGAAGGTGCAGGTGCTTGGAGACGATTTCGAACTATCACATTACCTTGGATTATGGGGCCACTATTGGTTGTGTTAGTACTGAGGACAATCGAAGCCTTCAGAGTATTCGATATTGTTTACGTTATGACTCGTGGTGGACCATCTGATAGCACCAAAACTGCCAGTTTCTTTGTCTATCAAGAATATTTTAATTATCTGAGGTCTGGAAGCGGTGCTTCTTATGCAGTGCTTTTAGCGGCCATCAGTACTGTGTTAATTTCAATTTACTATATCGGCGCACGCCGTCAAGCGCAGGGATGAGAGCATGAAAAATACTAATTTTAAGTTATTTGGATTGCTAAGTGCCTCTTTAATCTTGGTGGTTTTTACGCTATCTCCACTGATTTGGCTAATCATAATGAGTGTTTCAAGTGCCGCTGAACTCACCGCTAAACCTCTTGTTTGGTGGCCAGATACGATAGACTTTTCACGCTACAGTGATCTCTTAAATATGGATTCAGGTAGTGGTGAACGGTTTCTCATGGCTCTAAGAAATAGCCTGATTACAGCGATAACAGCCACTTTAATGGCATTAATTATATCTATCCCCGCTGCTTTCGCATTTTCTCGTCGTGGTGCTTCTCTTGTGTTGTTGTTTGGCTTTTTGGCTACAATTATGATGCCGCCAATCACGTATATATTACCTCTTTATAATATTTTTGGGTCGCTCAGCCTTTTGAATAGTTCGACGGCGCTAGCCATTGTTTACTGTGCGATGTTACTACCATTTGCAACATGGTTGATGAAGAGCAATTTTGATGCAATACCTGCCGAGTTAGATCAAGCATCTATGCTGGAGGGGGCAAGCACTTTTTATACATTACGTCGGGTGATATTACCCTTGGCATTACCCGCTATTGCAGCAACTTTCATGTTGTCATTTTTAGCCGCATGGGATGAATTTTTCTACGCGTTAATTTTCACTAGTGATTTGTCAACCAAAACACTTCCTGTTGCCATCGCTGATTTTACGGCAGGCCGAGTGACAGATTATGGCGTTATTGCAGCAGTAGGGGTTTTAGCGTCACTGCCTCCAGCTATTGTTGCAATGTGCTTTCAACGTTTCATTGTGTCTGGCCTGACGGCAGGCAGTGTTAAAGGATAATTAGAATGACTCAAATAGCCAATACGAAGACATCAGATCAGCATCAAGCGCCCATTCTGACAGTGAGTAATCTCACCAAAAGCTATGATCAAACGCTCATTTTAAAAGATATTAGTTTAACCATGCCAAAGGGCGAGTTTCTTGTGTTAGTTGGCCCATCAGGCTGTGGTAAGTCTACTTTGCTGAGTTGTATCGGTGGACTAACTGATATCTCCTCGGGCAGCCTAGCTATAGCTGGACGAGATGTAGCCAACTTGCCTCCGGCGAAACGCGATATCGCAATGGTATTTCAGTCCTATGCACTGTTTCCGAATTTAACTGTATCAAACAATATTGCTTATGGGTTAGATGTGCGCGGTGTTGATAGTAAAGCTCGTGAAACCTCAATTCTACGAGTGGCTGAAATGTTAAATATTGTCCATTTACTGGATCGTAAACCGTCGCAGTTATCGGGAGGTCAGCGTCAAAGGGTGGCCATGGGGAGAGCCTTAGTAAGAGAGCCGCAATTATTTCTCTTTGATGAGCCACTGTCGAACTTGGATGCAAAGTTACGCTTTTCAATGCGAACGGAAATTAAACGATTACATCAACGCTTAAATGCTTCGATAATTTATGTTACTCATGACCAAATAGAGGCTATGACTTTGGCCACGCGGATTGTGGTAATGCGTAGCGGTGTTATTCAACAAATTGGCTCACCTCGCGAGATATATAATTACCCTGCAAATGCTTTTGTTGCTGATTTTATGGGGGCACCAGCGATGAATTTAATAGAAGCTCATGTTACGTCTACACCAACAGGATTGGATATTTGTATCTCTACTCCAGGCAGTGAACCGGACCTGATATTGCATGATACTTTGCCGCCAGAAACTCTGAAAAAGTCGTCTAACCAAAGGGTTATTTTTGGCATTCGCCCTGAAGCAATTACCGATCGTATGACTGGGAATGACAAAGTTAGTTTTCAATCTTGTCTATTGGATGTCGTTGAACCAACAGGTTCAGACACCTATGCGACACTAAAATTTAGCCAAGGTGACATGGTTACACGTCTTCATGGACAGTGTGAAGCAGTTATGGGTGAGCGCATTGATTTGGAATTTGATATGTCACTGGTTTCTTATTTTGACCCAGAAACAGAGGTACGATTTTGAGCATTAGCTTACTTGCAGATATTGGTGGAACCAATACTCGCTTTGTATTGGCGAATAATAATTGTGATGTGTTATTTGACAGCTATGAAGCCTTTCGCAATACCAGTGCAGAGAGTCCAGAATTACTGATTAAGCGTTATATGAAACGGCAAGGCATTGATTCTTGCGATCACGTTGTATTGGCATTGGCCGCACCTGTCAATGAAGAAGAAGTCGTTCTAACGAATCATAACTGGCGATTTACAGTTAAAAGTATTTCAGCTGCATCAATGTCGAATGATGTTTTATTTATTAATGACTTAGAGGCATTAGGGTACGGTTTATCGGAATTGGGCGCTGAGCAATTACAACATTTAGCAGGGCCTCGTTCTCTTGATAAAAAAGGGCCACGAATAGTGATTGGTGCAGGTACAGGGTTTAATGCTGCCATAGTCACGCAACTGGAAAATGGTGAACACTTTGTAAAAGCAATGGAAGCGGGGCACATGACTCTTACAGTAGAGACTCAAGATGAGTTCGAATTGTGGCAATACCTGGCAAAAGGGCGTGGACGGGCATCAGTTGAACGTGCCATTTCAGGGCGCGGTATCGAACAAACTTATCAATGGTTTTGCCAAAGAAACTCAACACCCGTAGTACATATGAATGCACGTGATATTTCTATTGCAGCATCAAATCAGTCCGATTTAATGGCAGAGAAAACTATGCAAACAATAGCCAATATTTTTGCTCGCACAATAGGTGATCTCGTTTTAGCTTTTTTACCGACTGGTGGGATATTTTTATCCGGCAGCGTAACCCGTGCAATGATGCCTTGGTTGCGACGTGCCAGTTTCTTCGATGCTTTTGTTGCCAAAGGCAGGCAGTACGATTTGATGCATCAGTTTCCACTTTATATTCTGAATGATGACCAAGCGGCTTTGCATGGTTGTAAAATCGCAGCAAAACAGCACTCACTCCGCTTACGCGGAATGTAATGTGTTAGGAAGTGATGGAGGCCACTTAAGTTGAGTTATATAAAAGGCTTTCTGTCTCTTTTTAAGCAAGTATGAACAAGTACAACAGAGAAGAGCTTTATATTACGCTTTTAGAGAGTTATTTATGCGGATAGTTATTTTAAAGGATGATCTGGCGGTCGCGGAATTCGGGGCAAACTATATTATCGAGTCTATTAATAAAAAACCAAATACAGTACTAGGTTTGGCCACCGGCTCAACTCCAATCAGACTTTACGAAAAAATGATGATTGCTAATCAAACAAAAAGAGTGTGTTTTAAAAAAGTTACTACTTTTAACCTTGATGAATACCTAGGGCTTGCGGTCGGACACCCTCAAAGTTATCGCTATTTTATGGATCATCGTTTATTTAATCATATAGATATCGACAAAGAGAATACTTTCGTACCCAATGGCGCTTCTGATAATCCGATAGCTGATTGCACTCACTATGAGGAATATCTAAGAGAAAAAGGCGGTGTCGATTTACAGCTCTTAGGGATAGGAAGTAATGGTCACATTGGATTCAATGAGCCAGGCTCGAGTTTGGCGAGTAGAACTCATATTGCAGTGTTATCAAAAGAGACTATTTCAGCGAACAAGCGTTTTTTTTCTGTGGGTGAAAGTCAGCCCCATTTATCGATTACGATGGGGATAGGAACGATACTAGAGTCCCGTGAAATTATGCTGATAGCTACTGGAGCTAATAAAGCTGAAGCCATTAAAAATACGATTGAAGGGCCGGTAAGTTCAAGTTGTCCTGCTTCAATATTACAAATGCACCCTTACGTTACGATAGTTATGGATGAAGAAGCCGCTAAAAGCTTAAGAAATATTGATTTTTATAAATACACGGAATTAGAAAGTCAAAAGTTTATGTTGAGCCAGTATAAATAGAATTTATGGCTCTATATGAAATTGATGATTTGGAAATTAAATATAGTAAAAAATCAAAAGACCATAATCGAATAAAGATAGTTTCTTAAAGAAGAATTATTGATTTTTTGATGGGAAAGTATTTATTTAGTACTGTAAATTAGATATGCCTAAATAAAATAAAATAAAATAAAATAAAATAAATTATTATTTAGGCATATTTTCTATTTCTTATATTCCAAAAATCTGTAATAGCATGCGTACACCAGTAATAAAAAGAACAATGCCGAATGCTTTTTTCAACTGAGCGGAGTTTAGCTTAGCGCCTATTTTTGCTCCTATTGGAGCAAAAATAATAGTGAGCGGGATAATTAATAAGAATGCAGGTAAATTTACTAGTCCTATGGTGCCAATCGGAGCATCGATACGACTACCACCAACAGCAAGGAGGGTAACAACTCCTGGCAAAGCAATTAATAATCCAAATGCAGCAGCGGTACCAACTGCTTTGTGAGCAGCGACGTTAAAAAGAGTCAACAATGGTACACCAATGGTGCCTCCGCCAATACCGATCATCACTGATAAGCCACCTACAGCGGAAGCCATAATGCTTTGGCCAAATTTACCTGGTAGTTTACTAAATAGGGCAGGAGCACCAGCGCGAAACAGCATGTTCATGCTGACTACAATCGCAATGATAGCGAATAAAAGAGTGAGAGTATTACCTGGGACATTTGATGCAGCTAGGCTACCTAGTATGGCAAATATTAATACGAATCCACCCCAAGACTTCAAAATATTAACGTCGACATTACCTTTAATATAGTGCGCGCGAATTGATGAAATAGACGTTGGGACAATAGTTGCCAAACTTGTTGCGGTAGCAATTGCAATAGCAGATTCTGGGCTAACATCGAAAAGCTGAAGCAAAAAATATAGCACTGGTACAATGACTATTCCACCACCAACACCAAGTAAGCCAGCTAATAACCCAGCGAAAACCCCAGTAATTATTAGCGCTATAATAATCGGCCAAGCGGCTAAAACTTCATTCATAAAAACCTTCTTTACTTTTAAGAGAATTAATCTCAATTTATCAGAGCTTATAATGGAATATCGGCACATAATCTTCTTATAAAATATGCCGATATTCCTTACTTGCTTACATTAAAAACCAGCTGCTTGGCCATCTTTACGAGGATCAGAGCCTGCGGCATAACTTCCGTTTTCAAAGCGCTGGACAATTTGCGCTCCGCCAAAACCAAAAGCGTTATCAGGTGCTTCAACTGTGATTTTGTGACCCAAGCTTATGAGTCCATCGATAAGTGATTTTGACATAGTTGGTTCACAAGCAACTTCAAGCCCTTCTACCATACGCCAGCGAGGGGCGTCTGCGGCTACTTGAGGGTCTTGATCCCAAAGTTGAGTGCGTAATAATAATTGAACATGACCTTGTGCTTGTATTGGTCCTCCCATCATGCCAAAAGCCATTAGAGGCTTGCCATTTTTCATTGCAAAGCCTGGAATAATGGTATGAAAAGGGCGCTTGCCAGGAGCAACCTGATTAGGGTGTCCTTGTTTATTGGTAAAACCAAAGCCTCTATTTTGCATTGATATTCCAGTTCCTGGTACAACAACGCCTGAGCCAAACCCTGAATAGTTTGATTGAATAAAACTCACCATCATGCCTGACGAATCACCAACATTTAACAATACGGTGCCACCAGTTTTAGGTGCACCAGCTTCAAAGTCTTGGGCTTTATTTATGTCAATAAGCGCTGCACGAGATTGAAGATACGCTGCATTAAGTAAATCATCTTCGTCTATGTCTTTCATATGGTCGCGGTCAGCAACAAAAGCATCAAGATCGCGATAAGCAAGCTTAATAGCCTCGATTTGTAGATGAACTGCAGAGATGTCGTCAGGTTCATAATTACGAATATTTGTATGTTCAAGTATACCAAGCGCCATTAATGCAGCAATTCCTTGACCGTTAGGCGGGATTTCATGGAGCTCAACATTATCAAAATTATGACTGATTGTGCCGCACCAGTCATTGCTATGGGAAGCTAAGTCGCTTACTGTCATAGCTCCACCGTTCGCTTTAGCAAAAGCAGCGATTTCTTCAGCGATTTCACCTTCATAAAATGCCTTGCCATTAGTTTCTGCAATTGCTCGAAGGGTTCTGGCGGCACCTGGATTACGGAATCTTTCACCTGCTTTTGGTGCATGTCCATTCGGCATAAAAGTTTCTGCGAAGCCTGGTTGATCTTTTAAAACTTCAGCGCCTTTGGCCCATGCTGCGCCAACTACAGGAGAAACAATAAAGCCTTCTTCTGCATAGCGAATAGCAGGAGCGAGTACGGTTGAAAGGTCAAGCTTTCCGAATCGCTGGGAAAGAGCAACCCACGCACTTACTGCACCAGGAACGGTTACTGAATCCCAGCCGTGTTGAGGCATACCTTCGGCAAAACGCTCTGGCGTCCAAGCTGCTGGGGCTCTGCCAGAAGCATTGAGGCCATGTAATTCTTTGCCATCCCAAAGAATACAAAATGCATCTGATCCCAGACCACATCCTGTAGGCTCGACAATTGTTAGAGTCGCTGCAGTTGCAATAGCCGCATCAACGGCATTACCACCTTGTTGTAAAATCGAAATCCCAGCCTGAGTCGCCAATGGCTGAGAAGTCGAGACAATATTTTCCGCAAGAATGGGTGAGCGGCGAGAAGGGTATATAGGATCATGACGCAGGTTCATTAGACGTCCTTTTGGTTGTTTTGCTATTTTTAAGATGGCTTCGAATTGCCCAAGCAATAGAAAGCACAGCGGCTACTAAGAAGATTAGACTAATAGGGCGGCTTATAAATAAACTCATATCAGCGTCAGTCATAAGAGCGCGACGCAGATTGGTTTCAGCAATAGGACCTAAAATTACACCTAGCACTAATGGCGCAAGTGAATACCCTAAAGCTCGCATGGCATAGCCGACTATACCGATAATAATTAATAGATAGAGGTCTGTTACGCGGTTATTAAGTGCAAACGCACCCACTACGCAACAGGTCATTACGACAGGTACGATTGCCCATTTTGGTACTTGAGTAATTCGTAAAAAGAGGCGCATTGAAAAAACGGAAACGATTAACATCATGAAAGATGCTACAGCCATTGCGATAAACATACCGTAGACTAAATCGCCATGGTCAAGAATTAAGCGTGGTCCAACTGAGATACCATGAACCATAAGTGACGCCATTAAAATTGCATCAACAGCAGACCCTGGGATTCCAAGCCCGATAAGAGGTATAAGGCCACCGCCTGCAGTTGCAGAGTTACCTGCTTCAGAAGCGACAATGCCATCAGTTTCACCTTTACCAAATCTCTCAGGGTATTTTGATGAGCGTTTGGCTTGGTCATAGGCTAATAGATTCGCGATTGAGCCGCCTGCACCTGGAAGCGCTCCAATTAGAACTCCGAGGATTGAAGACCGTAATAAATTTACTGGTCGCATTAATACTTCTTTAAAGACTTTCCATGTCTGAAAATCTATTGCGCCAGTTACTAATGAGTTACCAGAACGTATATTTTTGGCATCTTCTACTTCAGAGGCAAGTTGTGAAATTGCAAAAATACCAATTAGCACGACGAGAAATGGGAAGCCGGTTTGTAGCATTTCGATGTCGAAATCAAATCGGGCTCGACCTAAAATTGGATCAGTTCCGACGGTTGAAATTAGAAGGCCGACAAGACCAGCAAGCATCCCACGAACAACTGAACTGCCAACAAGACTGCCAACAATTGTTAATGCAAAAACAATGAGAGAAAAGTACTCCCAAGGACCAAGCTGTACAGCAAACAGTGCAAGCGGTGGGGCAGCAAAAATCAACACAATTGTTGAAATTATTGTTCCAAAAAACGATGCCCAAACACCGATGGATAGGGCGCGCCCTGGTTCACCATTTCGCGCCATGGGATACGCATCAAAAGTTGTTGCTACAGACGAGGGTGTACCTGGTATTCCTAACAATGCTGCAGAAATTAAACCTCCTGTATATCCACCGACGTATACGGAAAGCATGACTGCAATACCTTGTAGTGGCTCCATAGCAAATGTAAGAGGAAGGGTTAAGACGATTGCCATAGTAACAGTGAATCCTGGTATGGCGGCAGCAACAATACCGGCAATGGATCCTGCAAACATATAAATAAGTGTTGAAAACGTAAATATTTGCGTGGCTCCGGTGAGAAAGTCATTCATGTTAAAACACTCCTCGTGGAAGAAATACCGTAAAGACTTCAGAAAATAGCCAATTAAGCCCGAAAGAAAAGACCAGTGCAGTTATTAGGGCAATCACAATGGACTTAGTGTTACGAGGCATCAAAATCACTTGAACTGAGAATATGAAAATCATGCTCGCAATTGAGAAACCTATGATAGGAATTACAAGGATATAAAGTGCTAGTGCGCCAAGCGTGATGAATACTAAATAACGACGGCACATCCAGGCTTTCACCTCAGTATAAAAGCGACCATAGCCTAGGTAAGAAATTTTGCGTAAGGAGTCAACGATGGCAACTATAGAGAGCAACCCAATTGCGGCACAAACAATTTGTGGAAAAGCGCCAGCTCCAAGTGTTTCAAATCGTGATGTTGGTATTTCACTCGCTGCAAAGAATAATCCAACAGAGGCTATCAGAATAATAAAATAGCTTAGCAGACGGGCAATCTCGCCCGCCTCCATAGCTTTGTCATGACTTAAATTACTCATGGAGCAAGTACCGCAGATAGTGATGTTACGGTTTTTTGTAGTGTGCGAAGGTACGTTTTATATTCTTCTTGACCACGAAACCCAACATTAGCACCCGCGTTGTTTGTTTGTTTAATATAGTCAGGGTCTTTAGATAGTTTTTCGAATGCTACTTCGAGAGTTTTGCGAACATCAATAGGAGTGCCTTTTGGAACAACAATACCTCGGGTTACATTTAGCTCTAAGTTCTGGCCTAGTTCGGTTAATGTTGGAACATCTGGGGTTTCGTCCATTCGTTCAAGCGATCCAACGGCAAGGAAAATCAAATCACCATTGTCAACAAATTGCTTAGAAGAGCTGACATCTCCTATAGCGGCATCTAGATTGCCTCCAACGAGAGCTCTCACTCGTTGACCTGTTCCTTCGTAGCCAACATATTTAAATTGAAGACCGAATGCTTGCTCGATCATAGCGGCATGAAGATGTGGTACGCCTGCAAGAGTGACACCCATTGTTATTTTACCTGGATGAGATTTAGCAAAGGAGACGAACTCTTCAAAATTGCTATAGTTCTCGTTTATTCCAATAACAAGGTATTGTGGTGAAGATGTCATCAATGCAACAGGTTCGAAATCATCCCAAGCAATATCAGTGATGCCAGTTTCAGTTGCCACGAGAAGGCCTTCGTGAATTTGGCTAATAGTATACCCATCTGCATCGCGACGAGATGTTTCACGCAAGCCAACGGTTCCACCTGCCCCAGGCATATTGATGATTGGCATTTTTACACCAAGAAAAGGTTCCGCATTATTAGCGATTAACCTCATTAGAGTATCTGACCCCCCACCTGGAGACCAAGGAACAATAAATTCAACGGCATGCTCTGGATAAGCTTCTGCATAACTTGGTGTCGCGAACGTCGTTGCTAAGGTAATAATAGCAGCACTGATTTTCATGGAAATACTACAGTTTTTCATTGAAACACTCCTGATTGAATGAGGCCGCAGTTTTAATGCCACAGCTAGGGTTACCACTCGATACTAACACAAGTAAAACATAGGGAAAGCTCGAATAATTTGACATTATGTTTAGTAAAACTTATCTTATCGATATGGATACAAAACAACTTGAAACACTTCTCGCTATTGAACAGTGCGGAGGATTTGCTGCCGCAGCGAAAAAAGTGAATATTACCGCCTCTGCAGTAAGTCAGCAGATTACTTCATTAGAATCAGAGGTTGGTGCGACGCTTTTTGATCGTACCTATCGTCCTCCAATGCTTACGGCTAAAGGGGAGGAGGTCGTTCGCTCAGCTCGAGCTATATTGCAAATTATGACTGAAACCAAGACATCGGTTTCGGGCATGCAGGTGCGTGGAACCATAGCGTTTGGTTCACTCCGAACTGGGACAAATTCGTTGGTTCCACGGTCACTTGCAAGCTTACGTAAGACCTATTCTGAATTAAACTTTCGATTGCGTATCGGTATGTCTGAAGAGTTGATGAATGAAGTTGTTTCAGGGCAGCTTGATGCTGCACTCGTTGCAGACTATGTCGCGGTCCCGCAAAGCTTGACCTGGACTCCAGTTGTTAATGAGCCACTTGTGGTTCTATTGCCGAGAGGGACAGGTGCACGAACTCTTGAAGAATTGGTACGTAAAATCCCCTTTATTCGCTATCGCACGCAGGTGCAACTTTCTAGGCAAATCGATACTGAGATTGCACAACTCTCATCGGAACCGATAGAAGTCGTATCAGTTAATACAATGACTGCTGTGGTCGGATGTATTCAAGCAGGACTTGGTTTTTCCATTGTGCCAAAAATGGCGTTACAGGATACGATTACTACTTCACTTGACTGGTTTCCATTTGGCTCTCCGCCGATTTATCGAAGACTTGGTGTTGTTCAGCGGGAAAACTCAAGTCGTAAAGATGTTCTTGGTGCGCTTATCGTCGCGTTAGAGCATCAAGGTCAAAAGATGTTAGAGGATATCTAGGCTGAACACATACAGCCAATGGGGGAAGCCACCTCACATGGCTGCTTAAATGCAGTTAAAAAATGGAGGGTTACCTAACCACCTTTTCGTATGAGAAAAGGTGGTTTAGTTAAGTTTTTTAATTTTTCTGACACAAAAATAGTATTTCTTTGGTTGTTTTACCTCGTTCAAGACAGATCCAATTTGGATAGTTTGTCGCATCGTTTTGAGATTGAACAATAAAGAAAGCATGTTGTTGTGATGGGAGCCAAGTACTCAAATTACCTATTCTTTTTTGAGCTTTTCCTGATGAGTAGTATTGGCCAGAAAAAGGGCGTTTATGAAGGTAAAATAGATCGCTTTCTTTAGCCTCAGATTGTCGTTCCCATATTGAAAGAATGGCTTGTTGTGATTTAGGGTGAATAAGGTCAAGGTGTAACGCACCAACTAAAATAATCAAGAGAGCTGGTGTTATGAAACCTATCTTGTATACCCAATTAGACAAAGGTCTTTGATGGTGAAGGTGAGATAATAACAAGGCCGCTGCGGGTAAGCATGGCATTGTATAGCTGGCGAGAATGTTTCCAGAAAAACTGAATAACAATAACGGTGCCATAACCCACAATAAGAGAAAACTGCCAAAACCATCAGAGCTTTCTTCTGTGTCTTTCCCTTCTTTTAGCGAGCGAATCCATTGCCATAATAAAATAGGGCTCCACGGCAACATTGCAGTAAAAGCATATACCCAAATTGTTCCGCGTGTCCTTTCATGTGCTGTACCATATAAATCACCTTGCCAGCCACTGACGATAAAACGCTTAATGTGTTCGCCAATAATAAAGTAATCTAAAAAACCCGGCGTTTTAAGTTCTGCAATTGCATACCAAGGCACAAATAAAACGAGACACAGCAGACTTCCATAACCCCAAGGTAAAATATTCCAAAGCCGTTTCCAACGACCATGTGGTAATAGCCAAAGTGTTAAGCTAATGCCAATCAATACAACAGCTAAAGGGCCTTTAGATAACATTCCTAGCGCTAATCCCACAAAGAACAAATATCCCCAATGCTTTCCTTTATTAGACCAAGCCTGCCAGAAACTAATCATGCTAAGAGTGATTGAAAAAGTGAGTGCTGTATCTGTCATCACTGCGCCGCTTAACAAGATAAACGAGAATGTAGACGCTAATATGACGGCGCTGAATAATCCCATTTTTACGGAATGGAATACTTCTTTTGCTAATAAATACACCAAATAAATCACACCAAGACCAACAACAAGATGCGGTACACGCGCTGCAAATTCATTAATACCAAAAAGACTAAACCCTAAGCTGCTTAGCCAAGTAAAAATAGGTGGTTTACCCCAAAATGGAATATTGTAATCAAACATAGGCGTGATCCAGTCGCCAGTTTCAAACATGATGCGTGCCATTTCTCCGTATCTTGCTTCTGTCGTATCCATTAATGGATAGAGTGACAGTGAAATAAAACGAAGTACCAGACAGCTTATGAGTAATATTAATAATGATTTTACGGACGGCAAAGATAGTGTTGTTTTCTTCATCATTCTGCCCCCATTGATTGAAAGGTT
Source organism: Marinomonas ushuaiensis DSM 15871 (assembly GCF_000521805.1). Classification (GTDB taxonomy): domain Bacteria; phylum Pseudomonadota; class Gammaproteobacteria; order Pseudomonadales; family Marinomonadaceae; genus Marinomonas; species Marinomonas ushuaiensis. Next base: position 27,597 of record NZ_JAMB01000014.1, read on the forward strand.
GGCTTCATCGTAGCGTCTTCCATAAGGATATATAAGGGGCGTTGTTTCGATTCAATAAAGAGCCTACCGACGTATTCGCCCAGTACGCCAATAGACAAAAGTTGTATTCCTCCAAGAAATAAAATAATAAGAATCGTAGAAGGATAACCTGCTACAGCATCTCCCCACACCAAGGTTTTAGTAAGAATGACCATTGCCATGACAAAGGCAATGAAAGACGTTACAAGCCCGGCCATGGTGGCCCAACGTAGTGGTTTGGTACTGAATGAAGTAATGCCTTCTAATGCTAGATGAATTAATTTCGGGTAATTCCATTTTGTAATACCCGCTAGTCTAGGATCGCGATCAAAAGTCAAAATTGTGCGAGTAAAACCCGGCCATGCAAGTAAGCCTTTCATAAAGCGAGTTCTTTCTGGCAAGGTGTTGATGACTCTCACGACTTTTTGATCCATTAACCGAAAGTCGCCAACATTTTCTGTAATTGGATAGTCACTTATATAGGACATAAATCGATAAAAGCAATGTGCTGTGGTGCGTTTTACCCAACCTTCGCCATGGCGTTCTTTACGCTGCATTTCTACCACTTGAGCGCCTGCTACCCATGCTTTGACCATATCAGGTATATATTCTGGGGGATCTTGTAAATCAGCATCTAATAAAATGACGCAACGGCCAGAGGCTACTTTCATCCCCGCACTCATTGCCGCTTCTTTTCCAAAGTTTCGACTTAAACGAAGGCTGCGTACTTGGTGAAGCCTATGGGTGAATTGGCTAACTAATGCCCAGCTGCTGTCTTGGCTTCCATCATCAATGTAAATGATTTCACAATGCTGGTGTAGGATAGACAAGGCATCGCAAACTCTCTTATGGCAGGTACTTAGAACCTCAGCCTCATTTAGAAAAGGAATGATGACAGTCACTAAGGGCTGTGCTTTTGTGATGGGCTCTAGTTGTTCGTATGCTTTATAAGGCAATGCATTCATATAAGTTTCCTAACATGTCAGTCGTTTTCGACATAGTAAGAAGGTAAGTGTCGCAAAAAGGTGATTCACTTTTTTTTCACGTAATTGTGTGACAATGTCGTTTATCAAATAACGTGAGTTATAGTGCGTGAATAGCCTCCTTTATACAGAGAAGACGATGAAACTATTGTTGGTGGAAGACCATAAAGATATTGCAGGCGTAATTTTTGACTATTTTGAAATCAAAGATTATGTATTGGATTACGCTAATAACGGCTTACAGGGCTATGAGTTAGCGAAAAAAGGCCATTATGATGCGATTGTGTTAGACATTATGTTGCCAAAAATGGATGGGTTGACTGTGTGTAAAACATTACGTGCGGAGGGGATTGATACTCCAATTCTAATGCTGACAGCGCGTGATACAAAAGATGATATTTTAGCTGGCTTTGAACATCTTACAGATGATTATTTAGTGAAGCCTTTTGATTTAGATATTTTAGATTCTCGTCTGCAGGCCTTAGTGAGAAGGCGAAAAGGGAGTGTGGCAAACCGTACATTGGTATTTGGTGAGCTTAAGCTTGATATGAATACTCGAATCTTACAAAGAGAAGGAAGCCGATATTCTTTAAATCCCTCTCAATACACTATTTTGAAATGCTTAATACAGAAGGCGCCAGATTTAGTATCCAAAGAAGAAATTTGTGATGCTTTATGGGGTGATGAAGAACCAGACAGTAAAGTGTTAAGAAGTCATATTTACCAACTACGAAGCTTAATTGATAAACCCTTTGAACATGCGTATTTAAGAACCGTTTCAAAGGTAGGTTATCACTTAGTGCAGGAAGATGAAGTATGAAACGTATAAAAACGGCTAAACAGCTCACCTTTACTTACTTTTCTATTGTGGCGTTCGCCATCATAGCGTTTCATTTTTCGATGTTTGAATCCTTGATTGAAAATATCGAGAGTATCTACGCTGAAAACCGCATGTTGAAAGACAAAAATACAGCCGTAAGCCTATTAGAAGGGACTGATTTTACTTATGTATCCGTACCGCCTTTTTCTGAGGCTTATGTAGGTAAAGAGAATTTGCCTGCAGGCATTGTATTAAATTCAAATATTACGGATGACAAGCCCTATGAACTGGATGAGCGTTCAGATATAGATCGTGAGATTTTTTCGATGCGCTCGCAAGTGATATTAAACGGAAAACGTAAAGAACTGTATTTACTGCATTATGATGAAATATACGAAATCAGTGAAGTGCAAATGTTTGAGACGCAAAGTACGCAATTGTTTCTGTCTCTTTTGTTGCTGGTGGTTAGTTTATGGGTGGTGATGCGTATATCTGCTCGACTAACAAAACCTTTGGCCCTGTTATCTAGAGATCTTGGTAATCGAAGTTCAAGTAACCTGTCTACTATCGAATTACCAGAAGGTGCCGCAACATTGGAAATACATCAATTGGTAGAGCGCCTTAATGTTTATCAAAATCAAATTAAGGCCATGATTGACAGAGAGCGAGCCTTTAATCGTTATGCAAGTCATGAGCTGCGAACGCCTTTGATGGTGATGAAAGGGGTTGTGACTTTATTGGGTAAATCAGATTCAAAGGAGTTCTTAGAAAGACAGCGTCAACGCATAGATAAGGCGTGTCAGGAGATGGAAGACTATATTTCGACCTTGTTATCGTTAACTAGAGCGGAAGATTTGTCGTTGACGGCGTATCGACTAGTTGAAGATAAAGAGTTTTATGATATTCGAGAAGCGCATTTAGTGTATCTAGCGGATAAAGCAGTCGAAGTTGATATTATCAATACCGGGCAGATAATTACTCAATTACCGATGCCCACATTTCATATATTAGTGTCCAATCTACTCAAAAATGCAATGGCGTGTACCGAGACAGGGAGTGTGACAATAAAGGTTTTTGATAATACGTTGTCAGTAGTTGATACAGGTTGTGGTTTGCAAGGTAAGCCTGGTGGTGAAAGTTATGGCCTCGGTTTAATGATTGTTCGTGATATTTGTGAAAAATATGATTGTGAATTTAGCTTATTGGATAATGAAAGTGTTGGTTGCACTGCCAAAGTGAGCTTTCCTAAACAATCCAGTTAACTATTATTTCATGGTATTAGAGAAAATCCAGAACCGAGAAAATACGTAATTAATCGTCATGCCCATTAATACTCCTGGCGCCATTGCTAGGTAAGGCCATAACTCATAAAGTGTTTGGTTGGTAATATTGGGCTGAACAGCAAGCAAAACGACATAGCAGCTCCAATTTGGTATGAATGCGATAAAAGAGCCGCCAATAAATTGCAACCATTGCAAGACGGCGGCTTTTTTATAACCTGAAGTAAGACTTTTGTTATGGGAATAGACAAAGGTGATATTTCTGTTTAGCCACCAATTTGATGTGGCTGCAATCCAGAATGCGATACCCCTCGCAACAATGAAAGGAATCCATGTTGAAAGCAACAACATGGAGATTACATCGACAGCAAAACCACTTGCGCCAACTAAAGCGAAACGAAAAAAAGAGTGATTAAATAAAGTTTTCATTGGGTGATTTTACGACGGAGAACATCAAAAAAAAGTGAATTTAAAGATGAATAGAACTTTGAGTGGTCAAGAAAAAATAGACGCTTGACTCGGGATTGTTGGCGAAGTAGCTTTCGTCCTAATATTAAATTGCAATACTGATGGGGTGGTTAATATTACTACTGAAAAAAGTCATTGTGAGGCAATTGTAGAATTTTGGTTTTGTCTCGTGCTTGCTTATACAAAACAAATAGTTGCTCACTTCAGAGCTCTTTTAAATCGTAAGTGACATTATTGTATAAATCATCTATGCAAGCGTATTCGAAATAGGGCTAGGGTTGATTGGTTTAGTAAAACGCATGGGAAATAAGGAGTAAAGAAACCTATTTTTAAAAATAGCCACTAAATAAAGTCTTTTTATATCTATAATATTTGCTTAGCTTTTGACCTATCTCCTTAATGGAATTGTTGGGGAGTGTGCTTTATTGAGTATCTTGCTTAATCACCATAAAGGATTGAAATTAAGTGTAAAAAATATAATGGCCACTTCTGTAAAAAAGATTAGACAATACTAACTTTTAGTGTAATATACGCCCCGTCTTGAAGTGAAGATCATTCGTTGATTTATAAGGGATTTTTCTGTAAATTTGAATTATGGTGATTTTGAGTTAGATGACGTAGCTCAAGTTTTCACGCCTTACAAGGCGAATCCCCACCACTTACTAAGCAGTGGTACTTATGAGAAGTAAGTAAAGAGCTAGATTGTGTTGGAGTGGTAGTTCAGTTGGTTAGAATACCTGCCTGTCACGCAGGGGGTCGCGGGTTCGAGTCCCGTCCATTCCGCCAATTTACTTAATAGTGATAATTCTATTAAAATTAAGTAAATTGATTTGTACAAAAAATCTATGATTCTATAGATAGTACTTAACCTTTATAAATTTCAACACCTTCAAAAATTCTTTGTTTTCAATCCTGTCTTAGTTTTTATCTGATATTTTCAAAAATTCTTTGTTTTTCAATCCTATCTTAGTTCTTATCTGATACTTTCATCTATATTATGGTGATGCCTTTTGTTTTTTACATAATTTTTTTGAATATTCTATTGCAGAAGAAATGCATACTGGTAATATCTGGTTATGAGCTTCTATAATGGAAGCGTATAACTAATGCATTCAAAGAATAATTCCGAATAAAAATAACAATGGAGCTTATTATGACTACCTCTTCAAAGCATCTCTTCAAAGCAAGTTTGGTCGCTGTGTCTGTCGCAGCGGCTTCTTCAGCGTATTCTGCTGGTTTTGCTTTAAATGATCACAGTGCAACAGCATCTGGTACCGCTTTAGCTGGTGCGGCCGCATCTGGGGCAGATATTTCCTTTAGCTACTGGAACCCCGCTTTATTTCTAAATGCCACAGAAACGACTGTGTATGTTTCTGGTGCGTATGTCATGCCGAGTATGGATGTGACGGTAAATTCTGCAAATAGTGCTGATGCAAATGGTTCTGCTCCTGGTGGTGTTTCGCCCTTAGGCACTCAATCAACGAATGACTCTGTTGATAATACCTTGGTTCCATCTTTATATTTAGCAATGCCAGTATCTGAGAAAACAGTAGCGGGTATTTCCTTAAATGTACCTTTTGGTCTGTCTGGGGATTATGGCGATGAATGGGCTGGACGGTATCATGCAACGGAGACTGGAATACAAGATATAGCGTTAAGCTTTGCGTTAGCTCATCGCCTAAGTAGTTGGGCGTCAGTTGGTGCAAGTGTTCAAATTCATACAGCGGAGGTTGTGCTCGCATCTCAGGTTGGCTTTCCTAGTGCCGAGGGTAATGGCTACATTGAAGCTGATGATACTAGCTATGGATATAGCCTTGGTGCAGCTTTGGAGCCTGTTAAAGGTACTAGAATCGGTTTGGGTTATCGAAGTGAAGTTGATTTTGATTTCAAGGGAGATGTTAAATATAAGAACGTGGCAACTCTAAACGGAGCACTTGGTGTTGCAGGTCAACCTACTCTTGATAATACCACTGTTTCAGATTCTATTACTTTTCCTTCGGTGCTTACATTAAGTGTTGAGCAGGATTTAACAGCTAAGTTAATTTTAAGTTTGACGGCCATGCGAACTGGTTGGGGTTCTATGGATGAGTTAAGGATTGATTTTGACAGTAATCAATCAGATTCTGTCTTGACTTTTGGCTTTGAAGACCAATGGTTTTATTCTGCCGGTTTGACTTATGCCCACTCTGAGAAATTAACCTTACGTACCGGTGTTGCTGTTGATAATTCTCCAGTAACCGATGAGTATCGTTCTGCTCGTACGCCAGACGGAGACCGTACTTGGTTATCACTTGGTGGAACCTACAGTTTGAATGACATGACGTCACTGACGTTTGCTTATACCCATGTGATGATTGATGATGTGTCTGTGAGTCGTGATGGTACAGGTGAAGATGCTGCGCGCGGAACGTTGGACGCAGATTATGAATCATCAGCCAATGTGTTCTCTGTTGCGATGAATATGGCGTTCTAATTAGCCATAAATAAAAGTGTTAATGAAAAACCAGAGCCTATTAAGGTTCTGGTTTTTTTATGTCTGGATATTGAGTTTGTTTATGTTGTTACAGAATAGGTGAACGTGCGGATTTCAATCTTTTTTAGAGTTTAATAGACCATGCGAAGTTCTTTTGCTTTTTCATTGTCACGGGCTGTCCAATCAGACAGGGGAGCTGGTTTACCAAAGTAGTAACCTTGTAGAGTATGACACCCTAATGACGCGAGTAAATTTGCTTGCTCTCTTGTTTCTACACCTTCTGCAATGACCTTCATATTGAGCGATTCAGCCATTTGTATTGTCGATTTAACGATCTCTATGTGGCGCTGATCACCAGGTAGTGGCTCTATAAAGCGACGGTCTATTTTAAGTATGTTTGCTGGTATATCAATTAATTGACCTAGGGAAGCTTGTCCTGTTCCGAAATCGTCAATAGCAATGGATATACCATACTGAGAAAGACTTCTTAGGCGTTTGTGTATAAGGGGATTCGTCATCACTGAACTTGTTTCAGTTATTTCTAGTTCTAGCATTTTGTTTAACCAAGGGTTGTCAGAAATAAGCGACATGAGTAATGCGAAAAAAGCATCGTTCATGAGCTCTTGACCAGCAAGATTAAAAGCAATAGGTGTGTGTATGTGTTCTTTGTTCCACACTGAAAGCGTTGTGACAAGTTCACGCAATAAGTTCTCAGCAAGACTGGGTAATAACCCTAAATCCTCGGCTACTTTGATGAAAGTAGTTGGTGGTATAAATCGTTTACCATCATTCCATCGAGCAAGCGCTTCGAATGATCGAATTTGTCCATTTGGAGAAACTTGAGGTTGCAGCCAAATACTCAATTCTTTGTTTTTGATGGCGGCACTTAGCTTTAAGCCGAGCTCATGCTCTTCAATCAGTTTGTTTTCAAGGTTGTGATTGTAGTATGAGAGTCTGTCTGTGCTAGTAGAGTATTCTAAAGCCATTTCACAGTGCTCAAGTAATTCTTCGGCGGTTGATCCGTCTGTATGGTAATAAGCAATACCCACTTGGTATTCCATATTTAACATGCTGCCATCAATATTGATTTGTCTAGGTAGTACCGAATGAATCAAGGTGGATAGATTTTTCTGAATTAAATAAGCTTGACCTAATGGCACGAAACACGCAAATTTTACTCCGCGTAACCTGCCTATAATGGCTTGATCTGATAGTTTTTTCTGTAGAGATTTTGAGAAATTAAGGATGATTTTATTCGCGTTATCTTTGCCATATTGCTTATTAAGAAGTTTGAATTGGCAAATCCGAATAATAAACATAGCGCCTGTTAAATGACTCTCTTGTTCTTTGAACTTTTGATTAACCTGACGACAAAAATGCCGATTATTTGGAAGTAACGTTAATAAATCAAAATGAGCTAGGCGGGTGTTGGTTTGTTGTGAGGTTTCTAATTCTTGCTGTATCGCCCGTAGCTGAGTGGTATTTTGTAAATGTAAAACGTAATGCCCATGTTTAGTCAGTGAGGCTCTTCGGATTTCTATATGGACATCTTTGTTTTGTTTTAATGTGCACTCTGCTGTATTTGATTGCCAAAAAAACTTACCAGAGTCACCAAGTGGTGAAAGCCAATCAGACATTCTTGTATCCGCAAGTTTATTCTGTTTGGAATGAGCCAAAAGGTCTCGAGCAAGTTGATTTACTTTAATAAGCCTGCCCCGTTGGTCACAGAGTAAGGTAGGTGTACCGGTATTTTCAAAAAACTCTTCATACAGTGCATAGTTTTGATTTAGTTTTCGATAGAAGCCTCTCATACGCGAAGCGTTGTTTTCCAATGTGTAAATAATTCTTGAAACGGCTAGAGGTAACCCAACGTTAAGAGTAATGAATGTAAGTAGTTGGAAGTAAAATGAAACGGCTATGTTTGCTTGGCTAGAAATAAGGTTTTCACTGGTGATTAAGTAAAAAGGAAAAATATTCGCAAGCATGGTCACTAAAGAGACTTTAAAGCTAAACAATAGACGAGTTATTAAAGGGAGTGAGTAGAGTGAGATAAGGGCGTATTTTTGCGCGTTTAATTCATCGTTTAATGTTAGCAATAAAGAACTGGTGGTTAATAAGGTGATAATGAAAAGACTTGCAGAGATTTGAGTGTATTTTTTACTGAAAAAAAGTAAGCCTACGAGAATACATAGGAACAGACTGTTCATACCGAAAAGTGATGTTTCAGTGAGAATGAAAAAAGAATGCACTTCTGAAATAGCAAAAATACAGATAGTGAGCGCTAGAAGGATTCTAAGAGCGCTTTGTTGGAGTGCTTTTTGGTTTCGCCCAAATGTTTGGTCCGAATCGACAAAAAAATAATTTTTAAGAGAATCAATAAACATTATTCAACTTCATAATGTAGGAAAAAAAGAAGCCATAACGAATTATGACAAAATTAAACATTACCTAAAAAGCGCTAATATCGCCACGCTATTTACAACACCGATATCATATTTAGGTAAAAATCATGTATTAATTTGCTGAAAATGATTATCCCAATGAATGCCTGGGTGTTTTTTAATCATTTTTGTGACGTCTTGTATTGGGTTATTCTTCATTTGAACACCTGTGCCACTGGTTAATAAAAACTCATGTGAATTATTTGTAGCAGCAAGACCGCAAACATCGCGGCAGTTTTCTATGCCTAAAAAAGTTTTTGAGGCAATATGCCAATAGGCAACTAAGCCGCCTCTTGGTGTGCTGATGGCTAACACTTCCCCTGATTTATCAAAACAAACGCTACCGCAATATTGTTTAAAGCGCATACGAACGTTTTCCGGTATAGGAAGATATTCCATTACAGGGTTGTCAATTCTAGATAAGGCGACCAAAGGAACTTGATCCCAGATTTCCCCTTGATATTGAAAACCTAGAGCAACAACACCTTGCTGATTGACATCCAAATGTCTAATGCTGAGTTGATGTAATTCATCTTCATGAGAGGCGTGATTTAATACTTTTCCATTTTCTAGTGATAGATAAGTAACGTTTGGTTGCATTGTATCAAGGTTTAGTATTTCTCTGTCTTCATCTGGTCGAGTCATCAGGCCGCCGTTTGCAATGACAAGAACCTTATCACTTAAAAAGACAGATTCATGAGGGCCAATTCCATTACTATTAAAAATATTGAGTATATTTCCGCTGGGCCATTCACGAATAAATATTTTGCCTTGGCCTGTTGGGTAGTGGTTTTCTTGAGTAATTAAACGCTTACCGTCTGATGTAAATAATGCATGACCGTAAAAATGATGATCTTGGGTTGGCTCAATGCGCTGAATTTTTTGATGACTGGATACATCAAAGAAGTCTATGAAAAAACCTGGCCTTCTGGCGACGATGCCAATAATACTTTGACTTGGATGGATGATTGGAGCGTGCGCTCTTTGACTTAATGGTGCCGACCAGAGTATTTCGCCTTCATCATCAAATACACCGAAGAAATGCTCCTGTTTACTCAATGAATAAGCTGAAGCGTACAGCTTACTCTTTGAGTTGTTGGGAATGACAGTGGCCCAAGATGGTACTGTCGCTATAACGCCTCCCAAGGCTAAAAAGGAGCGCCTAGATATCACGACTAATCTCCATCTCTACTATTAAAGCCAATTTGAAAACCTAATGAGGTAACGAGGCTTGATAAGTAGGATTGGCTGTTTGATATAGATTTAACCAAAGGTGTCGCCAAAGCAATACGATCTTCTTTTGATTTGCTCGTGTGGAAAAAATCTATTGGCAACTGAAGTGCCAGTTTTACGTTTTCAATCAACTGTTGTTCAAATTGTGTGGCTAGTGCAGGGTTTGACTGCTTAGCAATATCATACAAAGAAGGCGACCCTGCATGATAAATTTCACGATAAGACGTCAAGTTTTTTTGCATAGCTTGAAGAGACAAATCGCTTCGATAAAATTCTGCTAGTTTTAAATTTTCACGGCTATTATAACCAATTGGCGTTTCAAGCTTTGCGTCTTTAACGGCAGACATATGTTCGATCCATTGTTGCAAGAATTGCTCTAATGCAACCTTTTCTGGATCGAAACCAGTACCTTCTTCATCAAATACCCAGTCTTCCGCTTTTCCTTCTTTCCACTGGTTTGCAACGGCATCAGCACTTTCAAGGTGATGTTTCGTGACTCTTGTAAGAAGTTGGCAATGGTTGGCGGAATTTAATGGCTCGAAGTCAGGGTGATAAAGTAAGCTCTCTATCGCGGTTAATCCGCGTACGGCAATACTGGCAGAAGTCCAAAACCTAGGTGCATCCATTACAGATGGATCACCTTGAGTTAAGGCGCGAAGTTGGCGCTGTGTTACGCCTTTTTTATCTGGCCAATACTCAAAAGCGTAATAACGCATAAAGTAGGTGACAGGGCCAAAATTTAACCATTGGACTTGTTGCCAATCTAATACGTTTTCTTTAAACGCTTCTTGGGCAGAATGTAATGATTGTCTGGAGGGCGTGGTGCAAAGTTCATCAGTGCGTTGCTGTAATGTTTTTGATGAAATAGCATAGGATTCATAACCTTGATTAATGACATTGTTAACAATGCCATTAAGAGGACCTTCCCATTGACCTGCAGATGCGAGTAAAGGGGCGGACGCGCTTATTGCTAAAGCAATTAGCTTAGGAAAATATTTCATTAAAGCGACTCCAAGAAGTAAATGAGTTTTTTTCGATGTTCTTTATTTAACTGTTTGTAAAATTCTTTGCTCTGCTGTGCTTCACCGCCATGCCAAAGGATTGCTTCTTCAATCGTCTTGGCTCTACCATCGTGTAAAAAACCGATGCGACCTGATACTTTTTCAGATAAACCTATCCCCCAAAGAGGGGCTGTTCGCCACTCGTTTGGTGCAGCAGAGAAACTTTGGAAACCACTTGAAAGCTCTGGCCCCATGTCATGCAGCAACATGTCTGTAAAAGGATAAAAAGTGCGATTGCTTAACTCGCTAAATGTCACGTCTTTGCCAGTTTGCATTTTGGGTATGTGGCAACTGACGCAACTTCCTTCTTCGAATAAAGCTTTTCCTTCAAGAAAATCAGAGTTACTTAGGTTGCGCATTGCTGGTGGAGAAGACAATGAAACAAAAAGATCAACCAATCTCACTTGCTGTTTATCAACTTCCAAGTTGTCTAAGTGTGGACTGTTCCCATTTGGGCTTTCAATACATGCTTTTTGTAACTGGGTACAATCTCCAGATGCGGCCGGGTTTAATGGCGTAGATAGTCCCAAATCAGTATTAAACGCTAATTGATTCTGTGCGCTAACACTTGGGGTGGCTGCTTTATAGCCAAAACGACCAATAGCTTTGCCCTTACCATCATTACTTGGGATCCAGCTTACTCGACCACTAATGCCGTTATTGTCAATATCTTCAGGGTCAGCATTCTCGATAATTATATCATCTGAAATATTGCCTAATAAACCCATTCCAACCAGCGCAGGGGCGACAAGGAGGGTTACGCCAGTACTATCCTCTAATTTTCCATAATTCAATGTCGTCCAATGAATATTTGGCTTTCTTAATTCAACCTTTGTGCCGTCAGAAAGTGTTTCAGTGTGAGTAATGTAAGTAAGATGGTAGTCACCTTCAGGAAGAATACCTGGAGAGGCGTGACCTTGAAATTGACCACCGTAATTTTTGTCGCCAATGTTTGGGTAGATAAAGTCTGCTACTTGAGAGGTGTTTTTATATGACTTACCAAACCGAATTAAAAAAGAGGGAACAGTTGCTCCACTTACGCCAGACTCGGGTGCATGACCGCGACCATTTTTGATATGGCAGCTGTTGCACGATCGAGTATTGAACAGAGGGCCTAAGCCATCGCTGGCTGTAGTTGAGGAAGGCGAAGGTACCCAAAATTTCTGGAAAACACCTTCACCAATGCGAAAATCTAATTTGTTCTCAGGTTTTATGCCTGAAATAGGTTGTGAGTAATCACTTGCAAAAGCAAGGTCTTGAAAACAAAAAAAGCTGGCGAAAGCGCCAGCTGTAAGAAAAGTTAACTTCTTCAAATTTGTTGTCATAAGTAGACAAATACCATTAACTGACTAAATGACACATCTTTCCAGGTATCCCATTTAATTATTTATTTATCGGGATAGCAGTATTATTCAAATACTGCGCTTGGGTTATCAAGGCTATCTGACCCTTCTAGAGCAATGCCTTGAAGATCCAAGTGGTGGATGATCTCTTCGGTAACACGAGTTTCATCAACCAAGGAGTCAACAAATGTTTGTACTAGCTGATTGCCAGCAGTATTGTTCATAGCAATTAGAACATCAAATGTTTGGCCTTGTTTCGCTGCTTCAACCATAGCTTGAGCTGCAGTTTCAGTAGTTTCTAGTTTGGCTTTCATTTCAAGATCTAAAGTAGCGTCTTCTTGAGAAACCAATTTAGACAAAGATGGGCCTTTTACCCAGCTACCGTCAACGCGTTTGTATTCACCTAGATATACATTTTTGATGCCTAATGCGTCGTGGTAATGAGACCAATGAGTGTTATCGGAGAAACAATCATGCTCTTCTTCTGGATCATGCAACATCAAACCAAGTTTCGTTCTTTCACCGCCAAGTTCGCCATAGGCTAAGCTACCCATACCAGTAAGGATAGTTGAAAGACCTTCATCTGTAGATTGGTCTAATAGGGCAACACGAGCGTCACCGCCATTTTTCCAATTATTTGCCATTTCTTCTAGATCAGAAATTAACAAATCAGTTGCAGCGACTAGGTAATCACGACGACGGTCACAGTTGCCGTTTGTGCAGTTTTCTAAATCGAAATCTGTCGCTGGGCGCTCACCGGCACCTGGATTAGTCCCATGTAAATCTTGGCCCCAAAGCAAGAATTCGATTGCGTGGTAACCACTTGCTACGTTCGCTTCAACGCCATCGGCTTCTTGTAGCGTTTCAGAAATAAGTTCAGGGGTAATGTTTGTTGTATCTACTTTCTTGCCACCGATGATTAGGCTTTTAGAGGAGATAACATTTGCAGAGTAAAGAGGGTTTAAATCAGATTCTGTGCCGTAGCTGCTTGTAGAAACATAATCGATCAGGCCTTCGTCAAGAGGCCAAGCGTTAACCTTGCCTTCCCAGTCATCTACGATTGCATTACCAAAGCGGTAAACTTCACTTTGTTGGTAAGGTACACGAGCGGCAATCCATGATGTGCGAGCGGCTTGTAAGTTTGCTTCTGTTGGATTAGCCAAAAGTGTATTAATTGCAGTACGTAATGTTTTCGCAGTGCTTAATGAATCACCATAAATAGCTTCAGCAATGTCTGCATAATGAACAACAACTGAATCAGCGGTAACTGAGCTAGATTCATTTTTTATTGCTGTAGAACCGCAAGCAGTAAGCATCGCGCTTGCAACGCAAATTGCAATAGGGGTTAACAATTTTTTCATATCCGAAGCTCCAATATTAGTTAGTGGAAATATAGTATTCGAAATGAAAACGATTATCAATATGTGTCTTTACACATTGTTTATAATTTTTCTACAAAGTCTTTGAGGCTGTACTTAGCAGTGTTGTTAATAGTTGCATTGTTGTTCAAAAGCATTTCCAGCTGAACCCTTCAAATTATACTCACATGCTTTTTCTCTTAATGGGCTATCTCCTTCCCAAGAAACACTCATGGTGATTGGTGATTTATTCTTATAGCTGGGTATAAAGCGATAAGCTGCAACAACATCAATAGAACTATTTGCACCTAATTGAATTGATTGTCCAATCAACCTTTGACGCGTTTCTGAATTGTATAAAGTGTAATCAGTCGTATATTCCTGATCACCATTTTCATGGGAAAAGTTTAACCAGATTTTTCGATATGTTTTTGAGTCAGATGTTGGATTTGTCAAACGCAGCTTTGTATAAATGATTTGAGAGCGAGATAAACTCGACTGTGCATTTTGACTTACTTTTAAATAAGATGCGTTGTTTTCTTGCCATGGCATCTTTGTACCAAAAGAGGCATCAACAATCTGGATGGTTTGCTGTGCAAAATGCGTTTTTGTAAATTTAACTAAGTCCTTCGCTGGAGCGTATAAAGCCAGAGCAATTAGACTAAATAGTGCTGTCTTATGAATAGAGCGAGTGGAGTTTATTAACTTAATCATATTCACAACCTTTAAATTATCTTTACTGTTCATTTATACAGTACTGTATATAAAAACAGTTTTTGTGTATAGATTTTTTTTAGAAAGCATTTGCATTTCTTAGAAAAAATTATTGTTTTTCTTATTGCTTATAAATTTTAAAAATTTATAAAATAATGTTTGATTTTATTTAGTTGATTGAATTTTAAGGATATTTTGATGATTCCCACAGCCTTCTTAACGGTTTCTGTGGACAATATTTTGAAATATATTTTTTCTTCTCTTTAGGTGATAATTTATTCAGATTCGATAGCAATAAAAGGATCAGACACTATAATGCAGCCATTAATAGGTGATGAGGTTGGTTGTGGATAAAGTCGATGTGATTGTGGTTGGCGCGGGTGCGTCTGGTTTAATGTGTGCGGCGACGGCAGGTTACCGTGGGAAAAAAGTACTTGTCTTAGATCATGCCAATAAAGCTGGTAAGAAAATTCTCATGTCAGGAGGAGGGCGTTGTAACTTTACCAACATGGATGCAGCGCCAAAACATTTCTTATCTGACAATCCTCATTTCTGTATTTCTGCGTTACGTCGTTTTTCTTCTCAAGACTTTGTTGATTTAGTGGATCGACATGGATTGGAATACGTTGAGAAAACGCCGGGGCAACTTTTTTGTGAGCATTCTGCCAAAGATCTACTTGAAATATTAATGACCGAACTTGAATGGTCAGGCGCAGAGTTAAAACTCAACACAAGCATTTCTAACATTGACTATAAAGATGACCATACAATAGTGACCACCAATCAAGGTGTCTTTACTTGCGAATCATTGGTAATCGCCACAGGTGGATTGTCGATTCCAACCATGGGCGCTTCAGGGTTTGGTTACGACATTGCAAAACAAGTTGGCCATGATGTTTTATCGACCAGAGCCAGCTTGGTTCCGATTACTGTACAGCCAGATCGTAAAGCACAACTTGCTGAATTATCCGGTATCGCGTGCGATGTCTCCGCGACGGCTAATGGCACAACATTTAGCGAGCCAATGTTGTTTACCCATCGAGGCGTGAGCGGCCCAGCTATTTTGCAAATCACCAACTTCTGGCATCCGGGCGTCGCACTAGACATAAACATTACGCCAGAGTTGTCATTGGACGATTTGTTCGCCGTTCGCCAAGGCAGCCCAAAGAAAAGCTTTGAAAATATATTATCGAATGTTTTGCCAAAGCGTTTGGTCGAATTAATCAAAGCCGAATTTCCTTGGTTAAACGAACGATCAGCGCAAACCTCGAATGATCAGATTGAAGCCTTGTATCAATACTTAAGCCATTTTGACATCGCGCCAAATGGCACAGAAGGCTACCGAACCGCCGAAGTGACTCTTGGTGGCATTAACACCAACGAAGTGTCCTCGAAAACCTTTGAGTCACAAAAACAAAAAGGCTTGTACTTTATAGGCGAAGTGCTCGACGTAACTGGTTGGCTAGGCGGATACAACTTCCAATGGGCGTGGGCGAGCGGTTACTGCGCAGGGCAGTACGTGTAGTGACTCCTACCAATTAAAACTAAGATAAACTAATTGCAACGAAAATAATCTCTTGTTAATTGGTTTTGATTCAAAATCAGCGTATAGATAAAAAATCGGTTGTTTGGTAATTCGCTTTGGGCTTATGGAACTGGAAAGCAGCAAGCCCAATATGGTATTACTCGCCCTAGAGACATTATTAAACAATGGGAAAGTGAAATTGTAGAAAATGGATTTATTTAGGTTTTATTTTAGGTGAATAATGTCTAGTTACACAAAATCATTTACAGTCGCTGCATTCATTTTTTTCCTATTTCTTATTACGCTCTAGTGCTTTAATAATCTGTCTTTAGACTAATCCTCTCCAAACTAATGAGTTCACTCAATGACGGTTTCTATGTTCAATAAAATTCCAGTCGGCATTCGCTATGCATTAATGTCTGCGATTGGCTTTGCCTTGATGTCGAGCTTGGTTAAATTAGTTGGCACGTATGGTATTCCTCTTTTTGAGATTGTCGCGGCGAGATCCTTAGTGTCTATTGTCATCAGTTATCTCGATGTTAAGCGTAAGGGTATTTCTATTCTTGGCAATAATAGAAAACTACTACTTTTGCGCGGCGCGGTAGGGACATTCGCATTGGTGTGTGTATATTACTCGTTGATTACTTTGCCTTTGGTGGAAGCGATTCTTCTGCAATACATTCATCCTATTTTTACCGCTTTGCTTGCTTTATTTCTACTTGGTGAAAAAATTGGTAAATACACTATTGTGTGTATTGTGCTGAGTATGTTGGGTTTACTCTTTATTGCAGGGGCTGATCTGTTTTCTGTGGAGCCTTCTAATTTGCCGCCGTTGAGTGTGTTGCTGGCATTGTTAGGGGCGTTAGGCAGTTCTATTGCGTATGTTATTGTGCGTCGTTTAAGCACGACAGAAGACAGTTCTGTGATTATTTTTTACTTTCCTTTGATTGCGCTTCCTTTGTCGATATTTTTACTGGGCGACGATTTTGTGATGCCAAGCTTTAATGTGTTAATCCTATTGATTTGTGTGGGAGTTTCTACGCAAGTAGGGCAATTGGGTTTGACTAAGGCAATGCAAACATTAACGGCAGGAATCGCTTCTGCTTATTCTTATATTCAAGTGCTCCTTTCGGCGCTATTGGGGTGGATTTTATTCAGTGAAATCCCGATTTTGACGACTTGGATTGGAGGCGGGCTTATTATTTTGGGTGCTTTGGTGAATGTTTACGGCAGTATGAGAAAGGTGAAAGGTCGATAAGTGTTTTGGTTTAATTGGAAAGGAGAAAAGCCTAGAAAACATATGGCTTTTCTAGGCTTAGGTATTAGGGAATATCTGAACCAGTCCTTCTCATGAGGTGATTTATTCTTAAAACCTCGATCCTGACTACACCGTATTAATTCATTTTTTTCAGATAAGTAACTCAACTAATGTTGTCAGATACTTAAATTAACTATGAGATTCAATGTCTGAAACCAATTGTTCAACTTTGTTGTAGCCCTGCTGCATATGTTCTGTCACATGATCGAGCATGGTTGTTAAATTATCACCTTTAGCCAGATTCACGTATTTGTCATGAGCGCTGATTAATGGGCCTGCTCTATTGTGAGCTTTTTGATGCAGTGTGAAATAGAGGTGTAACCGACCTCTGAGCCTTTGCCATGTATCTTGTAAAAGAGTATGGCCGCAATGTTTATACACAATATTATGCAGTTCTAACTCTTCAAATATTGCTGCACTTCGATTGTTGCCTTTTATCGCTGCAGTAAGTTTATCGAGCTGCAAATCCAATTCATTAAAAAAAGCATCATCTCTTTTTTCCCATACTAACTTAAACGCAAATTGTTCCAGTTCTGTTCGAAAAGAATAAAGTTCTTGAATCGCCGTTACTGTGATGTTGGCCACATAAGTGCCGGTATAAGGAATGCTTTCAATTAAGCCTTGATCAACTAGCTGGCTGATGGCCCACTCTAAGTGGGCCTCGGCTAACGCCTAATAATGACGAAAGCTGTGATTCAACCAATTTCGTGCCTGGTGGTAGGTCGCCACTGATAATAGCGTCTTTAAGTTGCTCGGCAACATTGGCTCTTAATGTACGATTTTTATGTATAGGTTTTAAGTTTAATACCGACATAAATTCCTGATTTTAATAAATAAGTTAGAGCGGATTTTGATTGATAAGGGTAGCAAATATTATCTAACGAGAGAATACTTAATTGCATTTTGTAGGATTGTTAACAATCTACCGTTGACAATTTATTATTATAATTTTACTCTGAATTCATCATTTTGCTCGTGGAAAGAGCGAATCCACCCTTGGTTATTTGGAGTTAAAGCATGTCATCCCATTCATTTAGTGCCCACACGGCTGAAGAAGATAACCGCAACGAGTCGATTAAAATTTATGTAAATGGTGACTTGTTACCTAAGAATGAAGCTATGGTTTCTGTTTATGACAGTGGGTTTATGCTCGGTGATGGTATTTGGGAAGGATTGCGTATTTACAATGGCAAAATTGCTTTTTTAGATGACCATCTAGATCGACTGTATGCATCGGCAAAGGTATTGGATTTTGAATTGGGGTTGTCTCGTGAAGACATGGTTAAAGCGCTTTATAACACCTTAGAAGCAAATGGCATGACTCATGATGCGCATCTTCGATTAATGGTAACTAGAGGGAAAAAGAAAAAACCTTTCCAAGATCCTCGTTTAAGCATTTATGGTGCAACCACGGTAATTATTGCTGAACACAGTAAGCCAAGTGAAAAAGTAAAAAATGAAGGCATGAGTCTATTTACGGTTCATGTCGTTCGTGGCCAACCTAATAGCCAAGACCCTAAACTGAATTCACACAGTAAAATCAATTGCATCACCGCTTTAATTCAAGCCCAAAAAGCCGGTGCTGATGAAGCGCTTATGCTTGATCCACATGGCTTCGTTGCTACATGTAATTCCACTAACTTCTTTATTGTCCGTAAAGGCGAAGTTTGGACGTCTACACCTAAATACTGCATGAACGGCATTACTCGTCAAAAAGTAATCGATATTTGTAAAGCGGATGGCATTGTCGTACACGAAACGGACTTCTCTCTCTTTGAAGTGTATGGCTCAGATGAAGCTTTCGTCACTGGAACATTTGCAGGACAAACGCCGGTTAATAGTATCGATGGACGTATTGTTGGTGATGGTAAACCGGGACCAGTCTTTAAGCGTATTAATGCTTTGTATAAAGAGCTAGCAACGGCTCAATAAAAGTGTCTGTGCCATTAAAACAGTGTAATAACGTAATAAAAATAGAACGTAAAAAAACTAAAAAAATATCATAAAAGAAACGAGGAAATGAACGAATGAGTAAGATTAATTTTAAACATATAGCAGCGACAACATTATTGTTTAGTAGCCTTGGCGCGACACAAAGTTACGCTGATATAGAACATTTTTCTATTGGAACGGCTGGGCAAACGGGTGTTTATTATGTTGTCGGTCAATCCATTTGTAAAATGGTAAACCGTGAAACAAAAGAACATAACTTACGCTGTTCAGCACCATCAACAGGGGGTTCTATTGCTAACCTTAATTCTATTCGATCTGGTGGTTTGAATTTTGGTACGGTTCAATCTGATTGGCAGTTCCATGCCCTTAATGGTACTTCGAACTTCGAAGCGGCTGGTCCTTACGAAGAGTTGAGATCTGTTTTCTCTTTGCATTCTGATATTTTTACCTTGGTCACACGTGCCGATGCAAACATCAAAACATTTGATGATCTAAAAGGTAAGCGAGTAAATGTTGGTAACCCTGGTTCTGGTCAACGTGCCACTATGTTGACGCTAATGAAAGAAAAAGGCATGACCTTGTCTGACTTTAAGTTAGCCGGTGAACTTAAGTCTTCAGAGCAGTCTCAAGCTTTGTGTGATAACAAAGTTGATGCGTTTGTTATGGTTGCCGGTCACCCAGTTGCGAATGTAAAAGAAGCAACCAGCACCTGTTCAACACACATTATTGATGTGACAGGCCCATCAGTTGATAAATTGATTTCACAATATCCTTACTACAGTGAAGCAACTATTCCTGGCGGCATGTACGAAGGTACGCCAAACGATGTGACAACATACGGCCTGAAAGCAACCTTGGTTGTTTCTACTGACACATCAGATAAAGTTGTGTACAACATGGTTAAAGCGGTTTTTGAAAACTTTGATCGATTCAAGCGTTTGCATCCTGCTTTTACACAGTTAAATCCAGAAGAAATGATTACAGCAGGTCTTTCTGCTCCATTACATGATGGTGCGGTGAAGTACTACAAAGAGCGTGGTTGGATTAAGTAACCGAGCAGCTTCGTTAATTGGTTAGTAAACCGAGCTCAAGTAGCTCGGTTTTTTTTAAAGTGCTCTGCTAAGGCGTAATTATGAGTCTATTAGAAAAGAATACAAGTTCGATAGATGTCGATAACTTGGTGACTTCGAATGATATTGGAGGACGTAAGGCAAGCGGTATTCCGCTTAATATTATTCTTTGCGTTGCGTTTTTATGGGCGCTGTTTCAAGTCTGGATTGCCTCTCCTTTTCCCTACATGATGGATTCAGATTTATTGCGTTGGAACAGTAACCAAGCTCGATCAATTCATTTAGCCTTTGCTATTTTTATAGTGTTTCTGAGTTTTCCTTTTAGTGCTAAATCGTCTGTTAAAAAGATCCCTCTAGTAGATTGGTTGCTTGCTATTTCTGCGAGTCTTTCCGCTTTATATTATTTAATCGAATACGACAATATTTCGACTCGTGTTGGCGCCCCGATTCTGCAAGATATTATTGTGGCTTGTATTGGTATTCCCCTGTTATTTGAAGCTGCTCGACGCAGTTTAGGTATTACTTTACCACTTATCGCAACGGTATTTTTAGGGTATAACTTCTTTGGTAATTACATGCCGGAGATGATTGCCCACAAAGGTTTTGGTTTACAAGAAGTCGTTAATCACCAGTGGATTACTACCGAAGGTGTATTTGGTATTGCGCTTGGTGTATCAACTGACTTTGTCTTTTTGTTTGTTCTATTTGGTTCTTTACTCGATAAAGCGGGTGCCGGTAATTATTTTATTAAACTGGCGTTCTCATGCCTTGGTCACTTTCGCGGTGGCCCAGCAAAAGCCGCTGTTGTTGCATCTGGATTAACCGGTCTTATCTCTGGTTCGTCTATTGCTAATGTTGTGACGACAGGTACTTTCACCATTCCTATGATGAAAAAAGTGGGTTTCTCTGCAGAGAAAGCGGGCGCTGTAGAAGTGGCTGCTTCTGTAAACGGGCAAATAATGCCACCTGTTATGGGCGCTGCGGCTTTCCTCATGGTTGAGTATGTGGGCATCAGTTATCTCGAAGTCATTAAGCATGCTTTTTTACCGGCGCTTATTTCGTATATTGGCTTGGTTTACATTGTTCATCTGGAAGCGATTAAAGCGAATATGCAAGGTTTGCCTAAGTCTGCTAGGGCCGTTTCAGCGAGTGCTGTTTCTAAGGTGACAGGCTTTCTTTTCGGTTTCTTAATGCTTTGTGCGACTTCTGCTGCGGTGTATTTTGGCCTTGGATGGATAAAACAGATTGCTGGCGATAACTCTATTTATGTTGTTTCTGGTCTTGTGATTTCATCGTTTTTCGGCTTGTTGTATGCGGGATGTAAATTGCCTAAATTGTCCGACGACATAGATCAAGATTTAAGTGCTTTACCCCCTCCAGGTGAAATTTTCCGATCTGGTCTTTACTACTTATTGCCTGTTGTTGTATTGGTTTGGTGCCTAATGATAGAGCGATTAAGCCCTGGTCTAAGTGCGTTTTGGGCTTCTTTGTTGACTATGTTTATGATTGTGACTAAGCCAGTTTTAGAGACTTTATTTAGACAGGAAGAACGCGATTTAGATGAAGCGGATAAACAAGCGTCGTTGCCCTTGTTCAGTGGTTTAAAGAGCTTGGCTGATGGCATGATAAGTGGCGCGAGAAATATGGCGAGTATTTCAATCGCTACTGCAACCGCTGGTGTCATTGTCGGCGTTGTCTCCCAAACCAGTGTTGGTGCTGTACTTGCTGACGTTGTGGAAGTCTTATCATTCGGAAACATTACCTTAATGTTACTGCTGGTGGCTGTGCTGTGTATGATTCTGGGTATGGGATTACCGACCACTGCGAACTACATTGTGGTGTCTTCTTTAATGGCGAATGTCATTGTGGAGGTGGGTGCGTCTAATGGTTTAGTGGTGCCTCTTATTGCGGTGCATTTATTTGTTTTCTACTTTGGTTTAATGGCTGATGTCACGCCACCAGTTGGGTTGGCTTCTTTTGCAGCCGCTGCTGTTTCGGGCGGTAAACCTATTCAGACAGGGATTATTGCTTTTAAATACGCTTTAAGAACGGCTGTTTTACCTTTCTTGTTTATCTTCAATCCTGATTTATTATTGATTAACGTTACCGTATTGCATGGTATTTTTATCTTTATAATCGCGACATTAGCAATGCTAATATTCACGGCAGCGACACAAGGGTATTTCTTTGATCGTTGTAAGTTGTGGGAAAGAGGGGTTTTACTGCTGATTGCCTTTAGTATTTTTAGACCTGATTTCTGGATAAATCAGATGGTTGAACCTCATCGCTATATGGAATTGAATGAGTATTTGGCGCAAGAAGAACAGATACCTGTAGGTACCCCTTTGCGAATTCATGTGGAGGAGGACAGTTATTCCGGTGAAAAGGATATTTCTATTCGTATGCTGATTGCGAGAGAGCAGGGCTCTGCTTCTGAGGTTATTGCGGCGTCAGGGCTAAATCTTTATCAAGCGGATGAGCTGATCGAAGTCGACAGTGTGGATATTGGCAGTGATGCTTATGAGGCTGGATTTGAAGCATTTCAGGTGTTGGTTGGTGTCGATGTTGCCAACAAACAACCGTCAACTGTATTTGTTTATCTTCCTTGTGTGTTGCTTATTGTTTTGATCGCACTCTCCCAAAGAAAGACTCAAAGACAACGTCAAAAAAAGCGTGAAGGGCTGGCGGCGTAGCAAAAACATTTATTAGCCTGTTCAAACTAATGGCGATCTATTAAAGATCGCCATTTTTATTTTTTGGAAACCTTCATGTTCTCATTTATTCATTGTTGCCTTTTTAAAGTAGTCAAAAGAGGTTAACCAAACCACACTAAAAGCCGATGTAATTGCAATGATACAGGTGCGGTTCTCGCTTTTCTGATGCGTAGCCTATGCCTTAATTACTGGTTTGCCTCCAGATTTTGGTCTTTATGCGACGATTGTTTTAGCTACATTTGCTGATTTTTTTGCAGTTCGATGCATATGACATTTAGGCCAATGGCGGCGTTATTGATTGTGGCTGCAACGGCCATAATGAGTGCTACAAAAAAAACAGCTCAGTCGTGCAAGCTTTATATCTGGTGCTACGATTACTATCAGGGTAAGTCAAATAAAAAACTTGTTAGGCTTTCACGTGGCAAGCAATGGCACCTTGCTTAGTTATATTGTTAGTGAGCTGGATAATATTAAAGAAACGAACTGGATTTCCCTCGACTGTCCAACTTCCTTGCGAGCCTTGTGAGTGTTGTACTCATTTATCTAAAATCAAAAAAATAGTGTTTATTGGGCTATATGAGTTAAGTGCGCAGGTAAGCTAATCATTTCATGTAATGTGTTGATTTGTTCTCGACAATCTTGCTGTGAAGAAGGGCCTCCGAAACAGATGCGCAATGCTTGAGGCGGGTTGTTGTCAGTAGCGAAGGCGGCACTGGAGACGGCATTAACACCGTATGATCGTAGTTTTGTTGCTAAATCTGATGGGTTCCAGCCAAGGTTTTTTGGCAATTTCAACCAAAGATGAAAGGCATTTTCCTCCATTGAATAATGATGTGCTTTAAATTTTTCTTTGATTAACGTTTGTCTTAAGTTGGCTTCTCTTTTGATACTTTGAATCATATGGTCAAGCGTCCCTTCTTTTATCCATCGACAAATAATCGCGTGAATAATAGGGTTCTCCATCACGTTTAATGCGCGCAGGGCACCTGCTGTGTATTCTGCTTGTCTCTGTGTTGGGCAAAGAATAAAGCCAGCTCGTAATCCTGGACCAAAACATTTAGACAAACCGTTTATGTAATAAGTGATTTCTGGTGCCAGTGTTGCAAAAGTAGGCGCAGTATCATCACTTATTAATCCATAAGCATCGTCTTCAATAATAGCGACGCTAAAGCGAAGTGCGACATCGACTAACGCTTCTCTACGGCTTTTTGAAATGCTGGCGGACGTCGGGTTTTGCATGGTCGGATTAATATACAGCGCCGCTACTTCATGTGTTTTACAGGCATCTTCGAATGCATTAACCAATGGGCCGTCACTGTCTCTTTCAAGGGATAAAAGGTTTTTTCCAAGTTGGGCTGCGATAGATTTAATGCCGGGATAAGTTAAGCTGTCTACGCAAATAACCTGTTGATTACCGCACAGCTGAGATATCAGCGCCACTAAACCGCCATGAATGCCGGGACAAGAAACAACGCGATCTAGTGTGGCGTTTTTTACACGACGATCTATTAAACTAAGAAAGCACTGTTTTGTTTCTTTGTTTCCTCCAAAGTCTTGGTAACGAACACTGCCCAAAATATCGGCCATGGCAATGCTGCTCAACGCACCGTCTTTTATTTCTTCAATGAGAGTCGGAATGGCCGGCTCAATTACCATGTTCATGGTCATTTCATAGGGCGCTAAGCTGGGTTTGATTGCAGGCACCTTACCTTTAATAAAACTACCGGCGCCAGTTGTGGTGTCAATTAAACCTCGTTTTTTGGCTTCACTGTAGGCACGAGATGCCGTGGAATAGTTGATGTCTAAAGCATCGGCCAGGTCTCGCATAGGTGGCAGTTTGTCTTGGGGCTGGAGTTTTCCCGATTCAATACCTTCGTTTATTAATTCAGCGATGCGCTTGTAAGCCGGATACTTCCCCTTCTTGTCGAGTTCCTTTTTCCATGTTGTCAGAATTGAGATAGGCATTTTTTTTCGTTCCTTGATAAAGGTAGAAGGGTTTATTGATTGGTTTTATTTTACATTCAATTTGTCTCATATTCCAATAGCATCGAATTTGGTTGATTTTTATATGAGCGCACTGAATTGGCGTTTTTTACTATTTTTGTGACTTATAAGGGCATTCCTATTGTTTTTAGTCTTGTTTTTTTAATTGAGTATACGCAGTAAAAAAATATTCATCATGATCAATCGTTTTGTTTTTTTACTTTATCGCATTGTTTTTGATAATTGATCGCTTTTTAAAATGCAATCATTGGCATCTAGGTTGCAATGTATTAATTGAAATTGATGAGATCGATTTTTTATAAAACTAATAGACCGGAGAGAACAAGATGCCAGAAGTAAAATACGAGATGAATAAAGACGGTGATTTCCTAGTAGATTACGAAGAAAAAGTGTTCGAAGACGTGAAAGCGAAAGAAGGCGAGAAAGCGTTAGTGACTTTTCATACCGTAGCTTTTGAAGGATCAATTGGTTTTGTAAATATGTTGCAAGCAACGCGCTTACAAAGAAAAGGTTATGAAACCAGCATTCTTTTATACGGACCGGGTGTCACTTTAGGTGTACAGCGAGGTTTCCCTACTTTAGGTGATGAAGCATTTCCGGGTCATATGAACTTCAACAACCAGTTGAAAAAATTCATGGCGGAAGGCGGTAAAGTGTATGCATGTCGTTTCGCTCTACAAGCTCTGTATGGACACGGTGAGCGTTCATTGATTGAAGGGATTATTCCAATTAATCCTCTTGATGTTTTGGATATCAAACTTTTGCATACTCGTGATAATGCGGTAATTGTTGATACTTGGACAATGTAAAAGGAGCCGCGGCGATGAGTGATTATCCAATCGTTCGTGCCGCGGCCGTTCAGATCTCTCCTGATTTGGAGAGTTTGGCCGGTACGCTGCACAAAGTGTTAAACATGATTGATGAAGCGGCTGAGAGCGGAGTAGAGCTCATCGTTTTTCCTGAAACGTTCTTACCTTATTACCCTTATTTTTCTTTTGTATTGCCACCTGTTAGCCAAGGTCCCGAGCATTTACGTTTATACAAAGAAGCCGTTGTGGTGCCGAGTGATACAACTCGTACGATTGGTAATAAAGCCAAAGAACGCAACATGGTGGTGGTGATTGGCGTTAATGAACGTGATAACGGTAGTTTATACAATACGCAACTGGTATTTGATGCGACAGGTGAATTGATTCTAAAGCGCCGTAAAATTACCCCGACTTATCATGAACGGATGATTTGGGGGCAAGGCGATGCATCAGGTTTGAAGGTAGTTGATTCAGCTGTTGGTCGTATCGGCGCTTTGGCTTGTTGGGAGCATTACAACCCATTGGCTCGCTATTCTTTAATGGCTCAACACGAGCAAATTCATTGTGCGCAATTCCCCGGTTCATTAGTAGGTCCTATTTTTGGCGAACAAATGGAAGTGACTATTCGTCATCATGCACTCGAATCCGGTTGCTTTGTCATTAATTCCACTGGGTGGCTTACCGAAGCACAAATAGAAAGTGTTTCCCTCGACCCAGCAATGCAAAAAGCCTTAAGAGGTGGCTGTAATACCGCCATTATTTCTCCTGAAGGTAAACATCTTGCGCCAGCACTAACTGAAGGCGAAGGCTTTATCTATGCCGATTTAGATTTTCGCTTAATTGACAAGCGCAAACGCATGATGGATTCAGTAGGACATTACGCACGACCAGAATTATTGAACTTACAGATAAATGCTAAGAAGACGGAGTACGTTGAAGGTTTGCCTACAGAAAATGTAAACAAACCAGATTCGAACGTTTCCCTTTTTAATAAAGGAGAGTTAAGTGATGACACAGCTCATGATGAAACAATCTCAATTCCTAACTGAGTTACAAACCAAAGGGTTGCGTTTAAAGTCAGCTGATCAGGTTCATGTTAGCCGACGAGGCGGTGCTGGGCCGTCCGATCATCAGGCAATCACAGTAGATGGAACGACCTTGATGGTGCCAATTTACACGCAAACAGCATGGGCATCGCCTTTTAGTTTATCTGATGATGTGCAAAACGAAGATGTACAGAAGCAAGGCGCGACACTGTTATCCAATAATATACCTTTGGCGGATGTAACTTTTGCTAAAGACCCTGAATTTTATAATTTAACAACAGCAGACGGTATTCCTTATTCGCATATTGCTACGTTACACAGTACCGATGTGTTAGCAACGACGGTTTTACAAACCTGTATTCGTTATGAAAGTCGTCGTAAAGCCTGTCAGTTTTGTTCTATAGGCCAGTCTCTTAGGGCGGGTCGAACCATTGCTCATAAAACACCTGAACAATTGGCCGAAGTGGCAAAAGCCGCGGTGGAGTTGGATGGCATTAAGCACATAGTAATGACAACTGGGACTCCGGCTGGCGCTGATCGGGGCGCTAAAGTGATGTGTGAAAGTGCCCAAGGCATTAAAGCTGTGGTTGATGTACCGATTCAAGGCCAGTGTGAACCACCCAAAGATCCTGTGTGGTATCAGCGCATGAAAGACGCAGGTATTGATGCGTTAGGTATGCATCTAGAAGTCATTACACCTGAACTACGTAAAGCTATTACGCCAGGTAAATCAGAAGTGTCTCTTGATGAGTACTATCAGGCGTTTGAAGATGCCGTTGCGGTTTTTGGTCGTGGTCAAGTTAGTACTTACATTTTAGCGGGTTTAGGCGACACAGAGAAAACTATTATTGATACCTGCCAGAAACTGATTGGCATGGGAGTTTATCCTTTTGTTGTACCGTTTGTGCCTATCTCTGGTACGCCATTGGAAGATCGACCTGCGCCAACGTCTGAGTTTATGGAAGCTGTGCTTAGACCATTAGCTCAAGAGTTGGTTAATCTAGACATGACATCTGACAAGGTAAAAGCCGGTTGTGTTCGTTGTGGTGCTTGCTCTTCTTTGTCTCGCTTCGAAAAGGAGGCTGAGGATGAACGACAAATCGCTTAAGAAAGGTCGTGTATTTCAAGTGAAATGGGCAACCAATGAATGGGAAATAGAGCAGGCAAAGCGTATCGCCAAGCAGTGTTTTGTGAAGAGCAAGGCGTCTTCCAAGAACATGATAGAGATGAAATTGATCTGATTGCTCAGCCGTTAATTGTTACCACTTCTATTCTTGGAATGCCTGAAGAGGTGGTTGGTACCGTTCGCATTCATCAACCTGAACCTGGATTATGGTGGGGGTCACGTCTGGCGGTTAAGAAAGAGTTTCGTCGCCAAGGCGTATTAGGAGCCAGTTTAATTCGATTGGCAGTTTCCAGTGCCAATACATTAGGTTGTCATACTTTTCTGGCCACAGTCCAAGAGCAAAACGAAGTGCTTTTTAAGCGTTTGCATTGGGACACTATCGGATATGAATCCATTCATGGGATGAAACACGCCAAGATGCAGGCTGATCTTGAACATTATCCAGAATTAAAACAACCTGCACTTGGTTTTTGGGTCACTGGTCGTCCTGTTAAACCTCAAGCTGTTAGTGTTTATTTGTCAGGTAATGATGGAGACTCTAAGAGCGTTGCTTCTTCTGAAAGCGATTTAAGCAAGGAGGCCTCTTATGTTGGAGTCACTTCTTAATAAGGTTCGTCGTTATCCAGGTGTGATGTCCAAGGTGGCATTAGCGCCGGTAATATCTTCATTTGAAAAATGCAATTCGTCTGGTTTTTCAAATGGTGATGATACTGCAGTGCTCAAAAACCTTGATGGTTATGACTTATTTGCCATTGAAGGTTTTATTCCTAATTTTGTCGCACAAGATCCTTGGTTTGCTGGTTGGTGTGGCGTCATGGTCAATGTCAGTGATATCGCCGCTATGGGCGGTCGTCCTCGTGCTGTTGTGAATGCACTTTGGCAAAGCAGTGATGAATCAGCAAAGCAAATTTTTGCAGGGATGAAAGCGGCATCTGACGCTTATGGTGTACCTATTGTCGGTGGTCATACCAGCCACAAAAGTGACACCACTCAATTAGCAGTTTCCATTTTAGGTCATGCCAATAACGTGTTATCCAGCTTTGAGGCTAAATCGGGTGACGCCATCATTGTGGCGATGGATCAGCGAGGCGAATTTAGAGCACCCTATCTTAATTGGAATGCCACCACGAATGCTCCAACTGAACGACTAAGGGGTGATTTGGAATTACTGCCTTTGTTAGCTGAAAAAGGTTACTTGACGGGTTGTAAAGATATTAGTCAGGCCGGGCTTTTAGGGACGCTCGCCATGTTTATGGACTGCTCGAAAACGGGAGCAGATATCTTTTTAAATGATATTCCAAAGCCTAAACAAGTTAATTGGGAAGACTGGCTTTGTGCTTTTCCTAGCTTTGGATTTTTAATGACGTGCCCCGTTGATCAAATTGATGAGGTTCTGACCTTATTCCAACAGCGTGACATTGATTCCGCTTGTATTGGTCAGGTTACCGAACGTCCCTCCATTAATGTGACTTTTGTAGACGAAGCCAACGTCATTAATAAAGAAAAAACAGACACTAAACAAACCGCTGTTTTTTGGGACTTTGAAAAAAATCATTTTCTGGGTTTTAGAAAAAGCGAAGATCAGAAGGAGTCCTTATGCCTGTAGTCCATTTTGAAGTGGTTTGGCCTGATGGCAAAACCGAAGCCTGTTATTCCCCTTCCAGTGTGATCAAAGAGCACTTTGTAGAAGGTGAAATTTACCCATTAAAAGTTTTTTTAAACATCAGTGAAACAGCGCTTAACGCAGCAAGTAAAAGAGTGGGTGAGCGTTTTGGCTTTGCTTGTTCAAGTGCTATGGATCAGCTGAGTGTCATTAAAATGCGTTGTGCCAGTTTTGAAAACATGCCTGATGCTGCTGTAAAAATGACACGTTTCATCGATTAGAGGACAAAGTTATGTCTATTTCAATACCTAAAAAAGAGCCTTTAGAAATGCCAAATAAAACCCATTACTCCGTATTAATTGTTGGTGGTGGTCAGGCAGGTTTATCCATGAGCGCATGCTTGAAAGAGCGAAGTATTGACCATTTGATTTTTGAAAAAAACACCATAATGCACAGTTGGAAAACGCAACGTTGGGATTCCTTCACCTTGGTGACGCCTAATTGGCAGTGTGATTTACCGAATCATCCTTATGACGGTGACGACCCTAAAGGCTTTATGAAGCGGGATGAGATTATTGGTTATTTGGATCGTTTTGCAGAAAAGGTAAAACCGCCAGTTCTAGAAGGGGTTAGCGTCGAGAAAATTACTAAATTAGAAAATGACCATTATCTTGTGGTTACAACGCAAGGTGAATTTACCGCTGGACAAGTTGTGATTGCATCAGGTGGTTATTTAAAACCGATTATTCCACGTATGGCGGAACGTATTCCTGAAACAGTATTACAGATGCATTCCAATCAATATAAGAGTTCAAAACAATTACCAGAAGGCGCTGTGCTGGTGGTTGGGTCTGGTCAATCAGGCGCACAAATAGCTGAAGATTTGCATATAGATGGTAAAAAAGTCTTTTTGGCCACAGGTAACGCGCCTCGTGTTGCCCGCCAATACCGTGGTAAAGACGTGGTTGAGTGGCTAGATGATATGGGCTATTACCAAAAAACAGTAGATGAACACCCTTTACGTGAAGGCGTTCGTGATAACACTAACCATTATGTCACTGGGCGCGACGGTGGGCGTGAAATTGACCTGCGTAAATTTGCTTTAGAGGGCATGGAATTGTTCGGTTTGATGGAGAATTATCAAGACGGGCAGTTTATTTTTAAACCTAACCTATCGAAAAACCTAGAGTCGGCAGACGATACTTACAAAAACATCAATGCTCGTATTGACAGCTATATTGAAAAAAATGGCCTAGACGCGCCAACAGAAGCACCTTATCAGCCAGTTTGGGGGCCAAAAGAAGAGCGTGAAAACCTAGATTTAGCCGCATCGGGTATTACCAGTATTGTCTGGTGTATCGGTTTTACGCCAGACTTTTCTTGGTTGGATCTGCCCATATTTAATGGCATGGGAGCACCCGTGCATCATCGCGGTGTGACCAAAGAAGTTGGACTGTATTTTATTGGCTTACCTTGGCTTCATACTTGGGGGTCTGGTCGATTCTCTGGCGTTGCTCTCGATGCGGATTATCTTGCTGGTCACATTCAACAGTTTGGCAATTCATTAGCTGAAAAAGAAACAACACACGCTTTGTCTGAGGTGTTGTGACGTGGTAGGTAAGTCTGAGGTTGATGTAATAGTGACAGAGGATTTTGTTATTGGCATGCCACAACTTGCTTTGGGTGGGCTCAGTGAAAACTGGTTGCTCAAAGAATGTGGCAACCAACATTGGATTGCGTTAGCAAAATGCCTTGGCTTACCTACTCCTGACTTTATAAATCAACAGGGTCAGAAAATGTATGCTGCTTTTTTGGTGGTAAAAATCACCCAAGGCGCCTTTGAAAAAGTTTACGAAAACAGTACTTTGACGATTAATACGCAGCTACAACGCGTGTCTTCATCGAGGTCTTATAGTCACCATGAAATACATGTGGAAGGCGAGTGCTGTGGTCAGGTTGAATTATTGTCGAGCTTTGTTAATCGTACCGAGCAAGGTAACAATCAAAGTGTTGCTCGAGGCGAGGTTTTTAGCGGGGAATGGTCTGCTTGTGAGGCGTCCACCTTAATGATGAAGGCGCACAAAGCGGGCCGAATGGCACATGCAGAGGACGCTGCAAACTCTCATGATAGCCTGGCTAATATCAAGGCTAACGATAAAGAGCCGCTTTATAGCTATAAACCTTGTCCATATTCCGATTTTAATGGCGCGGATTTTCTCTATTTCGCTCAGTTTCAATCCGTTATGGATCGAGCAGAACGACATTTTCAAATGAAATTGACAGAGCAAAAAGATTCGCGCTTATGGCGCACTCTTGAAAGAACGATTTGTTACTACGGCAATATCAATCTGGATGATGCGCTGCTCGTGAGTCTGCAGACTCAGGATATAGACAAGACGACTGATGAAATTCGTCATCATGGACGCATGTATCGTCTCTCAGATCATAAACCGATTGCCAATATTGCTACTCAAAAAGCGTATATGGAACATCCTCTTTCTTCATTTCAAGCCAATCATGGTGATGCGATTAAGAAAGGAGAAAACCAATGAATATCTCTCCTTTAAAGCTAATTAAAGGCGTTTATGTGTCCGTTCCTGAAACCTCAAAAAAATGGCGTCATTCACATGGTGAAGTGCCGTTTGTACGAGGTGCTTACCGTGAAATGTATCAAAGAAAACCTTGGACTATTCGTCAATATGCGGGGTTTGAAACCGCATTAGAAACCAACGCTTTTTTCAAACGTTCCCTTGCTGAAGGCCAAACGGGTTTATCGGTTGCGTTTGATTTGCCCACGCATTTAGGTTTCGATTCAGATCATGAATTAGCGCAAGCAGACGTCGGTCGCACTGGCGTCGCCATCGATTCAGTAGAAGATATGTTGGTATTATTTGATGGCATTGATCTCTCCAAGGTCAGTGTGTCGATGACTATGAATGGTGCAGTTTTACCGATTATGGCGTGTTTTATCGTCGCTGCTGGAGAGCAAGGTGTGCCTTTAGAACAATTAACAGGAACCATACAAAACGACATTCTCAAAGAATACATCGCACGCAATACCTACATACACTCACCAGATTTTTCTCTTGATGTTGTTGCTGATGTCGTTGCGTATTGTGCTGACAAAATGCCTCGTTTTAATAGCATTTCGATTTCTGGTTATCACTTTCAGGAAGCGGGCGCGACACCTGAATTAGAGCTGGCGCTCACCATGGCAAATGCTCGTGCGTATTTAACGCACTTTCAGCAACGCGGGATTGATATCGAATCAGTCGCTAAACGCTTGAGTTTCTTCTTTTGCGTGGGGATGGATTTTTACAAAGAAATTGCGAAATTAAGAGCTGCGCGTCTGTTGTGGAGTGAATTGCTAGAGGAATTCGGTGTTCAAGCCAGCAGTGCTAAACGCCTTAAAATGCATTGCCAAACTTCTGGCTCCTCTTTAACAGAAATGTCGCCTCTTAATAATATTGTGCGTACCACCATTGAAGCGATGGCTGGTGTGTTTGGTGGCACACAATCTCTTCATACTAATTCTTATGATGAGGCGGTTTCTTTGCCTTCTGATCAAGCCAGCAAAGTGGCTCTGGATACTCAATTAGTCTTATTAAATGAAACAGGCATCAGTGATGTGGTCGATCCTTGGGGCGGCTCTTATATGATGGAAACCGCGACTCAAAACATCATTGATTATGCTCATCAAATTCAACAAGAAATAGACGAGCAAGGTGGTGTTCGATCTTTGGTTGAAACAGGAGAGCTGACGGCGTTTATCCACCAACATGCCTTACAAGCGGCAATCGCAGAAGAGAACCAAGACAAAATAATTATTGGTAAAAAAAGCGATTTAGCAACGTCATCATCAGCAACGCAAAACGAATCGATAGCCGCTTTTTCAAAGAAAGAAAAGAAGACCATTAACGCTGAGAAAACCCTTTCTCAACAAACCCAAAAAATGGCTCGCCTTAAATTAAAGCGTAACAACCAATCTGTTCAAAAAGCCCTAGATGAACTGAAAACCGCGGCCTGTAATAAACAAAATTTAATGCCATTCGTCATTACCGCTATTCGTTTACGAGCAACCGTTGGCGAATGCATTCAAGCATTAACCGATGAACAGGCAAGATACAGTAAGCCAGAAACAATCAAGCAAGCCTCGTTTAAGCAAAGCTTAGATGTAAAAACGGTGGAAGCCTTTCAGATTCTATCGGATCAGATTGGGCGAAAACTGCGTTTCTTGGTCGCAAAAGTCGGATTGGACGGCCATGACCGTGGCGCAAAAGTGATTGTGTCGCTGCTTAATGATCTGGAGATTGAAGTGGATTACCTGCCTGTTTTTTCTACGACGGACGACATTATAAAAGCCGATTTGAGGCAGCATTACGATTGCATCGGTTTGTCTGTGTTATCTGGGGCGCAGCAATCCTTTGTCTCAACATTATTGGCGTCATTGCGGGGCGACTGCCCGTTGGTGCTGGGCGGCGTTATTCCTATTGACGAAGAAAACCTATTTGAACAATTAAATGTCGATTGTGTTTTTACCGCTCGTCATAGCCTCAATGATATCGCTTTGGCGTTATACCGTGTTTTATCTACTCGGCTGAGTGACGATCTTACTTTGCCTAGTTTTCGTGCTCATTATAAAGAAGTACAAAATGAAGTTAGTGAATCCATTTAGCCGCCGTGCAATTGGTCATCATATTATCGAAAACCTATCTTCTCCAGCGTTTATTAATTGCTTAGGCACAGGGAAAATAAGGGCTTGGCTTTCGTTAATACAATAATATTAAAGGCGCTAGGTTATTCCTCTCGTTCCGCGTTAGTGTAATGGGAATGTGCTTGATTCCTAATCCATTGTGGGGACGTGGCGTCTTCTTGTTCTGTGATGTAATTGTATTAGCTGTAGGTTTACTGTTGGTAAAAACGGTAGATGATGCGGTTGATGCTGAATCTTAAGTTTATAAACTAAACGTAGCTCTATGCTTTTCGAAAGCCATAACAATTTAGTTGTTATGGCTTTTTGTTTGTATTTGATTTAAACGATGGGATTGTTTGGTCGTTGTTGATTTAGAGGGCTACTACTCTTAATGTGAAAAATTAAGTCTCTGTAAAAGTAATATGTAAAGTGGGATTGGAAGAGTGGCTATCAATCGAAGCCTCTTTGACATAAATATTTCTTAGGTCGAAAAGGCTTTTTTGATTTTAAGCGGAGTTATTCAGTTTCTGGTAATCGATGTTTACCAGATTGTAGATGGTCTACAGAAGCGGCTTTGGCTGCCGCACTATTTCCAGCCATGATTGCTTCATAAATTAAACGATGTTCATTTAAACAAACGGCTCCATGCATGGAGGAATGTAAAATAAACGTTTTAAACATGGTGGTGAGAATGTTACCAAACGGTAGATAAAAATCATTGTTGGTTGAATTGAATATTAACCTATGAAAACTTAAATCTACTTCAGTCCAAGCTTCTTGATCAAAATTTTCAGTTATTTGGACCATTTTTTGAAAGATTTCAGATAGCTCTATTCTTTGTTCTGCCGTTGCGTGAATTGCAGCAAGAGCACATGCTTCTGGTTCTACAGCACGTCTTAAGCCAAGAAACTGACTGCAAAAAACTTTTGCGTCACTTAAGCCATCCATCCACTCAATCATTTGAGGGTCTAGAAAGTTCCAGTAAGCTCTATTAACTACCTTTGTTCCGATTTTAGGGCGTGATGTCAGTAAACCTTTCGACGTCAGAAGTTTTATGGCTTCTCTTAACGCAGTTCTACTTACACCAAATTGTTCACAAAGAGTCATTTCATTTGGGACGATAGAGCCTTGTTCTAAATCGCCAGATAAAATTCGACGTGCGATACTTCGAGCCACTTGTACATGTAAACTTCTAGAAGACATAGATATATTAGAAAAATTATTATTCATAATGTCCTTAACTTTTTTAGACTCAATGCGCATTAGTCGATCTCTGATTGGTATTTATTAGGAATCGATCTGCAGATTCTAACACAAGTTAATGTTGTTTTTTGATGGTTCATTTGAATAATTGTAATACAAAAAATGGTTTGGTAGTTTTTTTTATTTTCTTCGTGGATTAATAAAGACACATTTTTTTTGAGTTTCCATACTAAAAGAGGGATGGAAATTGTTTGTGTTTTTAAGGGTGTTGGTTTGAAGTAAAGGTATTTTTACCTTGTATTGATAGAGTTATAAGTCATTGTTGAGTGTGTTGTTAGAGTTACAAATTGTTCAATAATTTAGATATGAACAATTTTTGTGAAAAAGAGGGATGACCTGTGTGGCGTCTTAGGGTTATCTAAAGGTCGATTATGTAGAGTTTCTCTATTTAAAAAGAAAACCCTACAAATAATTTTTTTAGTAAATATTATTTAATGCAGTGTTTGTATTGCCATTGCCATTGTCTACACTAAAAATAGTCCATCGTTCGTTTACGATTTCCTTTTGAGCATAAACTTCAGCAACAACACGACGATTTTGAGCGCGACCTTCTTCTGTAAGGTTGCTATCAATAGGGCGTGATTCGCCGTAACCAATACCTTTAACTCTATCTGGTTGGATTCTAAAGCGATCTACTAGAACATCTGCTATTGCTGATGCTCGTTTTTGAGATAGTTCGCGGTTTAGTTTTTCTGAACCTTTATCATCTGTGTGGCCTTCAATTACAGCCGTACTGTTTGGGTTCTGTTGAAGGAATGCTGCAAGTTCTTGTAATTCGGAATAAAAACGAGGACTGATTTCAGCTTTACCTGAATCAAATAATACATTTAATTCAATTGATAATAGCTGTGTAGTTTGTGCAGGGCATCCATTGTTGTCGACCGCAGAACCATTTGGTGTCGATGGGCAAAGGTCACGGGCACCAATGACGCCATCTTTGTCTGTATCAACAAGACCAGATTGAACGTTTGACGAGTATAAGCTTTCAGCAGCGATAGCGGCATGACTAAAAGCGAATGCCATACCAATAATGCTAATTTTTTTAATTATACTTTTCATTGTGTTGCACCACCACTTGTTTGATTGCTTCCGATTTGTACATATTAAGAGATACTTTGTCTTGATACTACCGTGCTTTTGTAGCGTTGTTTTAAGAAAAAACCTTTTTGTAAGGAAGTGTAACTTCTACAGTCGTGTAATGTTTACCAGCTACCGATATTCTTCATTGAAGCCCATGGCTCTTTTTTTTCAAGTGAGTCGCCTTTTTGAAGTAACTCAATTGAAATGTTGTTAGGGTCTTTAACAAAAGCCATATGGCCGTCACGAGGTGGACGTAAGATAGTGACGCCAATAGATTGAAGCTTCTCACAGGTTTTGTAGATATCATCCACTTCAAAAGCCAAGTGTCCAAATTGATCTCCACCTGAGTAACTGCGATCCCCCCAGTTATGAGTAAGCTCTACTTCTGGTGCGCCTTCTACAGTAGCATAATAGATTAGGGTAAATTGACCTTTTTCACTGTTTTTACGTCTGGTTTCTATTAAACCTAAGCCCTGAGTATAAAAGTGATGGCTTTCTTCTGGTTTATTTGTTCTTAGCATGGCGTGTAAATATCGAATAGACATAAAAAGTCCTTAATTTGCTTGAATCATATTTTTCTATTGTTGCAGTATCAGTATCACAATTCAAAGTAATCGATAAGAATTATTTATTTCTTCCTTTTTACTTACTCTTCCCAAACCCACCTTAGAGGGTCGCCAAAGTCATCATAGATGATTTTTTTCTTTGGTCTTTTTTTGGTAGGAGTAGGGGAAGATGCAGGTTTTTGATTTTTTCTTTGCTGAAGAGCGGCAACAACATGATTTAATGGTGTTCTGTCTTGCTTTGGTTCGTTAAAGCCAATGTGGCTCGTGTTATACTTTCCATCAACTAAGCCAGATTCTCCCATGTTAACCTGTTGGATTTCACCTTTCGCCTTGATAAATTGATCTACCAAAGACTCTAGTTCTTTTCGAGTGTCTTTTTTTGTGGTCTTGGGTTTAATCATAGCGTTTTAGTTGAAGAGCATCCTGCTTGAAGTAAGTGGTTTGAGAGTTGGTCGTAATTTATCCATACTAAACGGAAGAGGTAGCTGGTGTCTATTAGCAACTTAATTGTACATGAAATCCAAAAGAACGAAGGCGAGCGTAAGGCAATACTTATTGCGCGTCCAAATGAAAACCCTGTAGATGGACAGGCAGAGGCACTTTCTATGCAGGTGACGAACTTATTCAATCGTTCAGGCATGAATACAGGGCGTTTTGTTAATCCTCAAGGAAGTGAAGAGGGGGCGCAGTTGCCCGCGTTGTTGTTTAAGCATTTTAAAGATAACGATTTTGCAGACTTCGCTGGTTTCACTAAAAACTGCGCCGCAGAATATTTAAAATATCTTGAGCCTGTAGAAGAGGCTGAAGGTGGGTTGTTGTGGTTTAACCACTATGAATTGCATGACACGCATTTTTTATACATTGTTATGTTGAAGCGTAAAAAAGGAATAGGCCTTGGTGCGGATCTTAGTTTTTCTCAAATTGAGCAAATTGAGATGGAAAAGCTGCACATGGCTTTGCGAATTAATTTAACCGCTTGGCAATCCGGTGATGAAGGGCGCTATATTGCTTTTCGTTTTGGTCGTGCACCTAAATCTGAAAGTGAATACTTTACTCAATTTATTGGTTGTGATGAGCCGAAAGCCGCTGCAAAAGAAACGCGTAAACTAGTCGATTTGACCTCGGCCTTTTGTCAGTCTGAAGGGTTTCCATCAAAGCAAGCAAACGAATTTAAAAAGGTTGTTTCTGAACACTGCCAAGCCAAGGCAGAAGATCGTGAGCCTTTAGCCATTAAAGAAATTGCTTCTGAAGTGGAATCACGATTTTCAATAGAACAGGCTAATAAGTTTTTAGAAATTGCTGACTCAGATAGCTTTAAAATGGAGAAGGAAATCTTTGTCGAAAAAGCAGCCCTGAAAAAACTAACTCGTTTATCAGGGAGTTCAAGGGCATTAACTTTGAGTTTCAATAGTGATTTACTTGGTGAGTCAGTTGAGTTTGATGCTGACACAGGTACATTGACGATCAAAGATCTGCCAAAAAGCTTATTGAAACAGCTGCAATCTATGTCTAACTAGGGTTGTGACGAAAGGGGCTTTAACTATTAAAGCCCTAACAAACCTTCTAGTTCTTGCATGGATTTGAAACATGCGGTTGCACCTGCAGTAGTTTGTAATGCTTTATCGAATGCATCGCTATATGCGAGAACTCTCATTCCCGCTGCACAGCCAGCTCTTATGCCTGCAATAGAATCTTCAATGACTAAACAGTCTTGTGGATCAACCTTGAGTGCTTTTGCTGCTTTTAAATAGATATCCGGTTCAGGTTTTCCGTTTTCAACGTCTTCAACACAAAAGCGAGTAGCGAATTTGTCAGACAAGCCGATTTTTTCAAGCTTCATGTCCATTTCTGTACGACGAGCATTGGTTGCCATTGCAATTGGCGCTGTTATTTTATGAAGTAATTCTCGTACGCCATTAATAGGTTCTAAATGCTCATGAATGATGGCATGAAATCGTTGCCTGTATTCAGCATCGAAATTTTCAGGTAAAGGCTTGCCTAATAAATGCTCTGCATTTTTAAGGGTTTCTTCATTAGTAAAACCAGTGAATTTTTCTAGCAGGGTTTGCTCGTCAATATCCAAACCAAGTTGGTGTAACATCGAGGTGAAGATTTCATTGGATATGGTTTCAGTGTCAACAATGACACCATCACAATCAAAAATAACGGCTTTATAAGAGAAAATCATAAGTAAGGTGGTTCGTTGTGAATGAAGAAAGATCATAACGAATTGTGGGGCAGAGAAGGAA
Organism: Marinomonas ushuaiensis DSM 15871; assembly: GCF_000521805.1. GTDB lineage: Bacteria > Pseudomonadota > Gammaproteobacteria > Pseudomonadales > Marinomonadaceae > Marinomonas > Marinomonas ushuaiensis. The sequence goes on from NZ_JAMB01000014.1 coordinate 66,808, forward strand.
GGGAGGGAGCGTTATTATTTTTCTCCCCTTTAAAAATTCTATCTATTATATAATTATGCCACTGACGTGGTTTTTATACTTTCAAGGTTAGGCTTGGCTAAGCTCTTGTTGGCGAACATTACTTTTCTTAATTGAAGTAACGATTGATTTGAAAAAAACGACAACGGCTTTTGCTCTGCGAGCGCGTTTTTGACGACGTGCATAGTCTTCAGCCATAGTGTCAACAAAGCCCCACTTTGCTAGTAATGCTTCGTATTGTTGTTGAGAGTCCATAGTATTCTCCGGTGTTAATTGATTAAAATGTTGTTTTATTACAACAAATGCAATGTTAGATAAGCATGACCCATTCAACAAACGATCCTTTTTCACCCTAAAGGTTAGTTTTTTTCACTATTTAAATTTGCTAAGGAAACAGTCTTGTATCAACCGTTAGAGCGTTTTTCAAAACAATGGATTTTTAAGCGAAATGATCCAAAAGTAGAACAAGAAGATTTAGAAAGAATTCATCTTCTAAGTGAACAAAGAGCCAGTCAAATTTGGCTTTCTTACATTAGTGATGAGCAGATTCATCCAGATCATTTTACGGATAGAGATTGGTTAAAAAAAACGAATTCTCAGTTGGAAATCACTAAGGTTCAATGGGAAAGAACCTGGGATAGTGACAAAGAAGCGCTACCTGAAGATGTTTTAGCGCATTTTTCTACATGGGGTGAAGATACGCTGGTGTTTTTTTGTTGTCATAATGAGTTGGTCTTTGAATTGCCTTGGGGTGTTTTTAAGCGAGCTTGGAAAGCTTTTTTGTTTTTAGACAATGGTCCAGTTCTGGTGGGTAAAAAGAAAAAGCAAGCAGCACAATTCCATTCAAATGGTTGGGTGAATTTATTATTAAGAGAGTCTTAGTCTTTCTTAATTTAATCCTTGTTAACTTAACGTAACAATTATTACAAAACACTACGACACGCTGTACCAAGGTACAATAGAGCTCTTACCTGCATTGGCTTATCTTGTTATTAATAAACAACAAAGTCTATTTAGGAAGAGCCATTATGAACAACAATCAACAGCAATTTGCCACATTAGGAAGCACGATTGGTTCTGTTACTAAACTTAGTGGCTCGGTAGTCGTCCAATCCATTATTAGTCAGGAGCGCTTAATTAAAATAGGTGATCCTGTCTTTTTTAGCGAAACAGTTGTTGCTCAAGATAGTGGTAGTGTTCTTATTGATAAAGCAGAAATAGCCATTGGGCCTTACTCTATAGTTGAGCTTTCAGATGTTAATGATGGGCCTGGTGATATAGGTGAGTCTATTGGTATGAATGAGTTGCTTCAGAGTTCAATTGTCTCTGCTAATGAGCTACAACAAGCGATTTTAAATGGGGCTGATCCAACATTGATTCAAGAAGCTCCAGCCGCTGATGAAAGTATAATTGATGATCAGCAACGGGTTGATGTGACAGTTTTTCGTAATAACAAAACTGCATTACCTAGTTATGGCTTTGATACAGATGGTAAGTCTTCAAGTTCTCTATTCGATGTCAGCTATGAAACGCGAGTAGGTTCATCTGATTTAGCTTTAAGCTCAGAAGAAGTGGTTTCTGGCGCCGAAGAAGGAAGTGTAGTTTCTATCTTTGGAATAGAGACAACGACTGATTCTGGCGGCTCTCTTAGTCCAGATGTGTCTTCTGCTCCAAATAGTATACCAGTGCCAAACGTTTCTATTGTGGCAGACACAACTGCTGATGCAGGAACCGTTCTGATTAATGACATCACAGAAGATGATGTCATTAATTTAACTGAAAACAATCAGATCATCACAATAACGGGGACCGCAGCTGGTGGTGATATCAGTGAGGGCGATCTGGTGACTTTGGTTGTTAATCACGTTACCTATACAAGCATTGTTGATTCATTTAATAACTGGTCGGTTGATGTGGCGGGTTCTGATTTAGCAGACGATGCGCAATTTACAGCAATTGTGAGTTCAAATGATGCCGTTGGAAATACAGTAGAGACTACAGGAAGTTCTGCGCATACAGTGGATACAAAAGCATTTGGTCAAATTGATACCTATAAAGTCACGGATGATGCAACGATAAGTGCCGCTGAATCTGCCGTTGGAGAAACGGTTGATATTACAGGTTACGTTGGAAACGACGCCCGCCCTGGCGATCTTATTACTGTCAACTTAGATGACCTTGAAATTGGCCGAGGCATCGTATCCGATGTTCAAGATGCCAATGGTAAATACTTATATACTGTCCCTGTATTAGGCGCTGATCTTGCGAACACGACCCAAACGAATCCGAATATTACGGTTATCGTTTCAGGCGAAGATGATGCAGGAAACCCTTTCTCAACCCAAACGACAGAAGCGTATTTCATAGAAGCGGCGACACTTGCTGATGTGTATGTCTTTATTGACGACGGAAACTATGATGGCGTTATTACCGAAGGTGAAGCTGAAAGCTTGCTGGTTGGTGGGTGGGTTGAATCTGGTAATTCCGTGTCTTCTATTATGATTACAGACAGTTTAGGCGCTGTGTTAACAATTGATACAGGCTTTTTCAGTGATGACGACGGAAATTGGATTTACTTTGAAAATACAGTGGATGTCTCTGGGCTGGCGAATGGCGAGTTGAAAGTGATTGTTAATGTCGAAGGTTTCAATGGTGTCGTATTATCTTCAGGAGCGGAAGTTATTACGAAAGACACAGATGAAGATACAGGTGTTGTTCTTGTTGATGTTGATACTGATGTTTTTGGCATTGGCATTGTTCAAAGTGTCTCTGCAGCAGATGACTCCATAGAAGATGTCGCATCGACTGATGAGGGCGATGATATATTAATCGGTGGAACGCTTGATCTTGATGGTAGTAATACCGATACCTTGATAGCTGCTGGAGACGATGATTTTGCGCTTGATGTGATTACTGACTTCGATAGTAAAGACAATGGATTGGATGTAGCGGCGTCATTGACAGGCTTGTTGGGTGGTGCTGAAAATAAAGACGCTGTTACCGAATTTTTATCTGTGAATGCGGACGTTTTGGAACAGAATGAAGAGGGTGGTGATATTGCAGGCGTTACTTTTGGTGTTGGTTCAGGTTACGATTTTGACACTAATAGCACTGTGATTGTTGAGGGTATGATGCAGGCTGCTTTTAATGATCAAGAATACAGCATTAGCATTAATGGTTAGATTTTAAACGTGCAGTTCTAAGTGTGCTGTTTAGAAAATGGTAACGCGTTTGTGGTTAATATAAGAACCGAACTGAGTATGAATAACTCAGTTTGGTTTTTTATTGTTTTTTGGCTCTCATGTCGCTTTAGTATGACGTAGATTAAAAAGCAGATTGTTCTTTGATTTGCTTAGGTAACCAAAGCGAAATAATACTGGTGAGAAGTAAAAAAACAAAAGATACCCACAAGCAACTGATTAAACCGTACTCTTGATAGATCCATCCTGATAGCAATGTCCCAATCAACCGCCCCATGGCGTTGGCCATATAGTAAAATCCCACATCCATAGAAACGCCGTCTTTACTGGCGAGCTGAACGATGAAGTAGCTATGCAGTGATGAATTCACCGCGAAGACAGCACCAAATAAAATAAGGCCACCTAATAGGACGATTTGCGGATAGAAAGATAATTGCAAACCGATCGCTATGCCTGCAGGTAAAAACGTTAATGCTAATGCCCATAAAGTGATAATTTTGGCGCTAGGCATTTGTTTACTGCGTTTGCCTGTAATGTGTGGAGCAAGACTTTGAACGATACCATAGCCAATTACCCAAAGTGCTAAGAACCCGCCAACGGTCCAATGATCCCAACCAAATTGACTACTTAGATACACTGGCAGCGCGACCACAAACCACACATCACGTGCGCCGAAAAGAAACATGCGGGCCGCAGAGAGAATATTGATTTCTCTGCTTTTAGAGAAAATTTCAGCGAACTTAGGTTTGCTTTTTGATTTGCCAAGATCTTCTTTTAATTGCCAAAGACTGAATGCCCACACCAAACCCAGCGCTAACGTCATAATGAGAATGGCTTGATGGAAACCAACGGTCGTTAGCAGTAACCCTCCAATAAAGAAACCTATCCCTTTTAAGGCGTTTTTTGAACCTGTTAGTAAGGCAATCCATTGATAAAGTTGACCACTTTCGTCATTGGGCACTAAGACTTTGATGGAACTTTTAGCACTCATTTTATTCAAGTCTTTGGCGATGCCAGACAAAGCTTGTGCTGCCATAACCCAAATGACTGTCAACCAAGAACCTGGTGCTAAGAGCATTCCGAGTGCGGCAATTTGCATACCGAGTCCAATATTCATGGTTCGGTTGAGTCCCCAGCGTGCGCCAAGCCAACCACCAAATAAGTTGGTGACGACGCCAAAAGCTTCATAAAAAACGAAGAGCAGAGCGATGTCTAATGCACCGTAACCTAATTCGTAAAAATACAAAACAACCAGCATGCGCAATGCGCCATCGGTAAGGGTAAAGCACCAATAGTTGCCTGTGACGATCAAATATTGGCGAACGCTCTGAGGTAGTTGTGAAAGCATGGTCTCGTCTTCTGCTTTGATGTTGTTGCGAATGAAAGAAACGGTCTTGGGACTGTTTTTAAATTATTTTTTATCCGAGCTTATTTATCCAAACGACCGACTTTACGCATCAGTTCTGCAGTGCGATTGGCGTAACCCCATTCATTGTCATACCAAACATACAGCTTCACTTGAGTGCCATTGATGACCATGGTGCTTGGTGCGTCAATGATGCTAGAGCGCGGATCGGTTTTGTAATCGATAGAGACCAATGGGCGCTCTTCGTAGCCAAGGATGTCTTTCAATTCGCCTTCGCTTGCGGTTTTAAGTAGTTGGTTTATTTCTGCTTCTGTGGTGGCGCGGTTCATCTCAAAAACGCAATCGGTCAATGATGCGTTTGTTAATGGAATGCGAACCGCATGACCGTTTAGCTTGCCTTTTAATTCTGGGAAAATATGCGTAATGGCGGTCGCTGAACCGGTTGTTGTTGGGATTAAGCTGCTGCCGCAAGCACGGGCGCGACGTAAATCTTTGTGGGGTGCATCGATAATGGTTTGTGTATTGGTTATGTCATGAATGGTGGTCATGGAACCATGTTTGATGCCGATGGATTCGTGCAGGACTTTTACCACAGGGGCTAAGCAGTTGGTGGTACAAGATGCAGCCGTGACGATTGGGTGTTGGCTTGGGTCGTAGTTTTTATCGTTGACGCCCATAACAATGTTTAATACGCCGTCTTCTTTTACAGGTGCTGTCACGACAACACGTTTGACGCCTTGATCAAGGTAAGCTTGCAGAAGGGCTTTGGTTTTCATTACACCAGTGGCTTCAATGACCACGTCACATTGAGACCAATCTGTTGCCGCTATGTCTCGATTTTTTGTGCATTGGATTTTTTGACCGTTAATCAAGATTGTGTCACCGTCGCTGGTGGTGTTGTGATTCCAACGGCCATGAACAGAGTCAAAATTAACAAGGTGAGCAAGGGTTGCAGCATCGCCGGTAGCGTCATTGATCTGGACAAATTCTACATCGTCCCAATCAAACGCAGCGCGAAAAGAAAGTCGGCCCATGCGACCGAATCCGTTAATCCCTACTTTGATCGTCATTGTTTGTCTCCGTGTTGTGATTCTTGAAAATTAGGTTTTATCTATAAAAATCTGTTTCTTTTTTTGAAATAAAAGCTAGCAACAGACGGTTAAACGTTCTGGTCGGCTGCCCATATTTTCTAACTGTTTAATATTGTCTTGTAGCCATTGTGTTTGGCTATGTAACGTTGTTTTTAAAACTTGTTGTGCCCATTCTGGTAGGTCTACGTGAAGTTTGTAAAACACCCATTGACCTTGCCGCCTGTCAGTAAGTAAACCGCTCTTACGCAGTTGAGCTAGGTGGCGTGATATCTTGGGCTGAGTTTCGTCGAGTGCAGCCATGAGTTCACAAACGCACAGTTCAGTTGATTGTGTAATTAATAAAAGACAGCGTAATCTCGTGTCGTCGGCCAGTGCTTTAAAAAATAGGGTAGGGTTCATAGCGTTTGAGTGCTCTTGGTTGTTAATGTGTTCTTGATCGAATTGTATATGTGTATTTATATATATGTAAAATCATATATTTTATATTCTTTAAAGTTTAATCTAATTGTCATATTTCAATAAGAGTTCCCTGTCCTAAAATACACTGAAAAAAAAACGGGCTCCGAAGAGACCGTTTTTTTTTGATTTTTATTTGTTGTTTATAATGTCAGGTTCTTTTTTGACTGTATGTCAGAGCCTGGCATTATCAACCACAATTACTCGTCATTAATGTCCGCCCATCACTTTTTCAACTTCTTCAGGGTTGTTATGAACCCCAAATTTATCGACAACTGTTGCGCTGGCTTCATTCATGCCAATGACTTTGACTTCAGTACCTTCTCGTCGGAATTTAATCACGACTTTATCTAAAGAAGATACAGCTGTGATGTCCCAAAAATGCGCTTCAGATAAATCGATCGTAACTCTTTCAATGGACTCTTTGAAATCAAAATACGCATTAAATTGATCTGCTGAGGCAAAAAAGACTTGTCCGATTACTTTGTATGTACGGTGTGTTGTACTTTGGTTTTTATCGTTCATGACGACCATGAAACGACCAATTTTATTGGCAAAAAACATAGAGGCGAGCAATACGCCAGAAAATACACCTAATGCTAAGTTGTGTGTTGCAACAACGATTACGACTGTGGTTAACATGACAACGTTTGTGGAAACGGGGTACTTTGTCAAATTGGTAATAGATTCCCAAGAGAAAGTACCGATAGAGACCATGATCATTACGGCAACCAAGGCTGCCATTGGAATTTGCCCAATTAGGTCGTCAAGGAAAACAACCATGATTAACAATAATAAACCGGCTATGAAAGTAGATAAGCGACCACGGCCACCTGACTTTACGTTGATGACAGATTGGCCAATCATGGCGCAACCTGCCATTCCACCCATTAAGCTAGAACCTATATTAGCGATGCCTTGACCTTTACACTCGCGATTTTTATCACTGCTTGTATCTGTGAATTCATCAACGATAGTTGCTGTCATCATTGATTCTAGCAGGCCTACAGTGGCTAGGCCGATTGAGTAAGGCAGAATGATCATTAATGTTTCAAGTGTTAATGGAACATCAGGCCATAGGAAAATTGGCAGTGTATCAGGCAGTTCGCCCATGTCTGAAACGGTACGAATATCTAATCCGTAAGTCATTGCGAAAACAGTTAATACAACAATACAAACGAGTGGAGAGGGGAGCGCTTTACCAATAACGGGAAGTAAAGGGAAAAGATAAATAATGCCTAGTCCTGCAGCCGTCATTGCATAAACGTGCCAGGTGACATCGGTTAACTCTGGTAACTGAGCCATAAATATGAGGATAGCTAAAGCGTTTACAAAACCAGTAACAACGGATCGAGAAACAAATCGCATTAAAGAACCGAGCTTCAAATATCCAGCAAAAATCTGAATGACACCAGTTAATAAACTGGCTGCCAATAGGTATTCTAGGCCATGATCTTTTACCAATGTCACCATTAATAAAGCCATTGCACCCGTTGCTGCGGAGATCATGCCTGGACGACCACCAACAAAAGAGATGATGACGGCGATACAAAAAGACGCATATAAACCAACTTTCGGGTCAACACCTGCAATGATAGAAAAAGCAATAGCTTCAGGTATCAACGCAAGGGCAACAACGGTACCAGCGAGTGAGTCGCCTTTTATGTTCGAGAACCAATCTCGTTTTATCGAATCGATCATTTATTACCTTCTGAATTCATAAGAAAAATAAGTCGTTACTTTTATTGCAAGCGGCTTGAGGTTATTGCGCCAGAGTATGGCAAATGCATGACATTCCCATACAGACTTGACGAGAAGATCAGATAGACTTTGAAACAGATTACAGGAAGTGGGAATCTGTGGATGACTGAAGTCAAAGTCGAAGTGGCGAAAATTATAAAGATTTGAGTTGGGTATAGCAATAATAAGACTGTCGAAGGCTGTGATTTATGAGCGTGCTGTTTAAAAGCAACAAATAAATACAATGACTGTACCAAGGTACAATAGAAGTCTTGCTTGTATTGTTCTACTTTATACATAACTAGTAAATTATTCCGTCTTATTTAGAGTCCAGGAGATTCATCATGAGCGACAGCCAAACATCTTTCGAAACATCAGGTACAGCTATTGGCGTAATCACTAAATTAAGTGGTTCAGTGACAATTACATCTATTGATGGTCAGGAGCGAGTCGCTCAGGTTGGTGATTCTGTTTTCTTCGGAGAAACCGTTGTTACAGGCGCAAACGGTAGTGTCACTATTAGTTTTATTGATGGTACTGATGTTGTAATAGGCCCTGACTCAGTCGTTGAAATCACAGATGAAGTTTATAATACAGGAGACGCTGAAGAGCTTGTTGCAGATTCAGTTGCTGAAGCAGAAGCATTGCAAGCGGCTATTTTGGCTGGTGATGACCCTACTCTTGTTCAAGATGCACCAGCAGCTGGTGATGATGCAGAAAATCAGGATCGTGTAGATGTTTCTGTTGAGCGTATAGGCGGGGACGCTCCTATAGGGTATGGGATGAATACTCTACCTACTTATGGTTATGACACAGGTAAAGATGCTACAGAAAGAAGTGTTACCCAATTTTCTGCTGGTTCTTCTGGTCCCTCTGATGCAATTGCAGGTGTGGTCACTATTAATACTATTACTTCCGATGGCGTTATTAGCTCGGAAGAGGCCTCAGGTACGGTTACTGTATCTGGCAGTGCGAATGGCGGTGATATTTCTACTGGTGATTCCGTTGTATTCGTTATTAACAATGTTACATACAGCACAAGCGTATCTGCAGATGGTACATGGTCTGTCGACGTTGCGGGTTCTGATTTGGCTACAGACACATCGTTCGATGTTGTTGTCACTTCAAGTAACAGTGATGGAAATACAGTTGAAAGTATCTCTACTGCAACCTACGAAATGGATCAAAGTAAGCTTCTTGTTAATCTTGATATTGACCCTATTACTGAAGATAGTGTTGTTAACGCAGCTGAAGCTTCATCTACTGTTACGGTAACAGGAATAGTTACAGGAGATGAATTTGACAGTGGGGAAGTAACGCTAGTAATCAATGGAGCTGAATATAAAACAGAAGTAAATGTAGAGGATGGTGGTTGGTCTGTTGAAGTAGATGGTAATGATCTCACAGCAGATGCAGATACAATTGTCTTCGGGACTGTAAGTGTTGGCAATAGTATTGGTCAAGAGGGTGATGCGACATCCACTGAAAAGTATTTTGTGGATACCGCCGCCAGTGCAATTATTAGGGTCGATAGTATCACTGAAGATGATCTTGTAAATGCTACAGAAAGTGAAAGCACAGTTACTGTGTCGGGCCGAGTAGCGGGAGATGTATCGTTAGGCGACTTGGTGTCGATGACGATAAATGGCACTTCGTATACAGCCTTAGTTTTAGCCAATAGTACATGGAGTGTGGATGTTAGTGGAAGTGATCTTGCTGCTGATACATCTTTTGTCGCCACCGTAACAGGTGAAGATAATGCCGGTAACTCGTATTCAGCATCAACTACTTCAACTCATACAGTCGATGCAGC
>NZ_JAMB01000015.1 GCF_000521805.1 Marinomonas ushuaiensis DSM 15871
CACACCTATCAACGTACAGGTACTTTATGGGAAGGGCGCTTTAAATCCCAAGCCTTGTTTGATGAAGCCGCATTGGTGGCTTGTTAGGCTTGGATTCCAGCCAAAGACATTATTATCCCAACAATAGATAATATAATTAGAGCTAGTGAAGGTAACATTGAAAGCATAAAGCCAACGGTACGGCTTGCTGGGTCTTTTACATATGCTAGCCAATATATAAAACGACCTACTAAATAGACAAGACCTAAACTTGACACTAATGATGTAGACCAATAATTTGAGGCGATGAAAATAGCAGGAATAAACATCACTAACATCTCCAATGTATTCATTTGAACTCTGTACATACGTTCAAATCCCTCATGACCACTTATAGCAGGGGCTTTAATTCCATACTTTATTCTAGCTTTCCCTGTCATCACTGCAAAAAAGAAAAATTGGAGTACTGACGTTATTATGATTAATTCTACGTATTGCATTAAATTTCCTAGATATCATTTAAAAGATTAACACCCACTTAAGCCAGTAAAGTGCTGGTGCGAGTGCGCGTTTACACATTTTCACAACGCTTCAATTATCTCTATAAACCACTAAATTATAATCATTTTAAAGGTATGCTTGTTGTAATACGATAAAAATATCTGAGGTTTTGTATCAACAATCTCATGAAGCACGTTGCCATTACTGGCGCTAGTCATAAAAATGAATGTCTAAAAACAACGAAAAATCACAATGGTAGGTTTTTACAACAATGACAAAATCCGTTAAATCATCAAGCAATGCATGCGTGACTACTTTCGATGAGTTTGTAGAGAAGGTGGATTATTCACTGATGGATACCTTACATGCGGATCCGAATGCTACAGAGGATGGCGATGACCACCGTGCTCGACAAGTCTTTTCTGGTCATTTTGTTCCTGTCACTCCGACACCGTTGGCAGAGCCAGAATACATCAGCCACAGCAGCACGCTTTTTAACGAGCTTGGGCTGAGTGATGAGCTTGCATTGGATAGTGACTTTAGCCGATTGTTTTCTGGCGATATCTCGGCGGCCTGTGGACCAATGAAACCATTTGGTTGGGCGACGGGTTATGCGCTTTCGATTTACGGCACCGAATACATTCAGCAATGTCCGTTTGGTACAGGCAATGGTTATGGCGATGGTCGTGCCATTTCTGTATTTGAAACGGTGATGAACGGCCAGCGCTGGGAAATGCAATTAAAAGGTGGTGGCCCGACGCCTTATTGTCGTGGTGGTGATGGTCGCGCAGTGTTGCGTTCCAGTGTACGGGAGTTTCTTGTGCAAGAGCACATGCACGCTTTAGATATTCCTACTTCCCGTTCTTTAACCCTGTATGTTTCTAAGTCGGAGACGGCGAGACGTCCTTGGTACTCACCCGATTCTCGCTCCGCTGATCCTGATATTTTGGTGGACAATCCCGTGGCGATTTCTACGCGTGTCGCGCCTTCGTTTTTGCGCGTTGGTCAGCTTGAATTGTTTGCCCGACGGACTCGTAGTAATGCCGACCCTTTGGCGCTTGAAGAGTTACGCATGATTGTTATGCACTTAATTGAACGTGAATACCAAAACGAGATTGACCAAGAAGATGACTTTGCCGATCAGTTAGTAGAATTAGCTGGGTTATTTCGTCAGCGTCTGACGGCATTGGTTGCGAATTGGCTGCGCGTTGGTTATTGCCAAGGAAACTTTAACAGCGACAATTGCGCCGCTGGTGGCTTTACGCTGGATTATGGCCCATTTGGATTTTGTGAAATATTTGATATGGAATTCCAACCTTGGACTGGCGGTGGCAAACATTTTTCTTTCTTCCATCAACCAAGCGCAGCGGAAGCGAATTTTCATATGTTTTGGACGGCAGTTCGTCCTTTACTTGCAGAAGGTAGTGACGCGCTAATACAGTTTGATGAAGTACGACGGGGCTTTGCTGAAGAAATGCAAAATCAAACTCAACAAATGTGGGCAAGCAAGCTTGGTCTGGCTGAATTTGACGCCCAATTATTTAAACAATTACTGCAACTTATGGATCGTTCTGAGGTGGATTACACCATCTTCTTCCGTGAGTTATCTCATATCCCTGATGAGATCTCGTCGTTGAAAAAGAGCTTTTATGTCGCCACGTCTGAAACCCTCGACGAACAATGGCAGTCTTGGCTTAACGAGTGGTACGACCTCGTGAGTGCCAGTGGCGATGTTTCTGAGATATCCATAAAGATGAAGCAGGTTAACCCAAAATACACGTGGCGCGAGTGGCTGGTTGTGCCAGCTTATGAACAAGCGACAGAAGGGGATTACTCTCTTGTCAAAGAACTGCAAGAGGTTTTGAATCGCCCGTATGACGAGCAATCAAAAGAAATAGAAGACAAATATTATCGGCTAAAGCCGAAAGAGTATTTTCGTGCAGGCGGTGTGTCGCACTATAGTTGCTCGTCCTGAGAATAGCACGTTGTCGTGATAAATCACGACCGACAAGACCCAACCCCATTTTCGATCCTCTCCCTACTATAATTACCTGAAGGTAGGGAAAGGAGAAGAAGGTGATTATAAGTCAGCGTAAAGGTTTTGGTGGTTGTTATTAAAAACTGGCTTTGAGTCGCTCTAAAAACGCCTCTTTGGCGCGATGTAAGCCTGTATTTTTGTTCCAAATAAAGTAGTTTTTTAAAGCGGTGAGTTCTTTGAATTCGTAGGTTTTTACGCTTTCTGCGCCGTTATATTGTTCAAGCATTCCTTTTGGTACGAGTGAAATGCCAGCTCCTGAGCTGACGCAGCCTAAGATGGTTCCGTAGCTGGCGATGCTGGTAATGGCTGTTGTGGCATTGTGTTCGCTTAACCAGTCTTCAAGTGTTTTTCTATAGGGGCAGCCTTCTGGCCACATGAAGATGTCTTTTCCAATTAAGTCACTTGGGTGTGTTATGTCGTCTGTTGTGGCGGGAGCTATTAAGACGAGATCTTCTTGGTATATTTCTACGCTGTTTAAATATGGATGCTTATGGTTCACAGCAACGATGGCGCCATCGAGTTTATGATGAATCACGTCATCTAGCAGTTGTTGCCATCTGTCTGTGCTGAATTGCATTTGAACCGCTGGAAACTCTTGGTGATACTGAGACAGTAGTTTGGGCAATCGACCTGTTGCTGAGGATTCAACTGCACCTATTCTTAATAGTCCGGAAGGTTCCGATTGAGGGCTGATCGCTTGTTTAGCGTCTTGGCATAAGGACAGTATTTGGTTGGTGTATTCTAGAAATATTTTCCCTGATGGACTTATGACTAATCCTCGACCCTGCCTGATAAATAAGGTTGTTCCGAGTTCTTCTTCTAGCTTTTTGATTCTGGTGGTGATGTTGGATGGTACGCAGTGGAGTTTTTCCGCCGCACGAATAATGCTGCCGTATTCTGCCACCGTTTGAAACATACGTAATTGTGAGAATTCCATCTATTGCTCATTTATAATGAATCATTGATTTAATATAAGTTACTTTTATTCATCTCTCTAGTTTTTTAATCTGAATGTTTAATCCTTGAATGACGTTGATGTAGATGAAAAAGGGCAGATTGCTAGATGTTTGATTATTTTTTAATTCCGTTAGGGCTTTTCGCGTTTTGCGGTGGTTTGATTGATGCGGCGGTGGGCGGAGGAGGATTGGTTCAGTTGCCTGCGCTTTTGCATGCGTTACCGCAGTACAGTTTGGCGACGGTGTTCGGTACGAATAAACTTGCGGTGCTGGCAGGTACAACGTCGTCTGCTTTTACTTATATGAAGAGAGTAAAAATTCTTTGGAAGCTGATTATTCCAACGGTTTTCTCTGCTTTTGTCTTTGCCTTTATAGGAGGTTTGTCGGTTTCCTTCATGCCAAAAGCCTTGATGAGTTACATCGTGTTTTTTCTTTTGGTGTTAATGGCTGTTTACACTTTTATTAAAAAGGATTTAGGCAAAGGGGATTCAAAGAAGGATTGTGGTAAGAGAGAGATCGTTTTAGGGGTTTTCTTTGGTGGTTTGATTGGTTTTTACGATGGCGTTTTTGGACCGGGAAGTGGCAGTTTTTTAATTTTTCTATTTGTTCGGTGCTTCGGTTTTAATTTTATTAACGCATCAGCGTCGGCAAAGCTTGTTAATTTAGGCACCTTTACTGGGTCTTTAGCCTTCTTTATTCCATCTGGTAATGTGCTGTGGTTAGTCGGTGGTGTGATGGCGTTATGTAATATGGCGGGCTCTGTGACAGGGGCGTTTTTAGCCTTGCGCTACGGTAGTGGTTTTATCCGAGTCTTTTTCTTGGTGTTGCTTGTGTTCTTGATCGGAAGAATGGGTTTTTCTTTGTTTGTATAAATGTCATTCCGCCGCCTAGATTGAGTCTATAACCGTGTTATCTAAACGAACGGAATGTCATTTTTTAGGTTGATCATTTCCAAAGTGGCTTGTTTGTTTCGTTGTAAATATCGACTGAAGTCAAGCCAATATCTTTCATTTGAGACTCGCTTAATGTGTGAAGTCTACTTCTTGTTTTCCAGTTATGAAGCATTTTTTTGAAAAGCGGTTTCAAAGATTTTTTAGTAAGTGTATCTAATGTGTTTTCACAACACTGATTTATGCTTAAGGGGATGTTTTTTGCTTGATTAATTTCCATTAATTTTCTCCTGTAATGTACTTAAATTAGTATGCTTAGCTTAGTTGTGTATGATCGGATATAAAATAGGTTCAGACAAATGAGAAAATACGGTCTATGATTAAGATATACTTAACTATAAAGGGTTTTTTATGTCTTCTAATCGTCTTTTGCCTTCACTTAAGTCGTTACTGGCATTTCGTTATGCGGCACAATCATTGAGCTTTAAAGCTGCAGCAGAACATTTGTATGTGACACAAGCGGCAATCAGCCAGCAAATAAAAACCTTAGAGCAAGCCTTAGGTGTTGAATTGTTTGAAAGGCATACTCGTCAAGTGACTTTGACGACAGAAGGAGCCTATTTATTTGACTACGCAAATAAAGCCTTTGGCCTATTAGAAGAGGGAGTAAAGGGAGTAGCAGAAGATTCCAATCCTAATACCTTGGTGATTAGTGCTGTGCCTTCTTTTTCAAATCGCTGGTTAGTGCCTCGGTTAGGTGGGTTTCGAATACAAGAACCAGAGATCAACCTTCGACTTAGTCCTAATAGTAAGCTATCAACTTTTCTCGACACTGATTTAGGGGTTCGATTGGGAGAAGGCGTGTATAAAGGATTGCAGTCTAGCTTGTTATTTGAAGAGTTTTTGCTGCCTGTTTGCCACCCTTCGTTAATTAATGATAAAGAACCGATTAAAAAACAGTTGGCTAAGATACCGGTTATTACCGACACTGGACCTGATATGGAACATGTTTGGCCGATATATCAGCGTTTTTTAGACATGTACGATATGCCGATAAACACTCAACTTCATATCGATGATTCCACCGCATTGGTAGAAGCCTTATTGTCTAGGCAGGGGATTTCTATGATGCGGTTTAGCTTGGTGTATGAACAAATAGAGAAAGGTCAGTTGGTTTGTCCATTGCCTATATATATGAAATCTCGATATGATTTTTATCTTGTGGCGCCAGCGCATCATTTTAAGCGTCAAAAAGTAATGGGATTTAAGCGTTGGATTGAGAATGAAGTGAAAAGTATTGATCATTCATGGCAAGAATATACATCAAATAATCCTGACTTTAAGGAGGTGACGGTTTAGCGTCACCTCCTCTTCTCTAAAGCCTAATCTTAAAATATGTGTTTTAATTTTTTAGTATCAATTTCAATCAATCTAATTTAATTATTTATCAATGACCTATGACGAGTTCAACCAATTTTGTGGTTCTTTGCCTGTGACAACCCATGTTGTTCAGTGGGGAAATTCTCAGGTCTGGAAAGTAGGTGGAAAGATGTTTGCTGTTGGTGGGTGGAGTCGAAATGGAATGCCTGCGTTTACTTTCAAAACATCGGATTTAAACTATGATTTTTTACGCTACAAAGAAGGCTATAGACCGGCGCCTTATCTTGCTTCCCGTGGTATGAAGTGGATTCAGCAGTTTGAAGGGTCAAAAGAGTTGGATGAAGAATTAACTTATTACCTTCAAGAATCCTATCGTATTGTGTCGTTGGGTTTGACGAAGAAGAAACAAAAAGAGTTGGGCTTGAATCAATAAGAATTAAATCAATAAGCAGAATTCATACAGCACAAAACTGGCAAATTTGTTACAGTTCGCTGTTGTTTTAAAAAGGTAGCACCTACGTATCATGCCCATTCGATATTCTCTTGGCACATTACCCACTTTTTCGGTTGATCCAGATCAGTTTGATGTTTTGCAGTCGGCTCGCCATTTTCGTGAATATTTATTAGAAGCCATTAATAAAGCCACTACTAGAATTTACCTTGTTACCCTTTACCTTGAAAACGATGAAGCCGGGCGAGAAGTGCTGACGGCACTTTACGAGGCCAAGTTACGCAACCCAGAATTAGATATCGCTGTATGTGTTGATTGGCATCGTGCTCAACGTGGACTGGTGGGGGCTGAGAAATCGAAAGGCAATGCGGCGTTTTATCAGGCTTACGCTAACAAATACGATGTGACGATTCCTGTATATGGCGTGCCAGTGCGTAACCGTGAAGTATTTGGCGTGTTGCATCTAAAAGGTTTTGTTGTTGATGATACCGTGATCTATAGCGGTGCGAGTTTGAATAACGTTTATCTGCATTATCAAGACCGTTATCGGTTTGATCGTTATCATGTTATTCAAAACGCTTCTTTGGCGGACAGCATGGCGGATTTTGTACGTCAGGATATGATTGGCCAAGCAGCAGTTCAAAATCTTTCACAAACAGATTTACCAAGCACCAAAGAGATAAAATCGTCGATCCGCAAGTTTCGTATTGCATTGAGTCGATCTTTTTATCGAGGAAAAACGGAACAGATTCAAGAGGGTCATGTTGCTGTCACGCCTTTAGTCGGTGTTGGGAAACGTAATAATATACTCAATAAACAAATCCTTACTTTACTGGCGAATGCGAAAGAAGAAATTGTTCTATGTACACCTTACTTTAACCTTCCAAAGTCTGTGCTACGAGAAGTGAAACGCGCGATTAAACGCGGAGTAAAGGTCGATATTATCGTGGGCGATAAAACAGCCAATGATTTTTATATTGCGCCTGATCAACCCTTTAAAGCCATTGGTGGTTTGCCTTATTTGTATGAAATTAATCTACGAAAATTCTCTGTAATTAATGAGAAATTCATAAAAACGGGTCAATTATCGATTCATTTATGGAAGCACGATACCAATAGTTATCACTTGAAAGGATTATGGGTAGATCGTCGTACTATGCTGTTAACGGGAAATAATGTGAACCCTAGAGCATGGGCATTGGACTTAGAAAATGGTTTGTTGATTGATGACCCTGAAAAGCGTTTAGAGACAAAATTTAACGCAGAATTTGATAATATTTTTAAACACACTCAGCGAGTTTCGACATTTAGTCAACTCGAAATGCTGCAAGATTACCCGTCGAAAATTCAGCGTTTGTTAAAGAAAGTCATCCGTACAAGAGCGGATCGACTACTGAAACGAATTTTATAAAAACGGTTGTGTTGATGGTTGGAAAGTTATTTATCAAGTGTAAGGCGAGTCTAGGTCTCATGCTTATTCGGTTTTTTGTTTTAATTCTTTTTAGGATTTAATTGCTATGTGGATTTTCATTACGTTGTTTGCGGCGGCTTGTCAGTCTGTTCGAACGGCGTATCAAAATACCTTGGCTCGTGATGCAGGTCTTTTGCATGCGACTATGTCTCGTTCACTGTATGGTTTGCCTCTGGTTAGCTTGTACCTTTTGGCGTGTTACTTCATTTTTGGTTGGGTGTCTTTACCTGATAATGGCGTGTTTTGGTTTGCTGCGAGTATTTGCTCTATTGCTCAGATTATGGCGACGTATTTAATGTTGCGGGTTTTTCAATCTGGTAGTTTTGCCTTAGGTACCTTGTTGGCAAAAACAGAGGCAGTATTGGCTGCATTAATTGGTTTGCCTTTATTGCATTACACTTTGACCTTAGGTTCATGGATAGGTGTTGCGTTGGGGGTTTTAGGCGCTTTGGTAATGAGTATAAAGTGGAATAATTTGAAACTGGCTCATAAAGACACGTCGTTGATTTTTGGCTTGGGGAGCGGTTTATGTTTTGCCATTACATCGGTCAGTGCTTCCATGGCAAGTCACGCTTTGAATGGTTCTATTATTACGAGTGCTGGTGTGACGCTTTGGTATGTGTTGGCACTTCAATCGATTATTTTGTGTGGTATTCAAATTTTTAAAAGCCGAGATGCGTTAGCTCCGTTTCGACAAAGTCTTGGTTTGAGTATGAAAGTTGGAGCGCTTAGTTCCTTGGGCTCTATTGCTTGGTTTACCGGTTTTGCGCTTGTGAATCCTGCTTTAGTGAAAACTTTAGGGCAACTAGAAATATTGGGTACCTTGTATTATTCGAAACGCCGCTTTGCTGAAAGTATTAGCAAGCAACAGTGGGTTGGTGGCGCTATGATATTGTTTAGCGTTATTTTGATTGTTACATCAACGATTAAGTAAGAATAAGAGAGGGATAAGTGTATGGCATCCAATAAAATCAATTATGTAGAACTACCTGCTCGTGATTTGGCGTTAAATAAGGCGTTTTTTAGTCAGGTGTTTGGCTGGGGGTTTAAGGATTATGGTCCTGAATACACAGCGTTTGAAAATGCAGGTTTAGATGGCGGTTTTTTTCAAGCAAACTTTTGTTCTCGGCCACAAACAGGCGCCGCTTTGATTATTTTATTCAGTGATGATTTGGAAATAACGTTGAATGATGTTAAGTCGGCTGGTGGAGCCATAGAGCAGGAAATATTTGAATTCCCTGGTGGTCGTCGATTTCATTTTCTAGACCCATGCGGAAACGAATGGGCTGTGTGGGGCAAACTGAGCTAATAGATCTTTTAAATTTGGCTTCTTAATTAGAAGGCAGAATTAGCTCATCATGAAATTAAGCGTTGTTTTCTTCGGCGCTGCTTTCTTCTGTATTTTCTGTGGTAACTGTATCGATTGTTGATTCAGTCGCGGCATCAGCTTCCATTTTCGCACGCTCAGCTTTTGAAATGTATTTAGGCTTTGCTTTTTTTGGATTCGCTTTTAATGTGGCTTGTTTATTACGTTTAGTTAGAATGTCTTTAATTTTTTTACGACGGTTCATGTTGCTGTACCCAAGTTGATCTTGTTTTAGATAATTTAATGGAATGTATATAGGTATCATTGGAAATATTGAAGTGACTATACCAGCCTTGTATACAGTTCGAAAGGCGTGAGTGTATTTTTAGTGTTGTTGATTTTTTGCTCTAACCAAGCTACTAGGTTGTTCTGTCAGTCAAGCGCTATATGATATAGAAAAACTACAGAACTAAGTGATGATTTTACCACGTAGAAATTACTAGCATTAAACTCTCTTTGGGCATTTTAGGTTTCAAGGAGTTATTTAAGGTAGCTAAAAGGATTAGGTGTGGCGTAAGGCGCGGTTGCTCAGTAGATTCGAGTTCTTGAAGAGTATTTAGTGTCATATTATTTGAACGTTTACCTAGGGGGTTAGCATTAACGGTAAAGGAGGTCGTTTATCTGAATGATATTTCTAGGGCCTTTGATATTATGGGTGAGGCAATTCCCATATGATTGAACGCTCTGATGCAGTAATGGCTAGTATTACTCCTACTTTCGAAGCAAAATTACTTATTCCTCGCTTTAGGTAGTTAAATGCCTTATTACCTCATATTGAATTACGAACGCTTGCCACGGAATCACTTTCTAATTTCTATGTGGATCAAATTGATATTGCGGTGAGGTTAACAGGCCTACCGTTCTCGTCTAATTTACAGGCTGAGCCTTTGTTTCATCAAGAGCTTGTCGTTGTTGCAAGCCCTCTCCTGATAAAAAAACCAAACCCCTCGTTCACAATTGAAGAGCTACAGTCGTTCCCTTTATTACATGATGCCCATAATAATTGGCCCATGGTGTTGAACTCAAAGGAAAAACTTTCAGGCGCTAAATTTAATCACACATCGTTAGCTAAAATGCCTAAAGCACCCATTAATCAGAGTCTGGCAAAGAAATTGCTTAAAGTAAGAACTTTAAATCAAGGGTGAACTGTCAATGAATAAAAATGATACTGCTTTGCTTAGCATCCTAGTTCAAGACGGCAGAGCTTCATTTGCTGATATCGCAAGACAGCTCAACATTTCTCGTGCGCATGCCAGAGCAAGAGTAAAGGCACTGGTTGATGACGGTGTTATTGAGAAATTTACTGCGGTGATAAACCCTGAAAAGCTAGGTAAGGTTATCTCAACTTTTATCGATCTCAAAGTAGTACCTCAGCATATTGAAAGCGTCGCAGAAGAATTGGCGGCTAAACAAGAAGTAGTAAGCCTTTATATAATGACTGATTTAAGAAGTCTGCATATCCACACATTAACGGATAACTATGAAGCTTTTGATCAATTTGCTAAGAACTATCTTTTCGGTCGAGAAGAAATTATTTCAGTGGAATGTGGAAGCTTATTGAAGCGAGTAAAGCATAGGCGGGGAGGGGCAAGACTATAAAATAGTTTGTTCTACGCTATATTTTGGTGCGAAATGCCGATAAATATAACAAATATACATGTGGTATCAATTGTTTGTCTAATGATTACATTTGAATAATAAATAAAGATTTTTGTAATCAAAAATCATACATATGTATGATTTATTGGCTCCTTTTTTATGTATTTATAATATTGCTATTCCATAATAGGGCGCTGGTTATTGATCTATAAAACCCTCATTTTTTTATTTTTATCTTTATTTATCAACTGCTTACAATAGGTTATTTGTTTTCTGGCATACTCTCTGCATATTAAGTTCTGTCTGGGTCGATATCATCGACATTTTGGAATTCAAATGTAAAGGGTATAAATATGACTAATAGTAGACGTCAATTCCTTGGTAATGCACTTGCTGCTACAGCTGCGGGGGCAGTAGTGGCTACTCCATCTATCGTTCAAGCTCAGAGTAAAGATTCTTTTAATGTAAGAATGACTAACGCTTACCCACCGGGCTCACCATTTTATGTACAAGGGCCGGGTAGTCCGATGGATTTTTGTAAAAAAGTTGAAGAAATGTCTGGAGGGCGTCTAAATATTCAACATTTTGCTGCAGGAGAGTTGTTGCCTGCATTAGAAGGCTTTAACGCTGTATCGAGCGGTACAATAGAAATGAATGCGGCTAATGCTTATTTCTGGGCAGGTAAAATACCGGCGGCACAGTTTTTTACAACAGTACCTTTTGGACTAAATACTCAAGGAATGAATGCTTGGTTGTATCATGGTGGTGGTATGGAACTGTGGCATGAAATTTATGAGCCACACGGCTTAATTGCTTTCCCAATGGGAAATACGGGCGTTCAAATGACTGGCTGGTTTAGAAAACCCGTTGAGTCAGTTGCGGATCTAAAAGGGCTGAAAATGCGGATTCCAGGTCTAGCAGGTAAAGTATATAGTGAGCTAGGTGTTACTGTACGCTTATTGCCTGGAGGTGAAATTTTTCCAGCTCTAGAGCGAGGAGTCATTGATGCTGCTGAATTTGTTGGGCCTTATCAAGATCGACGTCTGGGGCTTCATAAGGCGGCCAAATATTATTACACAACAGGTTGGCATGAGCCGACTAATGTAACTGAATTATTAATCAATAAAGACGTGTGGGAATCTTTACCAAAAGACTTGCAGATGATTGTAAAAATGGCCGCGCAAGCCAGTGTTACTGAAAGCTTATCATGGTCTGAGGCTGTTAATTCTGAAGCGTTAACGGACTTGGTGCAGAATGAAGGTGTAATTGCTCAGCCGCTACCTCAAGATATTGTTACTAGCTTAAAAGAAGCTACATTCGATACTTTATCAACTATGGCAGCAGCTGATCCACAAACTAAGAAGGTTTATGAATCCTTTATGGCTTTTAAGGAGAAACATGCCTCATGGGCTGCTCTTAGCGAGAAACCATTCTTAAACCTTTAAACGGATGATCCTATGAAATCCCTTATTCAATTTATTGAAAAGGTGGTTGAAGGGTTTGGTGGGTTAGCACGTTTGTGCGTACTAGCCCTTGTTTTACTCGTCGCTACCAATGTCATTTTTCGTTATTTATTTTCTATAGGTCCAGTTTCGTTACAAGAGCTTGAATGGCACCTAATATCACCTATCGCTTTGATTGGCTTAGCTTATTCTATGAAGCATCGTGCAGATGTTCGTGTTGATATTTTTTACGATAAGTTTTCTATTCGCAAGCAAGGAGTTATCGATCTACTTACAGCAGTGGCAACTATTGCGATAGGTCTCTACATTACTTGGCTTAGTATTAAATATGTTGGACAGTCTTATCGTTTACAAGAAGGGTCTCCCGATCCAGGTGGGTTACCTATGCGATATTTACTCAAAGCATTTATACCAATAGGTTTTGGCTTATTGGTTTTTCAAGGTATTGCAGACACGCTAACAGCGTATCTGAAAATTACTGAGACAAAAAATGAGGCTATTAAAATAGCAGAGAGAGAAGCTATATGATTGGTAATGAATGGATTATTTTAGGAATGATCGGCGGCTTTTTATCGATGATGATTATAGGTATCCCTGTCGCAATATCTTTAGCTGTGTCTGGTTTTGTTGCTGGATATATAGGTTTTGGCCCCATGTTATTTAATTTGATGCCAGCTCGTTTGTATGGGGTTGTGACCAATTACACTTTACTTGCTATTCCTCTCTTTGTCTTTATGGGGGTTATGCTTGAAAAATCTCGTGTCGCAGAAGATATGCTCGAAACGATTGGTAAAGCTATGGGAGGGGTAAATGGTGGTATGGGTCTAGCCATTATTCTAGTAGGTGTCTTAATGGGAGCTTCAACAGGTATTGTTGGAGCAACAGTAGTAACGGTTGGTTTACTAACTTTACCTGTATTAATGAGGCGAGGTTATCATCCTAGTGTAGCGTGTGGGACTATTTGTGCATCAGGAACCTTAGGCCAAATAATTCCACCTAGTTTAGTCTTAATTCTTTTGTCAGATATTGTTGGAGAGTCAGTAGGTACTTTATTCGCAGCAGCTTTCATTCCAGGCTTGGTGTTGGCTGTTATTTATATTTTGTATTTATTGATTTTAGGTATTATAAAACCAGATTTGGTCCCTGCCATACCTAAAGAAGAAAGGGCACTTACTAGTCGTTCTCAATTAATTAAAGATTTATTACGTAATGTCTGTCCGCCTTTGTTACTGGTTGTTGCTGTTCTTGGTTCTATTGTAGGAGGTGTTGCTGCACCAACTGAAGCTGCTTCAATGGGAGCGTTGGGTGCAATTCTACTAGCTGTCTCTATGAATCGACTTAATTGGACGCTTCTACAAGAAGCTTTACATGGAACTTTAACTATTTCCGCAATGGTTTTTTTCATATTGCTTTGTGCACAACCATTTTCCTTAGCTTTTAGAGGGCTTGGAGGAGAGCAGGTAGTTCATGGTTTTTTTGAAATGTTACCAGGAGGTGAGTTAGGGGCTATTATATTTTTAATGGTACTACTTTTTATCCTTGGCTTCTTTCTTGAGTGGATTGAAATATCTTACATTGCGCTGCCAATGTTTTTACCTATATTTAGTAGTTATGGCACAGATATGGTGTGGTTAGCGATTTTGGTAGCAATGAATCTACAAATGTCTTTTTTAACACCTCCATTTGGTTGGGCACTCTTCTTCCTCAAAGGGGTGGTTCCGCCAGGAATATCCATTAAAGATATTTATTTGGGTGCGTTACCTTTTGTCGCTTTACAGCTGTGTGCATTACTACTGCTATTTAATTTTCCAAGTATTGCGACTTGGCTACCTAAAGCTATAGGGTGGTGAATTTGACTTTTATGTGTTGGTAAGTGGTGTGTAAATTTTAATCAAACGCCAATTAAATACTAATAAGTCGAGTCTATTTCTTAAAAGTATTAAAGGCACTGTTACTTTATCTGTTTTAAAAATACGCTAAATTTAGCCTGATTTAGTTAGTGATTTTTAAAAGGATTGGTCTTTTCAACTCGTATCAAGTTATCAACTTGAAGCAGTTTTAAGTGTAATTCAGAAGTTCAGAAACAACAAAGCCCTAACTAAAATTTAGTTAGGGCTTCATCTAAATGGTACCAGTAGGCGGACTCGAACCGCCACACCCGAAGGCAACGGATTTTGAATCCGTCGTGTCTACCAATTCCACCACACTGGCCTTGAAAAAGGTGAGGCGTATTCTATGGTAATTTGAATATAAGTCAACGGTTGGTGGTGTTATTTTTTATCTTTTTAAGATGATGTCTCTTGGAAATACCTTTTTATGTGGATTTTCGCTAACTTTTTGTATGATTTTTCGTTAAAATACGGCGTCATTTTTTCTAGGTAGTTTTCTTTTCATGCTCGTTTCCGATTATCACTTTGATTTACCTGATTCGTTAATCGCGAATTATCCAACGCCAGACAGAACCGCTAGCCGACTGTTGCATCTTGATGGCCCAAGCGGTGAACTTGCTCATCGTCAGTTTCCTGATGTGTTGGATTTGGTTCAGCCTGGTGATTTGATGGTGTTTAACAATACTCGAGTGATTCCTGCTCGTGTATTTGGTCAGAAAGAGTCTGGCGGTAAGGTTGAGATTTTGGTCGAGCGTGTTGTTGCGACGAATGAAGCCTTAGCTCATGTTCGTGCTAGCAAATCACCAAAAGAAAACAGTAAGATCTTTTTAGGACAAGACAAAGGTGAACAAATCGAGGCGACAATGATTGGCCGCTCTGGTGCCCTGTTCCATCTTGTTTTTGAAGAGCCAGTGTTGGATGTATTGTCTCGCGTTGGACACATGCCTTTGCCCCCTTACATTGAGCGACCTGATGAAGAAAGTGATCAAGAACGTTACCAAACAGTTTATAATCAAAAGCCAGGTGCTGTTGCTGCTCCGACGGCAGGTTTGCATTTTGATGATGAGCTACTAGAAAAGTTAAAGTCAAAAGGTGTTGAAACAGCGTTTGTGACATTGCATGTTGGCGCAGGAACCTTTCAACCAATGAAGGTAGATAATGTGAAAGATCACATTATGCATGCGGAATACGTCGAAGTAGAACAGAGCGTCGTGGATCAAGTGAAGGCAACGAAAGCCCGTGGCGGTCGAGTTATTGCTGTCGGCACAACCAGTGTCCGTAGTCTTGAATCGGCGAGTCAGAGTGGTGAAATTGCTCCGATGCAGGGCGATACCAGTATTTTTATCTATCCAGGTTATGAATTTAAAACAGTAGATGCTTTGGTGACAAACTTTCATCTGCCTGAATCAACGCTCATTATGTTGATCAGCGCGTTTGCTGGATACGATCATGTTATGGCAGCTTACCAAGCTGCAGTTGAACAGAAGTACCGATTTTTTAGTTATGGCGATGCCATGTTTATTACACGAAATGCGCAGGCTAAAGGCCCGCAAAGTGAGGAATAAGACGAATGTCTGATAAACGTCCAGAATGTTTTATGGATTTTGAACTTCACACGACCTCAGGAAAGGCTCGTCGAGCGACCTTGACTTTTCCACGTGGTAAGGTTGAAACACCAGCGTTTATGCCGGTAGGAACCTACGGCACAGTAAAGGGTATGTTGACCAAAGACATCGAAGAAATCGGTGCGGATATTATTTTGGGTAATACATTTCACTTGTGGCTTCGCCCAGGTACTGATGTGATTAAAGCGCATGGCGACTTGCATGACTTTACTCAATGGAAAAAGCCAATCTTGACTGATTCTGGTGGCTTTCAAGTATTCTCTTTGGGAGAGATGCGTAAAATCACAGAAGAAGGTGTGAGTTTTCGTTCTCCTATTAACGGTTCTAAAGTGTTTTTGAGTCCTGAGATTTCTATGCAGGTTCAGAGAGACCTTGGTTCTGATATTGTGATGATTTTTGATGAATGTACGCCACACCCAGCAACAACTGAAGTCGCTGCGACATCGATGCGTAGAAGTTTACGTTGGGCAAAACGTTCTAAAGATGAACACGGCGATAGTCCTTCTGCGTTGTTTGGTATCATTCAAGGTAGTATGTACGAAAATTTGCGTGATGAATCTTTAGAGGGCTTGGTAGATATCGGCTTTGACGGTTATGCAATCGGTGGTCTTTCTGTTGGCGAGCCAAAAGAAGAAATGATGAAGGTGTTGGATCATACAACACCCAAAATGCCGGAAGACAAGCCGCGTTATTTAATGGGCGTTGGTAAGCCTGAAGATTTGGTCGAAGGTGTGCGTCGTGGTGTTGATATGTTTGACTGCGTTATGCCTACGAGAAATGCACGTAATGGTCACTTATTTACCTCAGATGGTGTTGTACGCATTCGTAACGCTCAATATCGTCACGATGTTGGTCCTTTAGATAAAGAATGTGATTGCTACACTTGTAAAAACTTTTCTCGGTCTTATTTACATCATTTGGATAAGTGTCAAGAAATGGTTGGTGCGCAATTAAATACCATTCATAACTTACGTTATTACCAAACACTCATGGCGGGATTGCGTAAGGCGCTCGATGAAGGTAAATTTGACGCCTTTGTTGATGAGTTTTATGCAAAGCGTGGCTTAGAAACACCAGCTTTGAGTGAAAAATAAACAAAAATAAGCGAATTCCTTTATTTAGGGGTCGCAACAGTTTCATAAACCATTGGAGAGTTAGCACATGATCGCATTGATCTCACCAGCTTACGCTGAAGGCGGCGCCGCTGCAGACGGAGGTATTTTTAATTTAGTACTTCTTGCTGGTTTCGTCGTTATTTTTTACTTCCTTATGTGGCGCCCACAGGCGAAACGTACGAAAGAGCATAAAAACCTGATTGCTTCCTTAGCGAAAGGCACTGAAGTTGTAACAGGCGGTGGTGTTTTAGGTAAAGTATCTAAAGTAGATGATAACTACGTTGTACTTGAAGTGGCTGAAGGCGTTGAAATGAAATTTCAAAAAGCATCTGTTGCAGCAGTACTTCCAAAAGGAACGTTAAAGTCAATTTAACGTTTTGAGAAAGGCGTCTCTTTTTTTCTATTTTTATAGGAATAAAGTTGGCGCTTTTCTTACTTTCTCGATCCATTTAATTTTTCAGTTTTAAAGGATTTTTCATGCTTAACAAGTACCCCTTGTGGAAGTATTTGCTAATTCTTCTTGTTTTGGCTTTGGGGCTACTCTATGCCTTCCCAAACCTTTATCCGGATGATCCAGCGCTACAACTATCTGCCCAAAAAACAACCACTGTTGTTGACGAGCAAACGCTACAACAAGCTAAAAACGCGCTCGCAAAAGCAAATATAGAATTAAAAGAAGCAGAGCTTACCTCTGCTGGCGGTACCTTACGCTTCAATAGCGGTGAGGACCAACTAGCGGCTAAACCTGTTGTTGCGGCCGCATTGGGTGAGAGTTTTATTACAGCACTTAATTTAGTTCCTACTACACCGGATTGGTTGTCTTCTCTAGGTGCTGGGCCTGCGAAGTTAGGTCTTGATTTGCGTGGTGGTGTTCATTTCTTGTTGGAAGTTGATACGCCGGCAGCAGTTAAGCAGCGTCTTGAAGTGACGTCAAGTGAGATGAAAGCAGCATTGCGTTCAGACCGTATTCGTTACCGTAGTGTAACAGTTGAAGATGGTGTGCTTTCTATTCGTTTCCTACAGGAAGCGGATTTGTCTTTGGCTGAAAACTTGTTAGAAGATGATTTCTCAGAATATCGTTTTGACACTCGTCAAGATGGCAGTGATTTTTACTTGGAGGTTGCTTTTACTGAAGCGGCAACAAAAGAAATCGAGGCTTATGCATTACAGCAGAATTTAACGACGCTGCGTAATCGTGTGAATGAGTTGGGTGTTGCTGAGCCATTGGTGCAGCGCCAAGGCAGTAATCGTATTGTGGTTGAGTTGCCAGGTGTACAAGATACAGCGGCAGCGAAACGTATTATTGGTGCAACGGCTAATCTTGAGTTCCGCTTGGAAGCTGGTTTAGAAGACAACGGCTCTGACGTTGAAGTCTTAACGTTCCGTGATGGCAGTGGGCGTACCGCGCGTTTAGAGCGTGACCTTATTACCACGGGTGAAAGTGTTTCGGATGCGAGTTCTTCTTTTGATGAAAACGGTCAACCACAAGTAAACATTAGCCTAGACTCAAAAGGCGGCAAGCAAATGACGAAAGTCACTCGTGCTGCGGTCGGTCGTAATATGGCGGTAGTGTTTATTGAGCACAAATCTCGTACTCGTGTTGTTGAGCAAGAAGACGGAACACTTGAAGAACTTCGTAGAAGTTACAGTGAGAAAGGTATTATCTCATTGGCAACGATTCAGACAACGTTGGGTAATTCTTTTCGTATTACAGGGTTAGATAGCCCACGTGAATCATCAGAGCTTGCTTTGTTGCTTCGTGCGGGTGCATTGGCTGCGCCTATGTACTTTGTGGAAGAGCGTACCATTGGGCCGAGCTTAGGTGCTGAAAATATTAAATTAGGCGTAAGCTCTGCACAAATCGGTCTATTGGTCGTTATGCTGTTTATGTTGCTTTACTACAAGGTGTTTGGTCTTTTTGCGAATGTTTCATTGGCTTTAAATATCATTTTGCTTATGGCGTGTATGTCTTTGCTTTCAGCAACACTTACTCTGCCAGGTATTGCCGGTATCGTATTGACTATGGGGATGGCTGTGGATGCAAACGTGTTGATTTTCTCTCGCATAAAAGAGGAATTAGCAAACGGTGTCCCAAATCAGCAAGCAATACATTCCGGCTTTAACCGTGCCTTTACGACAATTTTTGATGCCAATATCACAACATTATTGGTAGCTGTTATTTTGTTTGCTGTTGGTACAGGGCCAGTTAAAGGCTTCGCGGTGACATTGTCGCTGGGTATTATTACTTCGATGTTTACGGCGATTGTAGTGACTCGTGCACAAGTTAACCTTGTGTATGGCGGCCGTAAAAACAAGAAACTGTACATTTAGGAGAAAGCCATGAAAGTGACAACTATTCCATTTATGGCTCTGCGTAAAATCGTTGCTGTGATTTCGATTACGCTGATCCTAATTTCTATTGGTTCTTTGGTAACAAAGGGTTTGCAGTTTGGCCTAGACTTTACTGGCGGTACATTGGTTGAGGTGGCTTATAAAGAGGCGCCGAAACTAGAGGACGTTCGTGAGCTGCTTGCTGAAAGTGGTTATGACGATGTGGTTGTGCAGAGCTTTGGTTCGCCTACTGATATCGTTGTGCGTTTGGCAAACTCTTATACCGCTACATTGGGTGATGAAGTTCTAACGACATTGCAAGACAGTGGCGCTGCGCAGGTTTCTTTGCAACGTTCTGAATTTGTAGGGGCTCAAGTTGGTGAGGAATTACGTGAGCAGGGCGGCCTAGGTATGCTTCTCGCGTTGATTATCGTCATGCTTTACGTTGCGGTGCGTTTTCAGTTTAAGTTCTCTGTGGCTTCTGTTATCGCCTTGACCCATGACGTCATCATTACGTTAGGTTTCTTCTCTATATTTGAAGTTGAGTTTGATCTTACTGTACTTGCAGCCTTGCTTGCTGTTGTGGGGTATTCACTTAACGATACGATCGTTGTATGCGACCGTATCCGTGAAAACTTTCGAATTATGCGAGACACAACGCCTTACGACTTGATCAATATATCCATCAACCAAACTTTAGGCCGTACATTGATTACGTCTTTAACGACGTTGTTTGTATTGGTTGTGTTGTTTGTAGCTGGTGGTGAAGCCATTCATAACTTCTCGATGGCTTTGTTGGTCGGTATCGTGATTGGTACTTACTCTTCTATTTTCGTTGCGGCAAACCTATTACTGGCTTTGGATGTGAAAAGAGAAGACTTGGTGCCAACACCAAAAGAAGAGTTGGAAGACGATTTACCTTAAATTGTTTTCACTTCGCTATTTTGAATCGGCAGTGCCAAATTGATTGAGTAGTCTGTTTTTATATAGATAAGCTCAGGCAATAAAAAAAGCCCTAGTATTTTTTACTAGGGCTTTTTTGTGTCTAAAAGTAATGGAAGATATTAACGTATTACCTATAAAAAATAGACAACGCAAAGACCGCCGACCGTGCTTAATACGATTGTATAAGGCAATGCCATCCAAACCATTTTGCCGTAGGAAAGCCTTAATAATGGTGCAATTGCCGATGTAAGTAAAAACAGAAATGCAGCTTGACCGTTTGGTGTTGCGACACTTGGGAGGTTCGTGCCTGTGTTAATGGCAACAGCCAATGTGTTGAAGTGTTCTTGAGTAATTGTGCCGGCATCAAGTGCTTCTTTTACTTCGCCAATATACACGGTGGCAACAAAGACATTGTCACTTATTGCTGATAACAAGCCGTTAGCAATAAAGAACATAATAGGTTGTGAATCCGTTGGCATGTTTAAAACGACATCGATAATTGGTTGGAATAAATGCTGTTCATGTATAACAGAAACAATCGTAAAGAAAACTACAAGCAAGGCTGTGAAAGGAAGGGCTTCCTCAAATGCATGACCTATTTGGTGCTCTTCTGTAATGCCATTAAAAGCAGTTAGTAGGACAATAACCATTAAGCCAACAAGTCCAACTTCAGCTACATGAAAAGCTAAAGAGAGCATTAGTATAATAGATACAACGCCTTGAATAATAAGCTGAGCTTTGTGTTTATTGGTGCTTTTTTTAGATTCTTCCTCTTCAAACTTTTTCAAAATATTGCGGACGTTTTCTGGAAGGCGAGCGCCATAGTCGAACCATTTTGTTTTTTCTAAAATGACGACTGTTATTAACCCGCAAGCCAACACAGGCATGGAAATAGGTGCGACTCGTAAGAAAAATTCAGCAAAATCCCAGCCGGCAACTTTTGCAATAAGAAGGTTTTGTGGCTCGCCGACTAAGGTTGAAACACCACCAAGCGCGGTGCCTATTGCACCGTGCATTAATAAACTACGTAAAAATGAGCGGAATTCGCCCAAATCTCTTTGGTTTACTGGGAGTATATTGTCGTCACTGTTTGGGTTGTGTTTTTTATTAGGATCTTGTTCTGAAGCGACTTTGTGATAAACAGAATAAAAGCCGACGCTGACACTAATAAGCACAGCTGTCACGGTGAGTGCGTCTAAAAATGCAGATAATACTGCAGCTGATAAACTAAAAACCAATGAAATGATCACTTTTGAGCGAATTTTTACTAGCAATTTATTGAAGATAAACAACAGCATGTCTTGCATGAAATAAATGCCAGCAACCATAAACATTAGCAATAAAATAACATCGAAGTTTTTAATGACTTCATGGTAAACACCGTCAGAAGTGGTAAGCCCCAGAATAACTGCTTGAATTGCGATTAGGCCGCCAGGTTGTAATGGGTAGCATTTCAGCGCCATACCAAGGGTGAAAATAAATTCAATAATAAGTAGCCAGCCAGTAATAAAGGGGCCTAGCGTAATAACAGCGATTGGATTGATTATTAGAAACGCAATCACAGCTTGTTTGTACCATAGGGGAGAAGACCCTAAGAAATTATTTCCAAGCGCGTGTGATATGGAGTTTTTCATTCATTGCTCCTTTGAGAAGGCATTAACTTATTTTGGCCTAAATTTAGGGATAAGTTTTCTTATAGTTTTTAGTGGAGGGAATAATAAGGGATATGGAAAGCGGTATCTATAGTGATTAATGCGCAATTGATGTTGTTATTTGTGCAAATAGCCCCACTATCTCAAGAGCTTATAATTATTTTGAGGAAGATGAAGTTGGAATTTTTAACTGACTACGCAGGTTTTTTGTTAAAGCTCATTAGTGTGGCTTTGATTATCGTGTTTGTACTAGGGATTGTTGCTAGTGGAAAGCGTAAGTCACAACCGGGTAGCTTGTCTGTTACTAAGCTTAATGAAAGCTATGATGATATGAAGGCAGAATTGGATCGGCAGTTGCTGGATAAAAAAGTACTTAAAGACCGAGAGAAAGAAAAAAAGAAAAAAGAAAAAGTAGAGAAAAAAGCGAAAAAGAAAGTACTTAAAGAATCGGAAGAAGAGGCAAAAAAACGTCTTTATGTTTTGGATTTTGATGGTGATATAAAAGCATCGGCTGTCGATAGTATGCGTGAAGAAATAACCGCGGTTCTAAGCGTTGCAAAGCCTCAAGATGAGGTTGTTGTTCGTTTGGAAAGTGGTGGCGGTGTTGTGCATGGCTATGGTTTGGCAGCGTCTCAGTTACAGCGTATTCGTGAAGCAAATATACCTCTGACAATTTGTGTTGATAAGGTAGCGGCAAGCGGTGGTTATATGATGGCGTGTGTTGCCGATAAAATCATAGCGGCTCCATTTGCTATTCTTGGCTCTATTGGTGTGGTTGCTCAAGTTCCTAACGTGCATAGATTGCTTGATAAAAGTTTAATTGATGTTGAGCTTCACACGGCAGGGCGTTATAAGCGCACCTTGACCATGTTGGGGAAAAATACTGACGAAGGTCGTGAGAAATTCAGGCAAGATTTGGAAGATACTCATGGGTTGTTTAAGCGCTTTGTCTCTGGTCAACGTCCGCAGTTGGATATTGATAATATTGCAACGGGCGATACTTGGTATGGTTCTGAGGCGTTAGAAAATAATCTGATTGATGTTGTGATGACGAGCGACGCGTATCTGGTTTCCCATTATGATAATGCTGAAGTTATACAGGTCGTTTATAAACAGCCTAAAGGAATGGCTGAGCGTTTTGGCTTGTCTTTGTTTTCTGCATTAGAGCATAAAGTGGTTTCTTGGGTTGGTAAGCTAACTCAATCAAGAGGTTATTAATTGAATAGGTTGTTGGCCAAATAGACTGATGATCAAGTAGGCTATTAATTAGGTAATAGCCTAGTAAATGGGGGCTAAGGCTAGCGGCCAGTAAAAGTAGATACTAAAAAGGTGATATGTTTTTGCATATCACCTTTTTTTTATTTTTGAAATTAAATTGTCATCCAGAAAACGGTTCGAAAATGTCTATTCAAAAGCGAGGTGAGAGCTACGCAATTTTGAATACTAAGTGCTTATTCTCTGCTGGACAGTTCATTGGTGCTTTTTAGATCGTCATAGTTAAGACTTGCGCCTGTTTCAGGTGTCATTGACTGTAAGGCGATTTTTTCCATGGCTTCTTCTAAATCGATAGGCTCGAAGTAAAGCAGTGTGCCAATAGTCGGGTGATCTAAATAATTAAGTTTCTTACTGGCTGTTTTGTTGTCTTGTTCCAGTGTCAGAATCAAGGATGGTTTGAATTCTTTTAACTCCGGTTGCGGCTCAATTAATTCAGGCTCAATGATTGGTGTTGAGAAGAACGCATTCGTTACGCCAGATGGCGGTTCTATAGTTTCGACTTCCGCTATCTCGGATTGAGTGGCGCGATCAAATAAATAATGCTGGTAGCGAATATCAGATTCTAAATATCGGCCTAATTTAATTGCAATTTCGCCAATTAACTCTGGGTGACCGTCTTTTTCTTGTTCGCTATGAAATGTTTTTTTAATTGTATCGCCTGAGTCTTTAAATATTAATGTCCATTGTTGATTGCTTAATACTTTCACGTGTCCATCAAGTTGCTTTTTAAACTTGTCAAAAGGTGTTGGTGTTGTTTCGGCTTTGTCCTCTGTTGGTGTGCTTGACTCAGCGCCATCAAGATAGGATGTGCCACTTTCTGGCTTTACAAAGCGAATCAGGTTTTCTGTTGAGACTATTTCTTTGTATTTTACCTGCTCAGTTGATTGGTTTTCAGGCCAGATAAAGGTGAGTAAATAGCCTTGGTAGGCTCTGGCAGTGTCGGGATTAATCTGACTGTCATCAGCGAGCAATTGGCTGCTTAATAAGGTTAATGATAGAAACGTTAAAATTCGGGCTTTCAATGTAATAGCTCCAAAGTCTTTGTGGTTTGTTGGAAGCGCTCTTCTGCGCTGTTCATCGGGGCGAAGAACTTTAACGTATCAGACCCTACTAGTTTATAAGAGTCTGGTTTTGTCTGGATCAACCTGATGAGTTTCATCGGGTCAACCGGTGTTTTACTGTTAAAGAAAATCTTGCCTTCTTTTGCGTTCGCCTCGATTTTATTGATACCGAGCTGTTCCGCTTTTAATTTCAATTCGGTTTGACGGAATAGGTTTTTGGTCGAATCAGGTAATAGCCCAAATCGATCAATCATTTCAACTTGTAAGTCTTTTAGTTCTTCGCTGGTTTGTGCGCTGGCGATGCGTTTGTACAATATTAAACGAGAGTGTACATCACCTAGGTAGTCTTCAGGAATAAGTGCAGGCACTCTAAGGTTGATATCAGTTTGCGCTGGAACCGAAATATCAACGTCTGGTGATTCACCGTTTTTAAGGGATTTCACCGCTCTGTCTAGCATTTCCATGAAAAGCGAGAAGCCAACATGTTCAATGTGACCGCTTTGGCCGTCACCTAATAATTCCCCAGTACCACGAATCTCAAGGTCATGTGTGGCGAGTGTAAAGCCAGCGCCCAGTGTGTCTGCTAACATAATGGCTTCAAGGCGTTTCTCTGCATCGCCAGTAACTTTGCGATCATTAGGTGTTAATAAATAGGCATAGGCTTGGTGGTGTGAACGACCAACTCGTCCGCGCAGTTGGTGTAGCTGGGCCAAACCAAATTTATCCGCTCGCTCAATAATAATCGTGTTGGCGTTGGGGATGTCTATGCCTGTTTCAATGATGGTTGAACAAACCAGCACATTGGCTCTTTTGTGATAAAAGTCAGACATTACTTGTTCTAATTCTTTTTCACGCATTTGACCATGACCGACAATGACTCGAGCTTCTGGAATGAGCTCTTCTAATTCTTCAGCGGTTTTTTGAATGGTTTGTACTTCATTATGTAAAAAATATACCTGACCGCCACGATGTAGCTCTCGTAAAATGGCTTCTTTGATTTGGTGTGTGTCTCTTTCTTTAACAAAGGTTTTGACAGATAGGCGTTTCGCTGGCGGTGTCGCAATAATGGATAAATCACGAATACCGGATAAAGACATATTAAGTGTTCGTGGGATGGGCGTTGCCGTTAGTGTGAGTATGTCAACTTCGGCTCGTAATGCTTTAAATTGTTCTTTTTGTTTGACGCCAAATCGATGTTCTTCATCAATAACAACCAAACCAAGATTTGAAAATTTAATGCCACTCTGAATGAGTTTGTGAGTGCCAACAACGATATCTGCTTTTCCAGATTCTAGGCGGTCAATCGCCAGATTAGATTCTTTGCCTGAGCGAAAGCGAGATAGAAGCTCAATTTCAACAGGCCAGTCTGCAAAGCGGTCACAAAAATTTTCGTAATGCTGTTGCGCAAGTAGGGTGGTTGGTACCAGTACAG
This sequence comes from Marinomonas ushuaiensis DSM 15871, assembly GCF_000521805.1. Classification (GTDB taxonomy): domain Bacteria; phylum Pseudomonadota; class Gammaproteobacteria; order Pseudomonadales; family Marinomonadaceae; genus Marinomonas; species Marinomonas ushuaiensis. Next base: position 25,420 of record NZ_JAMB01000015.1, read on the forward strand.
CGACTTGCTTGCCATCTTGAACAGCAAGAAACGCGGCTCGCATAGCGACTTCTGTTTTTCCAAAACCTACATCACCACATATCAATCGATCCATTGGCTTTTTCGAAGACATATCTTGCATGACAGCATCGATGGCCATTTGCTGATCTGGAGTTTCTTCGAATGGGAAGCCTGCCGAGAAAATTTCATATTGGTCATCAGGCTTGGCAAATGCATAACCAACACGTGCTTCTCGTTTTGCATAGATGTCTAATAGCTCGGCTGCTGTGTCGCGGGCTTTTTCGGCGGCTTTTTGTTTTGCTACGCTCCATTTGTCTGTGCCGAGTTTATGCAAAGGAGCAGAATCTTCATCGGCGCCTGTGTATCGTGAAATCAATTGTAATGAAGAAACGGGAACGTATAGCTTGGCGTCATTTGCATAGCCAAGGGTCAGCAGTTCGGTTTCTTGGCCGTCTATTTGTAGGTTGGTAAGGCCAAGATAGCGGCCGACACCGTGATCTATGTGCACAACAGGAGCGTTCATTCGCAATTCTGTGAGATTTCGAATGATGGCATCTTCGCTCACATTGCTGCCATGTTTGCTGCGTCTACGGCGTTGAGAAACTCGTTCGCCGAGGATTTCGCTTTCTGCTATTAAGGTCAGTTCGTTATCAATGACAAAACCACGACCAATGCTCCCTTCTGTGATGGCGAGGGATTGTTTTGATTTTGTGAATTTGCCCCAGTTGTCGACTTGTTTTGGTGTGATTTGATGTTTTTTAAGTAGGTCTAATAATGCTTCGCGACGGCCTGCCGACTCGGCAACAATCAAGACTCTGGTGCTGGTTTTACTGAGAAAATCTTGTAGTTTATTAAGTGGTGATTGAGCTTTTGAATCTATTTTTACATTTTCTAATGCACTGTAAGAAGAGTGATCGCCATCAGCAGAAAATATGACGTTAGTGAATTTGTTGAGTTCACCAAATAGTTCGCTTTCTGGTAAACATATTTCATCAGGCTTAAGAATTGGGCGCTCAATGTTGTAATTGAGTGATTCATGACGGCTGCGGAAATCGAGTTGGATGCTGGCAAGTTGTTCATTGAAATTGTCTGATCGGACAATAAGTGTATTGTCTGGTAAGTAATCAAACATGCTTGCTGTTTGTTCAAAAAACAGTGGTAAGTAGTATTCTATGCCCGCAGGGATTAGTCCGCTTGAAATGTCTTGATAAAGTGGGCTTGAAAGAGGGTCGGTCTCGAAGCGTTCTCTAAAGGCTTGGCGAAATTGCTGTATTCCCTGTGATGTGGTTGGAAACTCTTTAGCGGGAAGCATTTTTATTTCAGACACTTTATTGATGCTGCGCTGTGTTTCAGGGTCAAACCAACGGATGGATTCAATTTCGTTGTCGAACCAATCAATTCTTATTGGGTTTTCGGCACCCATTGGATAAACATCCATTAAAGCACCGCGAATGGCGTATTCGCCATGTTCGTGAACGTTTTCTACATTTAAGTAGCCTGCGTTGGTTAGTTTTCTTGATAGTTGTTCAAGTGGGAGTTCTTGCCCCTCTTCTAAATGAAAGCGTTGTGCATCTAAATGTTGTTTTGGGCAGAGTCGCGTTAAGCAGGAGGCGACTGTGGTGAGTACAATTGGGTTCTTAGTTTCTGTAAGTTTTGCTAGCGTTTCTAGGCGTTGCGATATGATGTCTTGGTGTGGTGAAAATGCATCATAAGGGAGCGTTTCCCAATCGCTAAATCTGAGTAGTTCTTTTTTTTCGTGATTCAGAAATTGCATTTCATCTTCGAGTTCATTTAATTCGGCAACGGTATTTGCCATAAAAAGAATAGGGTGCTTGTGCTGAGATGCAATGGCTAGCAGCTGCAATGCTTTGCGGCTGCCGTCTAGTCCGTTGATTAGGTTTTTAAAGCCGGGTTTTAAAGTGAGCGATACATTTTCTGACATGTCGATCTTATGCTTCTCTGTTTGCGGATAGTGTTAATGACACAGAATCTGCAAAGCGCAGGGCGTGTGGTTTAGCGACTTCTATTTTGGCAAAAGTTACATTTTTTTGTGTCATACATAGTGCGAGTAGTTCTGCCGTTAGCTTTTCGAGTAAAAGAAAGCGGTTGTTTTCTGTATGAGCTATCATTTCTTTGCAGATTGTTCTGTAGTTAACGGCGTTTTCAACATTGTCTGTGTCATAGGCTTGAACTGCTGGGTAGCGTACCCAAGCATTAATGATAACATCTTGTTTGTTATTTATTTCTGATTCATTAAATCCAATGTAGGTCCGTAAGCGTAAGTTCTTAATATGAATCTGTGCTTCTGGTTGAATCATCGCTGGGTCTCCATCATTGGAACTATTGGTTGTATAGCTGATATTGTGTCGTTTTCAATCTTGTATGGCAACAATAGGTAGGCATGAGTTCGAATCTAATGGAAAAGTTGGCGGGAGTGGTTTGTGTTGTCTGTGTAAGGAATAGATGGTTTATTGATTTTACCTATGTGTTGTTAATGTGTTTTTTTGTACGAAAAGTGAGCTAGGCTAAATAAAGTCATGCATTTAGGTAAAAGTTGGCGCTCAAAGACGGTGCAGTATGCTGGTCAAGGAGAGTAATGATCTTTATAATAGTTCGGTTTTTTGGTGAAGTGAGTTTGCGTTTACAATTATCTTTACGTGTTAAAGAAAGTTAGTTGTTCGCTTGTGCATGATTTCCCGGAGGGGGGTGCAAGCACTGCGCATTACGCTTTTGTCTTCAATTTATTGTTGGGCAGAACATATGTATAAAATTACAAAAGGCCTAAATCTACCGATCTCCGGCGCTCCTAACCAGGCGATTGAGAGTGCAGTTGCAGTGAAACATGTTGCTGTTATCGGTCCTGACTACCATGGTATGAAACCTACTATGCTGGTTCAGGAAGGAGATAAGGTTAAAAAAGGTCAAGCTATCTTTACAGACAAGAAAACGGAAGGTGTAAAGTATACCGCTCCTGCTTCTGGTGTAATCTCCGCTATTAATCGTGGCGAAAGACGTGTTTTTCAATCTGTTGTTATTCGTATTGAAGGAACCGACGCTGAAACGTTTGCGGCTTATTCAGGATCAGAGTTGAAGTCCTTAGAGCGCAGCAAGGTTGTAGAGAATCTAGTTGATTCTGGATTATGGACGGCTTTTCGTACGCGCCCATTTTCAAAGGTGCCTGAAGTAGCGTCAGCGCCAAATTCTATTTTTGTTACCGCGATGGATACGAATCCATTAGCTGCCTCCCCTGAAATTGTATTAGCAGAGCAGGCTGAAGCATTTGCTGATGGTCTTACTGTTTTAACTCGTTTGACTGAAGGTGAGGTGTTTCTTTGCAAGGCGCCTGGTACAAAAATTCCAACTGTTTCTGATGTGACTGTGGAAGAGTTTGCTGGAGTACATCCTGCTGGTCTTACTGGTACGCATATTCATTTCCTTGATCCAGTAAGTGATAAGAAAACAGTTTGGTCTATTAATTACCAAGATGTTGTTTCTGTCGGTAAACTTTTTGTGACTGGTGAACTTGATGTCGAGCGTGTTGTTGCTTTGGCTGGCCCTCAAGTTAAGAACCCACGTTTAGTTCGTACTCAAGTTGGCGCTAGTCTAGAAGATTTGATTGCTAATGAGTTGTCTGAAGGTGAAAGTCGTGTCATTTCTGGCTCTGTTCTTTCTGGTCGTAATGCTTTTGGTCCTTTTGCCTATTTGGGACGTTATCATACTCAAGTGTCCGTCTTGCTTGAAGGTCGTGAGCGCCAAATGATGCATTATCTTCGTGCCGGTGTAGAAAAACACTCCACGATGAATGTGTTTTTGTCAAAGCTGACAGGTAAAAAATCATTTGATATGTCGACTACAACTAATGGTAGTGATCGTACAATGTTGCCGCTTGGTAACTTTGAACGACTTATGCCGCTAGATATCTTGCCAACACAGTTACTGCGTGCCTTGGTTGTAAATGATACTGAGCAAGCACAGAAACTTGGTGCACTTGAACTAGATGATGAAGATTTGGCTTTATGTACTTACAGCTGTTCAGGTAAGTTCGAATATGGCCCGATCCTTCGGGATTGTCTGACTCTAATAGAGAGAGAGGGTTAATTCATGGGTCTTAGAAAAGTACTCGATAAAATAGAACCTGAGTTTCATACAGGTGGAAAATACGAAAAGTGGTATGCGCTTTTCGAAGCGGTAGACACTATTTTTTACCGTCCAAGTTCTGTTACCAAAAATGGCTCTCATGTCCGTGATGCAGTTGATATGAAGCGCATCATGATTTTAGTCTGGATGTGTACCTTCCCAGCTATGTTTTTTGGTATGTATAACATTGGCTTTCAAGCGAATAGTGCAATAGATGTAATGGGCGTTTCTGCTCCTGATACTTGGCGTCATGCTGTTATTGGAGAATTAACAAACTATGATGCTTCTAGCATTTGGGACAATATGATTTACGGCGCAATGTACTTTTTGCCTGTGTATCTTGTCACATTTGCAGTCGGTGGTTTTTGGGAAGTTCTGTTTGCTTCTGTGCGTAAGCATGAAGTAAATGAAGGTTTTTTTGTTACCTCTATCTTGTTTGCACTTTCCTTACCAGCAACGGTTCCTTTGTGGCAGGTTGCGCTAGGTATTACCTTTGGTGTTGTGTTGGCTAAAGAAGTATTTGGTGGGACAGGTAAAAACTTCCTTAACCCCGCCCTTGCTGGTCGTGCTTTCTTGTTCTTTGCTTACCCAGCTTCAATGTCTGGTGATGCAGTTTGGACGGCGATTGACGGTTTTTCTGGCGCAACAGCATTGAGTCAATTGGCTGCTGATGGCGTTGCTGGTTTAACTGTTGTTTGGCAAGATGCCTTCTTTGGTTTTATTCAAGGATCTATGGGTGAAACATCGACTCTTGCAATCTTGATCGGTGGTGGTGCTCTGCTAGTGATGCGTATTGCTGCTTGGCGTATCGTGGCTGGTGTGTTCCTGGGTATGGTTGTAACCTCTTCACTATTCAATATGATTGGTTCTGAGACGAACCCAATGTTCTCTACGCCTTGGTACTGGCACCTTGTTTTAGGTGGCTTTGCATTCGGTATGATGTACATGGCAACAGATCCAGTGTCAGCTTCTATGACGAGCCGTGGTAAATGGTTCTATGGTGCTTTGATTGGTGTCATGGTCGTTCTGATTCGTGTAGTTAACCCAGCGTATCCAGAAGGTATGATGTTGGCGATTTTGTTTGCGAACTTATTTGCGCCCTTCATTGATCACTTTATTGTTCAAGCGAACATTAAACGGAGGATTGCACGCAATGGCTAGCAATAACGATAGTATTCAAAAAACCATTTTGGTTGCTTTGGCTCTATGTCTAGTGTGTTCTATATTCGTTGCAGCGGCAGCGGTAGGTTTAAAGCCAATACAGAATGCCAATAAAGATTTAGACCGTAAGCGAAATATTTTATCTGCTGCAAATATGCTGGATGCTAATACATCAGTTGATGCGGTGTTTGAAACAATTGAAACACGCATTGTGAATTTGCAAACTGGTGCTTTTGCAACACAGGCTGAATTAGATGAGGCGGGTATTACACCGGCAACTTATGATCAGCAAGCGGCTGCGAAAGACCCTCAGTTGTCTGTCGCGCTTGCGGGCTCGGAAGATCCTGCAAGTATTAAACGTCGTGCAAAGTTTGCGCCTGTTTATTTAGTGAAGTCTGATACTGGTATTGATCGCGTTATCCTTCCTGTTCATGGATACGGATTGTGGTCAACCATGTATGGATTTATCGCACTAGAAGATGACTTTGATACTGTTATCGGTTTTGGCTTCTATGATCAAGGTGAAACACCTGGATTGGGCGGTGAAGTAGATAACCCTAACTGGAAAGCATTGTGGAAAGGTAAGCAAGTCTATAATGACCAAGGTGAAGCCGTTATTCAGCTTGCTAAAGGTGGTGTAGACAGCTCTGATCCACAAGCGATTCATAAAGTAGATGGATTGTCTGGTGCCACATTAACAAGTCGTGGTGTCACAAATCTTGTTCAATACTGGTTGGGTAAAGAAGGGTTCGCTCCTTTCTTATCAACACTTCGCAGTGAAGGAGCTCAATAATGTCTAATGTGAAACAAGTCCTTTTTGGGCCAATTCTTGCGAACAACCCGATTGCTTTGCAAATTTTGGGTATTTGTTCTGCCTTAGCGGTAACAAGTAGTTTAAGTGTTAGTTTGGTAATGGCGATTGCGCTTACCTTGGTAACGGCTTTTTCTAGTTTTTTTATTGCTATCATTCGTAACCATATCCCGAACAGTATCCGTATCATTGTACAAATGATCATTATTGCCTCTTTGGTTATCGTGGTTGATCAAATATTAAAAGCCTTCGCTTTTGAAATCAGTAAGCAGCTTTCTGTTTTCGTTGGTTTGATTATTACCAACTGTATCGTTATGGGTCGTGCTGAAGCCTTCGCCATGAAAAACGGTCCAGTAATGAGCTTTCTGGATGGTATCGGTAATGGCTTAGGTTATAGTGTGATGTTGATCATTGTTGCTATTTTCCGTGAGTTATTAGGTGCAGGTAAACTGTTTGGTATTGAGATATTTGCTACTGTTCAGAACGGTGGTTGGTATCAGCCAAATGGTTTGATGTTGTTACCACCGAGTGCGTTCTTTGTTATTGGTTTGGTTATTTGGGCGCTACGTGCTTATAAGACAGATCAAGTGGAAGAGCCGGACTTTAAAATTGCTGCGAATTCACGTGCTCAGGAGGCGTTATAAATGGAACATTATATAAGTCTATTTATTAAGGCTGTTTTCGTTGAAAACATGGCTTTGGCCTTTTTCCTAGGTATGTGTACTTTCTTGGCTTTGTCTAAGAAAGTAGAGACAGCGATTGGTTTAGGTATTGCTGTTGTTGTTGTGTTGGCGATCACGGTTCCTTTGAACAACTTGTTGTATCAAAACCTTTTAGTTGATGGTGCATTAGAGTGGGCAGGATTACCTGGCGTTGATCTTAGCTTCCTAGGTTTGTTGAGTTACATCGGTGTTATTGCCGCTGTTGTTCAAATATTAGAGATGACATTGGATAAATACATGCCGGCGCTATATAACGCGTTGGGCGTATTCTTACCCCTTATCACTGTAAACTGCGCGATCATGGGTGCGTCTTTGTTCATGGTTGAGCGTGATTACAACTTCAGTGAAAGTGTTGTGTACGGTGTAGGTGCTGGTGTTGGTTGGGCGCTTGCTATTGCAGCGCTTGCTGGTATTCGGGAGAAGCTTAAATATTCAGATGTTCCTGCAGGTTTACGTGGTCTAGGTATCACGTTCATCACTGTCGGTCTAATGAGTTTGGGCTTTATGTCATTTTCTGGTGTGCAGCTTTAATTTGCTGTTCAGTGGGACAACCAAGAATAAGGTTTAACTAACATGGTCAACTTAGAGATTATTCTGGGTGTGGTGATGTTCACAGCTATCGTACTTGCGCTAGTGGCAATTATCCTTGCTGCACGTGCTCGTTTGGTAAGTACTGGTGACGTTACAATTCGCATCAATGGTGAAAAAGAAGTGATTGCTCCAGCTGGTGGTAAATTACTTCAAACTTTGGCAAACAGTGGGGTTTTCCTATCATCCGCATGTGGTGGTGGTGGTACTTGTGCCCAGTGTAAGTGTAAAGTGACAAGCGGTGGTGGCTCTATGCTATCTACAGAGCAGTCTCATTTTACTCGTCGAGATGAAAAAGAAGGTTACCGTCTGTCTTGTCAGGTTGCTGTAAAGCAAGATATGGATGTAGAAGTACCTGAAGAAGTGTTTGGTGTTAAAGCTTGGGAATGTACTGTTGAGTCAAATCCTAACGTAGCAACTTTCATTAAAGAGCTTACGTTGAAATTGCCTGAAGGCGAGAATGTTGACTTCCGTGCCGGTGGTTATGTTCAGCTTGAAGCGCCTGCTCATACAGTGCATTACAAAGATTTTGATATCGAAGAAGAATATCGTGGTGATTGGGATCACTTTAATCTTTGGAAGTTTACTTCTAAGGTTGATGAGACCGTTATTCGTGCTTATTCAATGGCCAATTACCCAGAAGAAAAAGGCTTGGTTAAGTTTAATATTCGTATTGCTTCGCCACCTCCGGGTAAAGATGATCTACCTCCAGGTCAGATGTCTTCTTATGTCTTTAGCTTGAAACCAGGTGATAAGATTAAAGTATATGGTCCTTTTGGTGAGTTCTTCGCTAAAGATACCGATGCTGAGATGGTGTTTGTTGGTGGTGGTGCAGGTATGGCGCCAATGCGCTCTCATATCTTCGATCAGCTTAAACGTCTAAATTCGAAGCGCAAAATTAGCTTCTGGTATGGTGCTCGTAGTGTGCGTGAAGCATTCTATACAGAAGAGTATGATTTACTTCAGAAAGAAAATGATAATTTTGAATGGCATTTAGCTTTGTCTGATCCGCAACCAGAAGATAACTGGGAAGGAAAAACTGGCTTTATTCATAATGTTCTTTATGAAAATTATCTTAAAGATCACCCAGCACCAGAAGATTGTGAGTTCTACATGTGTGGACCTCCAATGATGAATGCTTCAGTGATTAAAATGCTAGAAGATCTAGGTGTAGAAAAAGAAAACATCTTACTTGATGATTTCGGCGGCTAACACCTCAATAAAGACCCACCTTATGGTGGGTCTTTATTTTCTTGAGTCTTCATCTTCTTAGGTCTTTATTTGATCAAATAACTAAAAAGACTTTTTATGCGTAAAAAAATACTATTTTCAGCTTTTTTGATAATTTTTATTGCTGTGGTTTACCGCCTTTCCTCTTTTTCTCCTGAGTTGGTAAGCTTTTCTGGCCCTACAATGGGTACAACATATACCGTTAAGTTCTATACTACTGAGCAGGTTCATAATCCTTGGGCTTTGAAAGACGACGTCGATAACGTCTTGGTTAAAGTTAACCGATTAATGTCAACTTATGATCCAACTTCTGAACTTTCAGAATTTAATAAACTCCCTGCAGGTCAGTCGGCAGATATCAGTACAGACATGGCGCATGTCATTGATAAAGCTTTATTGATAAGTGAAATGACAGCGGGTGAATACGATGTGACAGTCGGACCTTTAGTGAATCTTTGGGGGTTTGGCCCAGGTGAGCGCGAAGATAAGGTACCAACTCAAGCTTCAATAGATGAAGCAAAAACACGTGTTGGATACGAATTTTTAACACTTAATAGTCGCCGTTTAACAAAAGAAAAAGACATTTATGTTGATTTGTCTTCTATTGCGAAAGGTTATGGTGTTGATGAGGTGGCAAGGGTGCTTCGTGAAAGAGGTGTCGAAAGTTATCTTGTTGAAGTGGGTGGGGAAATCTCATCTAAAGGAATGAAGCCAGATGGCTCGGCTTGGAAAATAGCCATTGAGAGTCCTGCTGGTGGCCATTCGATGGTAGAGCGTATTCTGTCTCTTGATGATGTTGCGATTGCGACATCGGGTGATTATCGGAATTATTTTGAAAAAAATGGTGTGCGTTATTCTCATACTATTAATCCAATTACAGGAAAGCCAATAACACACCGTTTGGTTTCTGTTACTGTTATTGATAAAACAGCCACTATGGCTGATGGATTGGCAACGGCGATTACGGTATTGGGCCCTGAGAAGGGTTTTGCGTTTGCCCGAGAAAATGGTATTGCAGCGTATTTATTGGTTAAAACAGATTTTGGTTTTGAAGAGCGTCCATCGGACGCATTTAAGTCTTATTTAAAGTAAGCGGAGTTTTCTGCTTTTAGGAGATATCTTATGTTAACGATTGTTTTAGCGTTTGCCTTGATGCTTTTGTTGGTTGCGGGCATGTCTGTTGGTGTACTGATGGGAAGAAAGCCTATTTCTGGTTCTTGTGGTGGCATGAGCTCTTTGGGAATGGAAGTGGCTTGTGATATTTGTGGCGGCGATAAAGGTAAGTGTGAAGAAGAAACGAAAAATGGTGCCGCGAAGAAAGTCTCTGACGACACGTTTTATGACGCATCCAAATAATTGAATTGAAAGAGGGTATTATGACAACGAGACATTATGATGTTGTGGTCTTAGGTACAGGACCAGCAGGGGAAGGTGCAGCGATGAGCGCTGCCAAAGCCGGAAAAAAAGTCGCTGTTATTGAGGCTAGTTCACAGGTTGGTGGTAGCTGTACACACTTAGGAACCATCCCTTCAAAAGCGTTGCGTCATGCTGTTAAAGAGATCATTGTTTTTAATACAAACCCTATGTTTCGTGATATTGGAGAGCCTCGTTGGTTTTCATTTCCTAAAGTATTGGATCGCGCAAACAAGGTTATTGATCAGCAAGTTGTAGGTCGTACTGAGTACTATGCGCGTAATCGGATCGATATTTACTTTGGTCGAGGTAAGTTTAAAGATGCCAATACGATAGAAGTAAATACTTATGAACAAGGGCCTGAGCTTCTTGTTGCAGATAAAGTGGTTATAGCAACAGGCTCTCGTCCATACCGTCCTGCTAATATCGATTTTTCACATCCTCGTATTTATTGTTCTGATACTATCCTTAGTTTAAGTCATACACCCAGATCTTTGATTATTTATGGTGCAGGCGTTATTGGTTGTGAATACGCTTCAATCTTTTGTGGTTTGGGGGTTCGAGTAGAATTGATCAACCCAGCGAAAAAATTATTGAGCTTCTTAGATGATGAAATCACCGATGCACTTAGTTATCACTTGCGTGATAGTGGTGTGTTGATTCGCCATAACGAAACCTACGATTCTGTTGAAACGACTGATCGTGGCGTTGTGATGCATATGGCGTCTGGTAAAAAATTACGAGCAGATGCTTTGTTGTTCTGTAATGGGCGCTCAGGTAATACAGATAATTTAGGATTAGAATCTATTAATTTAGAGGCGAATGGACGTGGGCAGCTTGCAGTTAATGATACTTATCAAACTCAAGTTGAGAATGTTTATGCAGCAGGTGATGTTATTGGTTGGCCTAGTTTAGCAAGCGCTGCGTATGATCAAGGTCGTGCGGTTGCTGCGAACATGTATGGTGCAGAAGGTGCCGAATTTATTAGTGAAGTACCAACTGGTATCTATACAATTCCTGAGATTAGTTCTGTTGGTAAAACTGAAGCTGAATTAACGACAGAAAAAGTCCCTTATGAAGTGGGACGTGCTTTCTTTAAGAATACGGCGCGAGCTCAAATTACCGGTGAAGCGGTAGGTATGCTCAAAATTCTTTTTCATAGAGAATCTTTGGAATTATTAGGTATTCACTGCTTTGGTGACCAAGCCTCAGAGATCGTTCATATCGGTCAGGCGATTATGAAGCAACCTGGTAAACAAAATACATTGAAGTACTTCTTAAATACGACGTTTAACTATCCAACAATGGCAGAGGCTTATCGAGTGGCTGCATTGAATGGTTTTAATCGGGTTTTTTAGCCTTTATTAGTACTATAAAAAACGCCTAATTTTTAATGAATTAGGCGTTTTTTTTGTTTCTTATATTTGAAAATTGTAAATGAGTAGATTAACTGCCTTTGATGGCGTAGATACCTTTTAGGTTACGGAAATAGCCTTTGTAGTCCATTCCATAGCCAAATAAGAAGCGATCAACAACATCTGTGCCTACGTAATCTGGCTGCATGTTGGTTTTACGGTCATGTAATTTATTGATGATAGTTGCTGTGTGGACGCTGCTTGTCCCTTGTTCTTCTAGCCATTTTTGAATGGCTTCAAGAGTGTGGCCCTGGTCAAAAATATCATCAACTACTAAAACGTGTCTGTTTTTAAGGCTTGTTTGTGGGTAACTAAGCCAATTTAGTTGGGTTCCCTCTGTTTCCATGCCGTAACGAGTAGCGTGGATATAATCTAGTTCTAAAGGGAAGTTTAGGCGCTCAATAAGAGCGGCTGTTGGAATTAGACCGCCATTCATAACGCAGAGAACAAGAGGGAGTTTATCACTAAGGTCTGCGGTGATCTGACTGGCCATTTTATCTAGGGCTTCATTGATTTTTGTTTCATCAACTAAGCAATCTGCTTCATCTAAAATTTTGTTTAGTTCGTTGATTGTGTTTGTCATGGTTAGCCCTGTTATAAGAAATTGGCGCGATTTTACATTAATCTTGACCAGATGCTAAGTTTTTATGTTGTGCAGTGTGGCGCAAAGACAAATTGAAGCGAGAACAATTAACCAAGATGTTTGTAGCCAAACAAGAAATATAGGTATTGCTGCAAATGCCCCATAGACAATTTGATAGCTGGTAAAAAATTGAGCAAATGAACCGAATAGGGTGTTAAGAATGTAAAGTCCTAGACTGCCAGCTAAAGCAGATATCGCTGCCCATTTTAGTGAAACGTCAGCATTTGGGGTTAAAAAATTTAAAGTGAGGAGCATTAGAAAATACAGTGTAATGGTTCCCAATTCTAGTAGATTGTTTAGCCAAAGGTGAGTGTCGGTATTTTGTATCTGCATGGATATTAATGTTCCGTACAGGCTTAATGATGTGGCAAAGAGAATAGGGCCAAGAGTAAGTATGGCCCAGTAAGTTAATAATCGCTCTCTGATTTTTCGTCTTATTTTGATTTCCCATATTGCTTGAACGCTGCTTTCAAAGCTATTGAGCAACAATAAAGCCGTTAGGAAAAGGGCAATTACTCCTGCGATGGGGAGGTTTTTTGTTTGTGTGGAAAATTTAATTAAGTATGGTAAAACTTCATCGCTTGAGCCTGGTGCAAGATGTTGTTCAATAAGCTGAAATAATTGGGTTTGCATTGCCTCTAAAGTGGGCGTGAAGCTCAAGATGCCAAGTATGATTGTAATAATCGGCACAGCAGCAAGTAAGCTTGATAGCGTTAATTGTGCTGCTCTCTGTGAAAGATTGCTATGTTTGAAGCGGGTAATGGTTAAATTTCCATATCGTTTAAAGATAAGATACAGATAAGTTAGGCGTTCAGGCATGTTTTTATCGCGTTATTGAGTAAAGCCCTACGATATCACAGCTTAAAATAGATTATAAAAACTTCTTCGTACTGCTTTTGTTATATGAATTGCACAAACACAGTGCAATGATTGTTTTTATGGTGCGTTTTGCTTGCAGTTACTCATCTTGACTTGTATTATTCGTCTTGTTCCTTTTGTGATATTTGTACTGAAGAGGCAGTGAAATTTAGCTGTTCTCGGTTCCTTAGTTGCAAATAGTCATTTTAGCCCAGTTTACTGGGCTTTTTTATGTCTATTGGTTGACGATTGCTATTCCATCCCTATAATAGCCCACCAAATGAAATGTAATGACATTAGTTCCGTTAGCTCAGTTGGATAGAGCAACCGCCTTCTAAGCGGTAGGTCACTGGTTCGAATCCAGTACGGAGCACCATTTCAGTCCATTACTTTAATTAAATTTTTATTAGGTCTTGTTGGCTGCAATTGAATGAATGTCTTGTTAATGACGAGAGATTGCCAACAAATTAAAGCAAGTTCCCGAGAGGAAGTTTTATGCAAGTTTCTGTAGAGACAACGTCTCCAATCGAGCGCGTTCTAACAATTAGTGTTCCAGCTGCCCGTGTTGACGAAAAAGTAAGTTCTGAAGTAGCGAAAACAGCGAAAACAATTCGTATCGATGGTTTTCGTAAAGGTAAAGTGCCTGTTAGTGTTGTGAAAAAACGCTATGGTCAAGGTATTCGTATGGATGCTGTTGAGCAGATCATGCGTGATGCTTATGTTGAGGCGATTCAAAAAGAATCAATCCAACCTGCTGGAATGCCTTCAATTGAACCAAAGAACTTCGCTGAAGGCGCTGATCTTGAGTTCGTTGTTAAAGTAGAAGTTTACCCAGAAGTTACTTTAGCTGATAACTCAGCGATCAAAGTTGAGCGTGTTATCTCTGATGTAACAGATGCTGATCTTGATGTTATGCTAGAAACTTTGCGTAAGCAAAATGCAGACTGGACTGCTGTTGAGCGTGCATCTGCTGATGGCGACCAAGTAACAATCGATTTTGTTGGCTATTTAGGCGATGAAGCGTTTGAAGGTGGTGCTGCACAGGATCATAAACTAGTGCTTGGTTCTAACACCATGATTCCTGGTTTTGAATCTGGCATTTTAGGCGCTAAAGTAGGTGAAGAGCGTACAATCTCTGTGACTTTCCCAGATGATTATCAAGCTGAGAACCTAAAAGGACAAGAAGCTAGCTTTAAGATCACTGTATCTGAAGTGGCAGAGCAAGTGCTTCCAGAATTGGATGATGCATTTGTTGAGAAATTCGGCCTAGAAGAAGCAACGATTGATGGTTTACGTGCAGAAGTACGTAAAAACATGGAGCGTGAGCTTAACCAAGCAGTTAAAGCTAAATTGAAAAATGCTTTGTTTGACGGTCTATTATCTATCAATGAAGTAGAAGTTCCTTCTGGTTTGATTGATCAAGAAGTTGATGCTCTGCGTAAGCAAGCGGCTAGTCAGTTTGGTGGTGAAGGTTTTGATGCTTCTCAGTTACCAGCTGAATTATTCCAAGACGAAGCGAAAAAACGCGCTAAACTTGGTTTGTTGATTTCTGAAGTGATCAAGAAAGAAGAATTAAAAGTTGATGATGATCGAGTTCGTGCTTTCTTAGAAGATATGGCTCAAGCTTATCAAGAACCACAGCAAGTTATCGATTTCTACTTGAAGAACAAAGAGCAACTATCTCAAGTGCAATCTGCTGTACTTGAAGAGCAAGTTGTTGATAAACTGTTAGAATCTGCTCAAGTTACTGAAGTAACTTTAGGGTATGAAGACGCTATCAAGCCAAATGCCCAAGCTGAAGAGGCTGGGGAAGAAGCATAAGACTCGTCTTATCTTTTTAAATAAGGTCGACATAGCATATGCTATGTCGGCTTTTTTGTTTTAAGGCTTTTTTAAAGGCTTTTTTTGAAGGAACACAGTATGAATTTAACGAACCCAACTACCGGTCCTGTTGCGATTACGAGCAATGGCCTTGTTCCAATGGTTATTGAGCAAACGGCTCGCGGAGAAAGGTCGTTCGATATTTATTCTCGCTTATTGAAAGAGCGAGTGATTTTCTTAGTTGGTCAAGTTGAAGACCATATGGCTAACTTAGTTGTGGCTCAGCTGTTGTTTTTAGAGTCAGAAAATCCAGATAAAGACATTCATTTATACATCAACTCTCCTGGTGGCTCTGTCACGGCGGGTATGTCTATTTATGATACTATGCAATTTATTAAGCCAGATGTTAGTACTATGTGTATCGGTCAGGCGGCAAGTATGGGTGCTTTGTTATTAACTGCAGGAGCTGCTGGTAAACGTTACTGTTTACCAAATTCACGCGTTATGATTCACCAGCCATTAGGCGGATATCAGGGGCAAGCTTCTGATATTGAAATTCATACACGTGAAATTTTAAGTATCAAGCATAAATTAAATGAAATTATATCTTCTCATACAGGTAAGCCTATTGAGCAAGTTGCCCTAGATACTGATCGTGATAACTTCATGAATCCAGAAACGGCAAAAGAGTATGGTTTGATTGATGAAATTCTGTTGAAACGAGAAGTTTAATAAAAGGGTGGAATAAATGTCGGATGATAATATTAACCGTGGCGACCACTCTGATCGGTTATTGTACTGTTCTTTTTGTGGAAAAAGTCAGGACGAAGTAAAGAAGCTTATTGCAGGTCCTTCAGTTTATATCTGCAATGAGTGCGTGGATTTATGTAACAACATTATTATTCAAGAATTGTCACAGCTTGATGCTGATAGTGAAGTCGACGATGAGTTGCCTACACCATCAAAGTTGAGTGCAGCACTTGATGATTATGTTATTGGTCAAGATAAAGCGAAACGAGTCTTGGCTGTTGCGGTTTATAATCACTACAAGCGACTTCGTCATCAAGGCAAAACAGATACGAGTATCGAGCTTGGCAAAAGTAATATTTTGCTAATTGGTCCTACAGGTAGTGGTAAAACATTGCTTGCTCAGACGCTTGCTCGTGTTCTTGATGTGCCTTTTACTATTGCAGATGCTACGACGTTAACAGAAGCCGGTTACGTTGGTGAAGATGTTGAAAACATCATTCAGAAATTACTGCAAAGCTGTGACTACGATGTTGATAAAGCGCAGCGTGGTATCGTTTATATTGATGAAATAGATAAGATTTCTAGAAAATCTGACAATCCATCTATTACTCGGGATGTATCTGGTGAAGGTGTGCAGCAAGCACTACTTAAGCTAATTGAAGGTACTGTTGCTTCTGTTCCTCCTCAGGGTGGTCGTAAGCATCCTCAGCAAGAATTTCTGCAGGTTGATACATCTAATATTCTGTTTATTTGTGGTGGTGCGTTCGCTGGTTTAGAGCGTGTTATCAGTGAAAGAACAGAGAAGAGCAGTATCGGTTTCTCTGCAAAAGTGAAAAGCAAAGACGAAGGTAAGTCCTTCTCTGAAGCAGTTCACCGTGTTGAGACAGAAGATTTGGTTAAATTTGGTCTGATTCCAGAATTTGTTGGTCGTTTGCCTGTAGTGGCAACGCTTTCAGAGCTTGATGAAGAGGCATTGATGACGATCTTGAGCCAACCTAAAAATGCATTGGTTAAACAGTATCAGCATTTGTTTGAGCTTGAAGGTGTTGATTTAGAGTTTACACCTGAGTCCTTGCGTGAAGCTGCTAAGTTGGCGCTAGAGCGTAAGACGGGTGCTCGTGGTTTGCGTAGTATTTTAGAATCTGCATTATTAGATTGTATGTACGAGCTGCCTACTCGTAATGACGTGTCTAAGGTTGTTATGGATGGTGCTTCTATTCGTGGTGAATCTGCGCCATTAATGGTGCTAGAAAAAGAAGACGTAGCGGAAAAAGCTTAATTCTTTATGAATTTTTTCTGAGCTATATAAAGCCGAATTTAAGTTTTATTACTTTTATTCGGCTTTTTTATTGAATTTTATAGCTATAGTTCCGTGTAAACTAAAATCAAATGCGTATTGCGCTTGTAATTTTGAGCTTCGCCCCTATCTCTTTTCTATTGAATATTGAAATTTAAAGTGCGTTTTTTACTGCGCCCAGATTGGAAAAAAATATGTCAGATTCTTTGCTCCTTCCAATGCTGCCACTTCGAGATGTGGTTGTGTATCCCCATATGGTGTTGCCGTTATTCGTTGGTCGCGCTAAATCCATTGCCGCATTAGAGTCTGCAATGGAAGGTGATAAATATGTTTTTCTTGTTGCTCAGCAAGACGCATCTAAAGATGATCCTAGCTTAGATGATCTTTACTCTATTGGTACAACAGCAAAAGTGATGCAATTACTACGTCTACCTGATGGCACTGTAAAGGTTTTGGTTGAAGGTGGTAAGCGCGCCCGATTGAATCGTATGGAAGACGCTGAAGGTTTTGTTTATGGAGAGGTTGTTGAACTGGACCTTCAAAGCGAAGACCAAACAGAGCATGGTGCTATTCGTAGTGCTTTGCTAAAACAATTGGATGAATACGTCGCTGGTAGCAAACGTATTCCTGCAGAGGTGGTAGCGTCGCTAAAATCTATAGATGATTTATCTAAGCTTATTGACAATATTACTGGCCACATGAGCTTGAAGTTAGAAGACAAGCAAAAAGTCTTAGAGATAGACTCATTAACAGGCCGAGGAGAGTATTTAATTGGCTTGATGGATGGTGAATTAGATATTGCCCATCTTGAAAAAAGTATTCGTAGTCGCGTTAAGAAACAAATGGAAAAGAGCCAGCGTGAGTACTATTTGAATGAACAAATGAAAGCCATTCAAAAAGAACTTGGCGATATGGAAGATGGTGGTAACGAGCTAGATTTACTTCAAGAAAAAATTGCTGAGGCCGGTATGTCGGAAGAAGCAAAAGAGAAAGCTGATGCAGAGTTGAAAAAATTACGAATGATGTCGCCTATGTCTGCAGAAGCAACGGTAGTTCGTGGTTATATTGATTGGTTGATTTGTCTACCTTGGAAAAAACGCAGTAAAGTTCGTAATGATTTGGCGTATGCAGAAAAGGTTTTGAATCAAGATCATTACGGTTTACAGGATGTTAAAGAGCGAATCTTAGAGTTTCTTGCTGTTCAGCAGCGAGTGAAGAAAGTGAAAGGTCCAGTTTTGTGTTTGGTTGGTCCTCCTGGTGTTGGTAAAACTTCTCTTGGTCAATCGATAGCAAAAGCGGTGAATCGCCAGTATGTGCGTATGGCTTTAGGTGGTGTGCGTGATGAGGCTGAAATTCGAGGTCACCGTCGTACTTATATAGGATCTATGCCGGGTAAATTGCTACAGAAGTTAGCCAAAGTAAAAGTTAAGAACCCGCTGTTTTTATTAGATGAAATCGACAAGATGGGGATGGATCAGCGCGGTGATCCTGCTTCAGCTTTATTGGAAGTTCTTGATCCTGAGCAAAACCATACCTTTAACGATCATTATCTTGAGGTGGATTATGATTTATCGGATGTGATGTTTATCTGTACTTCAAACAGTATGAATATTCCTGGTCCATTGCTTGATCGTATGGAAGTTATTCGAATTCCTGGTTACACGGAAGACGAAAAATTGAATATCGCTAAGCGTTATTTATTGCCTAAACAAATCAAATTGGCAGGTCTAAAAGAACTTGAGATACAGGTTTCTGATGACGCGCTCATGGATGTCATTCGCTACTACACAAGGGAAGCTGGTGTTCGTGGTTTAGAGCGAGAATTGAGTAAAATTTGTCGTCGAGTTGTTAAAAAGCAGGCGCTAAGTAAAGGAAAAACAGCAAAAGCGGTTGAGGTTACTGGTGCTAATTTGGAAGATTTTTCCGGTGTTCACAAATTTAGTTACGGAAAAGCAGAAGAAAAAAATCAAATTGGGCAGGTTACTGGTTTGGCTTGGACCTCTGTTGGTGGTGAATTGTTGACCATTGAAGCCGCTGGCGTTGTCGGTAAAGGTCGACATGTCAAGACAGGTTCTCTTGGTGATGTGATGCAAGAGTCTATTCAAGCTGCCTTAACCGTTGTCAGAAGTCGAGCAGTTGGACTAGGAATTGATGAAGATTTTCATGAAAAAACCGACCTTCATTTACATGTGCCTGAAGGTGCGACGCCAAAAGATGGGCCGAGTGCTGGTGTGGCTATGTGTGTTGCTATCGTATCGGTTCTAACTAAAATCCCTGTAAAGGCCTCTGTGGCAATGACTGGGGAGATTACGCTGCGCGGAGAGGTGCTACCTATAGGTGGTCTCAAAGAGAAGCTTCTGGCTGCTCACAGGGGTGGAATAAAAACAGTTATTATTCCACAAGAAAATGCTCGTGATTTGAAAGAGATTCCTGATAATATCAAGGCAGACATTGACGTCGTTCCTGTAAAATGGATTGATGAAGTGCTTGATATCGCTTTAGAATATATTCCTTCACCAAAAAAGGTAGAAACCTTACCTTCAAGTGAAAAAACAGTTGATGAACAAGAGACTGTAAGTCATCATTAAAGGCATATCCTGTGTTGACAGGGACTAGGTTGGGCTTGTATAACTTCTGGCTCGGTCATGTCGGTAGGTATTTTACTGATCCGAAAAATTTTATGGAAACACGAATTTACTGAAGGGGTACAACGTGAACAAATCTGAATTAATTGATGCTATCGCAGCGTCTGCTGATCTATCTAAAGCTTCTGCAAGCAACGCTCTTGATGCTACTTTAAAAACAATTGAAGCTGCGTTGGCAAAAGGTGACCAGGTTACACTAGTTGGTTTTGGTACTTTTGCAGTTAAAGAACGTGCGGCACGTACTGGCCGTAATCCTCAAACTGGTGAGGAAATCCAAATTAAAGCAGCGAAAGTTCCTGGCTTCAAAGCCGGTAAAGGTCTAAAAGACGCTGTAAACTAATGTTTTTGGAGCAGTAGTTCAGTTGGTTAGAATACCTGCCTGTCACGCAGGGGGTCGCGGGTTCGAGTCCCGTCTGTTCCGCCATTAGACACAAAAGGTGTATTCCAAGCGGAATGCACCTTTTTTATTGGACATTAAATTCATTCATTCGGAGGCAGTAATGCTCCAAGATATCAGAGATAAGTCACAAGGCATTGTGGTAAAGATCATAGTTGGTTTTATCGTTGTGACTTTTGCTCTATTCGGTGTAGATGCTTTAGTTAACAGCTTTACTTCATCAGATACTGTTGCTGAAGTTGATGGCGTTGAAATTACGCGTACTCAAGTTTTGCAAGGCGCTGAAACGCAACGTCGTCAGTTAATTTCATTAATGGGTGGGCAAATTAATCCGGCATTATTGGAAGATAATTTATTGCAACGCCGAGCTTTAGATGAATTGATTCAGCGTGCTGTTTTGGCGAATCAAGCTATAGAGTTAGGTCTAGGTGTTTCTGATGCTCAAGTTGATGCTTATTTATTACAGGCAGAGCAATTTCAAACTAACGGTCAATTTGACCAAAATAAATACCTTAATTTTGTCCGCTCTCTAAGTCTTACTCCGCTTTCTTTTAAAGAGCGTATTAAGCAAGATGTTTTAATTCAACAGCCTCGTAACGCGATTGCCGGCTCTGAATTTGTATTGCCTTATCAGGTAAACAATGTGTCTGAACTTCAGTCGCAAGAGAGATCTTACGACTATGTTTCTTTTTCTTTGGCTGATGAATCTGAAAGCACAAGCGTGTCTGATGATGAACTAAAGGCTTACTATGAAGCCAATAAAGAGAATTTCAAAACGCCTGAGCAAGTGAAGTTAAATTACGTTGTTGTTTCTAGTTCTGATTTTTATAACGATGTAAATGTGACTGATGCAGAATTACAAGATGCTTATATCGCTTCTACTTCTGCATTAGGGCAAGAAGAAAGATCGGCTGCTCATATTCAGATTGATACATCTGATAAAAGCGATGAGGATGCTCAGAACGTCATTGAAGAAATTCAAGCTAAATTGAATGCTGGTGAAAGCTTCTCTGATTTAGCGGCACAATACTCTGATGATATTGGTTCAAAAAATGATGGAGGTAATCTGGGTTACCTTACTAAAGGTACGATTGACGAAGATTTTGACGACACTTTATTTTCAATGAAAGTGGGTGATGTTAAATCGGTTAAGAGTCAATTTGGCTATCATTTGATTAAACTGAATGAAATTGTGAAATCGGATGCGCCAAGCTTTGCATCTAAAGAAGCAGAGTTAAGACAGCAATTGCTTGAAGTAAAAGCAAGAGATGCCTTATTAACGGCTCATGAAGACATTACAGACCTTGCTTACGCAAGTGATACATTGAACGCTATTGCTAAAGAATATGGCGTAGATGTACTTCAAAGTGCTTATTTTGGTCGTGATGGTGGTACTGATGACATTACTGGTAATGCGGTTGTGATTGCTGCTGCGTTTGATGTTTCTGTCTTGGAAGATAATCAAAATAGTAATTTAATTGAGTTAAGTGATGATCAAGTTGCTGTTGTTCATTTAAATGATCATAAGCCAGAGTCTTTCCAGACATACGATGAAACGAAAGAACAAGTTACGTCGATCGTTGTGCAGAATAAAGCCTTAGAGTCACTTAAAGCTAAAGCTGAAATCGCAAAAGATTCTCAGAGTATAGTTTGGTCTTCTGTAGAAAGTGCTAAGCGCGGTCAAGATGAATTAACGTCTTTGGCTTTCTCATTGGCTCACCCTCAAGAAGGCGTGCCAGTCGTTGAGGTGAAAGGGCTTTCTAACGGTGACTTGGCTTTGATTCGATTAAATAAGGTAAGCACTGGTTCAGAAGAGGTTCCTGAAGATCAACAACTTGCCTACGAGCAATACTTGAATCAAATTCAAGCGACGTTGAGTACAGAAGGGCAGCAAAACTTTTTAACCGGTAAGGCAGATATTGAGCGATAAGCTAGATATTTGTTTTATAAAAAAAGCCACTCGTTGAGTGGCTTTTTTTTGCTTTAAAGTTTGGTAAAGAAGCGTTTTTCAATCACTTGCTTGATAGGCTTTTTAGCCACTCGATAGCGGGGACGAAAAACGCTTGTCCTGTTTTAGCACTTGTGTATTTCATTAAATGATCTGTGTTGCCGTGCTCATCACCTTTTACCATGCTTTCTAGCATGAGATTGAAAATCGTAGGTGTTTTACTGTAACTGGCAAACATTAAGCCTTTTTCAGTTAAAGAAGCATAAGGGATGCTCTGACGAAGAATTTCCATAGAGCGTCCGTTTTCATCTTTTAAGGAAGTTCGTTTCGTGTGTGCATGTACAGACTTTTCTGAAGAGGCGTATTCTTCGTTGTCTTCTTTAGTGCGGCCGTAAGTGTCTTCTTGGGTTTTCAGGTCTTGCTTTTCCCATTTACTTAAGTCGTGAACAAAGCGCATCAGATTGAAATAAGAGCCGTCTTTAAAGTTTGGATCTTCTTCTCCTACAAGAGCAACGCTTTTACGATTTTCACCTTCTGGATTTTCTGTGCCATCAACAAACCCAGTTAAATCTCTGTTATCAAGATATTTGAAGCAATTCACTTCTTCTACAAGAGATATGCTATCAGAAAATGCTGAATAAAGAGCATTTCCTAATTCGTATGTCGCATCGCGGCGAGAAGATCGGATGTGCAAGACAAGGTCTACATCTGTTGGTTCTATTTCTACTTCTTTGCCTTTAATGTGTGGAAAAGGAGAAAGGTGGATTGGGCGCTTTTCATCAAGTTTATCCCACGCTTGGCTGCTGATGCCGATTGTCGCATGTAAGCTTGCATCAGGGAATTGGCTTTGAATATCCGAAATCAGCTTAGGTGTCGCCGCTAATGTGTCTTTTATTTTATTGATCTTCGACGAATTAATATTTAGCGTAATAAAAAGAGCATCACTTGATGCTTCTGGAATAATGCCCGACTGAAATGATGTCATCATGAAGATCCTTTTATTAATCTCTATTTTAAAAATTTGGGTAAAGTGTTTTTAGTTGGCTTTCTTGAGACGGTTTTTCTTGTCCACTGGTGTATTCTTCTAGTGCATCGGCAAGAGGTTTACCTTGCCATTCATGAATAGGGTTATTTGAGTAAAGCATAAGCTCAGCTTCCATCAATAGTTGTGTGACTTGAACAGAAGTAAGTCGTTTGATGTCATCTACACTATGGATTTCGTTATCTCCCCAGCGATGGCGAGCCCATTCTAGAAGGCACGGTCTTAGTGTTGAAAGGCTGTTTTGCTGGCAAGATTCTAGTAATGCAATGTAAGCGCTCTGTTCGTCTTGAGTGCTAAGTGGTGCAAACTCTTGCAAGGTTGGAACGCTAGCTTCGGACTCAGGCAATGGTTTCTTTTTCTTGAGCCAAATAGCGAGCCAAAGACCTAACATAGACAAGGCAATCGCGAGCAGTCCTGCGATGAGATAATGGCGTAATGAAAAGCCATCATCAGAGCTATTCATAACTATTTCTATATTGTTTGGAGCTGTTGTCGTATCGACCGTTTTTTTCGCTAAAGAAATGGGTGCAACAGATCTTGGTTGCGCCGGAAGCGGATCGCTAATCGTTTTTTTGTTTACTTCTGTATTCTCTGTTGTTTTGTCGTCTTCGCCAGAACTGTTCGGCAAGGGTCCAATCGTGATGTCTGCGGTTGAAGCATTGGCATTACGGATGGCTCTTTTTTCAGTGTCCCAATAGGCAATATTTATGTCAGGAAGAGACAGGGTGCCTTCTTCTGTTGGCACCACTTCAACGCTAATGGTTTGGTTGCCAGTAACACCATTCGATGTTTTTTGATTGCTAAATTGAGGTGGCTTTGGATATAGCTTGTAGTTACGAGTGCTATTAAAATCCAAAGTAGGGATTTGCTCAGGAAGCGCACCTTTTGCCTTTATGTCGATTGTCCAAATAAGCGTGTCTCCAATTCTAGGAGCATCACTGGTTTTTTCTAATTTAGTCGATACTGTGACGTTTGAGCTAGGTAGCCATACATCACTGGAATAGCTAGCTGGGATGGGCAGTACTTGAAGATTGAGAGGCTCACTTTGAACCTTAATCATTCTTCTGCCAGTGGATGTATTTATCATCGCTTGTATAGTTTGTGGCGGTACGGTGAGAACACCACTGCGCTGCGGGAAGGCTAAATATTCTCGTGTAATTACCTGATATTGCGTACCATTAATGGTTTGATAATTTACTTGATCATCAATTAATCTTTCAATGACAAGGTCAGGGTGAGATGGCGCGGAGCGATTTGCATTTTGTAAGGCGACAGAAGTGTAGAGTTCCACACTCAAAATGACTTCTTGTTGTAAATAAGGCTCTACTTCAGACACTTCTGTTTTCATAATAACAGGAGGGTTGCCGTTACCGTCTAATAACTGTGGTGAGCTTTTTACTGTTAATCTAATAGGTTGAGACTCATGGTTACCTATTTTAATCGGCGGAATCTCTACGGATCCCACTGATTTTGGCATTAACGAAACTACCCAGAAATTCAAGGCAGTGCTTGTCCCTAAATTGAAACTAAATTGACTGTTTTGGCTTTTGCCTAATACATCGAAATCACGTTGTAATGGTGTTAAATCTGGGCCACTTCCAGTGTCTGAAAAGTCTGCTCGTAACGTTAATTGCACAACTTCATTTTCGGTTGTGACATTTTTATTGAGAGATGCTGTAACACTTGCCGCGTGGAGAGAGCTAGAGAGTGAAATAGAAAGCAATATGGTCATCAAAAAAGAAAGTAAACGTATAGGCTGACTTCTCTGTATGAATAAATAGAAAAATTGCTTTATTACCATGGGTTTGGCCTATCCTCTTGGGTAAATTGACTTTCGTTGCGTTTTTCTTGGTGCAGATACCAGAGTTTACGTTGCAGTAATAATCCAGGATCGTCTTGAATTTGTCTTAGCCATTGATTCAGAGCTTGGGCTTTTTCTTTGTCGAGAGTGCTTTCGGCCGCTTCTTTTGTTTTTGCGTCGTTTTCTGAATCATCTTTTTGCTTATTATCCTTCGGTGATTTCTCTTTGTCTTCTTTTTCGTTCTTTTTATTGTCTTTTTTTGATTCAGAAGGATCTTTTGACTCGTTTTTGTCATCAGGGTCTGATGGTTGCTCTTGTTTGTCTTGGTTCTCGTTTTGATTGTCGCCTTGGTTCTGATTTTGAGAGTCTTGGTTCTCTTTATTTTTTTGTTTGTTTTGCTCTTCTTCTTGTTTCTTCAAAAAATCGAGATTTTCTTTGGCGACGACAAGAGTCGAGTCTTGCTCTAATGCTTTTTCATAAGCTTCGATGGCTTTTTGTGTGTTTCCAGATAATGCAAAAGCATTGCCTAGGTTGTAGTTTTCAGAGGCATTCCTTTCAATGTTTTCAAGCGAATCTATGGTTGCTTGGTAGTTTTTTAAAGCGTAAGAGGAAGCCGCTTTCCAATCAGGTTGAGTGAAATACTGATCTGCTGTTTGCCAGTCGTCTTGGTCGGCCGCTTTTTGACCTTTTTGATCTGGGGTTAAAAACCAATCTAAAGGTGATGCAAAGGACTTTTCTGAAGGAAGAGTAAATACACCAACTAGCACTATAAATAACATGCCTCTTCTGAACTGAAATGCGAGCCAGAACAGAAACGGTAAGGCAAACCAGTGACCTTGTTCTTGCCAATGCATACTTTTGTTTTGAGATTTCTGAGTTTGCTGATTATCCAAGGATGCGTTAGTAATCTTATTGATATCATTTACGGTTAAACGACCTTGATAAAATTGACCTCCTAATGACTTGGTAAAGGCTTCTATATCATCGATAGGTGTTGTGGCGACAACGTTTCTTCCATTCTGTCTCATGATTTGACCATCAGGAAGCTTGATCACTGAAGCGTTTGGTGTTCCTACAGCGATCACATCAAGTTGTATGTTCGCTCCTTTCAGCAAAGAGGGGATTTGCTGTTTGTCTTGTTCGCTTAAATCATCGGTTAAAATAATAAGGTGTAAAGGGTTTGTTGTATCTTGATTAAGTGACAATGCAGTTTCAACACCACTGCTTAAATTACTGCCATACGAAGGCATAATGATAGGGTCGAGCGCTAACAGGAAGTGAGTAATGGTTTCTCTGTCTTGGCTAAAGGGGCTGATAACAAAACCCTCTCCAGCAAAAGCGATCAAGGCAATGTCACCTTCTTTTGTTTGCTCAAGGATATCTCGAACCGTTTGTTTCAGCTGTGTCTGACGGTTTGGCTGAATGTCCGTCGCATACATAGAAAGAGATTGATCGACGACCAGTACGGTTTTTTGTGTGCTTTCAAACATTTCTGTCGGAGCTTTTGTCCAGCTAATGCCAGCCAATCCAATCCAGCACAATATAATGGCCGTCAACCCTAACGATTTATTTGTATTGTTTGACGTGTTTTTGTATTCCAAATGTTTGAGCAGATTTGCGTCTACGGTTTTATCTAGTGCATTCTTTTGAGATGCCTTGGTATTGAGTAAAAAAGCAATCAATAAGGTGACTGGAATAAAAAATAACCAATAAGGTCGCTCAAAATGGATGAGATCAAACAGCATCATGAGAGCCTCCTTTACGCCAAATTACTTCTCTATTCGACAGTAATGCCAAACCAAGAAAAGCGATGGCGCCAAGGCCCAGCCAATGAAAAAGGCTGGTTAAAGGGCGCTGCCAAATGTCTTCTGCAGGGGTTGGTTCTAACGTGTCGAGTGTTTGATAAATCGCTCTCAGATCGTCAGTGCTCTTTGCTCGAAAATATTCGCCACCGGTTTGCGCTGCTATGTTTTTAAGTAGCGTTTCATCTAAATCGCTTGATGGATTGACGACCTTTGAGCCAAAAAAACTTTGTACTAACATGCTGTCAGCACCAATGCCGATAGTGTGTATGCGCACATCTTGTGAGGCGGCAAAGGTCGCGGCTTGTTCTGGTTGGACACGACCTGCGGTGTTGGCGCCATCTGTCATAAGAATTAAAACTTTTTTATCTGATGGCTTGTCTTCTAATCTTTTAATGCCTAATCCAATGGCATCCCCAATTGCGGTTTGTTCTCCGGCAAAGCCGATTTGTGCTTCTTGGACGAGTTGATTAATGGTCTTGGTATCGAAGCTAAGCGGGGCTTGTAAATAGGCTTTAGAGCCAAAGACAATGATGCCAATACGGTCGCCGCGACGTTCTTCAATGAAATCTGACAATACTGATTTTGCCGCTTCTAATCGGTTTGCTGACTGATTATTAAGTGCCATGTCTGCTACTTGCATGCTGCCAGACAAATCCAGTGCGATTAGCAAATCCCGTCCTGATGGGACAACTTTTGTCGGTTCGCCTAACCAAACTGGTTTTGTCATGGCCAGAACGAGTAAAACCCACGATAGAGCTAGACACAAAAAACCTAATTGAAAACGACCAGATGCTGCTTTCATATCTTGATTGTGAATCAATTGTTCGGTGTGCATCCACCAAATGCCATTTCCTTTTGGCTTAGCTTTTGGAAGAAAAATCATCGCCAAAGGAAGAGGGGTGAGAAGTAAAAACCAAGGCCAGGTTAATTCAAGCATGGTGCTTCCTTATCCAATAGCGTGTTGTTTTGATCATCGCACTTCGTTGTTCTGGTGTTAATTCAACACTGTGGCGATAAGGGCCATCAAAAAATGTGTCGCCCAATAAAGAAAATTGATATTTTTTTGGCATGGTTCGGTCTATTTTTTCCAACAGTAAGGTGCTGGGTAGGGCGGCCATTTCTGTTTTGTTTTCACTTATTAAGCAGCGACGAATAATTTCATGGCAAAGTAAGATGCATTCTTTGTCAGATAAATCATCGGTTGATTTTGTGACAGCTGTTAGAGCTTCACGACGATAGGTTCGTTTTTTATAACGTCGATAGCGATAAAAAATAAAGACACCAATAAGTAAAATAAGCAAAGCAAGAAGCAGCCAAGTCCACCAAACAGGTGGCCACATTGGTATGGATTGGGGCAGTAAATACGCTTCATTAGGCAAATTCATTGTTGTTGCCTGTGTTTGACCTGAAGGCATTAGCGTAATGCTCCTTGAGAAAGTAAATATCGAGCAATTTTTTCAGGAGATTCGGTCAAATCAAATAATTGATGACGAATGCCAATGGTGGCCAATTTTTTGCGCATTAACGTGTTTTGTTCAACGAAGGCTGTCTTAGCGTGTTCCATGGTTTTTTTGCTGATACTGACTCGCTGAATGCCATTTTGATCCGCCATTTGATATTGACCAACCGGCAAGTTATAAGCATTACTGTCAATGATTTGAATCCAATGAACAGAATTATGTCTAGCAAGTTGCATTAACGCGCTTTCTTCAACATCACTCCAACTCTGTTTATCTGTCAGTATAATGACATCTTTATTATGCGCCTTGGCAGTCAGTTGAGAGTGAGCCCAAACGCTGTTTTTCTTCATGTTTTGAGCTCTGTTTTCTAACAACGAGGCGTCTTGTAATTGATGAAGGAAGTTTGGAAGCATGCCTTGTTTGTTGCTAGCGTATTCTTTTTCGCCATAACTTAAACGGTAAGACAAGGTATCGCCTTGTTGTTTTGATCGCCACGCAATAATGCCTGCGAGCTGAATCAAGCGAGTTGAAATAAAGGTATGGCGAGTGCCAAAATAGGCATGGTTGGACAGATCAACTAGCAGTAACCTTTGATGGTCGTTCTCTTGAGCATAAAGCCGAGTATGCGCCTGACCTGTGCGAGCAGTAACACGCCAATCAATGTGTCTCAAATCGTCACTTGCTTGATAGGCACGAAGTTCTAGCATTTCCATGCCGTGGCCTTTTTGGCGAGATCGACGTTCGCCAGCGTTTATTGCAAAACGAATGGCTTTGGGGGCTCGCCCCAAATGTTTTGCATAATGGGCCAAGAGTGCAAAATGTGCTTCATCTAGCTCCGGTGAAACGGGAGAGAGTAGTGGACTCATGATGTTACTCTCTCTCAGTTATAGTGCCGGAACGTGACTGATTAATCGTTTTAATAAATCATCGACCGATAATCCCGCGGCTTGTGCTTCAAACGTAGTGATGATGCGATGGCGTAAAACGGGTAATGCAATCTGACGAACATCATCTGGCGTCACAAAGTCTCTACCATTCAATAGGGCATTAGCGCGGGCACAACGATCTAAAGCAAGCGTGCCACGAGGGCTGGCGCCAAATTCAATTAAGTTCGTTCCCTTGCCAGCATCACCAAGGTAAAGCTCTGGCTTTCTTGTTGCCATAACCAATTGCACAATATATTGCTCGACACTTTCTGACATATATAAAGACAAGGCTTTCTGTTGCAGTTCAAGAATATCGCTTGGCTTGCACAGTGGTTGTGAAGTACTTGGAGTGGATGCTTTGTGCAGATCTTGTTGTCTGACTAATCGAAGGACTTCCAGTTCACTGGCGGCACTTGGATAGCCAAGATTGATTTTCAACATGAAGCGATCAAGTTGCGCTTCTGGTAAAGGATAAGTACCTTCTTGTTCAATTGGATTTTGAGTTGCGATGACAAAAAACAGAGGTGACAAGGCATAACTGTGATTACCCACAGTGACTTGGTTTTCACCCATGGCTTCCAATAAGGCAGATTGCACTTTTGCTGGCGCTCGGTTTATTTCGTCAGCAAGTACGATGTCGTTCATTATTGGGCCTGGGATAAAGCTGAATTCGCCCGTTTCTTGTTGATAAATATCGGAGCCAGTCACATCGCCAGGTAATAAGTCAGGAGTAAACTGAATCCGTTGGAAACGGCTGTCTATTGCATTGGCGAGGGCTTTTGCGGCGGTTGTCTTGGCAATACCCGGCGGCCCTTCTAACAGAACATGGCCATTGGCGATTAAAGCGACAAGTAATTCATGGGTTAAATCCGGTTGGCCAATAATGGCACGGTTTAAGTGGTCTTTTAGTTGTTCAATTACAGCTACCATCGAACCTAGATTCCTTATACTTCTGTCAAAAAAAGTGTCAACGCAATATAATAACCTTCATCTTATCGGATTCAAATCTTTACGCACAGAGTAACGTCTGTAAGAGTAGCGTAAGCATAGGAATGAAAAATGGCAAAAGTTGTATTAAGTGTGGCCTTGCCCGCATTTAAATATGAAGCTATGTATGCAGGTTCTGCAAAAAATTTAGTGGCAAGCAGCTTGGATGGTCGCAAAGTTCAGCTACCTTTAACTGCTTTTCAGCGTTTTGTAACACATCAGGGTATTAATGGTGTGTTTGAAGTAGAATTTGATGATATGAATAAACTAATTGGCGTCACTCAGCTTAGATAGCATTGCTTTGATAAAGCGTCAGCCTGACTAAAACACCTAGGAGCCTTATTATATGTACAACCTTGCTCGTTCATTACTTTTTAAATTGGACCCTGAAGTATCTCATGAATTGTCATTAGATCTTCTTGCTGCAAGCAGTCGATTGGGCTTGAATAAATTACTAGGTGGATTACCATCAACCAAACCGGTCGATGTAATGGGCTTGCGCTTTCCTAATGCAGTCGGTTTGGCGGCAGGTTTGGATAAAAACGCCGATGCGTTTGAAGCATTAGGCGCATTGGGTTTTGGTTTTGTTGAAGTGGGTACTGTGACGCCAAAAGGCCAAGCGGGGAACCCAAAACCACGTTTATTCCGTTTGCCAGAACACGAAGCCATTATCAATCGCATGGGATTTAATAATAAAGGTATTGATCATCTTGTTTCTCGTATTAAATCTCATCGTTACCCTGGCATTTTGGGTGTCAATATTGGAAAAAACCTGACCACATCGGTTGAAGAGGCTGCGGCCGATTATTTAGCCTGCTTAACCTCTGTCATTCCTTATGCGGATTACATTACTGCGAACATCAGTTCACCTAATACACCGGGGTTGCGTAGTTTGCAGTTTGGCGAAAGCCTTGCACAATTAATTGCGCCATTGATCGAAGCACGTGATCGCTATGAAGCGGAGCAGGGTAAACGTGTTCCATTGGCCGTGAAAATTGCGCCAGATATGACAGACGATGAAATTAAATTAGTGTCAGATACGCTGGTAGAGCAGGGTGTTGATGGTATTATTGCCACCAATACAACCTTGTCTCGTGATGCTGTTATTGGTCATCAGTTTGAAGAAGAAGCCGGTGGCCTAAGTGGCGCGCCAGTGCGTGATGCTTCAACTCATGTTGTAAAAGTACTTGCTGAGCATTTAAAAGGTACATTGCCAATTATTGGTGTGGGCGGTATTTCAAGCGGTCTAGATGCTGTTGAGAAACTGCAGGCTGGTGCGAGTTTAGTTCAAATTTATACCGGCTTTATTTATCAAGGCCCAGAGCTGATAAAAGAAGCCATTGCCAGTACAGATGCCTATTACCGAGAACGTGATTTAGGTATTTAAAAAGATTGAATTAAAAGCAGCGCGTCTAATTTTGATGCGCTGTGAAGAAGGCGAAATAGCCCCTGTGACAGGATAGTTGTCGCCTTCTTTATTTGTTGAATATCCATTGAGGCTTTTTCCCGCGACGCCGGAATGAAGTCTCCCATTGAATTTAAAAAAGTAATTTAAAAATGAGCTCAATATTACAGACAACTGATTCAGAAAATCAGGTTTACGCATTAGAAATAACCTGTCCTTTAGGATTAGAGAATGTCTTAGAAAAAGAACTGCATAGCGAAGGTTTAACCAAAACTCGTTTTGGTGAAGGGCAGGTTAAATTAACCACAGATTTAGAAGGCATGTACAAAGCGTGTCTTTGGTCTCGTGTAGCTACTCGAGTGATGTTGCCAATTGCCAATTTCAAAATCGATTCCGCTGATGATTTATATGACGCAATAAAAGCCATTCCATGGATTGATCACATGAGCGCAACCAATACGATTGCGATTGATTGTCATGGTACAAACCAGTCCATCCGTAATACCCAATTTGGTGCTGTTCGCGCCAAAGATGCGATTGCTGATTACTTTGTTGAGTTATCGGGTGAACGTCCAAGCGTCGAAAAAAACCAACCTGATGTGCGCATCGCCTTACGTATTAAACGTGAAGTTGTCACGGTCAGTATCGACTTATCAGGCGAAAGTATGCATCGCCGTGGTTATCGTCAACAGGGCAGCATGGCACCGTTAAAAGAAAACCTTGCGGCTGGCTTGTTGTTGCGAGCAGGCTGGGGCAAAGACTGCGGTTTAACACAATTGATCGACCCAATGTGTGGGTCGGGAACCTTCTTGGTGGAAGCCGCGATGATGTCGTTGGACATTGCACCAGGTTTAGGTCGTCAATATTGGGGATTCAAAGGCTGGAAACAGCATGATCACCGTATGTGGCAGCAGTTAATGGATTTTGCGAAAAACCGTAAAAGAGACGCTGTTGAGTTGGGATTACGCTTTCAAGGTACGGACAGAGATCAGCGAGCGATTGCCGCCTCTCGTGAAAGTATTAAACGCGCAGGCATGGTGGGTATTATCGATGTTGCCATGACGCCATTCCAAGAGCACGAGTTTGATATCAATCCAGAATTACCAGGGTTAGTGATTTGTAACCCACCTTACGGTGAGCGTATTGGCGATGAAATGACCTTGATCGCTTTGTATCGTGAACTTGGCGAGTGGGTGGTCACACACGCTCGTGGTTGGCAGTTTATGATGCTGACCAGCAACGATCAGTTAGCGCGTCAAATCCCTGTTCGCCCAGAGAAAAGCACTCGTGTAATTAACGGCGGCATTGAATGTCGAGCGTACATTTTTCCATTGTTAGCGGGCAGCATAAAAGAAGACGTTGTCGCGCAATCTGTGATGTCTCCAGGCGCTCAAATGTTCGCAAACCGCCTGCAGAAAAACGCCAAGAAAATGAAAAAATGGGTCGATAAAAACAAGATCCAATGTTACCGAGTATACGACGCAGATATGCCTGAATACGCCGTGGCGATCGACATTTATGGAACCTGGGCGCATGTTCAAGAATACCAAGCGCCAAAGAGTGTTGATCCAGAAAAAGCCAAACAACGTTTATATGAAGCCGTGTCTGCCATTCCGTCGTCATTGAATATTCCTGAATCTAACGTCGTGGTAAAACATCGCGTAAGACAATCAGGTAAAGAACAATACGAAAAGCTGGATCAATCCAAACATGAAATGATCGTCGAAGAATACGGTTGTGATTTCATTGTGAATCTTAAAGATTACTTGGATACCGGTTTGTTTCTCGATCACAGACCAGTGCGTAAACTGATTCAAGATAAAGCCAACCGCGCGCGATTCTTAAACCTATTTTGTTACACAGGCACCGCGTCTGTTCATGCAGGACAAGGCGGCGCACGCACAACGTTAAGTATCGATATGTCGAATACTTATACGGAATGGGCACGCCGTAATATTGAACTGAATGAGTTCTCTAGTCGTGATCATGTGGTAGAGCGTGCTGATTGTATTGAATGGTTAAAAGAAAGCCGCGAAAAATTTGATTTGATTTTCATGGATCCACCAACCTTTTCTAACTCGAAAAAAATGGCAGATGTACTCGATATTCAGAGAGATCATGGCGAGTTAATTCGCTTAGCCGTAGCGAGATTAGATCGCGGTGGGGAGTTGATTTTCTCGAATAATTACCGACGTTTCATCCTAGATGAAGATTTAGTGGAAGAATTCAATATTAAAAATATTACCGAGCAAACACTCGATCTTGATTTTGCGCGTAACACTAAAATTCATCAGTGTTATCTTATAAAGCGAAAATAGGGAATTGAAATCTCAATCAAATACAATTTTCTGAATTGAGATATCAGTACCAAAAATATTTAAAATACTGATTTTTAAAAGGTTATAAGTTTCATCATGAGAAAAACATTCCGACTTGTTATTAGTTGCCCCGACAGAGTGGGGATTGTTGCAGCGGTCAGTCAATTTCTGAATGAACGCTCTGGTTCTATTATTGAAGCCAGCCACCACACAGATGTTGGGCAAAAATGGTTCTTCATGCGTCATGAAATCGACGCAGAAAGTTTAACTGTCGATGTAGAAACCTTTCGCGAAGAATTCCAAGCCATCGCTGACGAATACGAAATGCGCTGGTATGTGAAAGACAGTGAAGATCGTCCTAAAGTGGTGTTATTGGCAACCAAAGAATCCCATTGCCTTAACGATATTATGCACCGCTGGCACACAGGCGAATTGAACTGTGACATCGTAGGCGTGATTGCAAACCATGAAAACCTTCGCTCTATGGTTGAGTGGTATAAAATCCCTTACTTTTGTATTCCTGTACCGAAAGAAAATAAAATGCCTGCCTTCCAAGAGATAGAAGCGTGTATTGATCAGACCGGTGCAGACACCATAGTATTAGCTCGATACATGCAGATATTTCCTGAGTTTCTATGTGAGAAATATCGCCATCAAGTGATCAATATTCACCATAGTTTCTTACCTTCTTTCATTGGCGCTAAGCCATACCATCAAGCGGCTGTTCGCGGTGTGAAATTGATCGGCGCGACGTGTCATTACGTCACCGCTGATTTAGATGCTGGTCCAATTATTGAGCAAGACGTAATCCGTGTACGTCATAGCCATGCGGCAGAAGACATGGTGCGTTTAGGGAAAGACATCGAAAAATTAGTCTTATCCCGAGGTTTGCGTTATCACCTTGAAGACCGTGTTTTAGTGCATGGCAACAAGACAGTCGTATTTGCTGAGTAAACGATTGCTGCACTGATGAATGTGAATAGTGAAAGGGGGGAGGCTGATAGCCTCCCCCCTTTTTTTATTTTTGTAATCTTAGGTGTGCAAAATTATTCTTTTTGGAAAAAGAGTCTATAGTTAACTAAACGATCAAATAAAGAGACGGCATGCGAGGGGTATTATGAAACTCAAATTAACGCCAACTCAAAACTTATGTGTTGGTTATTTAGAGTCTGGTTTTGAATTGATTCAACTAGACGATCAATATTATTTTATCAAAGGAAAGCGTCGACAGAAGGTTTTACCAAAAACCTTAGAAGCGTTAATTAATAGAGGAGCACTTGCTTATACAGAGCAAGGGCACTATTCACTGACCAAAGAATTTGTAGAACACCGAAAACAGCTACGTGAAGCCACCACACCAGTTCCCCATTAGCTTTGTTTTTGTTAAGAGTGGAAGAGAGTTGTTAAAAGTGAGGCTAATTCGCCCCATTATTTTTCTAACGAAACTTAATGGGGCTTTTTTTATGCCTGTACCACAGACTAAAAACACCTGATTCGTAGAGCTGCATGAGGGAGGCACGACCGTGATCTGCCGTTGAAAACGGAGTTTTCATTATCTAAAGTAGGTCTGATTAGACGAGGAACGAGGCGTAATCAGGCAATCAAAGGTGTATGAAATCGCAGACACATTTGTAATATGTTTCATTACGAATGATGAAATTTTTTCTTGCCTCCTGTAGGGCAGTATGAGGGAGGCACGACCGTGATCTGCCGTTGAAAAAGAAGTTTTCATTATCTGAAGTAAGTCGGCCTTCAGGCAGAAAAAGAAACCACCTGTCGCGATAAATCACGACTTACAAAACCATTCATTCGTAAGTGAGTTTTGACCGAAAATCCCTTTTGTCTAAAAAATAATCATTGTT
>NZ_JAMB01000016.1 GCF_000521805.1 Marinomonas ushuaiensis DSM 15871
TTGGTCACAGATTCGCCACATTGAATTTTATGACCGTTCTGCCTTTTTTTGCTGCGGATTTAGAAAAGGTTTAAAAATGATGACATTTATTATCAGAAGGAAGAATTAAATCAACCAGATAGTTGAATCAAGTGCGTACAAGTAAATAAATGAATATATGATTCGAATAATTTACGGCCAAAACACGACTAAATTCAATTGTAATAATGAAAGTAAAGTACTGATATAAAAGGATATTTTTTAAGATTTAATCTGAAATGGTTGCGGGAGCACTTTTCTTAACTAAAGAGTGAACCTACGACTTGTGGAATTGGTTTTTGAATTTTACTAGAAATGGTTGCGGGAGCAGGATTCGAACCTACGACCTTCGGGTTATGAGCCCGACGAGCTACCAGACTGCTCCATCCCGCGACATGATAAGTTATTGATATATATAACTTATTTTTAGAAATGTAAGATAAGACATTGTGACCAAACTAGACTTATTATAGTTGGTTGCGGGAGCAGGATTCGAACCTACGACCTTCGGGTTATGAGCCCGACGAGCTACCAGACTGCTCCATCCCGCGACATACTAAGCTATTGATATAGTTTAGATTTTTATCTTTTTTAACATTGAATTGTTGTGACCAAATTAACATGTATGGTTGCGGGAGCCGGATTCGAACCAACGACCTTCGGGTTATGAGCCCGACGAGCTACCAGACTGCTCCATCCCGCGACAAATTAATTTTCTATATATCACTAACAATTTCATTCGATTAGTTGGTTGCGGGAGCCGGATTCGAACCTTCGGGTTATGAGGATCATGTTGATAGCCAACTTTATTTTACCTTAAATCACAATTGGAATTTTTATTTTGATAATGCTTTTAAAACAATAACTTAAATTTTCAATGATTTCACAAAATTTCATTTCAAGCAGAAATCAAAACAGAAAAATGAAATTTTTAATTTTTTTATGGAGAGCAACGGTCACAAATATAGCTATATATCACCTACCCTCATTAAGCTATTGAGAGTGCTTCGGGTAGTAAAAAGAGGTTAGGCACCCCAGAAAATGTAACTACATCCACTGCGGCGTTTAAGATGACTTATCAACCGGGAGTTTACGAAGGGTACCTATTATTGGAGCAAGAACAGGACTAAAGAGTAATCTGACATAAAAGATGCTGTGACCCAAACAATGACTGTTGAAGTTCTACAATATAGAGCAATAGTGAATAAATCAGGCACATAACACTCACTAAAGTTGGCGACTGTGTTTTTCGTTACTTATTGAACAGTACAGTATTGCGGTAAGCCAAAACGCAGGCTTATTATGTGAATATTTTGATAAAGGGCCCTAGCATGTATCCCCCTTTATCAATTCAAAGCCTACATCGATACAAGACTCACCTTCAGGATAACTAGCCAGGCTTGGATCTACTAAATAATTACCAGCTTTCCAGCCCATCTCATACCTAGGAGTGCGTACTGTAGTTAACTGAATAGGAAATGCATCTAAGAAAGGAAGACCGTTAAACCCAGCCAAAGCTATATCCTCCGGAGTTCTAATTCCATTAGAGATACAATACATTAACCCCCCTGCAGCTAAATCATCATTAGCATAATAAATAGCATCTGGTTTATCGCTCGATTGAAGTATTTTCTCAGTAACACTTAACCCACCAGCTAATGAAGATGGCAATGTGCTAATTTCGGTCGAAATTAAAGTTGCTTCAGCTTCATTTAAAGCCTCTATGAACCCCTCAAAACGCTTAAGAGCTCTTAAGTCTCTCCCTCCTTGACTCCCTACATATATAAAGCGTCTGTGCCCTTTTGATAACATATATTCTGCTGTTTTTTTGCCAGCATCTTTATGAGACAAGCCGAAAGCAATTGAAATAGGCGTACTTTCAACATCCATAATTTCTGCGACACGGATTCCAGAAGAAATAATTGCTTTACGCGTCGCCTCAGAATGCTCTATACCTGCTAACACAATGCCATAGGGTCTCCAAGACAGTAGGTCTTGAACGAGTTTTTCTTCAGACTCTTGTGAGTATTCAGTCACACCAAAGACAGGTCTAAAACCATGAATAGTAACTGCGTCAGTAATTCCTGTTAAGACATCAGTAAATACAGAGTTAGCAAGAGATGGGAGCACTACAGCAATTAAGTGAGTATTTTCAGACCGTAAACCATAGGCCAATCGATTTTGTACATATCCAATTTCTTGAGCTGCAGCTTCCACTTTCAGCTTAACGTCCTCTGATACATAGCCTTTACCACTTATAGCGCGTGATACAGTCATCTGACTTACTCCCGCACGATGCGCCACATCAACCATTGTAGGGCGTGCATTTTTTTTTATTTTCACTCGAGTCTAGTCCTTTTCATTTGAAAATTTGACTAAAAAATAGTCTCACCTCTTGACTTATATTAACGTAAACATTAAAAATGTCTCTGTGTTAACGTAAACATAAGCATAAAAATAAACCATACGCACAGTGAGAATTCAAAATGAAAAAACTATTACTTGGTTTGTCTATAGCGACAATTGCCACCTCAAGCGCTTTCGCAGAAACATATCATCCTGAATGTTTTGTACCTGCTCCTGGAACAAGCATCATCGAAAAATCAGCCAAAGAAGGTCCCTACAAAATTGCCTTCGTAAACGGTTTTGCTGGAAATGATTGGCGTATTGCAGCTATCCAAGCTTCAAAAGCATGGGCTGCACGTCCAGAAAATGCCGCAAACATTGAAAAGTTCACCGTAGTTTCCGTAGGGAATGATAGCTCAGCTCAAATTGCTGCCATCGATAATTTCATTGCTGCAGGTTATGACGCTATTACATTTATAGCAGTCAATCCAACAGCATTTGAGCCTGTAATTCGAAGAGCAGAAAGAGCTGGAACGGTTTTAGTGCCATTCGATAACGTATTAGATTCAGATAAAATAGTTCAGATTAATGAAAGTCAGTTTGCTCTAGGTAAACTAAAAGCTCAGACAGTGATGGATGAGTTGGGTGGCACTGCGAAAAAAATATTAATGGTAAATGGCTTGCCTGGTAATGCAACAGACAGGGATCGCCGGCTTGGAATGATGAGCGTGCTTGAAAAAGTCGATGGCTTAGATATAGTTGAAGTTGTTGGTAATTGGGATACTGGTACAAGTCAAAAAGTAGTTGCCGACGCATTAGCAACTCATGGTCAGTTTGACGCGGTTGTATCACAGCACGGCTCAGCTGGAACAATTAATGCTTTGCAAGCAGCAAATCATCCGATTGTACCGATGGGGGTTGATGGTGAGAATGGTGTTCGTATGCTAATGGCTGACCTCAAGATTCCAGGCGTATCTGCGGCACAAGCACCTGCAATGTCTGCAGTTGCATTAGAAGCTGCTGTTTCTTTACTACAAGGACATTCACTCCCACAAACTGTTTACTTACCTATCCCTCAAGTAAAATCTAAAAACCTTCAGGCTGGCGTAAATTATTTCCCTGATCTACCTAAATCCTTCAATACTGGAACTGGTTTCCCTAGTTGCTTTAAACCCTTCTCACCTCAAGAACTACTTGGTCAAAGTATCGATAACACTTGAGATAAGTTAATGCGTAGCAGCGATATTAAAAAAGCTGCTACGCATTAAATGTGCCTGATACGTAATCAATGATTACTCAAATTCTGCTCTCGCATTTAAAAGAAGTAGGTTTCAATATGGTTTTATCCTCTACTCCAGTAGTACGCCTTTCTGGTGTAAGCAAAACTTATGGTTCAACAAAAGCTCTTACTGAGGTGGACTTTTCCTGTTTTAGTGGTGAAGTACATGCAATTCTGGGGGAAAACGGCGCAGGCAAATCAACACTAATCAAGTTGATTGCAGGCGTTGTTCAACCTACGGAAGGCAAGATAACTGTTAACGGTAAAGAGTTAGTATTAAAGAATCCATCTATAGCTACGTCTCACGGCTTAGTTTGTATGTTTCAAGAATTATCATTAGTTCCAGACCTGTCCGTTCGAGAAAATATAATGCTTGGGGCTCCAGGAACAGGATTTGGTTGGTTAAACTCAAAGGTTGTTCCTCAAGCAGAATCAATTCTAGAACAGATTGATGGTGCGCATATACGAATGAGTATGCGAGTCGCCGATTTAACTTTGGCTGAGCGTCAGCAGGTTGAAATTGCTAAAGCTTTAACACGAAACCCAAAGCTCCTTATTCTAGATGAATCAACTTCTGCTCTTAATTCTTCTGTCGTAGAAAAAGTATTTAAACTCATTAGAAAGCAGCGTGAACTTGGCGTTGGCGTTCTATTCATTTCACACCGGTTCCATGAAATAGAAGCTCTTGCGGACCGAATTTCAATTTTTCGTAATGGTCAATATGTCGAAACCTTTGATAATGGAGCTTTCGACTATGGCTATATTATTAGCAGAATGGTAGGTCAACGCATTGACGATATTTTCCCACCAAAGAAAGTTTTTAATACTGAAGCTGAAGAAGTATTAAAGCTAGATTCCTATAGCTGGAAAGGTGGATTCAACAATGTATCAATCACTCTGCGTCAGGGTCAAATAACAGGCTTTGGGGGATTAGATGGTCAAGGACAAAATGAAGTTTTATTGGGGCTGTTTGGTTTACTGAAAAACACCGCAGGTGAGATACAAATTGCTGGTCATTCCGTAAAGATCACACATCCGAAACAGGCTAAGGCACCTGACTTAGGTATTGCCCTAGTACCAGAAGATAGAAAGACTGAGGGCCTGGTACTGGAACAGAGCATTGCTCGTAATCTAGAGTTATCAGCCCTTGGAACTAAAGGAGTTAATGCATTAGATCCAACCATTTATCAAACTTTCTTAGAAGCACTTGAGCTTAAATGTAATAGCTTAGACCAACCAGTTTCTCAACTATCTGGTGGTAATCAACAAAAGGTCGCATTAGCAAAATGGCTAGCTCTTAACCCCCGTTGCCTTTTATTGGCAGACCCTACTAGGGGGATTGACGTAAAAACTAAGACTCAGATATACGCCCTATTACGGCGGCTCGCAGACAGTGGAATAGCAGTATTGTTGTTATCTACTGATTTTGAGGAATTGATTCACCTTTGTGATGACGCCCATATTTTTTATGACGGAGAAATTGTATCTCATCTAAAAGGGTCTGAACTGACAGCCGAAAATATTATAGCGGCATCATTAAACATTCAAACAGGGGGTGAAGTTCATGGGTGATATTTGGCGTTCAAATCAACGTGAGGTAATCGCAGTTATTGTACTAGCAATACTGCTAACACTCTATTTCTCAACTCATCCAAGCGGGCCAACAACTTATGTCATGACTATCTGGGCGAATCAGTGTTTGATTCTAGGTTTAGCTGCAATCGCTCAATTTTTTGCAGTAATTGTTCGCGGTATTGACCTGTCCGTTGGGGCAGTGATGGCTTTAACTAACTGCATAGCATCATATCTGATAATTGGCACTGGCCTAGAAGTAGCAGGTGGCATCTTAGTTGTTTTAGCGGTCGGGATCACCTGCGGCTTAATCAACGGTATGCTCGTTGTGTTTGGCCGGATTCAGCCTATCGTTGCAACACTTGCTACAGGTAGTTTATTCCTCGGTATAGCCTTACTACTTAGACCAACTCCAGGTGGTTCAATTGATTACGATATATCTGATGTTATGACATTAGATATATTCGGTATTCCAACTACTCTCATTTTTGCACTTGGAATAATTACTTTCTTTTGGCTGCCGTTAAGAAAAACTGGATTAGGTACTGGGCTATACGCTGTTGGCTCTTCTGAACAAGCAGCGTATCAGTCTGGTATTTCTGTTGAAAAAGTACGATTGGCATCATTCGCTTTAGGAGGATTCTTTGCTGCTTTAGCTGGACTATTCTTTAGCTTTGTAACCACTACTGGTGATGCAGGAATAGGACCTAATTTCACCCTAAATTCCATTGCAGCAGTTGTATTAGGTGGAGTTTTACTACGAGGAGGAATAGGCACTTTAACAGGGGCTCTTGCTGGTGCTTTCATCTTAAAAACTATCAGTTCGTTAATGTTCTTTTCAGGTTTACCTCCACTAGCCCAACCTCTTCTTGAAGGGCTTATTCTTGCTGGCGCTATAGCGATTGGTGGAGCTGACGTATTACGAGTTAAGAATCGATTGGAGGTTTTTGGAAAATGAATAATTTTAAACGATTAATTCCTGATATCGATGTACTTGTTCCATATATAGGGACACTACTACTTATTATTACTGGTAGTGTTATTTACCCTCAAATTTTAGGTGTTGATTATCTAGCTCAACAGTTACAAATCGCTGCTTTTTTAGGGCTTCTAGCCCTTGGTGCAACTATTGTAATTTTGTTAGGACACATAGATCTTTCTATAGCTTGGGTTCTTACTGGCTCTGCAATTATTTCAACAGCATTGGTTGGTACCGGTGATCCAATTCTATCAATGCTATCTATTCCTATTGCGCTTATATTTGGTGCAGGTATTGGCATAATAAACGGTCTAGGTGTAGCTGTTTTACGAATACCATCAATGGTTTGGACTCTATCGGTCAATTCTATGTTGTTGGGAATATCAGTTGTCTTAACTGGTGGGTTCAACCCCAAAGGTGAAGCCAGCGACATTATGGTGGCCCTAGCAACAAGCCAAATTTCAGGCTTACCTTTGGCCTTTATAATTTGGATGCTGGTCACTGCAGCATTAGTGTTACTACTCAAGAAAACAAGCTTTGGCCGCTACCTTTCTTCCGTTGGTTACAATGAAAAAGCCACATTATTATCTGGGGTTTCAACACCTTCTGTAATTATCGCAGCTTTTTCTATTGCAGGAATTTGCTCTGCTATGGGTGGTGTTCTACTAGCTGGCTATGCTAATCAAGCATATCAATCCATGGGAGATCCGTTCTTGCTACCAACCATTGCTGCTGTTGTTATTGGAGGCACTTCAATTCTTGGTGGACGTGGCAGCATTGCAGGAACAGTAGGTGGCGTACTCTTTATTACTCTTCTTAATTCCATTCTCTCAGTAATGCAAATTTCAGATGCATGGCGAAGCATCATCTTTGGCCTAATCATTATTACCATGTTGCTCTTTCAATCATTAAGAAAGAAGAGGACTTAAAATGAATCCTTATTATGAAACATTTGACCCTATTTTTAATGAATTAATTAATACCAAAATACAACCAGAGTTAATTGCTAAAGGCTTTACATGGACAGAGGGACCGGTTTGGCTAAACGGACAACTTTACTTCAATGACATCCCCGCAAAGAGAATGATGAAATGGAGTGATAGTAAAGGACTTTCAGTCGCTCTTAATAATAATGAATTTGCAAATGGAAACACTCTAGATCTAGAGGGACATATGATCTCCTGTGAACATGGAGGCAGACGAGTAATACGTAGGCTTAACCCTGAAAATACTTCGACGATTGAAGTTATAGCAGACAATTATAAAGGCAAAAAATTAAACTCACCTAATGATGTAATTGTAAGATCTGATGGTTCCATTTGGTTTACTGACCCGCCTTATGGAATCAATTCTAATGTCGAAGGGTACCCAGCTGAAAGTGAGATTGGTACTAACAATGTCTACTGTCTATTACCTGACGGCTCATTAGTCGTCGTTGCAACTGATTTCGACAAACCTAATGGTCTAGCATTTTCACCAGATGAATCACGCCTATATATAGCAGATTCCGGAGCAATTCGCGGTGCTAGCTTTCCTGATATCGATTACGAACGGCCACATCATATTCGAGTCTTCGACGTTACAGGAACAACCTTAAGTAATGGACGTGTATTTTCTGTTATAGAGCCAGGAAT
Source organism: Marinomonas ushuaiensis DSM 15871 (assembly GCF_000521805.1). Taxonomy (GTDB): domain Bacteria; phylum Pseudomonadota; class Gammaproteobacteria; order Pseudomonadales; family Marinomonadaceae; genus Marinomonas; species Marinomonas ushuaiensis. Next base: position 7,829 of record NZ_JAMB01000016.1, read on the forward strand.
ACCAGATGGTTTTCGCATTGATCAAGAAGGCCGAGTGTGGACAAGCGCATTAGATGGCATTCGCTGTTTAGATTCAACAGGTCGATGCTTAGGGAAAATTCATTTACCAAAACAAACATCTAACCTTTGTTTTGGAGGGGCTCAAGGTACAGAAATGTATATAACCTCATCAGATAGTGTCTGGAGAGTTCGTACTACTGTCAAAGACGCAGCTCATTTTCATTTAAAAAATAATTAAGAGAACTTACTATGCAAAATAAGAAAACAGTCGCTGTAATAGGTTTAGGATCAATGGGCTATGGTATTGCTCAATCTCTACTTCGTGCGGGTCACAATACTTATGGATACGATATAAACCCTGAAACAGTTTCCCGCTTTCAATTAGAAGGTGGCTCAAAAGGAAACCTTAAAGATGTGGCCTCTACATTTGATTCTGTAGTAGTCGTTGTTTTAAATTCTGAACAAACTGAAACTGTTCTATTTGATAATAAAATTGGAGTTGTTGACCAGCTAAAAGCTGGCTGTGTTATTTTATCCTGCGCTACAGTCGCACCTGAGTTTGCACAGAAAATGGAGCTTGAATGCCAGAAAAGAGATGTACACTATCTGGACTCTCCTATTTCAGGAGGATCTAAGAAAGCTGCGAATGGACAGCTAAGTATTATGGCTTCTGGCACACCTAAAGCATTTTCTGCAGCTCGCCCAGTACTAGACGCAACAGCTTCCACAGTCTTTGAGCTAGGAGATAAAGCCGGAGCAGGGTCAGCAATGAAAGCTGTAAACCAGTTACTAGCAGGCGTCCATATTGCCGCAATGGCAGAAGCTATTACCTTTGGTATTACTCAAGGCGTTTCACCAAATAAGTTTGTAGAAGTCATTAGTAAATGTGCAGGAACATCATGGATGCTAGAAAATCGTGCACCGCATATTGCTTCAGGTGACTATACCCCCCACTCTTCTGTAAATATTTGGCCTAAAGACTTAGGAATCGTGTTGGAAATTGCAAAGTCTGCAAAATTCTCCGCTCCATTAACAGCTGCGGCTATGCAACAATTTTTAGCTGCCTCAGGTTCAGGCTTAGGTGATGAAGATGATGCTGCAGTAGCAAAAGTGTATGCGCGCAATTCAGGATTAACTCTTCCAGGAGAAAAAAAATGCTAATTGGTTGCATAGGTGATGATTTTACAGGCTCATCTGATCTAGCTAACACGCTATCTAAACAAGGTATGAAAACCGTTCAATACACAGGTGTTCCTACTGATTCATCTTCAAAAGATATTGAAGCTGGAGTAATAGCATTAAAATCTAGATCAATTGATTCAGCTGAAGCAGTACAACAATCTCTAGAGGCTCTTTCTTGGTTAAAAGAACAAGGATGTGAACAGTTCTTTTTCAAATATTGCTCAACGTTCGATTCAACTGAGGAAGGGAATATAGGTCCAGTCATTGATGCCTTGGCCAAGGAGCTTAATGCTTATAAGGTAATTATTTGCCCCGCATTTCCAGGTACTGGTCGATCGATTTACCAAGGACATTTATTTGTTCACGATGCTTTATTAAATGAAAGTGGAATGCAATCACATCCACTTACACCTATGACGGACCCAGATATTCGTAGGTGGTTAAAGAAGCAAACCCAAAATAATGTAGGCCATATTGCCGCCAACATTGTCCTATCAGGCTCAGAAAAAATTAAAACAGCATTACAAGATCAGCATGAAAAAGGGAATCGTCTTATTGTAGTCGATGCACTTACAGATTCTGACCTTTACGAAATAGGTGCTGCTGCAGACAAGTTACCACTTATAACTGGAGGTTCAGGAGTTGCTATAGGCTTACCTGCCAACTTCTCTAGACAAGGAAAAATTGGTAAAGAAAGAACTCCTTGGAAGGGGGAATCAGGAAAATGCATTGCTTTATCTGGTTCATGTTCAAAAGCAACTCGAGAACAAGTCACTATTCACTGTAAACATAATCCTTCATATGAAATTGATGCAAGTGATGTTATTCAAGGTAAGCTGCTAGCAAAAAATATTGTTGAATGGGCTCTAAATAGCTCTGGAATTCCTATAATTTTTAGCTCAGCAGACCCAATTAAGGTCAAACAGATCCAAGATAGTTTTGGTCAGGAAAGATCTGCTTTTGCATTGGAAGAATTCTTTGCTGAACTAGCTCGGCAGTTTGTTGAAGCAGGAATCACTAAAATATTAACGGCAGGTGGTGAAACTTCAGGTGCAGTAGTTGAAGGCTTAAAGCTAAACACTCTAGAAATAGGACCTGAAATTGATCCTGGGGTTCCAGCATTGAGAGCTGGAGAGTCTCTCGTTGTAGCACTTAAATCAGGCAACTTCGGGGCGCCAGATTACTTTGAAAAAGCAGCTGCTATTCTTGGAGGAAAAATATGAAAGAGTCAGAACTAAGAGAGTTAATTTGCACTTTAGCAAAATCAATGTTTGATAGAGGTTTAACTTCTGGCTCTTCTGGAAATATCTCAGCTAGGACAGAAGATGGAGGTTTATTGGTCTCACCAACTGGCACTAGTTTTGGTCGTTTAGACCCTGGTCGCCTATCACGATTTGATAACAAAGGTAACTTGATAAATGGGGACAAGCCAACTAAAGAAATCTCATTGCACTCTGCTTTTTACGATACAAGAAGTACTGCGGGAGCAGTAGTTCATCTACATTCTTGTCACTCAGTTGCTTTATCAATGATGCCAGATGCCAATGAGGATGACTTTCTTCCTCCTCTCACTCCTTATGGAATTATGAAATTAGGAAAAGTTAAGTTACTCCCATATTTTCGACCGGGTGATCCTGCAATGGGTGAAGCTGTTAGAGGACTTGCCGGCAAACGAAGTGCAATTATGTTAGCCAATCACGGCCCAGTTGTTGCAGCTAAAGATGTGGAAGCAGCCTGTTTTGCGATTGAAGAACTTGAAGACACAGCTAGATTAGCAATGCTAATGCAAAGCTTTAATCCTCGTATGTTATCAAATGATCAAGTAAAAGACTTAATTACAACCTTTGATGTGGAGTGGGATGTATGACAAAGTTTTCAGCTAACCTTGGATTCTTGTGGAGTGAACTCCCATTACCCTCAGCTATATATGCTGCAAAGAGTGCGGGGTTTGATGCTGTAGAGTGTCATTGGCCTTATGACTATTCTCCTTTAGAAGTAAAAAACGCTTTAAATGCTACAGGCCTAAAAATGTTAGGTATTAACACTCGACGTGGAGTCCTTCAAAAGGGAGAAAATGGATTATCAGCGCTTCCCGAAAGGGAAACTGAAGCACGTGCAGCTATAGATGAAGCAATAAACTATGCAAGAGAAATTGGAGCTAGTTCTGTTCATGTTATGGCTGGATTCGCTAAAGGGGAAAAAGCACACAATATTTTCATTAGTAACTTGAAATACGCTTGTAAGCACGCGAAAAAAAGTAACATTACAATACTAATAGAACCATTAAATGAATATGATGCCCCACACTATTTCTTATCTAGTACTGATCAAGCTAGATCAATCATTGAAGAGGTTAATTCTGAGAATCTTAAGTTAATGTTTGACTGCTATCATGTACAACTTCTGGAAGGAGATCTAACTAATAAATTAAAAGAACTAATGCCAATCATAGGGCATATTCAATTTGCATCGGTACCAGATAGAGCCGAACCATTTATGGGAGAAATAAATTATAGGTATATATTTAGCTTAATATCTGAATTAGGTTTTTCAAGCCCTCTTGGAGCTGAATATAAACCTAGTACGGAAATGGAAGAAAGTTTGAAGTGGCTACGACTTCACACATAAAAGATAACTTATAAGCTACGAGGCCTCTAGCCTTCTAGAGGCCTCGTTATGTGGGTGACTAGCATGTGACTTTCTAACACCCCAACAACCTAATTGGACTTCCCAGACTTTACTAGACACTCATTAACGTTAAAATCTAGTTAATCAAGAGGTGTTTTATGAAGTCCAAACGGTACCCCGAAAAATTTAAAAGAGAAGCCGTTAAACAATGGTTATTCTGTTGCTGAAGTCGCTCAACGACTCGATAAGACCACTCACAGTCTATATGCCTGGATTACTCATGTTGTACCAATGTTGCATGCAGTGAATACGGAACATGGTTGAGAGTGGGTAAGGTCTTCTGCCATTGCCTGCTTTAGGATAAAAAGGCTCAATAACCGCTTCTAGTTGATCCCAAGGCATCAACTCATTCATGCGAGAAAGGAAAATTTATTTACGTTTTTACGGCGTTTGTTGTTGAACTCGCTGTCGGCAAAAGTGAGTTGGTGTGACATGGTTGAGGCTCGAAGACTTAAAAAGAGATTGTCTCATGAGAGGGGCTTATTCGCATGTTCCTTAGCTGTTTATCTGCATCTAAAGGGGAGTTATTTTGAGTAAACTCACCACGCTGCTCATCTAAATACTACTTTTCCATCGAGCAGAGGCTGTTGTTCCAGCTCCCGATATGTCCATAATCTGCTGGTTAAAATAGTGCTCTTCCACCATCAATCTAGCGTATTCACATTTTTGTTTGGCGTGTAATTTAGTCATGTTTTTCGGGGTGTAATAGTCATGGTCTACTTCCTATATTTTAGTGAGTTATAGGCTATAGGACCTTCTAGAATCATTAGGTCATTACAAAAAGTGTTAATTTTAGCATGAGTTTATGTAATGCATCTATACTATAAACTCGATTGCCCCTCATTCCACTATGCTTTTTGATAGCAGCAACTAAATGCTTCAAAGAGATGGATGAAATGACTTCCTTGACAATTGAATATCGCGTTGAAAACGACCTTATTGGCTCCCTTAAAGTACCGGCCAATGCCCTATATGGTATTCAAACTCAAAGGGCCATTGAACTTTACCCCGTTAATGGTGAAAAGCGTTTAAGCGATTATCCACAATTAATAAAGGGTATGCTTAGGGTTAAAAAGATTGCAGCACAAGTAAACCTTAATATTGGTGAATTAGAACCACTGCTTGCCCAAGGGATTTTAAAAGTCATAAATGAGTTGTTACTCGGATTACCCCTAGATCAGTTTCCTATTCATGCATGTCATGGGGGGGGAGGGATCTCCACTAATATGAATATCAATGAAGTAATAGCAAACAAGGTTAATCGCGATTTTTTTTCTAGTGCCTTAGGTCATTACACGCCTCTACATCCTAATGATCATATTAACCTCAACAACTCCACCAGCGATGCACAAACAACCGCCTGCCATTTTGCTGTGATTGAGCAATGGCAAACCTTAGAAGCTAGTATCGATGCGCTCACTAATGAATTCAAAACTCAAGGTAAAAAATGGCAATATGAGCAAAAAATTGCCCGCACTTGTCTACAAGATGCAGTTGAAATGAGTTTTTCAGATCTATTTAGTGGTTATCAAAGCTTGATAGAAAGAAATAAAAATCGTTTAGAGCAAGATATTTCAGAGCTGTATCAGATCAACCTTGGGGGCAATATCATAGGCCGCAAAGGAGATTGCTCCGATGCCTTTTTCGAACAGATTATCGATCAGGTTAATGATGAAATGTGCTCTCAGCTGTTTCGTCATAATGACAATTTATTTGATGCCTCACAAAACCATGATGATCTTATTTCTATTGCCAATCGTTTAGATCTATTTGCCCGTGGTCTTATGAAAATAGCCAAAGACTTTCGGCTCATGTCATCTGGCCCAGAAACAGGCTTCGGTGAACTCAGTATCCCTGCCGTGCAGCCTGGTTCATCCGCTATGCCGGGCAAAGTTAATCCGACTATTCCGGAATATCTAGTGCAATGTTGCATGCAAGTCTGCGGCCGTTGTTACTCCATTCAAATGACCCAAGACCATGGAGAACTCGACCTTAATGTTTGGCAATCCATCGTAATTCATAACCTACTAGATGTCATGACCTGTTTAGAAAATGGTATCAAGGCTTTCACCCAACACTGTCTTGCCAATGTTCGACCTAACAGCGAACGAAATGAGTACAACATTAACACCCTGATTCCCACATTAATTCGACTCAAAAAAGAAAAAGGTTATACCTATGCGTCAGACATTTTCAAACAAAGTCAAGGTGATATCGCATTCATCAGGAAACACTTAATAATCAAAACATAAACAATTTGGCACCCTGCATTCATCGAGCGTATGAGTTTTTGCGATAGCAGTATTCACAAATCTCAATTGTGCGTTTTAAACAAAGTTTCTAAGCTTGAAACATCAAGTTTGACTAACCACCTACAATCAAATTAAAAATAAAATCAGGATAATAAAATGACAACACAAACGATAATTCCACTTGCTTGGGCAAAAGATTGGTTAACACAACCTAAAAACCAATACATCAATGGTGAATGGGTTAAAGGTGAAAATTTGAATTGGGATCTGAAAAACCCAGCTAATGGCGAAAGCTTATGTCAAATTCCCCTTGCCAGCAGCCAGCAGGTGGAGGCGACAGCCGTTATTGCGAACCAACATCATGAAGCAGGCACTTGGAGCAAGGTTAGCCGGACCGAACGTGCAAACCTTTTAAGAGCGATTGCTACCTTGATCCGTAACAATGTGGAAAAACTTGCCCTATTGGAAACTCTGCCTAACGGGAAACTGTTCAGTGAATCCATGACAGATGATATTCCGACCTGTGCCGATATTTTTGATTATTATGCGGGGTGGACTGATAAGTACTATGGCGAAACATCCCCGGTAGATAAAGGCTTTCTAAACTACACCCTAAAAGAGCCAATTGGTGTTTGTGCTCTTATCGCTCCTTGGAACTTCCCCCTATATCAAGCCAGCTTAAAAATCGCACCTGCGTTGGCGATGGGTAACATTGTTATTATCAAACCGTCTGAGTACACGCCATTAACAACTGTCTTCTTGATGGAGTTAATTGATGAAGCACTTAATATTCCAGCAGGTGTGATCAACATGTTGCTGACAGATGGTGCTAGCGCGAATCAACTTACCCTAAGTCACAATGTACATAAGGTTTCATTTACAGGTAGTACTGATATTGGCCGTAGAATTGTCCAAAACTCGGGTCAATCTAATCTTAAATCAACCACTCTTGAGCTAGGCGGTAAATCCCCTTGTATCTTCTTTGAAGATGCACCTGATCTTGATGGTGCTATCGATCGAGCCTTTACGGTGATGTTTTCACACAAAGGCGAAAAATGTTCTGAGCCAACACGTTTTATTATTCACTCTAATATTTATGATTATGTGCTGGACAAACTGATTACCAAGGCTGAAGCGATAAAGTGCGGCAACCCATTGTCTGCTGATGTTGACCAAGGACCACAATGTAATGAAGTCCAATTCAATAAGATCATGGAATATATCAAAATAGGCAAAAGCGAAGCACGCTTAGTAACTGGCGGTTATGCGGACACAGAAGGTGAAAATGCTAAAGGCTACTTTATTAGACCGACTATTTTTGCAGACGTAGCGCCCGACGCCCGCATTGCTCAAGAAGAAATTTTTGGTCCAGTATTAAGCTGTATTCGTTTTGATACCACAGAAGAGGCCATCTCCATTGCCAATGGTACCGAATATGGCCTTGCAGCAGGACTTTACACCGCCAATGTTTCTCGCGCTCACAAAGTCGCAGAGCAGCTGGATTCCGGCATGCTCTTTATCAACCGTTATGGTTGTTACGGCTTAGCAGCACCTTTTGGCGGTTTCAAGCAAAGTGGTTGGGGTAAAGAAATGGCCATCCATTCTCTATCCTCTTACACCAAAACCAAGGGGGTCTGGGTCTATTACGGTGATGCATAAACTCGATTATCTCTAATTCCCAGTCAAGCGCTCTTCGGAGCGCTTTTTTTGTCCAAAAAACATAAATAAACCATATAGTTCTACATTTCAAAACCACATTACCTGAACTCATGCGGAAGTGAAATTTAGTGATTTTTCAAGACATTTAAGCTAGTTCATTCTTAGCTTGTGGATACAAATACTAAATCAGAATCTTAAATCCATCTTTTTCAAGTTCTATTAATTAAAACAAATTTACCCATTAGATCAGGAGCCTTAAAAAAATAAGAAGGCACCTTATTAGGAGTTAACTATGCAATACGTCCGTCTTGGCCAGTCTGGCCTAAAAGTCTCTCGTCTTTGTCTTGGCACCATGAATATGGGCTCAAAAGATTGGAAACCTTGGATCTTTAATGAAAAAGAAAGTGAGCCAATCATTCGCCATGCGCTTGATCAAGGCGTTAACTTTATTGATCTTGCTGACTTTTATTCCATCGGTGCTGGCGAAGAGGTTGTTTGTAACGTACTCAATCGCATTGGTCGTCGTGATAATTTAGTCATCACTACCAAGGTCGGTTATGCAATGAGTGATGATATCAATGCACAAGGTCATTCACGTAAAAATATTTTTAATGCCATCGATGCATCACTCGCACGTATGGGCATGGATTATGTGGACATTTATATGTTGCATTATTTTGATACTGATACACCAGTAGAAGAAACCATGGGTGCATTGAATGATATCGTTCTAGCGGGTAAAGCGCGCTATATCGGCATCTCTACCATGACAACTGGCCAATTAGCCAAGATCCTTATGGTCTGTGATCAGAACAGCTGGCAGCGTCCGATTAATATGCAGCTTCAACTTAACTGTGCTTACAGAGAAGAAGAACGTGAAATGTTACCTTTCTGCCAAGATCAAGGTATAGGCGTTTCCGTTTTTAGTCCACTAGCGCGCGGTATTTTAACCAGTGATTTACAGTCCACGCGTAACAAAACCGATTTTTTCACAGCTGAAATGTACAATGATGAGGCTTCTCGCAATATTGCTCACTCTGTCGCTAAAGTTGCAGATGCCCGTGGTTGTTTACCGGCGCAAGTGGCACAAGCTTGGGTACTAAATAAGCCAGAAGTCACTTCTATGTTAGTAGGTGCTGATACCACAGAGCAATTTGATAGCGCTGTAGCGGCTCTTGAAATGCAGCTTACTCCAGAAGAGACGTACGAACTGGAGCGTAACTATACCCCTTGTGACCTAATCAATGATTACACATCAGGAAAGCGAACATCGAGATTTTCTCGTCCGGCTAAAGAACCGTTTGCCTAAACGTTTTTAATCTGGTTAAGACAAAAAAAACATTCTCATTCTTTGCTTTCGATCCTTAAAGTAAAAGTCTTTTTACCCCGCTATGCGGGGTTTTTTTCGTTTTAAAAAATCTCGAATCATTCTCTCCACCCCCTTTTTTCAAATCTCGATATAACACCTATCTAGATAAATTATCTATATTTTTCTAGCTATTACATTAATTCATACCAGTATGTTTATAAGTGCCTTTTTAGACTCGCGCATAGCTGGGATATTAGTAAATCATATCATCATAAAAGCCACCCTCCCCCTAAAGGGTAAGTGATTTTAGACAGTGCTTGTGATGCTTTTTTTCACTCAATAATAAAAATGAAGGTAATGTAATGAACAGGTCACCTTACTCAATTGGAAGCTCAAATCGTAAAATTGACCCTAGTCGCCGTCGAGGTGAGTTTAAACCAGACGGTTCCCTTAATGATAACGATCGTGTTGAGATCGGCCCTACTGACCTAGCATTTAATGAATGGCAAACCTTGGGACTCACCGCACCTAATCTAACTCGTATGCGAGAATACCGACTAGAGCGCATTGTGAACGAACTCAATAAAAGAGAGTTAGCAGGCATATTATTATTTGACCCGCTAAATATTCGTTATGCCACTGACTCTACTAACATGCAGTTATGGATTACGCACAACCACGCCCGTGCTTGTTTCGTTTCTGCTGCTGGACATGTCATTCTTTGGGATTTCCATAACTGTGACCACCTTTCAGCTCACTTACCTTTAGTCAAAGAAGTTCGCGGTGGCGCTTCCTTTTTCTATTTCGAAACCGGCGATCGCACCACAGAGCATGCCAGACACTTTGCCAAAGAAATTGAATCCATCTTGCTTGAGCATGGTGGCAAAGACAAACGTTTAGCAGTTGATAAAATTGAAATTGCTGGGCTTCGAGAGCTGGATAAACTAGGCATAGAATTATTTGATGGCCAGGAAGTCATGGAACATGCCCGTGCAATCAAATGCGAAGATGAAATAAACGCTATGCGCTGCTCTATAGCATCGACTGAAATTGCCATGGCAAAGATGCAACAAGCTTGCACGCCAGGTGCCACCGAAAATGATATCTGGTCAGTTCTACATGCGGAAAACATTAAACGTGGCGGAGAATGGATCGAGTGTCGTATCCTAGCCTCTGGCCCTCGTACCAACCCTTGGTTTCAAGAATGTGGTCCTAGGGTTGTGCAAAATGGCGAATTACTCGCTTTCGATACAGACTTGATTGGCCCTTATGGTATTTGTGCTGATATTTCCCGGACTTGGTTAATTGGTGATGCCGACCCAACCCTAGAACAAAAACGCTTATATCGAGTCGCCTATGAGCACATCCAACACAATATGGACATCCTACGCCCAGGCATGAGCTTTGAAGAAGTCACTCAAGCAGGTATATTACTGCCCGAAGAATTTCGAGCCCAGCGCTATGGAGTAATGATGCATGGAGTAGGACTTTGTGATGAATACCCTTCAATACGTTATCCAGAAGACTTAAAAGGCCATGGTTATAGTGGTGTCTTAGAACCTGGCATGGCACTTTGTGTTGAGGCCTATGTCGGTGCAGTAGGTGGTAAAGAGGGTGTAAAACTAGAAGACCAAATCGTCATAACAGAGAATGGCGTTGAGAATTTAACCACCTACCCATTTGAAGAGAGGTTACTGTCATAAACAAGAAAATCATCAAGAGCGCTGGTATCTAAGCAGCGCGTTAAAATCACCTTATCAATCTATATGCAAGGTCACCCAAAATGAGACTTATTGATTCAAATAATAATAACAATGAAGCGGCGAGCACAGCGTCTAGTAATAAACTTCGTGTCGCCGCTATTTCTTCTACCATCCTAAGTTTACTTGTTTTTTTTGTACTTATCATGCCAGACAACACCGCAGCATTTGTGAAGGAATTGCAACACCTTATCGCAGTGAAATTCGGTTGGTTCTATATGCTAAGTGTGACGGGGTTTTTAGTGCTACTGATTTACTGCGGCCTAAGCAAAGTCGGCAGACTGCGTCTCGGTAAGGACGATGAACAACCAGAATTTAGTACCTTTTCGTGGGCAGCAATGCTGTTCTCCACGGGTATGGGTATCGGCCTTGTGTTTTTTGGTGTTGCAGAGCCTGTTATGCATTACCTTGCACCCCCTATTGTCGAGGCAAACTCAACACAAGCCATGGAAGGGGCAATGACGATTACCTTTTTCCATTGGGGTTTTAACGCTTGGGCTATTTATGCTACTGTTGCCTTGGTTATCTCTTATGCCGCTTATCGTAAAAACCTGCCTGTCGAGATGCGTTCTGCTCTTTATCCATTAATCGGTAAGAAAATCTATGGCCCCATTGGTGATTTTGTTGATGTTTTTGCCGTATTAGCGACCGTAATAGGTATCGTTACACCACTTGGCTTTGGTGTTATGCAAATCAACGCTGGCTTAAATTACTTGTTTGATGTGCCAAAAGGGATAACTACTCAAATCATATTGATTTTCGCCATTGGTATCGTTACATGTTTATCCTTACTACTTGGCTTGAAAAAAGGTATTAAAACCCTGTCGGTTATTAATATCAATATCGCTATTGGCTTGATGATATTTGTACTACTTGCAGGTAATACATCAACTGTATTGAATGCCACAGTAACCAGCGTTGGTGCCTACCTTAGTAATATCGTTCCCTTAACATTTGATACCTATTCACAAACTAATCCAGGCTGGTTTGAAGGCTGGACTCTATTTTACTGGGCTTGGTGGATCGCTTTTGCTGCGCCAACAGGTGTCTTCATAGCACGAATTTCACGTGGCCGTACCATTCGCGAATTTGTACTGGGTGTACTTATTATCCCCGTCGCCTTCTCGTTCGTATGGCTTTCTGTATTTGGCATCACGGCGCTAGATATGATTCATAATCAAGGTATCACTGAACTTGCTACTGCGGTATCGGCGGACTCCTCAACTGCTCTATTCAAGTTCTTTGAGTTATTTTCGGGCGGAAAAATCATCAGCTACCTGGCCTTGTTTTCCATCTTTGTCTTCTTTATTACAACAGCAGACTCAGGCACCCTCGTAATTAATATCTTAACGTCAGAGTACGGTGATCAAGCACCGGCATGGCAGCGCATCTTTTGGGTTGTCGCGGTATCTACTATCACAGCCCTATTATTGTTAGTCGGCGGTATGGGCGCGATACAAGCAGTCTTAATTATTCTTGGATTCCCATTCGCCATTATTATTTCAATAATGTGTATTGGCCTTATAAAAGCGCTATTAGCGGAATCTGCGTTAGGAAATACTGCGAAAGAGAAAGAAGTAACTGTACCTTGACCTTATTGAGAAACTCATAATAGGTATCCTATTCATACTAAAGAAAGATACACATTTACTCAGTTAAAGAAGATTTAAACGCCTTCTTTAACTGAGTAAATATCCATGTCAGGATTTTAAGATTTAAAGAGAGTGTGCACGCAAAAGGCAGATTAATTAGGGTTAACGCAATACTAAAATTCCTGCTGACGTAACCAATCAGTGAAGTAAATCACCTTAGAAATTCCTTGTTTTTCAGTCGGTATATCTAGCCAATAGCCATAAGGGCCGCTAATTTCAATCTCACTAAACCTTACAAGTTCCTTCTTCCTCAATTCATCTGTAATCATATGTTTTTCGATAACGGCAAATCCAGCCCCCCCTTTTAAAGCACTAATCACTTGATCTAAGGTACTAAAAGCCGTGCCACTCTCTGCATTCACTTGATCTGCAAGCCCAGCAGCCTTTAGCCAATTATGCCAAACAGGTAATCTTCGGCCATCATGAATAATATGCAGCAAATTACTACTTTCTTTTTCTAAGTGCGCAGCTCGTTTTAACATTTCGGGTAGACAAACAGGAACATGTTCTTCGAGAAACAGCAGCTCACTTAAGTGTCTTGGTTTTGCAGTATTACCAAATCGCACTTCGCAATCAAAAATAACCTGATCCGTAGGTCGTTCATATATAGTCAATTCTATTTGTTTATAATTCAGTCGAAAATCTGACAAACGCCTCGCTAACCATCTTGTAGCTAAGGTAGGTGGTACTAATATATTGAGTTTCTGACGCTGATTTGGATCACGAATTTCTGTAATAGCACTTTCCATGAGATTAAATGACAAATGCAAACTTTGTAATAACTGTTGGCCTGCATCAGTCAGTTTCAATTGATGATGAAGTCTTATAAAAAGTGGGACCCCAAGATAGTCTTCAAGCTGTTTTATTTGGCGACTAACTGCCCCTTGGGTGACATTTAAGTGCTTTGCTGTCAGGGTGAAACTAAGTTGTTTAGCGGCAGTGTCAAAAACACGAAGCGCGGTAAGAGAAGGCAATGATCGCATAAACTTAAACTCTAATTTGTTATTTTAATAAGCGACAAAAACACGCTCTAATAAGTAATATAGTATACGCATAATATTAGGGAAGATAGAAACAAGTCTGCCCCATGAAGCAATTTATTTTTAGTTTTCAAGCCTATCCATGCCACAACTAAGGAACATGCGAATAAGCCCCTCTCATGAGACAATCTCTTTTTTAGTCTTCGAGTCTCAACTATGTCACACCAACTCACTTTTGCCGACAGCGAGTTCAACAACAAACGCCGTAAAACACGTAAGGAAATTTTCCTTTCTCGCATGAATGAGTTGATGCCTTGGGATCAACTTGAAGCGGTTATTGAGCCGTTTCATCCTAAACCTGGGCGTGATAGAAGACCTTATCAGCTATCAACAATGTTCCGCATTCGCTGCATGCAACATTGGTACAACATGAGTGATCCAGCGATGGAGGATACCTTGTATGAGATCACGTCCATTCGCTTATTTGCTGACTTATCGTTAGATAACCCAATTCCTGATCACACCACATCATGAATTCCAGACACTTATTAGAGAAACACAAACTCTCGCGCTAGCTTTTTAAAGAAGTGAACAGATGGCTGTCTGATGCAGGCATTTACCTCAAAGAAGGCACCAAACTCAAAAAGGTAAGCAGTAGCTCTTTGGCTTAAAAGCCCATATTGGTGTTGACGCTAGAACGGGGTTAACTCACAGCGTGAGTACAACGGCGCCAACGTTCATGACATCACGGAAACAGCGAAACTTTTTCATGGCTAAGAATGCTTTATCTCGGCGGATTCAAGTTATCGAGGCGCTCAAAAACGAGAAGAGCTAAAAGACATCAAAGCGGATTGGTTGATTGCTGAAATGCCAAGCAAGGTGCGTCTTCTCAAGAAACATACAAGAATAAACAAGCAACCTATCCGAACGGAATACATAAAATCCAGTATCAGAGCAAAAGTAGAGCACCCGTTTCGGATCATTAAGCGTCAGTTTGGTTTTAGGAAAATCGTCTATCGCGACTTAGAGAAAAATGATAACAAACTGGCGATGCTGTTTGCTTTAGCCAATGTGTTTAGAATTGACCAGATGATACGAGCTACAAGGGGTTAATCCGTTTAAAAGCCCGTCAACAAGACTGAATGAGCTTGTTTAAGGGCTAAAAGTAATGAAATGGGTGACATTTTTTGTTTTTTAGCCGAGTTAGAAACACTGGCTACTGTTCAACTTCTTAATCGCAGTTTCTCTAGTTAAATATAAATTTAATCATTAAGATCGTATTTTAAAACAATCCTTTTGAAGCGTAATTTATACTGCTCAACATTTTTTGGTGGTAGCCATTCATTAGGGCCCTTTGCACCTTTAGATCGATTTAAAGACGCTTCTACCGCCACCAAGTTAATCGGATCATTTGCAAATTTTTGACGCGTTTGCTTATCCCAAAACCTTGCGCCGTGATCCCAAGCCCATTTGAGTGGCACGATGTGATCGATGTCTACTTTCGACGCATCAAAAAGTACTTTTCCTGAATACATTGAAATCCATCGACCTGAGATCACTCTACATTCTTTATCATCAGAGTATTGAACCCTATTAGTCGACATTGAGATCAATATTTCTTGACGTGTGTTCTGGCAATCTCTGTCTACATCATCCCATCCATGACCAAACTGGCCTCGGCTGTATTTTGAATTATTCTCTTTCATTGATTTTTGTGGTTTAACCGCTGATGATGCAGTTTGACTTTTTGGTAATCGGCCACCGCTGGATATACATTCTTGCAGTGTATCAAAGGCGGTAAAATTTTTTGTTCTTGAATAAAATTCTGTGTTTGGCTGATGGCAAATTAAGGATTTAGACTTCTTTATTGGCTCATCTGCCAGTACAAGCTGCGAGGCACAGAAAAAGAAGATTATAGGTAATAGTTTTAAAAACAGCATAATATAATGACTTTCTTGTATTCGTTATGAAGGTTTTGCGGTTAAAGGTATAGTATTATGCAACCAATCATATTGAATGATCCAATACGTAACTCGGAATCAACAACTATGGCGCATTCTTATTTGGCTTTGATGAATTAACTTCATGGTCCATTAGCAACTCACACACTGTGACGGCATTATTTGTTAAATGGGATATTCTTCGTATGTATTTTGCAGGTGCACGATTGTGAACGTTGATCCAGTTCCAGACATGTGCCTGTCTAATTCCGAGCGAGTTAGCAAGCTTGGTTTGAGTACCAATAATTTTTGCTGCTCTTAAAATAGCAGTCATAACAAACCCGCTTAAAAGATTAAAAACAGGATAATATTATATTTTTTTGTTATTGAAATACAGTATTAGTTGTAAATCTACCTAGAGCTCCACAAGCGCATCGTAAAGGCTTAACTGCTTAACATGGTCAGCTCGAAGGGTAAAAATCACATCATCTAACCTTGAAGCGATAAAAGCTTTCTTTGAACCGTAAGCAAAAATAATATATGGCTTAACTGCGGTAAAGAAACCTTTCCTGCTTTCATCATTGCAGATTTCACATCTCGACAGGACCATTGAATCGTCTTAAATGTTCTTACAGTAGCCTTATTAGAATAGATGACACTAATCCCCATATTTCCAAGGCACTTTTCTAATAATTCAGTTTGAGAAGCCTTGACTCTAAAGCTATGCGTACTTGCGTCCCAACCTGTCTCCCAAATATTAAGAAGGGCATCGATATCTTCAGAATGTTGCCTTTGATGTATAAGAAGCAGCTCCAGCAGTCTTATAAAACCCTCTGATTTGAAATATCTTTTAGTCTCTTTTGAGCGATAATCTACTGGCAAAACTTCAACAGTTTCTCGAGATAAAATATTGAAAGCTCGATAGATAATTAAGTCTTCCGTAATAACATCTTGATAAGCTCGAGAAATACAATTCACACGTTGACTATCAAGGTCAAAGCGTTCTAATTCAGAAAGTTGCTTAAGATCTAATACTTTTATGCCGGAAAGCTGTTGTCCTCGACTTAAAAACTCTAAATACCTAAGAGCCTTCTCGATATTTGAAAGTTCTTCGATTTGATTAAAAACATTTTCAAACCTCCAATCTGAAAGCTGCTGGACCGGCCTAGAAACACCATTGCACATTACTATTAATGAAAATTTCTCATTTAATAACGCTGAAACTGCTATCTGTGCGGCTGAGCAGGACTCTCTTGTCTTTCTAACTCTCAATTGTGTTATCGGGATTCCCGTTATATGAGCTATTGCCTTATCAAAAAAAGAAGTTGCCTTTGTCTGCTTTTCTAATGTAAGCCAAAGCCAGTAATGCGTTAAATGCATATAATGAGCTATTGTTGTAGATGCTTTACTATGACCCACCATTTGTGCAATAGCTGGAAGCAATGAGCTGTCAGGAGAAACAGACGCAACTAAAGCACTCCTTATTTTTTTCTTAAAATCTTTTATATCCCCATATGGCAAATAGCTTTTTACAGCTTCGGCTATAGGGTCCTGTTGAGCATCAGAAATTATTAAAGCAGTAAAAATGAAATTTATTGCTGAATGACGACAATCATGCAATCTTATTTTTGGATCCCCAGTCGTTATTCTCAATGCCTCAATAACACGACTAAATAACCTATCCATAGGCCGTATACGGTCTTTTCTATATTGAGAAAAGAATAGTGGCGTATTGCTTCCATTTTCAGCAGCCTTAGCAACCAAGCTTTTAATCAGGTTATATTCGTCACTGCAAAGTAAAACATCAACTGGAATTCGTCTATTTCCTGACACTGTTTTAACTGTACCTAAATGATTGCTTCTAACATGACAAAGACCATCTTCAAAACAGAAATCGAAAGCTCTCAGTCTACGTACCTCCCCTCTACGAAGACCCATTCTGTAGCATAGAATTAAAATTGATAAGCAGGTAATCTTGTCATCATCTGCCATATTTGGATCATTCTGAATTAGCTCTTGAGTCAAGTGAAATTCAATTGGTGTAATTAGATTTCCTGCATACTGGGAAGTTGGTAGCTCAATATCTAAATCGCGCCAATCAATATCCGCCATGTAAAAATGATCACTACAAACCTTATGAAAGCTTTGAAGTGCGGATAATCTCTGCTCTCTCGAATCGATATTTCCACTATCAATTACCTGCTGGTAAATATCGAGCAACTCATCCGAGTCCAACACCTGTAGTGAACTGGCCCCTAAAATATTTATCAGAGGCCTTCCAACTCTAGAAAAGTAAGATTTTATAGTACTTAGCTTTAAGCCCGATTTTCCTCCTGATCGTCCCCTACGCCTCGACCAGTGATACAACCAAGTCAATACAAACACACCAACTTCGGGAAGCGAACTAGACATCTCCACTAAATTTGTAAAACTCTTAACTTCATTTTCACACTTCAATAGTTTAAGCCAGTATGATTCAATTGCTTTAAATGAACCAGACTTAGAATCATTAAGAAAGCTGAGAAAATCATTTCCAAATGCACTTACAGTCACCCCTTTATTATCAGACACAAAATGAACTTTTGAGATGACTTTGGTTGTAAGCTTATTCATACTCTCTGCAGGCAAAGGAAAGTAAGAGTTTGGGTACATTAATCTAGCAAGCTTAGTTATGGTAAGAGGTTTAGATTTGATTTTTTCATGCCTAAGAGCATACTGAACTCCCATCTCACCACATCTCGGGGCATTTTTTACCACTTTAATAAGAGCTTTTATCGGATTTTTTGAAGATGCAGTTATTTTTGTAATAACTACCGCCAACTTACTCAAAAGGCTTAAGTGACTTGGTAAATGAGAATCTTTCTTTGAAAGACTTAACCAATAGTTTAAGCGGCTTCTAAAACCAAGAAAATTCAATCTGACATCAGTTTTATTAAACTTAGCTAAAAGTAAGGCTAAAAATATTGAACTTCTACCACCGATAAAAATAGTTTGATCGGCAACATTAGAAATCATTACACCTTTGTTATAGGCAATGTCTTTTAAAACAACTTCAACAGAACTAATATTGCATTCTTTAATAAATCCGATATCACTGTCTAATAATAAAGAACAAAAAAGAAGCATTTCAATATCTTCAATCGCAGTTTCTTCCATAGCATATAATGCAGCTACACTAGCCAAATTAAGAGCTTGCTCATATTGAGTATAACGACGCATGGACATAGGAGTATCAAACGGATAAACCATATTTTCTGCTTGAGGGGTTAGTATTTTATAGTCAAGCAGTTCTTTAATCTGGTCTTTTGTCAGAGGTTGCTTTACATCTAAATCATCAATATGCTTTGCTAAAAATTTCAGAGCGTAATTATATTTATCAGGTGTTTCTGAGAATTTTTCCTGTAACATCTCGTAGACACTCTGAGAGCTACCTTCAAGACATAACTGACAAGCTTCCTGAACTCTCTTTTCTATCGCCAAATTTTCTCTTAAAGTAGACTGTTTTCTAGCCTGAATTGTATTAGTTGGCCATCTGATATTCGATTCTGATCCTTCCCAATCAGAAAGAGCCAAAGACTTCCTAGCCTTACGCAAAACTTTGAAACCTAGTCCGTTCAGCAATTCTTCGAAGATATCTCTATGCTCACTATCCTCATCACCATCGAATACCATCAAAGAAGAAGCGCTAAAAGGGTGAGTGTCTGCTGTGCTATGACCCATTTGCCTCAGTAAATATTGAGCACCTTTTTTATGTGCTAGCAACATTTGGAAAGAGAATTGTCGCAAAGAATTTTGCGGCAATTTCCAATCTTCACCAAAAAATCTTGCAATTTGAGCCGTTGATGATGGCACTAACTCATTGTCATCGTTCCAAAAACCAAGAAACGGCTCTTTTCCATTCAAAGAGATAGAACTCAAAAGTTTATTCCGTATTAAAGGGCTTAATTTTGCGTTTTTGGCTATATTAGCTATATGGCTAATAGCGCTCCCTAGCTGGCTGCATAGCTTCGAAGGTAAAGGCAATAGTCGAGATGCAGACTCTCCCGAGTGTAATTTGTCAGCGACTAAAACATGTGAGAAGTTTTCTGTAAGCATTGACAGCTCAGCGAATGAACTAGAAAGCCGACGGTGTGAACTACAAAAAAAGAACATAATGAGCGTATAACCACACAGCTCATTATAAGCAGATCTAATAGACTCAATATCTACACAGTCTTTAACTCCATCAAGTAAACCTTCAAGCAAAGCTATTTTTATTTTAAGTCTTTCAGCGAATACGTTTGAATTAATGGCAAGCTGACTTCCTAAATAGCTGTTTGGAATTGAAGAGGAAAAGTCCATTAAACTAAAACCAACTCGCCCCACAACCTTAATGTAGATATCTGATATCACCCCAACATCTAGTGCCATATAATAGTGACAAATTGGGCCCATGAACTCTGTATTTGCAAACATCAAGGACGCGATGTGCTGACCGTACTCATCAGCAACCTCTCCATACAAAAAATACCTTAAAGACCTAAGAGTAATCTTTCGCGTTAATCCTCCATGTTCTCGTATTTTACGTCTTGCTATTAGCGTAATTGAGTTAAATTCTTCTTGATTTTTATAAGGTAAAATATCTAAAATTCGCCCGCTACCGTAGCAAGAAAAAGTCATTTTAAGTGGAATCAGAAGCTCATTTGGAATAACCAAAGGCAACCATTCCGAGTGTTCATGCAACCATTTCTTATCTTCTTCATTAGCTATATATGCGTCTTCTATCGGAGGCTCTTTTCTCCAGTAAACCCCTGTAAAAAGATCAAAAACACCGTATGCATCATCTTGCCTTTTATAAATATCAACTTCGTCTTTATTTAAAGCAATCTGAACTCCAAAGATCTCAAAAGGTCGCA
This sequence comes from Marinomonas ushuaiensis DSM 15871, assembly GCF_000521805.1. GTDB lineage: Bacteria > Pseudomonadota > Gammaproteobacteria > Pseudomonadales > Marinomonadaceae > Marinomonas > Marinomonas ushuaiensis. The sequence continues at coordinate 28,146 of NZ_JAMB01000016.1, forward strand.
AGGTGGTTAAGATCGTCAGTAACACTAAGGATTTTGAAATATCATTTTCACTATTTCTAATCCAATCTATCAGAGTCCGTTTCTCTAAAACTGATAGCCTTGACGGGCACAGTTGAACACCACTTTGCTCTTTTGACTCGATAGATGAACGACTATTTATCTCTCGTCGTCCAGAAAGGAGAGGTTCATCATCCAAGGGGTTCAAAGGTTGTTCTTCTACTAACAAATGATAAGGATTATCTTTATCGCCTCCTTTTAATGGAATAGAAACTAATATATGAACATCAGCAGGTGGCTCTACAGGTGACACTCTTGGACTATATTGTCGAGGCTTTGGGAGCGGTTGTGAAAAAACACACCCAATTAGATATCTCATGCCTTCTTTGACCAACTTATTCCAATAAATATCAGAAATTTTAACCATATCCGGATCATAATTTTTCAATTTGAAAAGGAGATCAAAAAAATCAGTAAAGCTACTCTTAGGTGCCTCTGTTATTAAATTCCGGCTTTCACGAAGAAATAAACCAATATCATAATTTGCATTTCTTATTGTAGTTTTTAATTCAGACTGTTCTTTATTAGATTTACTTTCAAACTCTTTAGGATCAACTGATAGTAAGGCAAATATCTGGGATACCTGTAAATAGAGCGCTCCTAAGTAAGATCTCTTGTAACTCCGCGAAGTAAGGTCAAAAATCGATAAGGCTAAACACGTATTTTTAGTAAGACTTCCTTCCAATTGCTTAAGACACTCATCCTTAGTTACAGAAACTTTTATCGATTCAATCGTTCTTTTGATGAAGTCTAAGAGCAACGGACTACTAGGAAGATTTGCGACGTCATTATCAAGTAATTCCAAAAGATTAGAGAGTTGATGTCTAATCGCAAATAAGCGATATTGATGTGGAATAGAGTCTCCCCACAATAACAACAACCTTTCAACAAAGGCTTCGTGACTAATCATCTGCAAGAAATTTTAAATATGGGTTATCAATCACTACCTTCTTGATACTTAAAATGATATTTTTTTTGTCGCTTCTTTTTAAGAAATGCACATCAAAAGAAAGGCAGTCTCTCTTTGGAGCTTCAGGATACTCATCAATAAAACTGTTGTAATCACTGGAGTCTTCGAACATAACTGTAACCGGACTCCCTCCAGCATTTTTCCGTAGCGTAATAGATAAACTATCAACATCTATTTTTTTAATATAAGCGTTAGTGATTTCAGCTTCTTCTGAGAGAGTTTCAGGAGTGTACACTGGCGGATTTTTAATTGTATCGAAAATAAAGTCCGTTTCAGAATCGCGGTCTTTTGTTCTTTCGGGGTTTTCTTCGGTTGAACCAGAATCATCATCTAGCTCTTTATCAACATCATCATTAGCAAGCTCGCTAACAACGCTCTCCTTTTCTTTATATGTTACTTTAGGAGGCTTATTGTGGCTTTCATTAAAAAATGAACTATCAAAAGTACCAAATGTAGAAATACGTAATTTCTCATTTTCAATAGCCATGCCTTTTATCGCTCTCAGCGATAGTCTGACAGATTTGATTTGCTTCTCATCCAAGTGATCATAATAACCTGCTGACTTAGAATGGATTTTCGAATTAGAATTTTCTAAAGCGCTTACAAAATAAAAAAACCAATCCGCTACAATACTAGAAGTATCATCTACTAGTAATGTATCGACAATTACATAGAGAATATCTACGGAGCCTCCGCCCCTTTCACTTTGATCGTATTCAAACTTAAAATTATTTAAATTTAGAGACATACCCTTTGAAAAGTGAATTCGGCCTGTTTTTAGCGCCAATTTGATAAACTCTTCAAAACCCTCTGCTAACTTCCTAACTTGTTGTTGAATAATTGAATCTGAAGGCCCAAGGTATCTTTCAACAACACGCCCACCTTCAATAACAGGCATAACAGATGGCTCTAAATTTGAAAGAACAGCAAGTTTAATGTCCAATAGTCAACTCTCCAAATATTAATACTGTATATAATCACAGTGTGTTTAATTGAATGGATTGTCAATAAAGAACCCTAAAAATTACACTTCTTTGACAAACTTTCTTTCTTAAAAAGTCATAGACTAATTCATAACTTTGAAGAAGAGTACTTTGTGTTTTAAATACAATGATCACAATGATATTGTAAAATTTTGGAGTAATACCGTAGAAGATTAGAAATATAATCATTAAAATTCAATAGGTTACTATTTATCTAAAAAAGAGATGACCACATGCATCAATATCTATTTACATACAAAAGGAACACTTAGAAATAATTAAGCGTTTAAGTTGAGGTGTTCAAGATATCAGGATTTACTAATATAAAAATCCTTATTTAATACACAAACATGCAGATTTTAAAAAATCATATTTCGTGTTATAGGAACAAGAATTTATCCTATCTGGATGCAAATCAGTCACAAGCCCCCTACAGACAAATTTTTCTAACTTTTATCGAGTTGGAAAAACAATTAATTTTCTGGAGGATTACCCGATCACTTCACTATGATTTATACCGTCACCTAGCAAACAGATTAACGGTATAATCTTGTGATATTATTTCAATCAACACCCAGCGCTTTATAAGCAGCATCAACAGGATCTGCGTAAAAACTTGTCTGAAATTTGGTAAATAGTTCAGCGGGGATGCTTGGAATATCCATTGCGCTGCTCATAGGCAAGGCTACTTTTTTGGCGCCTGCATCAAAGGCAACCTGTAGACACTCGGCAATGCTTTCTACAGGTGTAACGCTGCCACCTAGACTCATGTCACCCATGACGACCATTTGGTTTTGAACAGGTTTACCAAGCAAGCCTGATGCGAATACAACGAGGCTTGCCAATGATAAATTAGTCAAAGGACCAGTATTTTGCAATTCAACAACATGAAGATGAAAGTCGTGATCATTTACCTTATTTCCTGCGCTAATACGACTTGCATTGGCTTTAAAGAAGTCAAAAGCAATCTTTACTTTCTCTTTTGCCGCTGAAGAGCTCCATAGCCCCGATGTTGCGAGTCTCCCCGTACCTTTCGTTACCTGTAGCTCTAATCGATAAAGACCTGGCATTCCTTTGTTGCTTAAGCCAATTGTATAAAGGGTTCCCGGCTTAGAGGGCTCTTGTGGGATTAATGAGCCACCGCCCTGCTCTTTGACTGAAACAAAGCGTTCTTCAAGGGATTGATTATCAATGTAGCTAAAATGTACATCGTAAAATTCCATGCCACCAATTTTTTTAAGCTGCTCTTTGACACGACGGCGTACCTGTAAAGCGTATTCTAAGCATAAACGAACATCCTCTTTAGCAAACTCACCGTGCGGAAATAGGAGTTTTAATAAGCCTGATGTTGTTTTACGCACCGCAATTACATCACGTTGATTAAGGTTGTTGCCCAGTTTAAAGTACTTATCAATACTGTCAGCAAAGCTACGTTTACGCATTTCACGATAGAACTCAGCTAAGTAATCAACAATCAAACCATAGCGATCGGTGAAAAATTCAGGGCGCATTTTCGGTATTTCCCAACCTGGGATATACGCATGAAAGCGATCAAAAAAAGCTGCATCGATCATTGCCTCAGGAAATGGAGCAAGCAAATGACTTGTCTTAACCAAAGATTCGATGCTTTGATTAATATTACCCACAAACACCATACCTGCTGATGCTTCCATCTGCTCACGACCTCGGGCAAACGAACCTGAGGCCATATAATCTTTCATAATTTGTACGCCATCTTTATCCTTAAAGGATATGCCAGCAACTTCATCAAACGCTACCAGGTCCCACATGCCAACCAAGCCAATTTTACGAGTACTCATATTGTAAAAAAGATTCGCTACAGTTGTTTGTCCACCAGATACCAGAATGCTATTAGGAGAACACTCTTTATAGATATGAGATTTACCTGTTCCCCTTGGTCCCAACTCACAAACGTTATAGTTATTCTCAACAAACGGAATCATACGAGCCAATAAATGCCATTGCACTGTCTCATCTAAAGCCGCAGGTTCCATTCCGATGGAACGAATTAGTGTTTCCCGCCATTGAATAGTAGTCAGTTTTTTCCGACCTTCAAAAAGCTCTTCCATATTCATATTCGGCATCTGAATAGGCTTCACAATGGTCACCCCAAAAGGGGAGCTTTGTTGACCCTCTTCATGATAATAGCTCATAGTGGCAATACACCAAATCCCACCAACTAAAAGCTTTTCATACTCTTTCACTATGCCAGCAGAGATCTCAGCATCACGAATACCTAAGTTGCTAAAACTCGCTTCATACTTATCTTTCTTTTCGTTCAAACGTACAGAAATACGATCAATAACTTTGTAACTACCACGCTCACGAATGATCGACTTAACCTTCTCAGCTTCATCAGGTCTTACATAGTTGTCAGTTAAAATCTTTTTAACATTCTGCAAACCTTGATCGATTACTTCAGGGTCATCAGTCGCACAATACATACCGAGCAAATATTCGAGCACGTAAACAGGTACGTTGGCACCTTCTTTGATCAGTTTAGTTAAGTCTTTACGGACTACTCGCCCAGCAAAGTGTGTATTGAGTAATTGATCTAGCTCTTCATTTTCAGAAACACTAGCATCAGCATCATTAACAATATCCATAAATTATCTCTTCGCTAGAGTTAAAAAAAGTCATCAGTAAACGCCAAATCAATTGTGACTTTATAGCGCTCAATTTCCGTTTCTAAATCTTTGTCTTTAATAACTAAGAAGTAGTCATTATTTCTATTAAAATTACTTCCTTGCAATGAAAGACGTACTTTTTTCACACGTTCAGTCATGGAGTCTGACGTACTATCGAAAGTGATTACTTCTTCACTTGAGACCAAAGTCTGGCCATCGTATATACCAACAACGGCAGTCATAGCTAGCTTTCTATCATCGACTGAGTCTGTTTGTAAGAAATCAAAGCTCTGGATGTTATTTACCATTTTTAAGCCAGGCTTAGCAGATATTACGCCGACCTTACTCTTTGTTCTGGCAATGGCATTCTCACCTCGCAATGCCTTAACCGTCAGTACGGGCACTACGATCTCTTGAGGCATAATTCCACCATGAACAAACCGTGCGCCACCAACAAAATGAAAACGATTCGCTCCTTTCGGCACCCAAAACTTTGTATCACTTACCGTACCAGCAGTTATTTTAGTAGAACCATAAAGAGCGTCTTTTGGTTCAGGTAACATCTGGCCAATAACGTAACGTTTTTTACTTTTAATATAATTAGTTGGCTTTTCCGCCAGACTTGTTCTGTCAGCATCATCAAGTTTACTTTGCTGAAAAAGAAAACCATGGTCTGCCGTCACAATAACGCTGGAGGTATTAAAATGCATTTGAGCTTTACGAACGAGTTCAGCTAATTCGTTGATGGCGTCGCTTACAGCTTTAAACGTTCTATTTTCTGTTGCCCCAACATCTCCAATCGCATCTACCACATTGTGGTACACATAAATAAGATGTTGATCTTTCAAAGCCAAACGGCCTTCATCACGAGACCAGTCACGAAGGGTTTCAGCAGTAATCGCTATACCGCCATATGCTTGTAAAATCTTATTGCGCTGAGCGATACCTTGACTTGAAAGACCATCTACTAAAACATCGTCGGTATCACCCTTATAATCGAGGGTGTTATGTGGCAACAATGACGCCATTCCCAAAGTGGTATAGCTCGGTACAACACCTAGCTGACTCGACAATGTGGCTTTACTGTAACGCTTTTCATTAACCCGCTGCTCTAATTCCACTGCCGCTTCATAACGAAAGGCATCGGAGATAATCACCATCACTCGCTTTTTCTGAGTATGGTCGATTAAAGGTTTGACCGATTGCTTATAAAATTGATGCTGCAAGGCGATCCCAGAAAGGCACCAGTCTTCTAAACGATGCTCATTCGAGACACGATCTCCCCAGTTTTTAGCTAAATTATCAATAAACCAATGGCTATAGCATTGCTCAACTTCGCCATCCAGCTTTTTAAGTAGGTCAATATGAGCCACTTGGGAAGCAAGATGGTAATGCCGATAAGCCGTATCAAACTGATACAATTCACTCTCATACGCCATATATAGAGCATCACAACTTGGGTAATGAAAGCCTTCTTCATGTGTTTTACGCAATGTAAACAAACGAATAGAAGCATCAAGTGCATCGTAGATAATTCGATACTTTTTACGGGTGTCGTCATCCTTATGACGTGAAGCCCAATAGTTATCGAGGCGCTGCCCTACTATGTCAGCAAACCCTTTCAATTCATGCAAATGAGCAGTAGGAATGGTTTCCGCCATTGAAATAATGATTTGAGCTTCAACCGCTTCAAATGTCGCTACTGGCGCGAGAGAATCCAGAGAAAACGATGTTATCTTCTCTCGAATATTTAGACTGTCTGATACCCAGCCAGATATCTTGTCAAACGCTGTGTAATAACGAGAACTGTCACGCCATCTTGAATTTAACGCTCTTACTGATGCCTGGGCATGTATCGATGGCAACACCTGGCTCGCAGCCCAATCTGGAATGTCACCTAGATTTTCACAAAACCCGGTAACTAACAAACGAATCATAAAACGACCAAAATTAAACGCCGCATCACCGTTCAGCTCATCATCACTAGGCTGATAGCCAAAATGTAACTGTAACTGCTCAACAAAAGATCGCTGTAAATTAAACTTCAAGAAATCATCTATAATAGGAGGTATGGACTCTAAACCAAGATCATCCTCAGCGGCTTGAAAGGCAATCGCGAAAAGAATGTGATTGATGTCCGCCTCTTCAGCCTTTGCCAACACAGTCATCATCGCAAGATCGATTACCTGCTCATTGGCATCGGGAGATAACCACTTTTTAAGATGACTCAAACGACCCTTACTGCCTAAAAATTTGTCTCGGTCGGCTAAATGGGCTCGCATCGACTGCTGGTGTAAACCAAGATCGTTGAAAATAATGGAGATACGGTCTGCAAAAAAACACCTTGAATACAGCTTAATATCCAACAACCAGTCGTCTTCGACATCCGGCTCTTCTGAAGGAAAATACAGTAAATATTTACCTTCTTTGTCTTCAAGTTCCATCTTCAGCTTGATACCTAACTGAGACTTACCTTCCATATTTAAAACGGTAACATCTGATAAACTAAGGTTATCGATCTCAGTCTCGAAGTCTTTACTTGGGTCATACCAGAAGACCAAACGATGGCCTTCTGCAAAGAAAGCTTGTTTTAAACCTTCTGTTAATTGATCTATTTTCATTACATTCCAATTTTTCTAAGAGAATTTATTCTCAATTTTCTTACAAATTTTTAGCAAAGATCTACCAATAAACCTACTAGGTCGAGATGCTAGTATCTTGTAACTCATCTCAGCAGTGCCAACCACAGCTTTAGCGGTTCCTTCTATAGCAACGCCTGTACCCTCAAAAATTGCCTCTTCTGCATCACCATTTTTTTCATACTTTTTAACTGCATGATTAATTCCTTCCAGCGAGGCAAAAAAACCTAAGCCTCCCAAGCCAGATATGATGGCATCTACCGTTGTATCACCAACGTCTATTACTGTTCCACCTAAAGCATTTTCTACAGCGTATGAAATGTCATTATTACTAATACCGCTATCTATCGCTCCAGTTGTGGAGGCCACTTCTGACGTAGCAATAACAGGAATATTTTCATCGACATTGAGAATATAAGACTCACTATTAGTCGCTTTTAATTGATACGCCACTCCGTCAATAATAATATCTGTGTCAGGGTTATTAAAATGTTCAAAAAGCTCTCCTCCTGTATCGTTAGCAACTAACTGTTCAAAATAAGCACCTTTTGTTAGTGATACTAACCCTACTAGGCTTTCACTTGATAAAAACAAAGACTCCCACCAAACCTCTGCATCAGTCATCCCCTCAAAATGACTGTTCACACCTCTAAGTGCATCGTAAATGTCACCGGCCACTTGGACATCAGTCCAGGCAGACACAGGTACAGATAAAGCGGAAAACCAGAGAGCTTTTCTTAAAATGCTATTACCTATCAAATCCTCATAAACACAATGCTGTATATAAGAATCTGCATCTTTTTTTGCAGTAAGAATACGACTAAGTGCTCGTTGTTTTATACCATAGAAATGTTTCTCTAAAGTCTTAAAATCATTTTCATAATCAGACTTCAAAGTTTCTAGTAGAGCAGACAATTTACGTATTTCACTTTCTATTTCGTAAAAATCAGGTCCATCACTATATTTAATTTTATTCCACCAAGAAAATTCTTCATAAGCAGCAAGCCATTGAGCGTTCATTTCCTCATAGCGATTTATCAAATATTTTAAAGATGACTCAATCTGAGTTTTAACTTTGAGTAATGGAACATTATTGATATGTGATTGGAGTTGAAGCGTACAATCAGCCATAGCCTCTTCGAACTCATTGTTAAGTGACTCAGTTAATACCTCTCGATATAATTCTAATTTACGTGCAGCTAAGAGAAGGTGATACTGTTCGAATGTGTCTTTGATAAGATGATTTCTATTCATCAAAGAATAAGCTTCTGATATTACTCCATCAATACTTTCTATTGATGTGCTCAACGTAGACTTATTAAGTTTTTCAATTAGTTTTTGATATGCAATAAGATCACTTTTATCTTTCAAAAATTTATTTAATCTGTACAAAGAATAGATAAAAAATGGTAAGATAATAACCATAAAAGCATGAAGAAAAGGATAGGTAAAAGGGTATATTTCAGCCCACCAAATTTGGCTATCTAGATAGAAAGCAGAAAAAACGATCAAGATAAGAGTTAAACACAGTAATAAATCTTTTCTAAGCTGCTCTTGGCAAGATAAAGCGCGTTCATCGATAGAAACTTGTATTGTTTTAGGTAAAGTTATAGCTCCCAATTCACACCTCTTGATTCATAAAAAATTCCATATTTACTTTACTTCGTCCCTCGAACCCAGCATTCAATTAAACGTTTAACAAACTACGTCAACTATATATTAAGCACCTTTAAAAAAAACCTAATTCCTTTACTCTCTGTACCGCTTCACTTTTCACCAGAGGCAAAGAGATAAAATTAATATTCTGCCCTGAATCCAAGATCCAAGGATTATCCCTTTCAACGTCACTTTCAGGCTCGCCTTCATTCCAGTTAGGGTATAGAAGGCTGCCGTTCAGTACCGATGAGAACTTAGATAAATAAGCCGTCATTTGGTAAAGGTCATCTCTTTTTGGACTCATCCAAGGCGCATCACCCAAGCGCTTATATTTAGCATCGGCCACGCCTATAATTTCACTATCCTGTTTTACTAAATAATCGGGTAATAACTTACCCAGCTGTCGCCCGCTATTTAGGCTTTTTAATAAATAACCTTCACTTTCATAGGTACCGTGCGATACGTCTAATGTTGCCGGTGACGCTTCACGTAAAACATTTAATACATAAATTTCCCATAACTCAGCCACATCAAGCAATAAGCTTTGATTGTTACCTCCATCAGGTGACTCTGAAATGCCTTTGCTTTTAAGAATATCCATACTTAAAGCCACTAACGGCTTGTAAGCCTTAGTCACAGAATTAAGGCGAATACGCTTTATGTCATGTGGCTTGGGAATGTCACTATGCCTAGGCGTTACATTAATCATCTTCTGCAAACGCAGGGCTATTGAATCAGGCAACCAGTGCATCAAATTAGTATTTGGAAACCAGCGTTCAATCTCTTGAAATGCCAAAACTACCGCGGTAGTAACCGAATTATGCACCTGCTTAGATTGAGTTAAAGAAGCTACTTGCGGCTGGCCCTTTATGCGATGACCAATGGTGCCTCTAACATCAACTCGTCCTCTCACTATCAAGGATGAATGCTGATCCACCTGCTTTACCGTGGGTAACGCATGTCTCGCCGCTTTCGTTAAATAATTCAACCACAACAAAGCCTGCAGGTAATGAATAAATTTATGGCCTGCAACAAAGCTTGCGTCAATATTCACCGGTATAAAGTTACTCAGCGGAATATTATTCGCCACAAACTCCATGCCAAAGCGCGGATGTATCTCTATTGATACTCCTTCAAAAGTCAGCGAGCCAATATACCGCCCCGTCCACCATCGCCCATGACTATCTGTATATACAATCGGTTCAGAAGCACTCTTCTGCTCTAGCTCTGATAGAGCAAACAACTGCGTATGCGACACTTCATGATGCGATAGTTCACGCAGCCAGCGATCAGCGTTTAAGGACGCAGCCTTACTTCGGCCAAAATATTTAGCGGTAAACGCATTAAACTCAATCACGGAGCAATCTTTGAAAAGAGAATCAATCATGATTAAGGTTTAAAAGACTCACTTAGTTTCGTCATAATGTCACTCTGGGCTTCGCTATCTAAACCCGATAAATACTCACGTAATAAAGGATGTAACGATAAGCGCCATAGCTTTTCTATTGGATCTCTCCATTGTCCTGTTTTCGTAAACAAATAACTAGAAGTGCCATTGGATCGTGGCTGTAAAAACTGCTCTAAAAATTTAACGGCATCTAAAAAGAACACATGACCTAACACAAAATCACGCCCTAGCTCACTTTCATTACTGATGGCTCTATTTAAATTATCAGCAGCACTCACTAATTTATTAAAATCATCTTCAACTCGTTCCCAAGCAAAGCTAGTATTCGGCCATTTAATCGCTTGCCAACGCTCTTTACAGATAGTTGCTAACGCAACACTGTTATAAGTCGCTTCTACCCATAGAAAACGCCTGCGTAACGCAAAATCTAATTGTTCAACAGAGTGATCAATTAAGTTCATTGTTCCGATGATGTACAAATTATCAGGTATATTTAGGCTGACTTCTTGCTCATCATCTGACCCCAATAGCTCGATTGACTCACCTCTATTTTCTAGGGCACTAAAACATTCACCAAATAAGCGACTAAGATCCACACGATTAATCTCATCTAAGATCAATACATGAGGTAAATCAGGTGCCTGCTTCATCTTTTCCAACAGCCTCAATAGATAACCATTGGCATAAACAGTATCGCCACCCTTAATCTGTAAACCGCGAATAAAGTCCTCATAGCTATACGCTGGATGTAACTGAAGCCTATGTATATTTTCACCCAGTGATTTTTTAAGCTTAATCTGACCATCTTGATTCAAAACAGATGCGCCTAAGTCTTTCGCCAAGCGATAGCGTATAGCCTCTCCTGCTAAAAGCTTTGCCGTATAGGTTTTACTGGTACCAGGCGGCCCGTATAAGACGATCTGTTTTTTGTATTCTAATAATTCAGTATCTAAATCAGGAAATAAACCTTCCGATGTAGAGTCCCAAAAAGGCCGCAATTCATCGCTATAAAAATCGGTGGGTATATTATTTCGGATAGTGGCAAGCTTGAGACTAATAACTCGAATTTTTTGATCAAGATTGTTCTCAGCTTGAATAGGCGTATTTTCAGCTTCTAGCAACTCAGGCTCGATAAAATCGTTAAATACCTGACAAATTTTCCACTTCTGTGCAGCACTTATTATTGGCTCGTAGTATGAGGAATAAAACAGGTGCAATAGCACATGACGACACTGAGGTGTTCGGTTTGGCTCCACACCATCAATAAAATTCTGAATTTTCACCAACCCTTCAGGACAAAGAAGTTCTTTTCTATCTTCTTCCGACTTAGAGAACCAATCACAGAAGACAGAAATCAAAAAGAAGATTTCTTTCTGTTTGTTTGTATTAAACCCCATGCCGCCACTACCAATCCCACAATCCTTAAACGCATTGATACTTACTGGAAAATGATCAAGCGTCAGGTTTAACGATCTTGCTAGATTGTTATCAGCAGTAACCAAGGTCTCTAATGCCGATTTTTTTGTTTCCTCTGAAATATTTGATGGAAACACATAATATAAACTCAGAAGATCAGCCATTAAAGGCAGCAGTTTTTGGTGTTGCTCATCTGTTAAATTAGGAATCGTGTTTTGAGCTTCTTGAAGCTGAGCTGAAATTTTATTTAAAAAATTATCATCACCCTTGATTAAGTTATCATTAGTGGCTGTTTTCAAGTTACTAAAGTTTTCTCTATTCCATAAATCACCCACATCGTTTATAGATCCGCCGTTTAGCATTACATCTTTTAATTTATTACTGAAGGTATCTATATTTTCGCGCATTACACTTTCTTCCCATGAATGTCTTTTACGTCAGCCAATAAATCACCAAACTTGCCGTAGTTCACTTTTACGCCGTCGTCTAGGTCTAACGAGATACGCATGTCGGCGAAGTGTTTGAGTTTTTCGTCAAATTCTGTGAGTTCGGTTTGTTGTTTTTGCAGGCGTTTGATTTCTTTTTCCAGCTTTTTAATTTCCGCTGCCGAGCCGCTGGCGAGTTTATCGTCGTCTAGTTTGTTGATGTGGGCGCTGAGTTTGGCGGTGAGTGGTATGACGTATTCGGTTCGCATACGCGCTAGGGTGCTTTCGTTGTAGCGGTGTAAATACACTAAACACTGGAAGGCTTTTTGTTTACCACTGCTAAACAACCAATAGATTGGGCGTTTTTTGTAAGTTTGCATGTGGTCTTTGTAGAATTTATCGCAGAGGTAGCGGCGGATGGTATCGCGGCTGTTTTCAGATTTTTTAGGCGATAAGTTGGCGGCTAAGAAGTCGAGGTTTTCCTCTAAGTGATTGCCTGTTTCTGAACTGGCAGGCCAAGCCACTGAAACAAATTCTTCTACTCGGTTGGCGGCGTCGTCGGCAAACCATTCGGCATCGGTGAGGGGGATAATGCCATCGTCGTCTGCGGGGAAGGTGGTGTATTGGCTAGCATCAAAGCCTTCGTTGCCGCTGTTGGCGTAAATTAAACCCGGTGCATCTAAGCTGTAACGCCCCATCATGCAGCCGATGGCGTAGGAGACCAGATGCTTACAATCTTTTTCGCTGTCAACACGACCAATGGTAATTTGAGAATTGGTGACTTTGTGATCAAGCTCACCTTGCATACCTAATAATTCTATAAAAGCAGAATTATTTTTTTCTTCGAGAGTGCGCATTAACTCAACGGTCTTTTCACCATCACGCTGCCTATCGATCAACGTATCCTTAATTAAGGCATACCGCTTCTCTCCTGAAAGAAGCGGTGACCCCCTGAACTCCCATGAAGTTTCAAAGGAATCCCAGTATTCTTTCGACAATTTAACGCAGTTTCGAACAATTTCTGTAATCCATGCTATTTGATGATGACTTGAATCTAAAGGGAACGGTAAAGTAGAAATATTACCTACTTGGAAATTTAGAGTTGGGTTGAGTTTCTTCACTAAAAATGACACAACGTTTGAAGACAAGAAACCAAGAATAGGGAGTGTCAGCTCTTGATTTTCAGGGAACACAGCGGGACTACCTGAATCGAAAAGCACACCATTTGGCAACAGCCGCACTCCAAAATAGCTACTTGAAAGCTTTGACCAAGTTACTCCTTCTGAAAAGTAATTGGTGCGGCCCTGCAAACCTGAGCTTGAACTCTCTTTTATTTCTTCACCGTCATTTTCCCAATTAATTACATGCTCCAAATTACCATACCAACGGCGATATTCTCCGCCTTTATGGTGAGGCCTCCATTTTTTAGCCTTTATAGAAAAGAAAGAGTTTTTCTCAGCTGAAATTTCAGGCCAAAACCTCAAGAATCTTTGGTTATCCCCTGTTTTAATTCCCTCAGAAATATTGGCTAACTCACCAATTCTTTTACTATTCGAAAGTAGACTAATAGCATCTCTACTTAGACCGAATAAAATTGCTTTTCCTGGTAAATATCTAAAGACGCTAGTTTCTTTTTCGTATCTCTGTGGATGATTTCTATCTTTTATCACTTCCAAAAATTTTTCAGATTGAATATTGGCACCATAAAAAGGAGATAAGTCCACAAAAATGCCTGGGATATTGGTACTAGAATTGCGAAGTACAAATGTACAGATAGGAACATAGGCAGACTCAAAAAAGGCATGATATTCAGGCTGTACCAATGACACAACATCCTTACTTTCACAAATAAGATTTCTGATTCCTTCGAACGATTTTATTGAAAGCCATGTAAATGGTGTCATTAATGAGACCAATGAATATGATCTACCAAATAACATACACCGATGCATGAACATTGAGAAAATATCAGCTTTTGTTTCCGGATAGCTATGGCCGGAAAAAACTTTTATTAAATCATTAAGGTAACCTGCACCAATATACGGAGGGTTGGCTACCACCGCATCATATTGCTCAGCCAGTATTTTAGTTTGCTGCACTAATGGAGATAAATGTTCCAATATCTCCTTGACAAACATATCTTGGCTGTTTGTTTCACTTAGCAGTTTTAGTGCCGGTAGTTTTTCTGCCAATGTTTGCGGCATTTGAATTAACGAGCCAAACGTTGTGGCGTGTTCGAATAAGTCTTTTAGCGCTATCAGGTCTTTTTCATTCAAACCGTATTGTGACAACTCAATGCCATGTACTAAAGTATCAACATCTAAGCTGGTGCTATCGACCATTGCCATCACATTCAGCTTTACACCACGCTCAAATAATCGGCGGTCGTCTTCTCGGCCTTTCATCATTAGGGCAAAGCCTGTTAGTTGGGCGGCACGTTGGTCGATGTCTAAACCAAATAGATTTTTCTCTAATATCAATTGGGCAATATCACGCTGGCGGTAACCGCGCTCTAAGTAGATGGCTTTAAATAAATCGTAGGCTTCTACCAAAATATGGCCCGAACCGCTAGCGGGGTCAATTAAGGTCAGTGCTTCTGGGTTTAACTCGGTGGGTGTGATTTCTTTGAGCTGGGCGTTTACGGCATCGGTTTGCTCGGCAGGCTCGATGTAGTATTCCATTTGCGCTTTTAATGGCGAATCTGGGTAGGTGGCTAACCATTGTGCGCCAAGGGAGTTTTGCACCATGTATTTTACAATCCAGTTGGGGGTAAACAACTGGGTTGCGGCGGGTATGTCTTCGGTTTTGACGACTTTGCCGATGACTTGGTCTTTTTTCTCGGAGATATAAAACTGGTACAGCCAGCCCACTACTTCAATGCTTTCCCAATCGCTTTCGGCGAGATCGGTGATTAAGTCATGAATTAACGAGTCGGTTTTGGTGAGGTTTTCAGGCAGTAGCAGTTCGGTTTCGTCGTCTACACGTTCAAACAAAAACGGCATGGCATTGTGCAGTGCGTGGCACTGAGCGAGTAATAATTCGCGGTACAGTTCTTCGTCTTTGGTGCCGTCGAGTTTTAGCTCTACCACTTTTTCATGGCTTAGGTGGGGCAACTGCCCTGCATCGCCGTCGTTACCGTAAGACAGGTCGGTACATTCTTCTAATATCTGAAAGCCGGTAGGATGTTCTGGGTGCGACAATACACGGCGGCCATGGCCTAGGTAATCGTGCAGTTCCATGTAACGAATGGCGATTAGGCGGTTAAACCAAGAGTACGCGACTTGCTCTATGGTTTGTTCAAAACCTAAACGCTCTACCCGCTCGGCTAAACGCTGAATTCTGGGGGCCATGTTGGCAGGAAACGGTTTGCCATTCACTACACAGACATTACCGTTGATCTGTACAGGATGAATAGTGTCTTTAGTAACGCCGTACTTTTGCGATTGCTTGGTGATGGCGGCAATAAAATCGCGGCGAGCTTTGGGGGCGTATGCTTTTAAGTTTGCTGTGTTCATGTCATCTACCTGATTAAATTTGGCTGTCTTTCTTTATTCGTTTGTAGGCAAGTTTTCTGCCCTGTCGCTTTACTAGTCCTTGCTCATCTAAGGTATTCAGCCATTGTTTGATGATGCTTTCTGTTAATTCTGGATGCGCTGTCGCCAACATTTTTGGTGTGAAAGTAGTATCTGATGGTGATGCTAAAAGCTGCTGATAAAAGGCATCTAGGAAGAGTCCTAATTCGGCCGTCTGTACTGTTGTTTCTTCGGTCAGTTGAACTTGTTCGATATGAGATTCACTGTCTTTCTCGATAGGCTGCTGCTGTTGTGGTGCTGGCTTAACCGCTTCTTTTTGCGCTTCTTTTTTCACAGCTTGCTCTACTAGCGGTAAAGCCACTTCTTTACGCGTCTCTGGCTTCTGTTGAGACTCAGACTCTTCAGAGCTTGAGAATAAGTCCGTAGTAAACATATCTTGAATCATCGGCTCTGCTTGTTTTGAGTCCGACTCTGAAATCGTTGGAGTTTTCAGTAATGAGTTATGAATGATCTCTTCAACATTTATATCGTTGGGTGAGATCGCGATGCCACCTTTTTGAATCAACTGTTGATTGCCTTCTTCGTCAATGTCTCTTACGAGCAGAGGAACCCACTGTTTTTTTAAGTTCTCATTAGCACCAGTCCAAGTTCCACCATCAGTGCCTGACTTAATCACGATGACGCCTTCAGACAGAACATAGATATATTTATTTCTCCCCATAGCAAGCCCAGCTGAAAAACGCGCTTCAGGGTAAGTCGTTGATATAAGCAGTAGGCGCCCTTCTTGTATCGCCTGCCGGTAGTGTTTATTCGTTGCTATTTTTAACAAGGATTCCGCGACTATGCCTATTGCAGTGCCGCCATTTTCTAATGCAGTAATCATTGCTGTTTCATCAACACCTTTTGCTGCACCAGATACAATCATATAGCCTTGGGATACGGCATCACTTACATAGCCCTTTGTCGCTTCTTCGTCATCTTTATCGATTTTTCTTGATCCGACAAAGCCCACACCTTTGTTGTTTAGTAGCTCTTTATTGCCAATGCAATACAAAATAGGCGGCCGCGTATCTTCAAACTGATCTTTGATTACTTTAGGGTACTGGCGGCTTGCTCGGCTGATGATATGCACATTTTGTTGCTGCCACTTTTCTAACGCAAACCCCATACTTGCCGCTCTTCCTAGTAAATCGTTTAAACGCTCAGCTGAAATTGGATTTTTAAAGTCTGATCTTGGATCAACCCATTCACTTAATATTTCTTCTTTTTTGGTCAAAAAATCAGCTGGGGTGTACTTATTACGATGTAACCATAATGCTAAACGTGAGTACTCTGTAGGTGATAATGGCTTAACATTCTTTACCTCATTAGAGTTGAAGTAACTGCAAAGCAAGAGTATTGCTTGTAATACCTTTCCCTCGTTCGGATTATGGTCTGTAAACGTATTCATAATTAACCTTGATTACTGGTTGAGGTGAGCGCGATTGGATATACCTTACCTGACTGTGTTTTTCTTAGTAATGCTGAGACAACAGTGAATGTCCAGCCAGAATCAACAGCGTCATCTAGTAAAAGTACAGGGTCGCTATAAACGATGGAAGGATTAACAGTAAAAGCACCATCTAAATTTTCGCTTCTTCTAAAACTGTTTTCCATCGTTTTTTGAGGTGGCTTTGTATTCGCTATAGTGACGGCATCTGAACAATAAATATCTAATGCCGCGGCTATTTTATAGGCAAAATTTCTCACTAAATTTGGATGTCTTGGTGAAGGTACATAGGTCAGCCAACGAGGCTGCTCATCTGTAGGCATACTTTTGATCATTTGGACCATAGGAGCGATTAATTCATCGCTAAAATGATCCTTTTTCTTTCCATCGGCGACTAAGTCACCCCATACACCATCTTTCCATCGTGATAGTGCTAAACCTTCTTCGTGAATCCAATTAGGATTTTTATAAGGTAACTTATAAATAGGAAAGGCTCCCTGAGCAAGCGCTCCAGATTTAGCAAATGTCTTACGAGGCTTTATTTTTACGTATCGATATTTTAGAAACTCTAGCGCATTTTCAACATCCTCGTTGATTACATCAATCCTTAAAACAGAAGACGGGTCGCAATTAGCACATTTTCCACAATCTTTGGCGAGAGGATCATCTAAAGCTTGAGCTAAGAACTGCATTAGACATCCAGTATGATTGGAATAATTTTGCAGCTGCTCCCATTCACCCGTTTTGATTGCATTGAGTCTTGCTATTCTCTCTTCAGGTAACCGATAGTCAATCGCTGTTCTATAATAGGTGGATTGATCTTTGAAAATCGGTGAAGGTTCTTCTGTCGACAAAAACTTTAAAACTTTTGCAATATTTCCAGATGATAAATTAGTATATCGCTCTATTTCAGACACTTTTAGCCCTTCATGAACGGCTATAGCATCCAGTAAATCATCAATCTCTTCTTGTGTTGGAAACGCCCTCTCAATGAAAAAGCTTTGAATGCGTTCATCTTCTTCGCCTTGCATCATAATGCCATAAGCATTGTCGATACCACGTCCAGCTCGACCAACTTGTTGATAATACTCCACAACATTGCCAGGTGCTTGAAAGTGTATGACAAAACTAAGATCGGGCTTATCAAACCCCATCCCAAGCGCAGATGTCGATACAAGCGCTTTTAGTTCATTTTTGATCAATGCTTTTTCATAATAAATTCTGTCGGTGACATGACTGTCGCCTGAATAAGCGTGGGCGTTAATAGAATGCTTTTGAAGCCAGTCAGCCACAAGCTCACAATCTCTGATGGTTTTACAATAAATGATGCCCGTACCGTGAATTTTTCTTACTGCTTCCAACAACCAAACTAGACGCTGAGGCTTAGGCATAAGCGCCACGTTTTGTAATCGCAAGGCCTCACGTGTTAAGCCACCTCGGCTAATTATAATGCTGTCACCAAGCTGACTCTGAATATCGCTCACAACTCTATTGTTTGCCGTTGCGGTTGTAGCTAAAACTGGCAGGTTTTTGGGCATCGCATTTAAGATACGAACAATTCGACGATAGTCCGGCCTAAAGTCATGTCCCCAGTCTGAAATACAATGAGCTTCATCCACAACAAATAATGAGATTCTCGAAAGCACTTTACTTAACGTGTTTTGCACAAAGTCGTCATTGGCTAACTGCTCAGGTGCAATAATAATAGCATCCGCTTGACCAGTAGTTATCTTTCGCTCATTCGCTTCGCGCTCATACTGATTTAGTGATGAGTTCACTGTGGCGACTTGCAAGCCCAATCGAGAGGCGCTTTCAATTTGGTTTCGCATTAATGCAATGAGTGGGGAAATAATGATGCTAGAACCTTTTCCTTGATCACGCATTATTTTAGTGGCTATAAAATACACTGCGGACTTACCCCAACCAGTCTTTCGAACAACAAGCATCTGCCTATTATTCACTACTAATTCCACGATGGCTTCTAGTTGTCCATCGTGAAACATTGCTGATTGGGCTCCTGTCATTTCTCGGAGATATTTAAGGGCTTGTTGCTCTATATTGATTACATCCATTCCTAAACTCCTTTTTATAACTTCCTAAGTACCTGCCGTTTATTTAATACGAACCCTTGCACCTTCTCTAATAGCTACATCCAGCTGTTTTTTAAGTTCGTTAATAAATTGTTCGGCCTGCTCTGGTGTTTCAATATAGGCGCTACTAAGAACAGCGTCATAGACTTGTGTAATAGAGACTTCAGTGACCTTTTTAGGTTTCACTAAGGGCGCTGGGGCCGCCATAGCCGGTGCCGACGTCGGCTCTTGTCGATTCAGTACCGCTGGCTTTTCATTGATGCCTTGCACTGACGAAGAGGCTGCCGCTGCTTGTTCTATTTTAGATTGCTCTACTTTAGATTGTTCGCTTAATGCTAGCGCTTGCTCTGACGCGAGCCGTCTTTGTTGTTCTTTGATGATTTCATTATGAAGCAGCTCAAGACCGTCGTCTAAATGCTCATCGGCCGTTTGTGTTTGCAGCATGAAAATTTGAGGAATGCTGCTTTGAGTCTGTAAGTCATCTTTTACTTGTTGCAAGGGACGCAATAACCGATTACTGAGATCTGGCGTCTCAATACCAGAGTGTTTTAGCTCTTGCTGGAGTTGCATTATTTTGTGATCAATACGCTCCAGTGCATGAGTACGCTTTGCTTCTACTTCGGCATCGTTCACTTTTCTGACGGTATCAATTAACCCTGTCACTTTACTAAGCAGATTATAAGGTGCGTCACTGTCTCGAATGCGCTTTAGTTCTGACAGAGCGGCAGCGGCTTTGCCGTCTTTATCAAGAATTTGTTTATTTCTATCGAAGTGGCTTATCGCTGTCTTGAGTTGCTGCCAGATGGTTAATTGATTCGAGAAGAACTCGTGGACATCACGGTAGTCTTCTTCCAAATCAAGATAGTCATTTTTGTTGGTAACAATCTGCTTGAAAAAGTCGAAACTGTCGTCGTGATCAAGCAGTCTTTGCAGCGTCATTAACGATTGTTCAATGGTTTTACGGCCTGGAAAGCCACCAAGGTCGGTTTTGCTTTGGTAGCTGCTTAGGTGTTGTACCCATTCGTTGATCTCTTGAGTGTAAAATTCAAAAAGCTCTTTTTCACCCGCTGGCCCCATGGATGAAAACAGGTCCTTGGTTAAATTTCTGGCCTGTTTTAAAACGTTTTCATCTGTCTGACGTTTCTTGATAATGGTTAATTCACGGCGTTTACGTGAATTAGAAAGAGGCTCAAATGCGTCTTTGTTGGCGAGTGTGCCACCACTTAACTGAAAGGTAATGTGATTAGACGCAGCTAAACGAGCCAGAATAAGCAGGATTTCGTTGTCCGACCAACCAAATGGGCGTTTACTGAATCGCTCAACTATATCGGACACCAGAATTCGATCATTGCCGCTGGCTTTTAAGTTAATGTATTGCTGCATTTCAGTGACGGCTTGAGGATTGCCCTCCGCGCCATCTAATGACAAGCCCATTTGAGCGATATCATCTACCGTCAGTACGGCATTTAATTCTCTTAGGGGGTCTGTCTGCAACACTTTCAAGTAAGATAATTTGTTAAAGGTGTTTTCTAATAGATATAGGAAGCTCTCGTCTAACCGTGTCGCCACGCTGCCTTTACTAACAGCAAGATGCTGACCAAGGCAATAGACCTCTGCCCTAAGTATTAAGTCTTCTATGTTCACTTTAAGACGTGTTCTACGGTCTTGGTTCTCGCGCCCTCGCTCGGCTAAAATTCGAGTCGCATCTTGTTGGCTACTGTCGTTATTTAAGCGAATGAATTTATTGGTTCTGAGCCAAGTGCCAATTTCAGTGAAAAAGGCACGATCGTCAGGAAGCTTAACAATAATAGAACCCGTTCCATCCGCACTACGATTGATACAGGCGGCTTCAGTATACAAACTATAATCTGGATCTAACGGTGACAACACTTCAATTTTTAAATCTGCTTCGTAGCGACCATCAAGCGTATGACCATCTAAAAAACGACCGATGCCATAATCTTGTTTGTTTATTGGGTAACGAAATTTGTTTTTATCGACCAATAGCTCTTTGTAAATAAGGTCTGTAAGCGCTTTGGTTTCTTCCGACGTTGAAATGTCGGTTGCTCTTATTTTTCGTGTGATATCACGCTCTTCATTGGTTAAGAACAAATACTCATTACCATTGAGCGTAATAAGGCATTGTTTTTCCAACCGTTGAAGGCTTTCTTCTACTTGTTTACGAAGAATGACTTTATCTTCGTCTATGGTGCTTAAGGACAGCGTGATCACGTTGTCTATCGTGCCCTTCACCAAGTCGACATACCGAATCATAAAGAGCGTTTTTAACAGACATATATCAAACTTGTCATAAATAGAGTTTGTAGCGGCGTTATCAATGGCTTGCTTTACCGCTGGCTCTAAAAACGACTCAACTGATCGATAAAAATAATGCATGGGCACCAATGCCCCCACTTCCAAGTCTTTAAGCTGTAAAGCGGCGACCTGAAAGGAGTCAAGCATTGAACGAGATGCGTTGGATAACGCCGCACCCGTCGCCCCGACTTTTCGAATTTCAGTAAAAACGTTTTGAAGTAACCGAAATTGATAAGGAGGATACGGATAGCACTGGGCAAAATCGCTTTCACTTTCAAACGATCGCAACGTTGGTCCGGTACTATCAAAGATAATTTGATTCTTTAAAATACTGCCGTCTTTGGCAAAAATGGCTTTTAGCTCGGCTTCCGCTTCGGGGGTTTTACGCAGCAAACGCTGTTCTATAACTTCGTCAACGTTGGCACCGGACAAGGAAAGACGAGTACTAAAACGTGCGGCAATTTTAGAAAACGTATCGGATTCAGCACTCGATAACTCACCTAATGTCACGTCCATATCCGCTTGGGCAGTAACAATAATCCAAGCACGACCTTTACAGATAGTTCCCAAGTTTTCGGCAAGGGTTTGTAGCTTAAGCATTCTGTCCGTGTTTTTACCGATAAACTGGCCAATCTCATCAACTAAAAACAAAATACGCTTGTTTGGGTCTGGGTGTTTGTCTAAATACTCTTTTACCCATTGGCAAAAGCGCTCGGCGTTAACATCAAATGTTTCTTCGGATTCTTCAAACCACTTTTCGGCATCGCTCTCAGATATGTTTAAGGCGGTGGCCAATGACTTTTGAATGTCTTCTTGGAAAAAATGATAAGCATCTCGCTCGTCTTCCCAATTGGAACCACTGTGTTCAGCAAACGCTTGTGTAAATGCACCCAAAACACCTTTGTTTTTTAAGTAGCGCTCTAGATGTGCAATATGCGGATGGTCACTACTAAACCCTTCAAATTCATTAAACACACGAAGAAATACATCAAGAATAGGGTTTGAATCATCACGAGAACCGGATTTGCTGTCTATGTTAAACAAGATAACATCAGAGCTATTTTGAGCCGCTTTTATAATGTTTGCACTGATCGTGGCGTCATGAATTTTGCTTTCATCAAAAAAATCAGCAGCGCGCTTTGTTTCACCTGTTGGTGACGTTGTTTCAACATTGGCTAACAGATATGAAAGTATTTTCAAAAAATGCGACTTACCCGACCCAAAGAATCCAGATATCCAGACACCTATTTTGTCTTCAAGGGATTTATCATTAAGAGAAGTAGAAAATACCTCAAAAAAATCTCTGAAATGCGTATCTAGCTCTTTGGTAACAACATACTCGTCTAGCTCTACATAGACGGTACTGTTGTCATTTTGATCGGCTTTTACGACACCATTAATGGATCGTTCAATGTCTTTATAAAAAATATCTTTTACAGCTGTCATAGTGATGTCCTTATTCGCTCAGTAATTTGAACGCACGGTAATAGTTATTCGACTGAATTCGATTGAAAAGAGTAAGATCTTTGCCG
The DNA here is from genome assembly GCF_000521805.1 of Marinomonas ushuaiensis DSM 15871. Lineage (GTDB taxonomy): Bacteria > Pseudomonadota > Gammaproteobacteria > Pseudomonadales > Marinomonadaceae > Marinomonas > Marinomonas ushuaiensis. Next base: position 51,308 of record NZ_JAMB01000016.1, read on the forward strand.
GTGTACTGACCAGGGTAAAATAGTACGAGAGGAACATGTCCTAAATCAGCGTGTAAGCTGTTCAGTAAGTTATGGGCTCTAAGCAAGGGCCAAACAGAACCGACTCCTGAAAAGAGCACAAGATCTTGGCTCTGGATATTGTGATGCTCTAGCAGAAAAGGAACGAATTTATCCATGTGTAATGGGCCCTTTAACGCCTTAAGTAAAGCAGCATCCCCTTTCTTTTTTTGCAGGTCAAATGCTCGCTCTAATAGATCCCTGTCTTTTAAGTAAGCAATCATATCTTCCAAAAGATTGATGTGTACCACCTTAAGCTGGCTATGCTTACTTGATAACATACCATCTAGAAAAGCTAAGTAGTCTCTCACTTGAAGTTCGTACTCAGGAGCATAATCAAAGATCCAAAAGCACAAATCACCACCTAACCCTTTCTTATTTAAAAAGTCGTCAGACAATATAATGTCAGGTATTTTGTTCAACCGTCGTTGTAATGTTTCGTTCATAACCGAATATCCATACTCGCCAATAAGCGTTTTCTAAATGTATTTTCAAGCATGTCTTTGAGTTCAGGTCGAATCAGGACATTCTGTAATTTCTTTGAACGTGCGCACTCAAGGTAGTCTGCTTCAGATAAGATACGAAAAACAACAGTCCCCATTTTTTGCTTAGTAGAGGCTTTCCAACTCATTATATTTGGATCTTTGTTACCACACTCGTCCAAAAAATCTAGCCACTGGTATGGCTTAAGAGCATTCAAATGCGCGTTATACGCATCTTTAACGACGCGCTCCATGAATTCTAATAACAGTAAATTACGCTCAAGTACGGAGACAAAGCAGACTTGAGTTGCTAATTCCTCATCACCATCTCTGAGTGCCTGCCAAAATTCTGGTTCTAACCGCTCCAGCCTTGAACGTATTGCCTTCGAATATCGTTTAGCCGTAGACGTTGTCCGTTTCTGTAATTCGTTATTGTCTTGAATTCTTTGCTTCCATTCATTTTCGGTTGCCTTTTTTAACAACAAATCGGCAACAATGCGACTTTCACGGACCATGAGTGAACCGCCATTAAGGTCGCTTTTATAGGAAAATGTGTTCATTGTTCTCCACCAAAAAGGTACGGGCTTAATTTTTTACGATCTGCTTCTTTGAGCTGTACAAGGTGTTTGCTTACATCATTTTTTCATCGTCTATAATCGCCGCTTGAAAGCAAGACAGAAAGTCGGACAGAAAGTCGGACAGCATGAGTAATCAGAGATCGCTATGATTGTTACTGTACTTTTTTCCTAAAATTAGTTACTTCGTTATTATATAACCATTACAACATCGATATTTATATACCTTTAAGGTTCTTTTGGTCAGGACGTTGGCGACTTAATAATCTCAGTGCTCTCCAAAACCCAACACTACAGACTATATATTGGCGTACTGCTGAATGGCGACTAAAGACTCATTGATGTGATCAAATCGGTGCGATCCACCCTCGAATATCAATGTCTGTGTATCAGGTAATAATCGCACGGTTTCTCTGTAATCAATAAGCTCATCCCCCTTATCCAGTAAAAGAAGTCCATGCTGATTTTTCAACGCCATTTGGTCATATTCTTCCACTGTAGTTTTTTCTAAGTGGTATGACCTACCATAGTAATCAACACCATCGCCAATGTACTTACTCAGAGTAGTTCTGGGGTTCATCGCTGGGTTGATCATGACATAAGGAAGGCCAACCATCAGACCTACTTCGGCGGAGAAATACCCACCCATTGACGTACCGACTAATAATTCAATGTGCTTTTGGATGATAACATCTCTTAATTGCTGAGTAATAACCGACCTACGATCGGTGTAGTCAATGTCTATTCCATGCACAAACCCAAGAGACGACAGACTTTCTACCTTATCCGATTGAGGCTTAAACTTTGAACCAAATCCGTGGATGTACAAAATATTCATTTGCGGCTCCTTCGCTTTTTAAACAATCAGATGATTATTCATCAGGTATGAATTCCACTAAGTCATCAACCTCACATGAAAAGTATTGGCATAGATTATTAACGTTATCAGTCACTGTGTTGTAACCCTTCTGATTAGCCATTTTAGATATCGTGACTCGACTAACACCTGTCTTTTCAGCTACCTCTCCAATGGTAATCCTTCTGTTTTCATCAAACGACTTCTTTGAAAGTAGCTCTTTAATCTTGAATCTAAGCAAACCCAGCACCACTCTTTTGTTAAATATATTTTACAAAAAGACATTGACATACATTAATCGGTATTTTAGTATTCAAATATTGTTAAATTTATTTAACAAATAAACCTAACAGATACCAAAAGGATAATGATATGAGCACATACCTTACCACAGAACAACTTTCAGATAGAATTCATTATAACTCAAGAACCATACGAAACGAATTAGTTGACTCCTGTCTATTTGAAGGACGCCACTACGTACGACCTTTTAACCGTCGCAAAATTCTCTTCATTTGGGAAACCATTGAGACAGATATGCTTGCACAGTCAGAAGACACCATCGCCCTAGCATACAACACAGAGGAGGTATAACCATGGCCAGTGTCAGCGTTCGAAAAGAAACAAATACCTTGTATTTAGATTTCCGTTATATGGGGAAACGTTGTCGTGAACAAACCAGTTTCAAAGCAACAATTGCTAATAAGCGTAAAATGGAAAAGCTACTCACTACGATTGAAGCAGAAATTATGGCAGGTACATTTCGCTACGTTAAACATTTTCCAGAGAGCCGTTTAGCTAAGAATTTTAGCGATAATGAATTAGAGCTTCACCAGCCAGAAGAATGGTCAGAGCGTCAAAACCAAGTCTATGTCCCAACATTTAAAGAATTTATCCATTCTTGGTTTGAGTACCAAAAAATAGCATGGCGTAAGTCCCACATAGCAAATATTGAAAGCATGATCAATAAACACTTCTTGCCATACTTCGGTGAAATGGAGATCAACAACATCACTCGTAATGACATTCTAAAATTTCGTTCAGTCCTCGCCAAAGTACCGGGACGAAATGGTAGAACCAGTATCACTAATAATCGCATTAATAAGATCATGGATCCGTTAAAGCGCATATTTGAGGATGCTGCTGAAGAATTTAACTTTATCACACCCTATATTCGCATCAAACCATTGAAAATAATCAAATCTGATGTTCAGCCGTTCACTATTAAAGAAGTAAATAGGCTACTAGAGTCCGTTCGTGATGACTATAAAGATTACTTCTTGATACGCTTTTTTACTGGCATGAGAACTGGAGAAGTAGACGGATTAAAGTGGCGATATGTGGACTTCAACAAAAGAATTATCAAAGTCAGAGAAACAATCGTCGGTGGTGAAGAAGACATTACGAAAACAGATTCTTCCATTCGAGACATTCAAATGAGTCAGCCAGTTTACGACGCATTTCTAAGACAAAAAGCACACACAGCTCGTTTCGGAAAATTCGTTTTTTGCAATCGCGAGGGCAAAGCACTAAACCACAACAATGTAACAAAGCGTGTTTGGTATCCTCTCCTAGCTAAATTAAGACTAGAGAAAAGGCGTCCGTACCAAACGAGACACACAGCCGCAACATTATGGCTTGCTGCTGGCGAATCCCCTGAATGGATAGCACATCAGATGGGACATTCAAATACTGAGATGCTATTTCGTGTTTACTCTCGATATGTGCCAAATCTTACCCGAATGGATGGCAGTGCAATGGATAAACTACTTGATCATAACCTGGAGATTCGATATGCAGCATACTAACCCAAAATCAGCAATCCAACCTAAACTCGAAGCTGTTGAAAATTTTGTACGCTTCAAAGGGTGTTATTTTTTAACTCAAGTTAAAAACGTGCTATCCAATAACACTACAATGGAAAGAGTTGCCGTCTTTCAGGAAATTGATGGTACTGACCAGTTAAACGTTAGACTTTTAGGTAACCACTTTCTTTGTTTAGAAAAGTATATAAACGATTATGTCGACATTGAGGTAGCAATAAAACGCTATAAACGAGGTCACTTCTTTTATCTAGCTTGGTATGAACCAGTTATAAGAAAGCCGAATATGCAACCATTAGCATATATATTAGAGGAAATAGCGAAAGAGGACATAAAAAATATCACGCTAAAGATAGAGAATCAGGTATCTCATATAAATACAGGCAAGCTAAGAAAGCTTTGTATGGCAATGATAAAATCATATGAATACTCACTAGCTGAACTAAAAAAAATCATCAGAGTACAACCTGAATTGAGCGACTTAGATTTCTTTTTGACACTCGTTGAAATTAGGTTCTCTAAAGATGATATCGGAGTTATGGGGAAATTTATAATTTCTTTAAAAGATAAAACAATATACAACGCTTGGGAGAATAAAAATCTAGGTATTTGAGACTAAAACATCAATAAGTATTCTCAAAACAAGTGTACCTATTGAACATTATCAACCTTAAACAGTGACACTTCAAACAAGAAGCGTCACTGTTTTTTTAGGGTCTTTTCTCTTAAAGCCATCATTATCACCTTAAGCTATTGTAGACTTTTTCATTAATGACCTGATGTAATGATATTTAGGAGATTTATCACTCATTGAGTATTTATCAATAAATAATTGCCGTTTGATGCTTCTAACTCATACTTCATTTCTATTTTCTACACTTTGAATCAGAAAATCTTTGGAATTTCCTCCCACCTAGTCGTGTACGCTGGTGAGAGATGTTCACGTTTCATTGACCATTGCGGTGACACACCTTGAGATGCAAAAAAGACGTTTCCAAGTCCACTGTGGTTGATTTGATCCACAACTGCCATTAATGCTTTTGAGTTAACTTTATTAGCTGAAGGCCTAAATAAATCTTCTTGAAAAGTGCCGTACTCATAGAAGTCGGCCAGCATCACGCCAGCCTTGGCGTAACGGTATCCTGCTTTATAAATCCGATTGAACATTACGTTAATAACTTCTAATAAGTCGCGGGTGTCATCAGTTGGATTGGGAAGCTCTACAGAAAGGCTTTGTGAGTAATGTGGTTCATTTGGAATAAAAGGACTGGTGCGAATAAATACGCTCACCACACGACAAAGACGTTTTTCTCTTCTTAACTTTTCAGCTGCACGAGTGGTGTATTTAGCGATAGCTTCTCGTAATTGCTGCTTATCTGTCACTTTATAGCCAAATGATCTGCTGCAAATAATCTGTTGTTTGGTTGGCGTTACTAGTTCCAAGTCCAAACACGACACACCGTTCAATTCACGCACTGTTCGCTCAAGTACAACTGAGAATTCACTTCGTATATCTTTCGGGCTTGTATTCGCTAAGTCAAGCGCAGTATGAACCCCCCTCGCCTTTAGTTTTTCTGTAGTTCGACGGCCAACACCCCAAACATCACCGACATCAACTAAGGCCATCAAACGTTTTTGTCTATCTGGCGCCATCAAATCAACCACACCACCTGTCGCGGGGTACTTCTTCGCGGCATGATTCGCTAACTTTGCCAGTGTCTTCGTTGGCGCGATGCCAACACCTACCGTAATGCCCGTCCATTGATCGACCTTAGCTTTTACTCGTTTACCAAACGCAAGCAGATCCATCACATGATCAACACCGGTTAAATCCATAAAAGCCTCATCGATAGAATATACCTCTAGTTGCGGTGCTTCTTCTTCCAAAATCGTCATAACACGATTAGATAAATCTGCGTATAGCGCATAGTTCGATGAAAAACACACAATACCATGTTGCTTTATCTCGTCCTGAATTTGAAATAACGGCACGCCCATCTTAATACCTAGGGCTTTTACTTCTTTGGAACGTGCGACAATACAGCCATCATTATTCGACAAAACTGCAACAGGCGTGTTTTTTAAATCTGGTCGGAATAACTTCTCGCAACTCGCGTAGAAATTATTGCAATCGACCAAAGCAAAAACAGCTCTCATCCACCGCGCTCGTACTTACGAACTACACCAGTGACCACCCCGAAAATATCCAACTCGGACTCTTCAGTAATATGAATAGCCTTGTAGGCTTTATTCTTCGGACGAAGCAGTACGTTGGGAGTTAGCTCCAGCATTTTCACCGTCATTTCTCCATGGATACAGGCAATCACAATATCCCCATGACGCGCGGTTAACGAACGATCTACGACCAACACATCATTTGAATAAATACCCACACCAATCATAGAATCACCCAGAGCGCGCACATAAAAGGTCGCGCTTGGATGAGCCACACAGAACTCATTTAAGTCTAAGGACTTTTCAACAAAGTCTTGAGCAGGCGAAGGAAAACCCGCCGATACCGAATCCACATACAAAGGGATTCGCACACTATTGGCCGCGATAAACATCGCTGACTCGGACACACCAAGATACGTCACACGCATGATTAACACCACTATACTGTATATTTATACAGTATAGTTTCAAATTGCAAAAATGACCAAGTGATTTTTTGTAAGAGACAGCTTTTCAGATTTTAAGTTATGAAATTGAGTAGAAGCACCATCCTCGAATCAATCTAAGTTCAACCCTATAACGTCCAGAGTAAAAGCTTGAAAGAGCGGATACCTAACTTAAATAGATAAAGCCTGAGTGACTATACTCTAGTGAGAGGTTAGCCCTCCAAAATACTGACACCATTACTAAAATTGACAACCCCTACCCAACGCTATTGGCAGAGAACTCTTTAATTAGTCAGAACTTTAGAGTTAATGAGTCCAAATGAACGGATACGCAAAAAGATTACATGAGATTAATTTAGAAGAAAGAGAACAAGAGCCTTTATATATTTCATGTTAGACAACCTGGTCACAAGAGCTCTATGCAAATATTCTGGCTGACAGATTTACATCAACCCAAATTATCATTGAAATACAAAAAGTTAGAGAAATATAAAAATCTGAAATAAAGACTAATTAAATCAATTAATAGTTTTTTTGGTCTCACAATAATGTGACCACGTGATTAGCGATACCTCATAATACCGAGACTACCTCTAAGCTCACAGCTTCCTCATTTAATGTCAATTAAAGTCAAAAACTGACAATTTATTTGCAAATGTTTTTAGGTGAAAATAAACGTTTTGGTCACAGTTTGGTCACAGATTCGCCACATTGAATTTTA
>NZ_JAMB01000017.1 GCF_000521805.1 Marinomonas ushuaiensis DSM 15871
ATTCTTTTAATTAAATGATAAAAAAGTAATTTCTGACTAATAAAACATCAAAACAAATACCAATCGGTCAAATAGCAATCAACAATAGACCTAATGGACACAAATGATGCCTTTACGATAAACCCTCCACATCCATTTACTAAATATTAATCCATCATACGAAGTTAAGCCCACTTCCACTAAGAACAGAAGTGAGCTTAGTTATTATCGAATATTATTCGGCCGTTTTTGCTTGCAGATTTTCAAGTTGAATCTGTAGCTCTTCATATTTAGCGACCAACGCAGCTTCTTGTTCAATTGGTGTTGCTGCGGCATTCAAATCAACACTTGAATCAACTTCCGCCCCCATACTTTCAAGCTGTGCTGAAATAGCATCTACACGATATTGAGCTTCTGCTAGCGCGTCACTATTTGCGAAAGCTGCTGTAGAAATCACTGTTGCAGCAAGTAAAGCTAAAGTTGTTTTTGTAAGTGCATTCATAATATTTCTCCATTACTTGATAGTTTTCAATTCTAATAAAGGTTTTTATTAAGAAGGACTGCGCCCCCACGAGAGAAACAATAGCAATAGGTTTTCATTAAAAAAGCATCAAAGAGCTGCTTCCCTGTTTGATTCAGAATGAAAACGATAAACTCTCGATTGACTACTAAAAGTAAGAGTAGGTAAAGAAAAACTGACGAAATAAAAGAAATACAGACACTTTACTTAGAGACTTAACCTCCAAATAAAGCACTATAATGTTGATATTTTTTTTAAGAAATGACCTTGGAAGAAATAACAGGAATGGAATAACTAACAATCATTTTTTTAGTGGTGATATCCACCTTATAAGCGAGCACCTCAACCCCCTTAGAAAGCACATCTTCAAATGCCAATGCATATTTTTCATCAATATGAGCAGCCGGAGAAACAGAATCAATCCCTGTATGACTCACACAAAAGAACAAAACAGCCCGATGACCTTCCTCAACCATCTTGGCGAGCTCATACAAATGCTTACGCCCTCGATCTGTTACTGCATCAGGAAAGTAACCATTACCATCTTCCTCTAATAAGGTAACGTTTTTCACCTCAACATAGCACTTTTGACCTTCATTTCCTGTTAAGAGCCAATCAATACGACTATTTTCACCATATTTCACTTCGGCTTTTATGCCGCTATAATCAAGCAACTCTTTAACCACATCATTTTCAATCGCTTCGCCAATCAACTTATTCGGCAAACCTGTATTAATACAAGCCAGATGCTTGTTATCAATCTCAACCAACTCCCACGTATAACCTAACTTTCGTTTCGGATTCGTACTTTTGGAAAGCCACACACGAGCGCCGTCTTGTTGGCAACGCTTCATCGAACCTGTATTTGGACAATGCGCAACCACTATCTCGCCATTCGGTAGTTGGATATCAGATAAAAACCGTTTATAGCGTTTAATCAATCGACCTTCTATTAATGGGGTAGGAAAATCCACATCATTACTCCAATGCTTTTATAGACATAATATAAATAAAAAACGGCCCTCTTTAACTAAAAAGAGAGCCGCCTATCTATGAGTTCAAATAAAACAATTAACGAGAGGGAACTATTCCCACTCAATCGTTGCTGGCGGCTTAGAAGAAACATCATAAGCCACACGAGAAATGCTCTCGATTTCATTGATAATACGGCCAGAAACTGTTTCCAATAACTCGTACGGAAGATGAGCCCAACGTGCTGTCATAAAGTCGATAGTTTCAACTGCTCGAAGTGCTACTACGTATTCGTAACGACGACCGTCACCAACCACACCTACTGATTTAACAGGCAAGAAGACCACAAACGCTTGGCTCGTCTTGCCATACCAACCAGAACGACGAAGCTCTTCGATAAAAATCGCATCCGCACGACGCAAAATATCAGCGTATTCTTTCTTCACTTCACCCAAGATACGCACACCAAGACCTGGCCCAGGGAACGGATGACGATAAACCATGTCATGAGGCAAACCAAGTGCAACACCTAGTTTACGCACTTCGTCTTTAAACAACTCACGAAGTGGCTCAACCAACTCCATTTTCATGTCTTCAGGCAAACCACCCACATTATGGTGAGATTTGATAACGTGAGCTTTACCTGTTTTAGAAGCAGCAGACTCAATGACATCTGGGTAAATTGTGCCCTGCGCAAGAAACTCGATGTTGTTCAATTTCGAAGACTCTTCATCAAAGATATCAATGAAGGTGTTACCAATAATTTTGCGTTTTTTCTCTGGGTCATCTTCCCCGGCCAACTTACCAAGGAATAGATCCTCCGCATCAACACGGATCACTTTTACGCCCATGTTATCAGCAAACATCTTCATAACTTGATCGCCTTCGTTCAAACGAAGTAAACCGTTATCAACGAAAACACACGTCAATTGATCTCCGATTGCTTTATGCAACAAGGCCGCTACAACAGAAGAATCCACACCGCCAGACAAAGCCAATAGAACTTGCTTGTCGCCCACTTGCTCACGCATTCTTTCGATAGCATCTTCAGCGATATTGGCCGGCGTCCACAAAGTGTCACACTCACAAATATCTACGACGAAGCGAGATAGAATTTTTCCACCTTGTTTCGTATGCGTTACTTCTGGATGAAATTGAACACCGTAAAACTTTTTAACTTCGTTCGCCATTGCAGCAATTGGGCAACTTTCTGTAGACGCCATCAAAGAGAAGTCCGCAGGCATTGCAGATACTTTATCACCGTGACTCATCCAAACATCTAATGCAGCAACGCCATTGTTCGCCACGTGATCTTGAATACCTTCCAATAAAGAAGAACCTTCGTGCTTACGGATTTGAGCATAACCAAATTCACGTAACTCAGAACCTTGAACTTTACCGCCCAATTGTTCTGCCATTGTTTGCATGCCGTAACAGATACCGAAAACAGGCACACCCAAAGTGAACACGGCTTCTGGAGCACGCGGAGAACCCGGCTCAGGAACAGATTCAGGACCACCAGCTAAGATGATACCTTTAGGTGCAAAATCAATAACCTCTTGATCTTCCATATCAAAAGCACGAACTTCACAGAAAACACCGATTTCACGAACACGACGTGCAATCAGCTGAGTGTACTGAGAGCCAAAATCAAGAATAAGAATTTTATGAGCGTGGATATCTTGCGACATTGTTAGCCATTCCTTTCACTCTATCTAAAAAGAGCATCGTCTTTAAAAATAGAAGTAGTTAATCAATAGATAGTAAGGGTAAAAAATAAAGATGGGGCGTGTTATACGCCCCATCCGAACATCAAATTATCAAGCGATTAACCCACGTGATAATTTGGTGCCTCTTTCGTAATCGTCACATCATGGACATGACTTTCACGCATACCGGCACCGGTAATTTGAGAGAACTGAGTTTTCGTACGCATCGTCTCAATGTCTGGAGATCCAGTGTAACCCATTGAAGAGCGAACGCCGCCCATCAACTGATGAATAACAGCCACCATTGGCCCTTTTGATGGTACACGACCTTCAATTCCTTCTGGAACCAGCTTCTCGACGCTGCTTGAATCTTGGAAGTATCGATCACTTGAACCTTGAGACTGAGACATAGCACCAAGTGAGCCCATGCCACGATACGCTTTAAATGAACGACCTTGGAACAAAACAACTTCACCAGGCGCTTCATCTGTACCTGCAAGCAAACCGCCCACCATGATGACACTTGCACCGGCCGCAATTGCTTTACCGATATCTCCAGAAAAACGGACACCGCCATCAGCAATAACAGGAATGCCACGAGGGTTCATCGCTTCTGCTACATTCGCTACCGCACTGATTTGAGGAACACCCACACCAGCAACGATACGAGTAGTACAAATTGAGCCTGGGCCGATACCTACTTTCACGCCATCAGCACCCGCATCTGCAAGCGCAATCGCCGCATCCGCTGTTGCAATGTTACCGCCGATCACTTGGATATGAGGAAACGTTTCCTTCACCCAACGAACGCGATCGATAACACCTTTTGAATGACCATGAGCCGTATCAACGACAATAATATCAACGCCCGCATCAGACAAGGCTTTCACACGATCTTCAGTATCAGCGCCAGTACCAACAGCCGCACCCACACGCAAACGACCTTGGTCATCTTTACACGCATTTGGATAGGTTGTTGCTTTATTAAAATCGGTTACCGTTACCATGCCGCGTAATTCAAACTGCTCATTCACGATCAGCACTTTCTCAATACGATTTTCGTGAAGCAATTTACGGATAGAACCAGAAGACGCACCTTCAAGTGCGGTTACTAGTCGATCTTTCGGTGTCATGATATCAGCAACGCTTTTATCAAAATCTTTAACGAAACGAACATCACGGCTTGTAACGATACCGACAAGATCAGTACCTTTAACAACAGGTACACTAGAAATACTGTTTGAGGCAGTTAATGCCATCAATTCATGCACAGTCGCTTCTGGATGAATGGTAACAAGATCACGAACAATACCGCTTTCGTATTTTTTAACACGACGAACTTCTTTCGCCTGCTCTTCAATGGTCAAGTTTTTGTGCACAATGCCTATGCCGCCTTCTTGAGCCAAAGCAATCGCCATGCGATGTTCGGTAACAGTATCCATTGCAGAAGACGTAAGCGGAATATTCAGCTCAATGTCTTTCGTGATTTTAGTTTTAAGGCTAACATCCTTCGGAAGAACTTCGGAATAGCCAGGGATGAGCAATACGTCATCAAACGTTAGAGCTTCTTGAACGATACGTAACATAAGGGGAGTTTCCAATGCCAACAAGGGTGTTAAGATGGCAAGTAATTCTACTCCTATAGTTGCATTCGGTAAATCAAAACCACGAGAGATTGATGAATAATTTTACAACTTCTGCCTCACAAGAAACCGCATTTAGTGTCTCGCAGCTAAATAGACAAATACAACAACTACTTGAAGCCAGTTTACCTTGGATCTTAGTCGAAGGTGAAATCTCCAATTTGGCCAAGCCGGGTTCGGGACATTGGTACTTTTCACTCAAAGATGACAAAGCACAAATTCGCTGCGCCATGTTCAAAAGCAAGAACAACACAGTACGCTTCAATCCAAAAGATGGCGACAAGGTTCGGTTGCGTGCTCGAGTGACTTTTTATGGTCCTCGCGGTGACTGTCAGCTCAGCGTTGAAAGTATGAAATCGGCAGGCGAAGGCGCACTTCAACAAGCTTTTGAGCGACTCAAAACCAGTCTACAGCTAGAGGGCTTGTTTGACGCAAAGCACAAACAACCATTGCCAACCAAACCTGAACGTGTCGCAATTATCACTTCTCCTGTTGGCGCAGCCGTGCGCGACATGATCATCGCCTTTCGTCGCCGTTTCCCCTTAACGGAACTCACTATTCTACCTTCGTTAGTACAAGGCAAAGACGCAGCGAAAAATATCTTAAGGCAGTTACAACGAGCAGACGACAGTGGTCATTTCGATGCCATCGTGCTTGGTCGTGGTGGTGGTTCATTAGAAGATTTATGGAGTTTTAACGACGAGACTTTAGCCCGTGCCGTTTTCAATACGAAAACGCCGATTGTTTCTGCAGTAGGCCACGAGACAGACTTCACCATTACCGATTTTGTTGCCGACGTTCGCGCCGCCACACCCACGGCGGCGGCGGAACTATTAAGCCCAGATTGTAATCAACTGATTCGACAAATCGAGCAACAAGAAAAACAACTGGCTCGACGTATGTCTCGCATTCTCGAACAAAGCCAGCAACAGCTCGATTTCACGACAAAACGCATTCGTCACCCGAAAGAGCGCATTGATCAACAACAAAACCAACTAAATCAACTGATGCATCGTTTGCAGCAAAACATTCAACGCAAAGTATCAGAGCAACATATTCAGACGAGCAACCTCGTCCACCGACTTGAAAGAAACAGCCCTACTCGTCGTATTAATCAAGAAAGGCAAACGCTCAACAATATAGACACGCGACTTGCCCATGCTCTACGTAACAACCTAACCAACAAACAAACCGCTTTTGCTCGCATCATAGATAAACTCAACCTCGTCAGCCCACTCAATACTTTATCTCGCGGCTACGCCATTGCATCGAAAGGTAAACAAGTCATTCGTTCTATTCATGACGTAGAGAAAGGCGATGCTATTAAAGTCAGAGTTCAGGATGGTGAAGTCAGCTGTACGGTTAAAACAACTAAGGCGATAAGTTAGTTTATCTTTCAAAATATTGCTTTCGCCTTCATAAATACCCAAGATGAACCTCATGTTTAATTTGTGGTCAAACCTGTCACACATATACATTTTCATACATTTTTTCCGACTTACGTCGTCGGTTTATTTTTTCATTTTTTACAACAAAGAGCTTTTATGAATATCACCCATATATTGCAGTCCTTTATTCCTACACAAAAAAACAATCGCTCTATATTCTACTCTCTTTGCATTACCTCTTTGAGTCTACTCACAATCAGCTGTAGCCTCACAGAGATAGACAGCTCTAATGATTTTGAAAATAATGGCCGAGACACAACCGCATTGAAGCGCGATTTTTTGTACTTAAAAGAAAGTCTACCACCAGGATTACCCTATCCTGACGCCAGCTTTCAAAATGGCCTACAACAACAAATCGCCTATTTGAATCGGATCTCAGACAAACAGTACTTACTTGAAAATACACAGACAAACACCGAAGACTTAAAAACTGTCGCCAACGAAATTAACAGTTGGCTACAAAACCCAGCTCAACAACCACAACTTATCGCCCACCAATTAGCCGGACAAGATAAAAGAGGCAACGTACAAATCACCGGCTATTACGTTCCTATTTTACCTGTGCGTCATTTGCCTGATGAAAAATACCGCTACCCCTTATACCGAAAGCCAACACAAAGAGATGAAAATGGTAATTTCCCGTCACGGGAAGAAATCGATTTTGAAAGTGCGTTAGTAGGACAAGATTTAGAAATTGCCTACACCTCAGATTTAGTCGACAATTTCTTCTTACATGTACAAGGCTCAGGCGTTGTTGAATACGAAGATGGCGAACAAAAACTGTTGTCTTGGGGCGGTGTGAATGGCCACGCCTATCGGAGTATAGGAAAAGAATTGATCGAACAAGGTGAAATAGATCGAGCCGATATTTCAGCACAAAGTATTCGCCAGTGGCTAGCAGACAACCCTGACCGCATGAGAGACATTCTTTCAGCTAACCCAAGCTATTTGTTTTTTAGTGAAGGACCGCGTGATCCTGTTGGTGCCGCAAACGTACCACTAACACCTTTGTATTCTGCGGCCGTTGATCCGAGTGTTATCCCACTGGGTTCTATCTTGTTAGCCCAAGTACCTAAACTCGATTCCTACGGAAATTTGGTTGGTCATGAGTTTCGTCTTCTGCTAGCTCAAGACAAAGGTGGTGCGATTAAGGGCCCAGGACATATAGATTGGTATCAAGGCATTGGTGAAGAGGCACATTTCCATGCTGGACAGCTTAAACATTTTGGGAAGATCTGGTTACTACTACCTCTGAATCCGAGCCCTAAAAAGCTTATTGCTAATTGATAAAACCTTACGAATAAACAGCTATTAATAAAACGCCGCTGCTCATGTCTCAATTTGAACATAAGCAGCGGTATTTTTAAATTTCGTAAAAATATAAACTCAAATTATATGATTATAAATTAACGATAATCACTCAATTTGAATGAAACTGGCAGACTAATTCTCAGTTCGGTTTCTTTCATATCGCTAGTAAACTTAGGCAAAGGTGTCGATTTTCTAATCATGTCCAATACTGCTTTATCTAAGCGCTTATAGCCTGAACTCCCAGTAATCGACACATCCGACACTGAACCATCCGCGTGGGCAATAAAAGACAATGTCACGACACCTTCTTCATTACGTCGTCGAGATGCTCTCGGGTAACGTTTATTTTGTGCCAATATAGAAAGTAACTGAGTTGTATAATTTGCCTTGGTTCCAGGATTACCACCACTGTTTGCTGAGTTACCAGAACCTGTCGTTGCTTTCATGTTCGCCATTGATTCCGGTGCATTCTTCTTCGGTGTCGGCTTCACTACTGGCTTAACATCTTTCTTAGGTTCAGGTTCAGGTTCGACAATCGGTTCTGGCTCTTGTTCTGGTTCAACCTTTTTCACCTCAATAGGAGACTCTTGCTTAACCTCAACGGGCTCAGGCTCAATTTCTGGTTCTGGTTCTGGTTCTGGTTCTGGTTCTGGTTCGACTATTGGTTCTGGCTCTTGTTCTGGTTCAACCTTTTTCACCTCAATAGGAGACTCTTGCTTAACCTCAACGGGCTCAGGCTCAATTTCTGGTTCTGGTTCTGGTTCTGGTTCTGGTTCTGGTTCGACTATTGGTTCTGGCTCTTGTTCTGGTTCAACCTTTTTCACCTCAATAGGAGACTCTTGCTTAACCTCAACAGGCTCAGGCTCAATTTCTGGCTCTGGTTCGACAATCGGCTCTGGCTCTAGTTTAACTTCTGGCTCAGGCTCAGGCTCAATCTCTGATTCTGGCTCAACAATTGGATCTGGCTCAACCTCTTCTTGAATGTCTTCAACATCTTTTGTTTCTTCTTGAGCAAGCGTTGTTTGTGCTGATGCTCCGAGATCTCCCATCATACCAAGACCAAATTCAATTCCTTGGGAACCTGCTGCTTGGCTGCCTTCAACTGGGTTATAAAACACTGTATAAAAAGCACCAGCATGAACCGAAATAGCCAGCCCACCAGCAACAATCCAATGACGCGTGGAAATCATTCTTTTCCTCGCTCAAGTTGAGTTGCCAGACTGACTTTCGTTAACCCAGCCAAACGAACCTGATTAAAAATCGGTCGTAACTTATCTAATGAAATAGCGCCATCCGCTTTAATTTGCACCCAGAATCCTTCTTTATTCAAAGACGACGAAAACTTCTCGTCCAAATAAGGCTGTACGCTTTCTATTGTTTGTAATTGATCATCAACATAAAGACTATTATCCCCCCCTACGACGATAACAACGTTTGGATCGTTTGCTGCGCGGGTTTCGTTAATAGAATGTGGAGGGACCACTGCAATAGGGTCTGCTTTTTTAATTTGACCGGCGACCATAAAAAACACCAACATTAGAAAAACAACGTTGATCAGAGGTACCATATTGTCATCATCGCTGGCGATACGCTTGGCGAACTTCTCATCTATTTTCATGGTGTCTCCGGCATAGCAAAAGCATTAGCAATAGAGACCGTTTTGGCGCCATTAAATTTTAGACGATCAGCAAGATGCATCAAGGTTTGTAATGTCACCCCATCTTCCGCTTTAATGATAAATATACTTTTCTGATGATCTTTAATGAGCCCTTGAAATCGTGTTTGATCCGTAAAGTGAATAACTTGTTTATCTACCCATACTTGATCATCGTTTAATTTTAAGGTCAGTATGACATTTTCTTTTTCTTCAATTGTTTCTTGGCTATCAGTCGGCACAGACAATGGTGTATCAACAATACGCCAAGGTACAAAACTTGAGGTCAACATAAAGAAAAGCAAAAGAATAAACACCACATCAATAAGTGGCGTTAAACTAATGGCATTTTTACGTTTCGGTTGAGAAAGGTTAAGCGGCATGTAACATCTCTTGCGCCGCTTTTTCTGTCAGAGCTTTTGCTTCTTTACTGGTAAACACCTGAGTAACAGCATCATTCATATTATGAGCAATACGCTCTACTTTACGCTCTAACCAACTTTGCAATGTCACCACAGGAATCGCAACAGCCAAACCTACAGCAGTGGTTAATAAAGCCTGCCATATACCACCAGATAATACAGAAGGGTCAACTTGACTGCCTGCACCTTCCATTTGTTGGAAAGCGGTAATCATGCCTAAAACCGTACCTAACAAACCAAGCAAAGGACTCAGGGTCGCGATAATTTCTAAAGGACGAAGATAAGAACGAAGTTGACTGAGCTGATTCATTGCACGACGCTCTGCTTCTTCACGTATTAAATCAGCACTGATATTTGCACTTAATAAAGCGCGCATGGTGTAACCCACTAAAGCATCGATCGGACGCTTTTCATCTAGTTTTTCTAATGACTTTTCACCTTTGCCATTACGCCAATCATCTAATGCTAACTGCGACGTTTTAAGACTTTCGGCACGCAACGAAGAAAACTGCCATAACTTTAAAAGAACGATTGTCAGAGCAACAACTGAAAACACCATCAAAATCCATACGACGGGACCACCTACCTGCAAAAAATCGATAATTCCTTGCTGTACTGAATCTTCCACAACACTCTCCATTGAATAAAAAACACCACAGTATAAATGGTATTCATTCTCAACAGCATTTTCAATAAATAGTTTGAGTTAGTTTGTAAATAGCTACATTGGTAAAAACTAATAATTATTATGTATCAACGTCAAATAAATCATTTTAAATAAACGTTCACTCGGAAAATTAAACCATTAAATTTAAGAACCAAGCTCAATCTTCCTAAGTAGTCGCTGATACATATTCCAAGCACATAAGCCTGCCAGTAAATTGCCGATCAAAACCCCAACAAAAAGTCCTTTTAGACCCGCCAGTTCAGAACCAATCCACAAACAAGGTAAAAAGAAAACGAATAAACGCAGTGCTGAAATACTTAACGCTGTATAAGATTTTCCTAAAGCATTTGCAACAGACACCATCAGCATGCAAATACCTAAAGAACCAAGACTGATGGGGACTAAAACTAAATGCCAATTTAAAATCTCAGAAACTGCTTTCTCGCTTGTCATTAAATTCGCCAAAAAATCTGAGGCAAGGAACGTCACAATCGCCACAAGCAATTGAAAACCGAGAACAAAACGACAAGCAATCGACACAACTTCTCGTATCTCTGCTATTTTGTTTGCGCCGAGTAAACGACCAACCATAGGCGGCATAGACATAGTTAGCGCCAAAACAGAAACAATAATAAAGAATTCAAAGCGTGACCCTAACGCCCAAGAAGCAACCGCCGCGGTTCCAAATCCAGCAATCAGTTTCGTCGCCAATATAGAGGAAGCCGAAGGCAATAGCTGACTGACCATTGCCGGTCCCATGATGTGGCCAATCGACGCCAAACTTTTCCCTACATTAAGGTCTTTCCAATCAAACGATACCCAATGCTTTCTTGTCACTTGTGAAGCAACAATTAACAAGCCAATAATAAATGACAGTATGGTTGCTATTGCTGCACCGTTTAAGCCAAGATCTAAAGTAAAAATGAAAATAGGGTCCAATATCAGATTCAAAACACTGGTCACCACCATCATAATACCAGGTAAAAAAGTATTGCCGTTGGATCGACAAATACTGTAATAAAAATACGTTAATGCACCAACAAAAACACTGAATAGCCAATAAGGCCAATAAGCGTCGATAACAGGAAAAACAGACTCAGGCGCACTCAACAACGTCAAAATAGGATGGCGTAACCACCAAATAAGTAGGCAGAAGCACACCATACCTACGCTGCCAATCATTAAAACCAAACCACCAAGCTGTTTCGCATAATTCTCATTTCCAGCACCAAGCGCTCTAGCAATAATGGCTGTCGTAGCAATACCAAGACCTACCTGCAAACCAATGACAATCATTTGAATCGGTAAGGTAAAGCCTTGAGCGGCCAATGGAAGAATACCAAGTTGACCGATAAACGCACTGTCCACAAGCTGAAAACTCATCATCGACAAGACGCCAAATAACATAGGCCATGTCATAGAAAAAAGTTGTTTCGCTAATGAAGTGGTCGACTCAGATTGGGAAGACATGACGTTCTCTTGAGATAAATAAATGGACTGAGATTCTACCTCATTTTAGGCATATTTAATGAGAAAACATCTTCATAATTCCACTTGTCTAAAGCGACTTCCGTACTTCAACATAATCAAAGCCAAAACCGAAAATAGTAAAAAGCCACTCGCTAATGGCATTACCGTAGAATGATAAAACTGGCCAACAGTAGTAGATAAAAGAATCGCTAATAGACTTGAAAGCGATGAAATCAAAGACGCGCCTAACCCAGCCATTTTCCCTAAAGGCTCCATTGCCATGGCATTCACATTACCGAACACCATGCCAAGACAAGAAAACATAACCATACCCAAGCCCATAAAAAGTACAAAAGGAGGTACGCCGTCAAAATACAAAGCCGAGATCAACAACAAAAACGACACTGTGATGAGCACTTTTAAAGCAGAAGTCACACAACGCAGCATACCGACACGCTGCACAATTTTACCGTTATAAAAATTAACAATTGAAATACCGATGGCGAACATCGCAAAGAAGAAAGGAAAACGATCACCCGTTTGATAAATATCCTGAAATATCGATTGGGCTGTACTAATGTATAACATCAAGCCTGCGAACATGCAGCCGAGTAACACCGTAAACGCCACCACATCTCGACGCCGTAAAATGATACCAATATCCATCATTAATCGAACTCGATTAATGGGAGTTCTATTCTCTTTAGACAGCGTTTCTGGCTGTCTTACCATGAGCCAGACAGCTGCGACTGTTGCCTGAACAATAAGCAAGGCAAAAATCCAATACCAGTTTGCCACATGAATAATTAACTGACCGACCGTTGGTGCTAATAAAGGCACTAAAATAAACACCATCATCACAAAAGACATAATTCGCGCCATTGCCACGCCTTTGTACATATCTCGAATTAACGCCCTTGAAGCAATTTTGGGACCTGCAACACCAAACCCTTGAATCATGCGTCCAATTAAAAACTCAGTCAAAGATGAAGCAGACAGAGCTACCAATGAGCCGACAATATAAATGCAAATACCAATCAGAATACTTTTTTTACGGCCTATCGCATCAGACAATGGGCCAAAGACAATTTCACCAAACACCATCCCAAAAATCAGCGCAGAAACAATCCACTGTGTTTTTTGATAATCCTCGATTGCTAGCGCTTCAGCAATATAAGGAAACGCTGGCAACATAGAATCCATACTTAATGCCGTCAGAGACATCATTAAAGCAAATAATGCTACTAGCTCTTTTTCAGGAAGACGTTTAATGGATTTATCAATGGCTGGAGAAATGGAATCTGGCATATATCGCTCTGTAAAACGTCAAATGAAATAAGTTTACTCGTAGAGAGTCTGAATGGAAAAATAGTTTATATATTATGCTTTTATAGCGTCATAAGACATTGAAATAACAAGATAACAAGCTGCACGATTCGTGTAAATTTCGTATGATAACCTCTTTAGACCATCCCGGTTATTTAGAAGGACTGTATGGAATTTACTTGGATTTTATTCGCATTTGTCTGCGGCCTAGCCGTTAAGGTAATCAACTTACCACCGCTAATTGGCTTCTTATTGGCTGGTTTTCTACTAAATTATTTGGGTTTCGAAGCAAGCAGCACTTTGGACTCTCTTGCAAACATCGGCATCACTTTAATGCTCTTTAGTATCGGTCTAAAGTTACATGTTAAAGACTTACTAAAACGCGAAGTATGGGCCTCTACACTTAGTCACATGAGTTCTTGGACAATTCTTTTTGGTGGAATAGCTCTCTTACTTGGTACTTTAAGCTTACCCTATTTTGGCGTTCTCG
The DNA here is from genome assembly GCF_000521805.1 of Marinomonas ushuaiensis DSM 15871. GTDB lineage: Bacteria > Pseudomonadota > Gammaproteobacteria > Pseudomonadales > Marinomonadaceae > Marinomonas > Marinomonas ushuaiensis. Next base: position 13,612 of record NZ_JAMB01000017.1, read on the forward strand.
ATCTCAAAACGGCGGCACTTATTGGTTTCGCGTTAAGCTTTTCAAGCACAGTATGCGTCATGAAATTACTTGAAGAAAACGGTGAACTCAAAACCCGTCATGGACAATTATCTCTTGGCATCTTAGTAATGCAAGACATCGTCGCCGTGGTTTTCTTAGTCGCGGCAACGGGGAAAATACCATCTATTTGGGCGCTTGGCCTCTTCGCATTATTACTGGTTCGTCCTCTTATTAATAAAATTGTCGATCGCGTGGGCCATGGTGAAATGTTGCCATTAACCGGTATATTTCTAGCGCTTGGTGGTTATGAGCTATTTTACCTTGTTGGTGTAAAAGGCGATTTAGGCGCATTAATTTTTGGTATTTTATTAGCTTCGCACCCGAAATCAACTGAAATGAATAAGTCTTTGATGAATTTCAAAGACTTATTTTTGATTGCCTTCTTCCTTTCTATTGGTTTTACCGCTTTACCAACGCTTGAAATGGTCGGTATGAGTGTCATCATCACACTCATCATTTTGGCTAAATTTGCCCTTTTCTTTGGTTTATTAACCAAGTTCAAGCTGCGTGGCCGAACGTCTTTTTTATCTGCTTTGATCCTCTCAAACTACAGCGAATTTGGCCTCATTGTTGTTGCCCTAAGTGTGACCAATGGTTGGTTAGAAAAAGAATGGCTAGTAATTTTAGCGCTTGCCGTGTCTTTTTCATTCGTTATTACGAGTGTTATCTACCGCCAATCACATCGTCTCTATCGAAACAACAAAGAAGCCATTCGTCAGTATGAAAGTCCAAAATATTTACCTGAAGATGCATTCACTCAACCTAGAGACGCTGAGGTACTAATCGTTGGCTTAGGTCGAGTTGGACGAGGCGCTTTTGACTCCCTTAAAAATCTCATTGGCGACAATGTTACAGGTATGGATGCAGATCGAAACCGTATCAAGCTCATGCAAGATATAGGTGAAAACGTCTTCTATGGGGATGGTGAAGATGCCGACCTTTGGGAGCGACTAGATACTAAGAAATTTCAACTGGTCATGTTGGCACTACCAATCGCAGAAGACAGCACCAATATCGCCATACAATTACGTAAAGCCAACTACCAAGGCCATATCGCGGCGATTGCACGCTATCAAGATGAGCGAGAAACCTTGTTAGCCTCAGGCATTGATAATGTCTTCAACTTCTACACGGAAGCCGGTACTGGTTTTGCAGAAGAAAGCTTGACCCTAATTCGCCCACAGGAAAACCTAAAAACGACAATATAAAGGGCTCGTGAGCAACTTAACGCTTTGCTTCATCCAGTTTTGCTTTCACCGCTTCGGCTTGCTCAGTCAATTCTGAATAGCCTTTTATGTCGCCGCTGCGCTGAGCTTGCATCGCTTTCTCGAGTAACACGCCATATTCTTTATCGAGTTTTTTAATAGGATCAGATTTCAAAAAGTTAAACATAGTTAGCCTGTTTTCATAAGTTAATGTATTGATAAAAAGAATACGACGCTAACATGAATTTAGATCTTTTCTAACCTAATACTTTATTCTATAGACATAAAAAACGCTGATCAGATGTCTCTGATCAGCGTTTTTTATAGAACAGAACTAAGATTTAAACGTCTAAGAAGTCCATGATACCTTCTGCCGCTTTACGGCCTTCATCAATGGCGGTAACCACTAAGTCAGAACCACGAACCATATCACCACCAGCGAAGATTTTTTCATTCGTGGTTTGAAACATAAACTTGCCTTTACTCGGAGCAACAACGCGACCACGAGAGTCTGTTTCGATACCGAATTTTTCAAACCAAGGTGCAGGACTCGCTTGAAAACCAAAGGCAACAAGAATCGCATCAGCAGGAATAATCTGCTCGCTGCCTTCAATGATCTCAGCACTACGGCGGCCGTTTTCGTCTGGCTCGCCCATTTGAGTTTCTACGACTTTGATACCTTCAACTTTACCATCACCAATGATTTCTACTGGTTGACGGTTGAAAAGGAACTGTACGCCCTCTTCTTTAGCATTCTGTACTTCTTTACGAGAACCCGGCATGTTTTCTTGGTCACGGCGGTAAGCACAAGATACGCTCTTCGCGCCTTGGCGAATCGCTGTGCGATTACAGTCCATTGCCGTATCACCACCACCTAAGACAACCACTCGCTTGCCTTTTAGGTTAATGTAATCCGCTTCGTCTTCTTCAAAATCTAAACAGTGATTCACATTAGAAATCAAATAATCCAAGGCATCATAAACACCAGGTAAATCTTCACCTGGAAATCCGCCTTTCATGTATTTGTAAGTACCCATGCCTAGGAAAACAGCATCGTATTCTTCCAATACATGTTCAAACGGTACGTCATCACCAACCGATGTGCCTAAGACAAACTCAACACCCATTTCTTCAAAAATTTCACGACGGCGAGTCATGACACTTTTTTCCAGTTTAAACTCTGGAATACCAAAGGTCAGCAAGCCACCAATTTCTGGGTACTTGTCAAAAACCACAGGTTTAATACCGTTACGAACCAAGATATCAGCACAGGCAAGACCGGCAGGACCAGCACCAACGATTGCCACTGTTTTATTAACTGGCACGACGTTAGACATATCAGGACGCCAGCCTAAAGCAAACGCCGTATCTGTGATGTATTTCTCAACAGAACCGATGGTCACTGCACCAAAGCCGCCTTCGCCAAGCGTACAAGCGCCTTCACAAAGTCGATCTTGTGGGCAAACACGACCACATACTTCTGGCAAAGAGTTAGTCTGATGACTCAACTCTGCTGCTTCCAAAATACTGCCTTCACTAACCAGCTTTAACCAATTAGGGATGTAGTTGTGAACGGGGCATTTCCACTCACAGTATGGGTTACCGCACTCTAGGCAACGGTGCGATTGATCTTTCGCACCAGCCTCTTCGAATGGTTTATAAATTTCGACGAATTGCGCCTTACGTGTAATTAAAGGCTTCTTCTTAGGATCCTTACGATCCACTTCGACGAATTGAAATGCATTGTTCAAGCGCTCAGACATAAGCTGCTATCTCCTCGGCCGTTTACAACTAAACGGCACTTCTCTCAAATGGGTCAGACTGATTTGTTCATAGCACTTGGCTTTATAGCCAAGTGCTATAACAGCGCGTTTTATTCCGGACGTTGACGAGTACTAGCCAATAGCGCGCCTAAACTCGCTGCTTTTGGTTTTACTAGCCAGAACTTGCCAATGTAGTCATAGAAGTTCTCTAAGATTTCATGGCCCCATTCGCTGTCGGTTTCTCGCACATACTCTTCGATGACAGAGCGAAGGTGTGAACGATACTCTTCCGTTAACTCTGTACCAATACGGTGAATTTCCACCAATTCGTGATTATATTTATCAACGAAAGTACGGTCCAAATCGAGTACATAAGCGAAACCACCGGTCATACCCGCACCAAAGTTGTAACCTGTATTACCCAGTATGGTGACCATGCCACCAGTCATGTACTCACAACAGTGATCACCAGCACCTTCAATCACCGTATGCGTACCTGAATTACGTACCGCAAAACGCTCACCGGCTGTACCCGCAGCGAATAATTTACCGCCCGTTGCACCATACAAACAAGTGTTACCAATGATCGCTGAAATCTGGGATTTGAAAGAAGACCCACGCGGCGGACGAATAACAAGCTTACCGCCTGTCATACCTTTACCAACGTAGTCATTCGCATCACCATCCAGATACATATTCAAACCACCGGCGTTCCAAACACCAAAACTTTGACCCGCTGTACCAGTCAATCTCAATGTAAGAGGAACATCGGACATACCTTGGTTACCGTAACGTTTCGCTATTTCACCAGATAAACGTGCGCCAATAGAACGATCACAGTTAGTCACGGTAAATTCGAATTCGCCTCCTTCTTTCTCTTCAACGGCATCTTTCACCGCATCCCACATACGAATAGCGTGCTCGCCTTTATCATGTGGTGGATTAAAAGGCATATCGCAATATTGTGGCTTATCAGCAGGAATCAGGTCATTGTTCAAAATGGACGACAGATCCAAATTACGTTGCTTATCGGTTTCACCAGGAAGCGTCATCAATAAGTCTGTGCGACCAATCAAATCCTGTAGACGTGCTACACCTAATTTAGCCAACCATAACCGAGTATCTTGCGCCATGAACAAGAAGAAATTCTTGATCATATCAACCGTACCGATGAAATGGTCGTCACGTAATGCTTGATCCTGTGTCGCAACACCGGTAGCACAATTGTTAAGGTGACAAATTCGTAAGAACTTACAACCCATTGCAATCATTGGCGTGGTACCAAAACCAAAACTCTCTGCACCCAGAATAGCTGCTTTCACAACATCCAAGCCGGTTTTTAATCCGCCGTCTGTTTGTAGGCGAATTTTGCCTCGAAGATCATTAGAGCGAAGCGCTTGTTGAGCTTCTGCCAAACCCAATTCCCAAGGCGAACCCGCATGGCGAATCGACGTCAGTGGTGACGCTGCTGTACCGCCGTCATAGCCAGAAATCGTGATCAAATCTGCGTAGGCTTTTGCCACACCCGCCGCGATCGTACCGACACCCGGTTCAGAAACCAGCTTCACAGAAACCAGAGCTTCTGGGTTAACTTGTTTCAAATCGAAAATCAGCTGAGCCAAATCTTCAATTGAATAAATGTCATGATGTGGTGGAGGCGAAATCAAAGTCACACCCGGTACGGCATAACGCAAACGCGCAATAAGACCGTTTACTTTACCGCCTGGTAACTGACCACCTTCACCGGGTTTCGCACCTTGCGCCACTTTAATTTGCAGCACTTCTGCGTTAACTAAATATTCTGGTGTCACACCAAAACGACCAGAAGCAATCTGCTTAATTTTAGAGCGACGTTCCGTACCATGGCGAGCTGGATCTTCACCACCTTCACCAGAGTTCGAACGACAACCTAATTCATTCATCGCTTGAGCCAATGCTTCGTGTGCTTCTGGTGACAAGGCACCTAAAGACATACCAGCAGAGTCAAAACGAGGCAGTATGCTTTCAACCGACTCTACGTCATCAACAGAAATTGCTTTTGCTTTATCGGACAAAGCAAACAAGTCACGCAACATAGACGCCGGACGCGTGTTAACCAATTCTGCATACTTACTGAAATCTTCAAATTTACCGCTACCTACTGCTGTTTGTAAATTACGCACAACATCAGGGTTAAAGGCATGATATTCAGCATCATGAACGTATTTTAGATAGCCGCCTTGTTGAATTGGCTTACGCAATTTCCAAGCATTGCTTGCAATCGTCGCTTGATCTTGTTGGAAGTCTTCAAACTTGGCGCCTTTAATACGGCTAGCCACACCTTTGAAACAAAGATCAACAACCGCAGTATCCAAACCAATGGCTTCAAATAGTTGCGCACCACGGTAAGAAGCCATAGTAGAGATCCCCATTTTAGAGAGAATCTTCATCAGGCCTTTGTTAATACCTTTGCGATATTTCGTATGGCAAGAAATTGGGTCGCCCAATACTTCGCCTTTATCGATCATGTCATTAATCAAACGGTATGAAAGATACGGATAAACCGCTGTTGCGCCAAAGCCAAGTAACACAGCAAATTGATGCGGATCACGAGCAAAACCAGTATCCGCAATGATGTTTGAATCACAACGAAGCCCTTGAACGGACAAGTAATGATGTACAGCACCAACGGCCATTGGCGCTGGAATTGGCAAATGTGTCTTTTCTAGATCACGATCCGTCAACACAAGAATCACAGCGCCATCGCGTACTGCTTTTTCTGCGCTGATTTGCAGATCTTTAATCGCCTGTTCAAGCGATACATTCTCAGGATTGTAATTTGTGCTCAAACGAACCAAACGGAAACGGTGGTCATTCATTGCCAACAAACGGCTGTATTTACGTGGCGACAATACTGGCGAAGACATGATGATACGGTTCGCGTGCTTTGGCGTTTCTTCAAACAAATTACGCTCAACACCGATGCAAGTTTCCAATGACATTACGATAGATTCTCGTAATGGATCAATTGGTGGGTTTGTCACCTGAGCAAATTTTTGACGAAAGTAATCGGTTAATGGACGTGTCTGGCTAGACATAACCGCCATTGGCGTATCATCACCCATAGAACCAACCGCTTCATGACCGCTTTCAGCCAATGGACGGAAAATTTGTTCACGCTCTTCAAAAGACACCTGAAACATCTTTTGATAAATCAGCATTTCGTCTTTCGTAAAAGGGACAAATTCTTGAGACGATTCTTGCAACAAAGATTCGATACGAATCGCTTCTTGCTTCAACCATTTTTTGTATGGGTGTAAGGCTTTCAAGCGATTATCGATGTCATTGGTATGTAGGATTTTACCGTTTTGCGTATCGACAACCAGCATCTGCCCTGGACCAACACGACCTTTTGCAACCACATCTTCAGGCTTGTAATCGTAAGTACCGATTTCAGACGCCAAAGTGATAAAGCCGTTTTTCGTCACAACCCAACGGGAAGGACGCAAACCGTTACGGTCCAACATACAAACCGCATGACGACCGTCTGTCATTACCAAACCAGCTGGACCATCCCACGGCTCCATGTGCATAGAATTGTATTCGTAGAAAGCACGTAACTCAGGGTCCATATTTTCTACGTTTTGCCATGCCGGTGGAATAATCAAACGCGCTGCACGGAATACATCCATGCCACCTGTAACAAGCACTTCCAACATGTTATCCATAGAAGAAGAGTCAGAACCCGTCAGGTTAACCAGAGGCTGTAAATCTTGCAGCTCAGGAATCAATGGCGAGCGCAGTTTATTCGCACGCGCCAAAGCCCAATTACGGTTACCTTCTATCGTGTTGATTTCACCATTGTGAGCCAACATACGAAACGGCTGAGCAAGCGGCCATTTAGGCAAAGTGTTTGTTGAGAAACGTTGGTGGAATACACAAATCGCTGTTTGCAGTTTTTCATTGCCTAGATCTTTGTAAAAAGACGGTAAATCCACAGGCATCATCAAACCTTTGTAAGACAAGACCTTGTCTGACAAAGAACAAACATAGAAGTTTTCATATTGCGTCAATGCGATTTCGGCTTGACGACGAGCAACAAACAAACGCGTCGCAAAGGTACGCGCGTCCATACGGTTACTATCGACAAACACTTGTTCGATACGAGGCAAACATTCCACAGCAATACGACCAAGACAAGAAGAGTCCGTTGGCACATCACGCCACCCTACTACTTTTAGCCCTTGTCCTTCTAATTCTTTTGTCAAAACATCACGCTGCTCTGTCGCTAGCGCTTCGTCTTGATCCAAAAAGACCATGCCAATGCCGTATAGATCTGACAAAGTATGTTTAAACAAAGTGTCTGCTTCTGCTCGTAAGAAAGCATCTGGCTTCTGGATTAATAGACCACAACCGTCACCGGTTTTTCCATCGGCAGCGATACCGCCACGGTGCGTCATACATGTCAAAGATTGAATCGCTGTTTTAAGCAATTCATGGCTCGTATTGCCTTCCATATGTGCAATTAACCCAAAGCCACAGTTATCTTTGAATTCGCCAGGACGATAAAGACCTGCATTCATACACCAACTCCCACAGTTGAAACGTAAAAAATAATAATTAGATAAAAATTGAATATCAGATGGCGGTGCTATAAAGCGACAATGTAAATAAATTCGCTTTAAGAATGACTATTATTTACTGAAGAGACCACCCAAATGGACGATTATATTACCCTGACAGAAAGCACTACTCAAATTAGCATAGGCATGATTTATGTTATGTTGGCGTTTTTTATAGGGTATTTAGAGGCAAATACGAAGGAGTTAGAGAATTATCTGTCGCCAGAGTTTTTGCAAACAGAAAATTCCACTGTTCATACAGGTTTTTTAGGTGATTACAGTTAATTTTACTAAATTACAGTATTTCTAATACAAAATTTTCACAAAAAAAGCTTGAAAGGCGCTTTAGACGTTTGAAATTTGAACTAAAAACAGTGATTTGTTCTTACAACAGAATAAATCACTGCGCTTTGTTAATATCGTCTTGTATTCCACGAGCACTGCGCGCCCAAGGGTTAAGTGCACGAATATCACTAGGAAGTGTTTCTGCTGCAGCAATGGCTTCACTTCGGTTACGGTAAGTACCATAAACGACGACAAACCAATCCCTATCCTTGTGTTTCGATTTGAAATAACCAAACGCCTCCACACTGCCTTGAGCACGAATAAAGTCTTTTACTGCATTTATATTATGTGTCCCTAAGAGTTGCAGAGTGTAACGATTAGGGTTCTGTGATAACCACCACTGTGTTTTGTCAGCAGGGTCTTTCGTTACAGCCACATTTTCTTCCGGTGGCTTAACAGCCTCTTCAGGCGCTTCAAAAACAGGAGCAGTTTTAACTAACGGTGCCTCCGATCCAACAGGTGCTAACCCAATTGGGGCTAATCGGATAGGTGCAGTTGGAACGATTCCTATATTACTCGCCGTAGTGCTTGGCTCAGCACCGACTGGAGCTCTGTTCGATGCACCATTGGACGTACTAATTGGTGGTAGTGAGCTTCCTGTCGGAATCGGTGGCAGAACGATCTCACCCTCTTGTCCAATTTTACGCTGCATAGCGTCAATCCGAGCAATTGTTTCTGGCGATGACTGCCCTTGCCTTGGACTTAGTGGAATCACATTATTGGCTCTATCTATCGCAGGATCTGGCGATTTATCAGAGAAAAGTACAGCAACCAAAATACCAAGCATAACAACAGAAAGCAGCGCCATATGAGCCAAAGGAAAGCCCATAGCAAGATTAAAACGCATGCCCGGTTTCTTAAATTTGTCGCCACTCCCCATCATTGCCTGAGCAATCTGATTGATTTGTCCAGGATAGCCGCCCGACTCTTGATGAATTTGCACTATTTGCTTTTCATCAAAAGGAAGGTTAATACCGCCGCCTACCGCACGAACTCGATGAAGTAAATAAGCTCGAGTCTGCTCTAATGAATAAGGCGCAAGTGTGAAAGAGTGACTCAGTTGCTCATAGCGGGAACGCTGGTAGGCATCTAAATTACGAGAAAGAGGATATTCACTAAACAAAACAATATGAGGAACTGTTTGATTATCTGTTGCTAAGGACATCATATCCAGCAGCATACTTACAGCATCTGTATTCAGTTCTTGAGCATTATCGACTAAAACAAGAGTAGATCGGCCTTTTTCTTCAGCATCATGAGAAAACTTAAGTAAAGGACCAAAAGTGGTTTCATTTGGCGGCTGTTTAAAATGATCTGCAAAACCAGCATAGATAGCTTGTAATAACTGACCCGCAGTCATCAACATAGAAGCTTTAACGCTGCTCACTATGACGGTGTCATCTTGGTGTCGATCAAATTCCATCATGAAGCGGCTTTTACCACTCCCTTGAGGCCCTTGAACAACAGAAAGTAAGCTACTGTATCGACTTAGATGCTCAAGCAAGGCAAGTTGTTGATTACCTTCTTCGGATGCGAAATAGACAGACGTGTCTTTTGAGCCAAAAGGATCCCTCAGCGTCGCTTTTGAGGGCTGATTGAGCTCTTCCTCTAAATCAAACTGAAACTCTGGCTTAGGCATAGTCGTCCTTCAACAATAATTCACCAAAAAAATCAAACAATATGAGCCTGTTTACTCGCCTCTAGCGCATCCGAAAGACTGTCATTAAAGTCTTCCATCGGAAAGTCCGAAGTAACAATAGCGTCACCTAGTGACGCTAATAAAACCAAACGCAAGCTGCCATCTAACACTTTCTTATCCAGTGCCATACGCTCAACAAAGCTTTCTAGCGTCATAGTTTGAGGCGGCAAAACAGGTAATTTAGCGGCTTGAAAAAGTGCAACAGAGCGGCTCACATCTTGCTCAGTTAGATTGCCCATTCGCCAAGAAAGGTCAATTGCTAAGACACTTCCCGCTGCAACGGCTTCGCCATGCAACCAGTTACCATAACCCATTTCAGTCTCAATCGCATGACCGAAAGTATGACCAAGATTTAAAATAGCACGAATGCCACCTTCTCTTTCGTCTTGTGCAACAACCTTCGCTTTTGCCAAACAAGATTGATAAATCGCGTCACTAATTTTATCGTTATCTAACGACATCAACGCAGGCATCTCTTGCTCTAACCAATCAAAAAATGGTGCGTCACAAATTAAACCGTATTTAATGACTTCTGCCATACCCGCCGACAATTCACGTTGCGGTAGGCTCAATAAGGTTTCGGTATCAATAATCACCGCTTGAGGCTGATAAAATGCGCCAATCATATTCTTGCCAAGAGGATGATTCACACCTGTTTTACCGCCAACAGAAGAATCCACTTGTGATAACAAGGTAGTCGGAACTTGAATGAAAGGCACACCACGCTGATAGGTTGCCGCTGCGAAACCAGCCATATCACCAACCACTCCGCCACCAAGGGCTATTACTGTGGTTGTTCTATTATGTTTAGCTTCTAGCAAGGCCGTCAAAATATTGCCGTATATTTCCAATGTTTTGAAAACTTCACCATCAGGCAATACACAAGTATCTACTTTATAGTCTGCAGACAACATCGACACCATAGCATCAAGATACAAAGGCGCTATGGTGTCGTTTGTCACTATCATGACTTGTTTACCATGAATGGCGTCATCAAATAGTGCTTTTTGCTGACGAATACCATATCCGATAAATATAGGGTAGCTGCGATCACCAAGATCAACGGTTAACGTACGCATTAAGATACAGAAGTCTCCATGTTGAGATGTCGTTTTATCGCGTCCAGCACTTTATTGGCGACAGCCTTGGGATGACGCGCATCAGTTTCTATTACTAAGGTCGCGACTTCTCGATAAAGAGGATCACGCACCTCAAATAACTTCCTTAAAGTGGCTTTAGGATCGCCTGTTTGCAAGAGAGGTCGATGCGTACTTTTCGACGTACGATACAATTGCTGCGAAACAGAGGCATACAAATAAACCACCAATGCATCATCGCGAAGAAGGTCTCGATTTTCTTTACGCATTACAATACCACCACCCGTCGCTAATACAGAATTACCTGTATCTTCTTGAATGATTGCTGTTAAAGCTTGAGTTTCTCTCTTTCGAAAGCCGTCTTCTCCTTCCCTTTCAAAGATCCAGGGAATATCAGCACCAGCATTGTCTTCTATGACTTTATCTAGATCATAGAACTCTTTGCTCATCGATTGAGAAATCAAACGGCCTATCGTTGTTTTTCCAGCGCCCATTGGGCCTACTAAAATAATATTGGGGACTTTTATCATTGTATTCAATTACATCGGAGTTAAGCAGATTTAGACTGCGGCCTAGTTATCTGACATTTGTAGCAGCTTTGGCGTAATAAATACAAGTAATTCAACCTTTTCTTGTTGTTTAAGGCGCCTTTTAAATAACTCACCCAACCATGGAATAGCACTCAAGAAAGGCACACGACTTTCGGACTCGAACTGCTCTTCCCTAAAAATCCCTCCCAAAACCAAGGTTTCTTGGTTTTTCACCACTACTTGAGTTTTTAATCGATTCGTCTCTAAGCTGGGAACACCGTTGACCAAATCCCCCACCGAGTCTTGATGGATATTCAACGACAGCAAAATACGATCTCCGTCTTTTACAAAAGGCGTTACCTCCAACATCAGAGCTGCCTGTCGAAAATCGACACTCACCTCGCCATCACTTACCGTCTGATACGGCACTTCCGTACCCGATTCAATCCGAGCCATTTGACCTTCTGAAGTGACGATTTTTGGTTTCGAAACAATGTCTGCAGTTCCTTCGCTTTCCATCATATCCAACGTAAAAGACAATAAGCTAGCCCCGCCAATACGGGTGAAATCAAGATTTGTCGTCGGCACTAAAGCACTTAAATCTACAGCACCACCAATTGATGAACCTACGCCCTCAGACAATTGCGTCGTCCAATTCACACCAAACTGAGATTGCGCCGTACGGCTAACTTGAGCAATTTTGGCGCTAATTTCAATTTGCCTTAGCGGCACATCTAACCAAGCTAAGGTTTCTTGCAAGCCACCGAGTACATCGCAAGAGTACGTCACGATTGAATTCGTACGACCATCAACAATTAAAGATAAAGATGGATACAATATTTGTAAGTGCTTACCAACTACCTCTGCTTTAGCGTGTTTTATCATCCAATAAGAGCGCTGACAGTTAAATGAATTCGATATACCCTCATTCATTTCCGCATTTAGCGCCGGCATTAAAATCGCCACCCGGCCTTGCCATTCAAGATGAATGTTCGGTTGTTGCGCAACCGCTTCCATTACATCCTTCCAGCTAGCGTCTTTAATCGACAACGTAAGCTCTTCTTTTATTTCAGGACTAATCACCACACTTTCACCCATCTGCGACGCCAGCCACGGCAACACTTCTTGCAAAGAGCGAGATTCAAAGTACACATCCATCGCAAGACCAAGGCGCGACAAAAACAACATAATGACCAGCAGCACAACTTTCATTTGAAATTTAATCATCCATGTCACCTATTTTACGAACCGTTAATGCTATTTGAGAGCCCTCTTTAGTCATTAACGTTACCTGATCAAAAGTCACTGTATCGACAGTTAACCCAGCTGAAGGTAACCAGCTTCCTTGGCGAACCCAATGACGCTGTTGCTTGTATTCTAAAAGAGCAGATGCGTTCTCACCCACTCTCATGGTCGATAAAACTTGCCAATCTTTTTCTACGAAAGGATAACTCCGTAATTTTGTTGGTAACCAATTATGGTATTCCCGATTTGCTTTAGGTATTTTAATATCGAACAACAAGCACCCTTGCCACTGACCATTCGGCAACCTTTGCCAATGAACCGATTGCATACCAAGAGCAACATGCTCTTCTACTTTTTCAAGTAAGGTTTGCCACTCAATCAACCCCGCCGTGCCCTCAATAAACCATTGAGTAGGTACAGCATTTTTTTCCGAAAAAATATGATGGCTCACCCAAACCTCATTTAAAAACGTCATTCCTTTAAGTCTATTCGCCTGTCCTTGTATTTTTTGCCACTCCGTTTCTGCTCGTTCTTTTCGCTTTATGTGGCGTTCCAGATCATCCTGAGCGCCAGATAGCAAGGGATACCAAATAGCCAGTTGCAACATAATAAAGATACAAACTGTCGAGCCTGTAATATTACAGAGGGATGAAATATCAATTTTTAGATATTGAGATAGAAGCATCTATCACCTCGCTATTGAATCCAGAAGGTTTATCAGCGGTGAGTTGCTCCCATTCAAATTGCAAAGACGAATCACCTTCACGCCAACGTTCAATCAATGTCGCCAGTTCACGCTGGGGCAAGGTCACCTGAAGAAACGCTTGATCAAAACCTGCATCGAACTGCATAAGACGAACTGAAGTAGGTAACGCCTGAATCAATCCGAGTATAGATTCAGCAAAAGGTGAATTTACTTGATCAGACTCCCATTCAGAGATAAGCGTTAAGGTTTTTTGACGGTCAATAAGGGCTATTTCTGTTTGTTGTTGCAAGTTCCAAAAATAGACATATGCTCCACTGTGTACAAGTAAACTCAACAACACCAAAATGAACCAAAGCCTCTTTGTTTTTGTATTTTTTTCTTTATCAGGCTGGTAAATAGACAAGGCATGTTTCCGTAAACTAGACCAAGAAGTGTTCCGAACTGACGCATCAGCCCATTGTGTTTGAGACATTAAAAGACAAGATGCGCCAAGCATTTTAAAAGGCGAACACAATTGATTTGCCCATTCATTTGAGCATGCAAACACCGTCAGTTGTGTCTGATTTCTATCTAGCACAACTTGACGATAGTTAAACATGAGCGCTTCAGGTGCAGTAAAGGTGGTTTCAGTGGCATAACTCAACGCAGCTAAAGGCGCCAACGAGATAGGAACAAGATGATCGATTTTGTGCTGTGTGACTGAAATCCAGCTATCGGGAATCACGACAATTATTTTGGCGCTGCCTGCTCTATTATTGAAAATCGGGCGATGGAAAGTATCGTCGTTTAGAGGAATATCTTTAAACGAAATATCTTTTTGAATAGATTCTAACTGTATCGAATCAGGAGAGATGTCTTGGTTTTGAGGATGGCAAATAACCATTCCATCAACGTCAGAGCTGTCGAAAAGTGTGCATTTTTGCGACGAGTACACAGCCACAAAATAGGCATTCATAAGCTTCATTATTCATCCTTGAAATAGTAAGCAATAGAGCGAAAGTTTATTTTTGGCTTCCTTACCAATTAATTAACAAGATAACACGATTTGATGCAAAGTTAAGCGCCATTTTTGCGAAGATCTTAGGTATAATTCTATTTTCTATACAGCATGAATTGGTTTTATATGGTCAAGGCATTCAAAATATTATTTATTCTAAGTCTTCTGGGTGCATTATGCGCTGTAGGAATAACTTATGCCGTTTATTACAATGTAAAAGACCGTATTCCAACGGTTGCCGAATTAAAAGATATTGAATTACGTATCCCATTACGTATTTATACCGCTGACAACCAGCTCATTGGTGAGTTTGGCGAGCAACGCCGTTCGCCTATCAGCCATTCTGAAATACCAAAAAATTTAGAACATGCTATTTTAGCCGCGGAAGATACTAATTTCTACCATCATCCTGGTGTTGATGTATTAGGTTTAGGCCGAGCTGTTGTTCAGCTAATCACCACTGGCGAAAAACAAGGCGGTGGTAGTACCATTACAATGCAGGTAGCAAGAAACTACTTTCTATCATTCGAACAAACTTACACACGTAAATTCACAGAAATTTTTATCGCATTAAAAATGGAGCGTGAGCTTAGCAAGCACGAAATTCTCGAACTTTATGTTAATAAGATTTATCTAGGTAACCGTGCTTATGGTTTTGAAGCCGCAGCACAAGTTTACTATGGTAAAAACCTTGTAGACTTGAACCTTGCGCAACTCGCCATGATTGCTGGACTTCCAAAAGCACCCTCTCGTTATAATCCCGTAGTGAACCCTTCACGTGCACTGATTCGTCGCAATTGGATTCTACAACGCATGTTGTCATTAGGTATGATTGACAAAGTAGCTTACCAAACTGCTGTTGAAGCACCAGTCACTTCCAAAAATCACGGTATCACGCCAGACATTGAAGCTGGCTACATCGCAGAAATGGTTCGCTCTGAACTTTATAGCACTTTCGGTGACGACCTTTATAGTACAGGCATGACGGTTCACACAACCATTGATGCTGGCCGTCAAAAAGCAGCGAATCAAGCCGTATTTAATGGCGTTCTAAGTTATGACACTCGTCATGGCTATCGTGGCTCTATCGAAACGCGTATCGATTTAATCGATGCGCCGCTAGAAGAACAAGAAAAAGTCTTACAAGAGATTCCGAGATTTAGTAATTGGCAAACTGCTTTAGTGATCGCAACAGAAGAAACCAATGCAGATGTTCGTTTGGCGGATGGCAGCCGTGCAACTTTATTATGGGATGCAGTGAAGTGGGCAAAACCCTATATTGATGAAAATTCACAAGGTCAATCACCTACTACCATGGAAGACGTTCTGGTACCAGGAGACATCATTCGTCTACGCCCAGATGAAACGCTAGGCTGGGTGTTAACACAAAAACCAACCGTCCAAACCGCTCTTATTTCTCTCAACAGTAAAAACGGTGGCATTCAAGCGTTAGTCGGTGGCTTTAACTTCTACGAAAATAAGTTCAATCGAATCACGCAATCAAAACGCCAGCCTGGCTCGAACTTTAAACCTTTCGTTTACGCCAGTGCATTAAGCCGAGGCTATACAGCAGCGAGCATCATCAATGACGCACCTGTTGTCTTTAATGACACAAATCTAGCTTCCGCATGGCGACCAACCAATGACGGTGGAAGATTCTATGGCCCGACTCGTTTACGCCAAGCTCTTTATCGTTCACAAAATATTGTGTCGGTTCGTTTGCTTGATGAATTAGGGATTCGTCCAACACTTAATTTCTTACGTCGCTTTGGGTTTGATCCTGACGAACTGCCTCACAACCTTTCTCTTTCATTAGGCAGTGCAAACTTATCACCACTACAAATCGCCACAGGTTATGCGGTATTTTCTAATGGCGGATATCAAATACAACCTTATTTGATTGATAAAGTCGTCGATAGAAACAACGAAGTGTTATTCCAAGCCAATCCATTGACGGTTTGTATAACTTGCACGACGCTTGAAAAAACCACCAATAACGAACCTCAAATGGGATTGTTTGAAACTAATGACGGCATTCAGAGTTTGCCATTAGCACCTCAAGTTCTCGACCCAGAAGTGAACTACATTATTTATGACATGATGCGTGATGTTATTAAATACGGTACTGGACGACGCGCTCTTGTACTGCGCCGTGATGACATAGCTGGTAAAACGGGTACGACAAATGATGGCCGTGATGCATGGTTCTCAGGCTTTAATGGAGACATAGTGACATCTGTCTGGAGTGGCTTTGATAATTCTTCACCACTTGGTCGTGGGGAATGGGGTGGCTCCGTATCATTACCACCTTGGATTGACTACATGCGCTACGCCTTAAAAGACACTCCGTCTTCTTTTGTGACTAAACCTTCCTCTTTGGTCACTGTACGCATTGACCCTAAAACGGGAGAACGCGCTTTACCAGGTCAAGCAAATGCGATTTTTGAAATATTCAGAAAAGATCACGTTCCACCAGAGCGAGAATTGAATTTGCCAGCCTTGAATAATAATGTAGGTAATGAAGCACAAGAAGAGAAACAAGAAAACACTGCGTTGGAAAATTTATTTTAATGATTCTATCTGACTAATTTCAGATAGAATCCCAATGCCTAAGTAAGAGTTAATATCGTTTACCAGCCAGTATTAACTCTTACTTAGTTAGGTAAAGCACACAACTTTTTATACGGGCCTTTAATAAATAACACCAAAATAACCACTAATAAAACAAGTGAGATATAACAAGTCGGAATCACAACATTTAGATTCGAACCGCCTCTCATTCCAGCCTGAGCTGTTGGACAAATAGCACCAGCAGAAAAGAACTCAGCGATAGATGCCAATAAAGCGATAATAAACGCCACTCCCCAACCAATGCTAAAGAAGTGATGCTTACAACCTTTGTGCGGCACTAACAATGACACCAGCATTAAACTATAAGCAGCCAAAACTACATAACACACAGGGATCGAAAATAAATGCGGGCAGGCATTCGCTTGAAAGTTCTGATAACTAATAATCAATGCACCAAAAAAACCGTATGATACAAGCGCTAAAAGGCTCAAGAAAATAACTCTATTGGTATTCATAATACTCACTCTCTTTAAACAAGTGTTTCCTTTTTTTAATAGGAAACAGTCGGTATATAGGTTTCGTTGTGATAGTTGCCACTTACTTTTGACTGAGTACCGTTTAAGTAATCAACTTGTATGTCAGTGGCTGTCAATTCAGATAAGCCGAATACCATGGTGTGGCTTTGATCTGAACACAAGCCTTCGCCAACAATATACGTTTGTTTTACTACACTGCCATCCGCTAAGGTCACAGTCACTTTTGCGCCAATAGATTCAACCGTGTTAGCCAGCTTAACTTTCAAGAAATTATTACTAGGCGCGTTGCTTAAGAAAACCTTTTGCTCCCCTAATAAATTAATGTGGACCAGATCAGGTGCACCATCTTGGTTAAAATCAGCCGTTAGAGGAGAAATACCAAAAAAACGATTTTGCACACCCGCTTTATCGCCTACTTCGCTGAATTCACCAGAATGGGTTTGAAGTAAGAAGCGGCCATCTAAACGCCAAAAAGGCACAGCATGAGTTGGGAAACCAACATAATTTTCTGAAACCACTAGGTCATCTTTACCATCAAGATTAAAGTCTTCAAAAATGGCACCCCATGAAAATTCATAGTCAGCCAGTTTACGCTCTTGTGCAGTATCTTCGAATTCGAAGCCGCCTTGGTTTTCGAACATCAACCATTTTTTATGCAAGATTTGCTCTTCTCTTAAATCACCTCGAACAATGGCATCCGGCGTGGTTGAACCGACATTAGAAAAAAAGAAATCAGGCAAATCATTATTACCCAAATCACTCACGGCAATGCCCATAGGGTAAGAGAAATAATCGCTGGTTGGGTTTGGCATATTTTTAAACTTAAGGTCACCTAGATTTTTCCAAGTACGAACCTGACCAGTATCGTGAGCAACAACTAAGTCTTCTAAACTGTCATTATCGACATCAATAAAAATCGCTTGAAACGTATTATGCTGATATTCAAGTCCTGAAATTTTAGTAATGTTTGTAAACCCTGTACCCGTGTTTAGATACAACCCACTAACACCACCATAAACTTGATTGAAAATGGTTTCTCCTTCAACGTGCTCGCGAGCGATATAACCAGACACATACATATCGAACAAACCATCACGATTCAAATCTGCAATTGCAACAGAAAGCGGAACCGTTTTTTCATCAAGATCAAGGTCTAGCTTAACACTCGTAAAGACACCAGAGTTGTTCGTGTATTGCCATACACCAGATTGGCGAGCAATTAACATGTCAGTATCACCGTCATGGTCCAAATCCATTGTCACAGCACCATAGGTGTCATCAGATGTATTTTTACGCCATTGAGTCGATACAGTAATATCAACAAATTCACCACCTCTATAGGCGTAGAAAACGTCATTCTGATCCATGCCACCACCAATAAATAACTCTTCCACACCGTCATTATCAATGTCTATTATTGCGCTCGCAGTAAAAGGCAAAGTACGAGCTTCATCGTAACTAGGTACAAATGGCAACGTTTTCTCAGTAAAGGTTGGAATGGTCAATCCGTCACTGGATACACCATAATCATCCGCTCTATCGTGAACACTTAACCAAGTCAGCGCAGCAAACAAAAGAGCAATCGCTAACACGGCATAGCAAATAATCGATGTCAGTAATTTTTTAATACTCATTTTTTCGCTTCTCCATTGACTAAACACACACTAGGCTTATTTTTAAATACCATGAAAAGAGACAGACTAAACACAATAAAAAATGCCACATTCAAAGCGATAGGCATGACATGTTTACCTAATTGAGGAGCAACCAGATAAACGAGAAAGCTGGCGACTATAAGCAAGATAGGGTTAAAAAAAGCCATCCATTTTGGATAATGTGTCTTTCCTTTAAAAATTAAAACAACGAAAATGACAGAGAGAAGCAGTGTCGTGACTCGAACCACTTGTAATAGGGTTTCATAACGTAAATCATATAAGGCCACCAGCGCGTCTATTTCTGCGCTTTCAGGTAACTGCATTAGCGCTGAAATACTGGCTCTTGAGCCTATCCAAACTACGCCGACCATAAATCCCATTGAACCAATAATAAAAGCACTAAACGCTAACTTGTTCGAGGCAGGCTTCAACATGAGATATAAATGATAACAACCGACTGGATAGAGCAAGGCTCCGAACACCCCTAAAAAGTGACCAAGGCTAGTACGATCAACATTAATGCCCTGCATAAAGCCAAAACCACCATCGGCAAAACGAGCCAGTGGATCATAATGTAGTAGGTACTCTCCTGCACCAACCACTACTGAAGCCAATAGTCCCATTATTCCTGTTAACACAAAGACATTCATAACCCCCCTATTTAACACTGAATAAAAAACAAACAATTAAATTATTAAGTGTAGAGGCTTATATAGAAAAAAGGTTCCAAAAATGAAACTTTATATCACATATGTAATTAGACGATTCCGTCTTCCTATGATTTTTTGACAATAAAAAAAGGCGATACCTGATTCAGGTATCGCCTTTTTTAAAACCATATTTTTACTTAAGCACCGAAGTGATCAAGATTCTCAAGCGGGTAAAAATCTGGGTATGGAAGCATTGCCACACCAGAGTCTACTGCGGCACGAGCAACCGCTGCAGAAACCACATTAAGAAGACGAGCATCCATTGGTTTTGGCAAGATGTATTCTTTACCGAAACTCAATGCAGTGCCACCATATGCTGCAACAACATCGGCTGGCGCTGCTTCTTTTGCAAGATCTTTCAATGCATGAACCGCTGCCACTTTCATTTCTTCGTTAATCTTAGTAGCGCGAACATCTAATGCACCACGGAAGATGAAAGGAAAGCCAAGTACGTTATTTACTTGGTTAGGGTAGTCAGAACGCCCCGTCGCCATGATCAAGTCATCACGAGTGGCACGAGCCAACTCAGGATTAATTTCTGGATCAGGATTTGAACAAGCGAAAACAATTGGATTCGCTGCCATTTTACTAAGCTGATCAGCAGAGAACAAATCAGGGCCAGATACACCAATGAAAACATCAGCACCATCAATAGCATCATCCAATGTACGTTTGTCAGTGTCGATAGCAAACATAGCTTTAAACTGATTCAAATCGTCACGACCAGAGTGAATCACCCCCTTACGGTCAAGAACAAAAATGTTTTCACGTTGTGCACCACAAGCAATAATCAGCTTCATACACGCTGTTGCTGCGGCTCCAGCACCTAGGCAAACGATTTTTGCATCAGCAATGTTTTTACCTTGAAGTTCAAGCGCATTTAACAAACCTGCCGCCGTCACAATCGCCGTACCATGTTGATCATCATGGAAAACAGGAATAGAACAACGCTCAATCAATTGACGTTCGATTTCAAAGCACTCAGGCGCTTTGATGTCTTCCAAATTAATGCCACCGTAGGTGTTAGCAATACGAGCAACAGTATCAATAAAAGCTTGTGGGCTTTCGGATTCGACTTCTACATCAACAGAGTTAATACCAGCAAAGCGTTTAAACAATAAACCCTTACCTTCCATTACTGGTTTACTTGCTAATGGTCCTAGATTACCCAGACCAAGGATTGCAGAACCGTCAGAAATAACAGCAACCAGATTACCCTTACCTGTGTAACGGTAAGCATTTTCTGGATCTTTTGCGATTTCACGACAAGGCTCAGCCACACCTGGGCTATAAGCTAGAGAAAGGTCACGGGCGGTGGCCGTTGGTTTAGTAATAGTAACGCTCAGTTTGCCTGGAACTGGATACTCATGGTAGTCCAGTGCAGCTTGCATAATATCTTCTGCCATTGTGATGTTTCCGTCTATTTGGTGTTATTAATTAGTTTTATATAGCCAAACTGGTCCTTGTTTCTAAACTCCTAAAAGTCTCGAAAACGGAACCTTATCATTCTGTCTCATAAGAATAGTCGATCTACACAACTCTTTAAAGTATGAAACCATAGCAATATTCTATCACTTAATGATGAATAGAAGATTTGATCTCCGACAAATCATTAGGATGCCTTACAGAAAGCACCCAAGACTTAAATATTGCCTTACTATTTCTTCTTTGATGTTGCCAACCTCGCACCTCTATTTCCTTACCTTCAAGATAAAACACTTTTTGGGCAGGCCAATAATCCATGGCAGAGGATGACAAATTGATCACTAGATCCAGATTGGTTTCTAACCACCAACCGCCTCGGTTCTTAGTAACAGATGTGATGGTGACACGAGATATTGCAAATCCAGCTTTTGGCTGCCATTGCAAGGTTTGCTGCCATAATCCTTTATGTGCACTGCGGGCTTTGGTTTCAGCGCCTTCAAAGCACACTTGATATGCCAAATTAGGAGGTACTGCAATACGATAACCAAGTCCTTCGGATAGTAGCTGACTTGTTAGTGAAATACGATCTTTATCAAAAAGGTAATATAAGTACCGACCGTATCTGTCTTGGCCACTTCTTGCTTCTTGAATATAAACAAACTGATCAACAAGTGAACGAAGAAACGTTGTCGCTTCAACGGCATAAGGATCATGACGACCATGCTTATGATCTAGCTCTGGTGTGTCTATTCCTACCAAACGAACCTTACGCCCATCGACTAGGTGTATTGTATCCCCATCCACCACTCTTTTAATTTTAGCTTTTTCAAGTTCACCGGTTGCCCTGCATAGTTCGGCGGCTTGAATCGAGAAGGACAAAAACAAAAAAAGCGCCAAGAAAACTTGGCGCTTTTTTAGTGCGTTCACAATCATTCCACTGCTTATTGAGCAGTAGTACGACGTGCTCCGAAACGCTTGTTAAAGCGATCAACACGACCACCAGTATCCAACATTTTTTGCTGGCCTGTGTAGAAAGGGTGGCAGTTGCCGCATACATCAAGGTGCATGTCTTTGCCTGCAGTCGAGTTAAGATTTAGAGTGTTACCACAAGTACAAGTTGCAGTAAGCGCAGAGTAAGCTGGATGAATATCTTTTTTCATTGTATTTACCTTTGGTATTATGTGCCGCCACTTGATCAATAGAAATGGGTAATAAATTACCTGCCAAGCACCGCACGGTTTGCTGTACAGAAATTGTACCGCAGTTTTAAGAACTGCCTACTTTATTGATGAATCGTAAAATAAGCAACTTTTTTATTACTCTATCCTTATAAATGCCACACTTTCTCGTGCCTTTTTAATAAAATTGTCCCTCGCACCGAACCACCACTCTGTCGTACACTTAATTCATTACTCGATATTCTATTTTTTCTGCTTTATTAAATTTTCTGCTTTCATTAAACAAGGGTTTAACCTAACGCATGCAAGAGGCGCTTCTTACTCCTTATCCTTTCATCAAGGTCGCTTTACCTGTACCTATGCGCACTTTATTTGACTATAAAGTACCAAAGGCCATCGCCCTAAGGCATACATTAAAACCAGGAATGCGAATCAAGGTACCTTTTGGAAAAAGCAGTCGTCTCGGTGTTATTGTTTCTTTAAGTGAAACCAGCGATTGGGATCCTGAACAAGTCAAACCCCTTACCTCATTATGCGATGAAAGCTCTGTTATTACAGAAGAACTGATGGCGCTGTGCGAATGGGCCGCACGTTATTATCATCACCCTATTGGCGATGTGATTTTTCACGCTCTGCCCGTTCTCTTGCGAAAAGGGGAAAATGCTGAATTTCGTACAGAAAATTGGTGGCTAACCACTCAGGAAGGTCAAAACCTTGCTCTTGATCAATTAAGCCGAGCGCCTCGACAGCAAGATTTCTTAAAGGCTGTTCAGCAGCACCCAAATGGATTGAGCCAACACGCTGCTTCTGTTTTAGATCTTGCCCCTGCAGCAGGAAAAACGCTAGAAGAAAAAGGTCTGCTACGCAGAGAACCTCGCTCCTTTAATAAAAGTGGAGAAAAACACGCTCACCAGATGCAAGTTCCACCTACGCTAAACCCTGAACAAACCATCGCCACAGAAGAACTTCTCGATCATAGAAGTCATTTCAATGTGGCGTTATTAGATGGCGTCACGGGCAGCGGTAAAACTGAAGTATTCTTACGCGTCATGGAACGCCTTATAGATGAAGGCAAACAAATTCTCGTCATGGTGCCAGAAATTGGCCTAACTCCTCAGACTCTCAAACGCTTCGAAATCCGCTTTAATACTGACATCGTATTAATGCATTCCAACATGAGTGATAGAGAGCGCTTAGATGCTTGGCTATTGGCCGCGAATGGGCATGCAAAAATCATTATCGGCACACGTTCATCCGCTTTTATTCCCGCACCGAACCTTGGCCTTATTGTTATCGATGAAGAACACGATACTTCTTATAAGCAACACGAAGGTTTTCGCTATCACGCCCGTGATCTTGCGATCAAACGTGCTCAGTCGCTTGATATTCCAGTTTTACTGGCATCAGCAACACCCTCCTATGAAAGTTTAACCAACGCTCTACAAAAGAAATTCACTTGGTTAAAACTTAGAAAACGTGCCGGAAATGCTCATATTCCAGAAATGGAACGCGTAGACCTTCGAGGAAAAACCTTGATTCACGGCTTCAGTGAATATGCTCTTGCCAGCATCAAATTGTGTTTAGAACGTAAAGAACAGGTACTCGTATTCTTAAACCGCCGAGGTTACGCACCAACACTTATGTGTCATCAATGTGGTTGGATTGCCGCATGTGATCATTGCGATGTGAATCTCACCGTTCACAAACGCGCGAACAAACTGCATTGTCACCACTGTGATACACAAAAAGCCTTACTGCATACTTGCCCAGAATGTCAGTCAGAAGAACTCTTCACCGTCGGCGAAGGAACAGAACAGATAGAAACTCAACTGCACACGCTTTTTAAAGACACGCCTATCTTACGAATCGATAGAGACAGTACCCAGCGCAAATCGGCAATGGCAAAGCTAACGCAAAAAATTCATGAGCATGATCAAGCAATCCTTATTGGTACTCAAATGCTCGCCAAAGGCCATCACTTTCCCAATGTAACCTTAGTGATCATTATGGATGCGGATGCGGGACTTTTCTCATCTGATTTTCGAGGCATGGAACGAACCGCACAACTAATCACTCAGGTCGCAGGTCGAGCTGGCCGGGCGAAAAAACCAGGCCACGTATTATTGCAAACCTACCATCCGGATCATGCTGCCATAGAATGCTTATGCAACCTTGGCTACGAACATTTTGCCATTGATGGTTTAGCAGAACGTAAGTCCTTATCGCTGCCGCCCTTTTATCATCAAGTCATTATTCGCGCAGAATCTAGCAACGAACAGGAAGCCATGCAGCTTTTAGCAGCGATGAGAAACGACCTAGAACCTTATTTTTCAAAAGAGGTCTATCTTGTTGGCCCTTATGCCGCCATCATTGTACGCAAGGCAGGACAACATAGAGCTCTCGTATCCATTAAGTCTCCACACCGCGGCCCTTTACATCAAGCGACCCAGATGATCACTCAATGGCTAGAACAGTCAACAAGACAACACAAAATTCGTTTTGCTATTGACGTTGATCCACTGGAAACTTACTAATCAAGCAAGCATAATGTGCGCATTGCACACGGTGTCTCAACTTATAAAAGCTAAAAGCCCAAACTATGTTTAATCCCATTCAAATTGCAGCAAAAAACAGTCGTCCGAAAAAAGGCGCGACTCGTCGATCTTCTCCACCGCCAAAGCGTAAAACGCCATGGTGGTTATGGCTTTTAGTACCTATTATTTTGATAGCTTTTATTTATGGATTGACACAACTTAGTCAAGTTGAACCAAAAACAAAACCAGCACCAATTACAAAACCTCAAGTGCAGCCCAAACCAATAGCACCTAAGGTACAACCAAAAGTGAAAGCAGAGCCGGCTGCCAAAGCCACGCCAAATAAAGACACGTTCGAGTTTTATCAAATACTTCAAGACAGTAAAGTTGATACCAGCC
Organism: Marinomonas ushuaiensis DSM 15871; assembly: GCF_000521805.1. Taxonomy (GTDB): domain Bacteria; phylum Pseudomonadota; class Gammaproteobacteria; order Pseudomonadales; family Marinomonadaceae; genus Marinomonas; species Marinomonas ushuaiensis. Next base: position 38,868 of record NZ_JAMB01000017.1, read on the forward strand.
ATGTAGATGCTTATCAATCAACACCTCGTGGTGAGCAAGATTTTTATTACATGCTTCAAGCTGCATCGTTTCGAAGTCCAGAAGACGCAGATCGTATGCGCGCCAATTTGATTTTATCAGGTTTGGTTGAAGCCAGCGTTCGTAAAACCATCGGTGAAAATGAGCAGCCTTGGTATCGAGTGACCCTTGGGCCTTATGAGTCACGTTCGAAAATGAATCGAGCAGAAGACAAACTCGTTTCAATGGAAATATCCCCTTATTCTTATAAAATCCCAAAAGAGTAATAAAACCGAGCAAGAGCAATTACAACCATTAATTGCAATGCACACAGAATGTGAAAACCTCTTCTATGTGCAATCTTCGCTTGAAATCCCTTCGCTCGTCCCCATTTCGTTAGTATCGAAACTGGAGTAAACCATGACAACGATTCTTACTGTACGTAAAGGCAACCAAGTCGTCGTAGGCGGCGATGGACAAGTTTCTCTAGGCAACACCGTTATGAAAGGCAATGCTCGTAAAGTGCGCCGTTTATATCACGGTGAAGTCATTGCTGGATTCGCAGGCGGCACGGCCGATGCATTCACTTTATTCGAACGATTCGAAGGTCAGCTTGAAAAGCATCAAGGCCATCTCGTTCGTGCTGCGGTAGACCTTGCTAAAGATTGGCGTTCAGACAGAGCTCTACGCAAGCTAGAAGCTATGCTGATCGTCGCAAATAAAGAAAGCACCTTAATCATCACAGGCACAGGCGACGTTGTTGAACCTCAGCATGGTGCACTGGCTATCGGTTCAGGTGGCAATTATGCCGAAGCTGCAGCACGTGCTTTGATCGATAACACAGAGCTTTCTGCAAAAGACATAGTTGAGAAAAGCCTTAACATCGCAGCCGATATTTGTGTCTTCACAAACCACAGCTTAACGGTCGAAGAAATCACCATCGATCCACAAATTGAAGACAAGTCCGCTGCAACGAACTAACAGGTGCAAACACCAAAATACGCTAAATAAGCACTTGAACACTCAAGAACATAAAGAGAATGAATATGAGCAACATGACCCCAAGAGAGACGGTTAACGCCTTAGATAAGCATATTATTGGCCAACAAAAAGCCAAACGCGCGGTAGCCATTGCACTACGTAACCGCTGGCGTCGCATGCAACTTCCTGAAGAAATGCGCGCAGAAGTAACACCAAAAAATATCCTCATGATTGGGCCAACAGGTGTGGGTAAAACCGAGATTGCTCGTCGTCTGGCTAAATTATCAAACGCACCTTTTATTAAAATCGAAGCCACTAAGTTTACCGAAGTCGGTTACGTAGGCCGCGACGTCGAATCTATCATTCGTGATCTAGTCGAAATGGCAATCAAAATGCTTCGTGAACAAGAAACTGCGAAGCTACGTCATAAAGCCGAAGACGCCGCTGAAGATCGCATTCTCGATGTCTTGTTACCTCCTGCTCGTGGCGGTGATCCAGAATTAGAAGACAACAGTACTCGTCAGACTTTCCGTAAAAAACTACGGGAAGGTCAGCTTGATGACAAAGAAATAGACATAGACGTTACAGATACGCCAGTTGGTGTAGAAATCATGACGCCACCTGGTATGGAAGAAATGACCAGCCAGTTACAAAACATGTTTTCTAGCTTTGGTTCGAACAAAACCAAAAAGCGTAAAATGAAAGTTAAAGACGCTTTGCGCCAAATTCGTGATGAAGAAGCGGCTAAATTAGTCAACGAAGAAGAGCTAAAAGCACGAGCGGTTGATTCAGTGGAACAGAACGGTATTGTGTTCTTAGACGAGATCGATAAGGTCGCAAAAAGCTCTGAACGCTCAGGTGGCGAAGTGTCTCGTGAAGGTGTACAGCGTGATTTATTGCCTTTGGTTGAAGGTTGTACCGTGAGCACAAAATACGGTATGGTGAAAACCGACCACATTTTATTTATCGCGTCTGGTGCATTCCACCTGTCTAAACCATCAGATTTGATTCCTGAACTACAAGGTCGCTTACCGATTCGTGTCGAGCTAGATGCGCTTACCGTGGATGACTTCAAACGCATTTTGGTTGAACCAAGCGCATCACTAACGAAACAATATGTTGCTTTGGCTAAAACCGAGAACATCAATTTAAATTTCACCGAAGAAGGCATTCACCGTCTTGCTGAGATTGCTTTCCAAGTAAATGAACGTACTGAAAACATCGGTGCCCGTCGTTTACACACGGTGCTAGAGCGCTTGTTAGAAGAAGTGTCTTACTCTGCCAGCGATATGCCAGATGATCAAACGATTGATATCACAGCCGCTTACGTAGACGAGCAACTGGGTGAAATCGCTGAAAATGAAGACTTAAGCCAATACATTCTGTAGGAAACCATTATGGCAACACCGACGCCAACACACATTCACTATCACAAGCAGTCTCGTGAGTTGGCGTTGATCTTTGCTGACGGTCAAAGCTTTCGCCTAAGTGCTGAATATCTGCGTATTCACTCGCCTTCGGCAGAAGTTCGTGGACACGGTATGCAAATGCCAATCCTCCAGTATGGAAAAAAAGATGTAAAAGTGAACAACGTGGAAGGCGCGGGTAATTATGCGCTGAAAATTTCCTTTGATGATGGTCACGACACAGGTCTTTATACATGGGAGTATCTCTACAACTTAGGCAAAAACCATGATGAACTTTGGCAAATGTATCTAGACCGCCTTGAAAAAGAAGGTCAGACGCGGGACACTTCGGTTATTCAAATTCATCAGCTTTAAATCGCTGTTTCAAACCATTATCAGGAAAGCCTCATGGGTTCACTTAGCTTGTCAGCAATCAGCGCTATTGAAAGTGCTATCAATCTTGCCTTAAAACAAGACACGCCTTCTCAAGATCGTCTGACTAAGTTAGCGGGACAACAGGTTTTTCTGTATATCGAAGACTTTTCCTTCATTTTACAAATCCATATTCTTGAACAAGGCGTCATGCTGCATCGTCCAGAAAGTTTAGACGAAGTAGAACTCGACTCGCGCCTCGACACATTAGTACAAGGCCCAAGTTCAGCCTATAGAAAATTACTCGAAGGCGACGGCTTTTTTGATGGTGACCTACGCATTCAAGGCAATGCACAAGCCTTGATGACACTGCATAAAGTCATGGAGAATTTCGAGTTCGATTGGGAAGGTTTACTAGCCGACTATATCGGCGACTTACCCGCTTCAACCTTGGCGCGTTTACTGCGTACGCAATGGTCATGGAGCAAAGAGTTCACCACCAATGCCCGCATTCAGCTTGTGAACCACTTACAAACAGACAGCCAACTTTTACCGAGCAAGATTGAAATCGAACACCACATCGATAACTTAGAGAAGTTTGGTACGCAACTTGATCGAACAGAAGCAAGATTGAGAATGTTAGAAAAGAAACTGTCTAACTAGCTTTCGCCCTGCTCAAGTAAACACCCCCAATAGTCACCACAAAGCCCACTATTTGAATCATGGTCATCGACTCTCTAAACAAGAAATAGCTTTCTACCGCCGCCAAAGGTGGTGCGAGCAATAACATGGTAGATACTTGAGACGCTTTGGTTTTTCTCAGTAGAAAAACCATTAAGAAAACCCCACAGCCCGACAATACAAGAACACCCCACACAACCAGTGCAAAAGACTGCCATTGCATAACAAATAACTGTTCACCAAGGAAAAGCATAAAACCGCAGGAAACGACACTAGCCGCAAGGTTCTGCACCGCCATGGAACTGAAAATATCAGACGATGAAATAGACATTTTTTGATAAGTGACGCCAAGAGAAAGCGCTAATATCGCGGTACAAGCGAGTACCAAAGTGAGTACAGAAACACCACCACTGCCTATGTTTAATGCTGGGCTAACGACCAACAGCAAACCAAACATACCGACAAATATTCCGATAATGCCTTTAAAAGAGGTTTTCTCTTTTATCAATAAGAATGCCAACAAGGTAACGAGAGCGGGTTGTAATGCGCCAATTAGCGCCATGATTCCTGCCGGTAATCCTTTGGCGATAGCAACATAAGCGAAACCGAGATAAAAGCCATTCATCAACATACCAGCAACAATATGCTTAGGTAGTTCCTTCCACTTAGGAAAAGGTCGACGCAGCAATAACGCAATAGTTGCGAATAATAAACCGGCACACACAAAACGAATGCTCAGATACACATTAGGGTCAATCAATCCGACAATGAATTTACCGGTGATAAAACCCATCGACCATATGAGCACTAGAAGTAGGTATAAAAACGCCATTAAATTTATTCCGCTAAATACATTAGATAGACACTCGTTAAGTTGATAACAAGCAACTTTAAAAAAACAGGAAAATGCTTTGTTACTATTAGAACGACTCTCTTATTACTTTACTGCTTAAGCCCAGTCCAATCAGAAAATGCAACTTAGCAAACGCCGCTTCGTAGGTCATATCTTTACCTGACGTGACACCGGCTTCAACTAGCGCAGAACCTGCCGCATATGCGCCAGCAACCACACTGCCCGCTCCACATTGGCTAATATTCACAACCACCACACCTCGATCCGTAGCGGTTTTCAATAGCGCTAGTAAGTCAGCATTCTTATCTGGAGCATTGCCCGCTCCATAACTTAATAACACGGCACCTTTCACTTTCTCGTTTAACAAACCTTGCCAATGCTCTGCTTGTACGCCAGGAAAAACAGGAAGAATAGTGACCGCATCTTCCGCCATTTCTGGAATCTGAACGGTCATAGGAGGTGCTGCCTGCGAGCTTTCTTGCCAACACCAATCAATTCCCAAGAGACCACGCTCTGGGCAATTTGGAGAACTGAATGCTTGCCAGTCACTGGTGTGTCCTTTGTGCGCTCGATCGCCTTTAATCAAACGTCCACCAAAGAACAAAGACACGCCGCCTACATGGCCGGACCCTTCACTAGCAAACGCTTCACAGGCTGAGATGGCCCCCAACACATTGATCATCGCATCTGTTCGAGCTTTAAACATTGGTACCTGCGAGCCAGTAACGATAATTGACTTATCACTGTCTGCAAACATAAAAGACAAAGCCGCTGCTGTATAAGCCATGGTGTCTGTACCGTGTAAGACAATAAATGCGTCGAATTCTTGCCATTTGCTGTCGATATCACGAGCAATCATAGTCCAATCTTTTGGCGCGGCATTGGAAGAATCGATCAGATCAGGATAGCTCTGTATAACAAAGTCATGAGTCAGTTCATCAAATCCGTTCAATTGCTTAGCAAGATGGTCTGCAAAGGCCACATCTGGCACTAGCCCCTGCTCAGATGGCACCATGCCAATGGTACCGCCAGTGTAAGCAATGTAAATCTTCATCTGATTTCTTCCTACTTCTAAAATTTTATTTTAAACGAAATGTTCGACCTGATTTTACGTCTAAAAAAAGGCGCTTATCACAAAGAAAAAGCGCCTTTCGTTTATTCATTAAGTAAAACACATATTACATACGTTCTAGTGTTTCGATACCTAATAATGACAAACCGAGTTTCAATGTTGATGCAGTATTAAGAGCCAATTGAAGGCGACTCTGTTTCACATCGTCTTCTGCGTTCAAAATTGGGCAGGCTTCATAAAATGTCATGAAAGTACCCGCTAAATCATATAGGTAAGCACACAAGAAATGTGGCATGCCATCATTCGCGACTTGCTGAATGGCTTCTTCGAACTGACACAATTTAACCGCTAACGCGCGTTCTTGATCAGCAATAATTGAAATATTGCCAGTTAAGCTCGCTACATCCATCTCAGAACGTTTTACAATACTCGCCACGCGAGAATAAGCGTATAACAAATAAGGTGCTGTATTACCTTCAAAGCTCAACATGGTATCCCAGTTAAAAACATAATCACTGGTACGATTTTTCGAAAGATCAGCGTATTTCACGGAAGAAATACCAACAACACGAGCAATGTTACGCAGCTCTTCTTCGTCCATATCTTCGTTTTTAGACGCAACTAATTTATAGGCGCGTTCTTGCGCTTCTTCCAATAATGCAGATAATTTCGCGACACCACCAGAACGTGTCTTGAAAGGCTTACCATCGCTGCCCATCACTGTACCAAATGGCATATGCTCTAATTTAGTCTCTGGCTTCACAAAGCCCGCTTTACGGGACAAGGTGAAAATTTGTTGAAAGTGCAAAGACTGGCGAGCATCAACAAAATACAGAACTCGATCAGCATTCAATGTGTGTTGACGAAAACGAACCGCAGCTAAGTCCGTTGTTGCATATAAAAAGCCACCACCGGTTTTCTGCACAATAACGGGCGTGATTTCACCTTCTTTATTGGCAAATTCTTCCATGAAAACACATTGCGCACCATTAGATTCTTTTAATAAACCCTGCTCTGTTAACTCATTCACGACGTTTTGTAGATCATCGTTATAAGCACTTTCTGGCATCACATGCTGACGCTCTAAAGAGACACCCAACATGGCATAAGTTTCTTCACAGTGATGCAAGGAAATCTCGATAAATTCATCCCAAAGCTTCAAGCACTCTTCATCGCCAGATTGCAATGCAACAACCAATTCACGAGCCCGTGTTGCAAAAGCTTCGTCATCGTCAAAACAGGTTTTCGCTGCACGATAAAAGGTTTCAAGGTCTGATAACACCATGCTGATTTCTGTATTTTCAGCTCGAAGACGTTCCATGTACGCCAATAGCATACCGAATTGGGTTCCCCAATCACCGACGTGGTTTTGACGAACGACGTTATGACCCAAAAACTCCATAGTACGAACGACGGCGTCACCAATCACGGTAGAACGTAAATGACCAACATGCATCTCTTTCGCAAGGTTAGGCGCTGAATAATCCACGACAACGGTTTCTGGCGAAGTAACTTCATTCACATCAAGACGTTCGCTGGTGCGAAGCTGAACAAGCTCTTTGCCTAACCAGATATTTTTCAGAAAAATATTAATAAAACCCGGTCCAGCGATTTCGATCTTGTCAGCAATATCAGATAAATCTAACTTTTCTAAGGTGGATTGAGCAAAATCACGAGGGTTCATTTTCAATGCTTTTGCCGCGCCCATAATGCCATTCGCTTGGTAGTCACCAAATTGTGCTTTCGCAGACTGACGAACTAAAGCCGGTGCCGTATCTAATGCGCCAGAGGCAACCATTGCCGCTTGAATACGTTGATTAAGAAGAGTTTGAATATTCACTAAAGAAGACCTTTAAACAGTGTGTGTTGTTTTAATGGCAACACATCAGAATCACACAGCCCTCTGATTGTTTGTGCAATCAGAGGGCTGAATTCAAGAAAATAATGGCGCTAATGATAACTGATTTTCGTGCTTTTAGCGAAAGAACAGCTTACAAGCTTCATTGTTATTTTCGTCTTGATATGGATAACCCAGTTCATCCAAGTAATGGGTTACATCGGTTTCTTCGCCTGCCGCTTGCAAGCCGACTAGAACTCGACCATAAGCATCACCATGATTGCGATAATGGAACATGGAAATATTCCACTGCCCTCCAAGCATGTTAAGGAATTTCAACAATGCACCAGGACGCTCAGGAAATTCAAAACTATAAAGTAACTCACCTTTTTCACTGCGCAAATGACCACCAATCATATGACGAACATGAACTTTGGCGGTTTCATCGTCGGTTAAGTCAGTGATTTCGTAATCTTTCAAATCATCCAATAGTTCTTTACGACTATGAGGACTACCACCCAAAGCGACTCCGACAAAGATCACCGCTTGTTTATCATCACCATATCGGTAATTAAACTCGGTAATGCTTCGACCAACCAAAGCCTGACAGAAATCCTTAAAGCTACCTGGATGTTCTGGAATTTTTACCGCGATAATGGCTTCACGTTTTTCACCTAACTCAGCGCGTTCTGAAACATGTCGTAAGCGGTCAAAGTTAACGTTCGCGCCACTATTGATAGCAATTAAGGTTTGACCTTTCGCCCCTTCTCGCTCGATGTATTTTTTCAGTCCTGCTAACGCACAAGCACCAGCAGGTTCAGTAATAGCACGAGTGTCATCGTAGATGTCTTTAATCGCCGCACACATTTCATCTGTCGTCACTGTGATCACTTCATCAACGGTGTCTTTGGCAATATTAAAAGTGTTTTGCCCAATTTCGGCTACAGCAACACCTTCTGCAAAAATACCAACTTGAGCCAAACGCGTTGGTTTGCCTTTTTCCAATGCGATTTTTAGACAAGCTGCATCTTCCGGCTCAACACCGATTATTTTAATGTCAGGGCGTAGATATTTAATGTAAGCAGAAACACCAGCGATTAAACCGCCACCGCCAACAGGAATAAAAATCGCATCAATATGACCCGTTTTCTGACGTAAGATTTCCATGCCAATCGTACCTTGACCAGCAATAGTATCTAAGTCATCAAATGGATGAACATAGACTTGGCCTGTTTTCGCCATGATCTCGCGAGATTTTTCAGATGCTTCATCAAACGCGTCGCCAAATAAAATCACTTCTGCGCCGTGATTTCGCACTGCACTGACTTTCACTTCTGGCGTAGTGGCTGGCATAACAATCGTCGCTTGAATACCCAACTTTTTTGCGGCTAATGCCAAACCTTGAGCATGGTTACCAGCGGAAGCGGCAATCACACCTTTCGCTCTTTCTTCTGGGGTTAACTGAGAAATTTTGTTGTATGCCCCACGAATTTTGAAAGAGAATACAGGTTGTAAGTCTTCTCTCTTCAAAATAATCTCATTGCCTAATCGATTAGATAATTGATTAGCACGAGACAGTGGTGTTTCTACGGCAACGTCATAAACGCGCGCCTGTAGAATTTTTTTAATCATGGAGTGGGGCATAGTACTTCCTAAACGAAATATAAGCCGTCCGTGTTGTTATTCTTTACAACACCTCTATTACAGTAAATTTCCTGCGATAAAAAAGACGGACTTTGCGAATCAAAAAAACGAACATGAAATATACTCTTTCACTCCTCTTCACGCAAAGACAGATCTAGCTAAAAACAAAAGCGAAAGTCGATAAATACCAACAATAGACTGATCTAACAGGGTAACAATCATAAAATGAAGCGCCTATAATATCTTAATCATCAGAGGCGACTTTTTTCTAAAGCGCTGTGAAAAACAATAACTAAAGGCTTACATCATGAATCAAGACGAACTCAAGCAAGCGGTTGCTAAAGCCGCCGTAGATTACATTCTTCCTATGCTGGAATCTGACACTATTGTTGGCGTTGGAACAGGCTCGACAGCGAATTTGTTTATTGATGAACTGGCGAAACACAAACTAGACTTCGATGGTACAGTGGCCAGTTCTGAAGCCTCAGCTGAGCGACTTAAAAAGCATGGGATTCCTGTCTACGATTTAAACAGTGTTAATGAGATCCGTGTCTACGTAGATGGCGCAGATGAATCTAACGAATACCTACATTTGATAAAAGGTGGCGGTGCCGCATTAACTCGCGAGAAAATCGTCGCCGCTTGCAGTGAAGAGTTTATTTGTATTGCAGATGAATCGAAGCTCGTCAGTCTATTAGGTGACTTCCCTTTGCCTGTTGAGATTATTCCAATGGCGCGCGGTCATGTTGCTCGTGAATTGGTTAAGCTTGGTGGCGATCCAGTTTATCGTGAAGGTGTAGTGACAGATAATGGTAACCACATATTGGATGTTTACAACTTAGAAATTCTTGACCCAATCGCATTAGAAAAAAGCATCGATGGGATTGTGGGTGTGGTAACGAATGGGCTTTTCGCCAAACGCTCCGCAGATGTTTTACTCATTGCGACAAACGATGGTATCAAGACACTAAAAAGATAACCTAAGCAGCATGCACAACTTCTTTTATTCAGAAGGGTTGCATGCTGAATAGTATTAATTAGAACCAACGACTTCTTCTCATCAAGAGAAACTGACCTCCTCCCAAAACAACTAAAGCAGCACAAAATAACCAAAATGCAGCACCACTCTCTGTACCAGGCATACCGCCGATATTAATCCCAAACAATCCGGTCAGAAAACCCAACGGCATAAAAATACCTGACAAAATGGAAAGCACGTACATTCGAGCATTCATTTTTTCTGCCTGTAAGTTGGCGAACTCTTCCTGCATTAACAAACAACGTTCACGCAGCGATTCAAGGCCCTCCACATAACGAGTAATATCGTTAGCGGCTTCCTGAACTTGGGCAATTTGCTCTGTGGTCATCCAAGCATACGACTCTTGAGACAACTTATTGATGGCTTCTTTTTGAGGTACCAAAAACCGTCGCAAACGAATAATTTCAAGACGTCGTTTTACCAATGAATCGCGCTGACCAACTTCGATTTGCTCGCCGATACTTTCCTCTAAATCGGCTAGCTCATCTTCTAAGCTGGTAATCACAGTTGCCATGCGCCCAGTTAATGTTTCAGTCAGAGTCGAAACAATATCGGCGGTATTAATTGGGCCTTCATTATTAGAAAGGTCTCGCACAACATCTTGTACAGACAATAATTTCCGGCGACGACTCGACACAATAAAATGTGGTGTTACCCAGAGACGTAAAGACACCATGTCCGATGGATTGGATTCAGGGTTTAAATTAACGCCTCGCAGTATTAACAGTAAACCTTTACCCATTCTGATTGTACGTGGACGAGTCTCTTCGGCAAATAAAGCCTCTACGACTGTATCAGGCACGTCATCTAGACTTGATAACCACTCTCGACCATCATCACCAAGACCATCCAAATGTACCCAACGATTACCATGTTCTGGTAACGTTTCTGGTAAATCAGAATCAGATAACGTAGTAGCACCACCTTGACCATCAAGCTCTAAGTTGTATACAACAAACGCAGACATATCTATTCCTCTTAATAGTTTGTGTAGATTATCCGAAAAATCATGCTTTCCCTATTTATTTTCTCGCTAAAGAAGCACCTTGGCTGACACTCTGTATTTAGAATGGCATAATTTCAACAACCCTAAATAATAAGGAAATGCCAGACCATGCAAAACCTATCTGATGTTTTAGCATCGAGCTCCACACCGAAAACATTGCAAACTGTTTTAACGGTAACCACTGACACTTGTATAGCCATTTCTGATGCGCTTAAACAAGGTTCATTGGCTGGTATATTAGGCATGGCTGGAAATGAAAACGTTCAAGGAGAAGAACAGAAAAAGCTAGATGTCATTTCTAACGATATGCTAAAAGATGCGCTAGCAGCCTGCTCAGCAGTAAGAGCCATAGCATCAGAAGAAGAAGACTATATTGTTCCGGCTAATACTAACGGTGAATATTTTATCGCCTTTGACCCTCTCGATGGATCATCGAACATCGACATCAACGCAATGGTCGGCACCATATTTTCAATCTACCATCAAACAGGTAACAAACCAGCAACAGAAGCTGATTTCCTGATTCCCGGTAAAGAACAAGTCGCTGCCGGGTATGTACTTTACGGTCCTTCGACTATGTTAGTTCTTACTACTGGTGAAGGTGTTAACATGTTCACTTATGATCCAACAAAACAAGTCTTCACATTGACTCATGAAAATATTCAAATTCCAAAAGAGACTCAAGAGTTTGCTATCAACATGTCTAATCAACGTTTTTGGTCTGACAGTATTCAGAACTACGTGAATGATTTAGTAAAAGGCAAAGACGGTTCTCGTGATAAGAACTTCAACATGCGCTGGGTTGCTGCAATGGTCGGTGACGTACACCGCATTCTTTGTCGTGGCGGCGTCTTCCTTTATCCATGGGATAACAAAGACCCTGCTAAAGCCGGCAAACTGCGCCTTATGTATGAAGCGAACCCAATGGCAATGCTGCTAGAGCAAGCTGGTGGTAAAGCTCATACACACACTCAACGAATCTTAGACATTCAACCAGAAGCCATTCACCAACGTGTCGCCGTTATTCTAGGCGTGGCAAATGAAGTGGATAAGTGCTTAAGTTATTAACAGCTGAAGTTTTATTACATTTCTTTATTCTGTATAACTACAGCCCTGATCGGTTCTTCTATCAGGGCTTTTTTGTTCAGTTTTTACCTAAAAGAGGAACCTCTTTGTTGGCATTTACTCTGACACATCAAGTTACGAACAAGACAGCGCAAGTAAATGAGCAATAAGACACTCTCACTTCCAAGCCCGATCTTTTCATTTCCAACAGACG
>NZ_JAMB01000018.1 GCF_000521805.1 Marinomonas ushuaiensis DSM 15871
CAATGTTCTTTAACATTGAGGCTTTGTTTATTTTGACCATCTAACCTTTGAATGATCTTCATCCACCAAACACACTCACATCTTCTCAACCTTAACCCCTTCATAGTCACTAGTTAAAATCAGACATCCCGAACGTCTTGTTTTTTTCTTTATTTATACTGATCATTTATTGATCCATGTCTACAGTATTAAACTCCAGAAACGATAAAATCTAACTTTCAGGATCCGTCCTTTCGACAGTTCAACTTCAATAAGTAAGGAGTACATTATGTCATTACAAGGTAAAGTCGCATTAGTCACAGGTTCAGGGCAAGGTATCGGTCGAGGCATTGCACTACGTTTAGCAAAAGATGGAGCAGACATTGCCATTGTTGATCTAAACGAAGACAAAATGCGCAAAGTGGCTCATGAAATAGAGGCACTTGGTCGCAAAGCCACTATATTCAAAGCGGATATCAGCGATCAGAAACAAGTCTATGCAGCTATTGATCATGCCGAACAAGTCTTAGGTGGATTCGATATCATGGTCAACAACGCGGGTATTGCACAGGTTCAAGCTCTTGCCGATGTCACTCCAGAAGAACTGGACAGAATCCAGAAAATCAATGTTGGTGGTACCTTATGGGGAATCCAAGCGGCAGCAAAAAAATTCATCGCTCGCAAACAAAAAGGCAAAATCATCAACGCCTCTTCTATTGCAGGCCATAATGGTTTTGGCTTACTTGGTGTTTATTCATCAACTAAGTTTGCGGTGCGCGCCTTAACTCAAGCCGCAGCACAAGAATATGCAAGCGCTGGCATCACAGTGAATGCTTATTGCCCGGGTGTTGTAGGGACTGATATGTGGACAGACATCGACAAACGCTTCTCTGAAATCACAGGCGCGGCTATTGGTGAAACCTACGACAAATACGTTGGCGGAATTGCCCTTGGTCGAGCGGAAACACCAGATGACGTTGCCGGCTTTGTCTCTTACCTAGCAGGACCAGATGCAGACTACATGACAGGCCAAGCACCGCTCATTGATGGCGGCATGGTTTACCGTTAATTCATCGAATAAAGCAGTTCTCGATAAGAATCCTAATACTGAACAATCAGATTAGGGTTCTTTTTTATGTTTGCTTAAAGTAAACGCATATAATCCTCAAACCGCATCAAAACAAACCACACTGAGCGGTTTAACACACCAATTCGTACTACCTCCATTGCCATCCACATATTGGATTTCGACACGCTTTTAGGTATATGCCAACCATGGAAAACACTTCAAGATAGATAAACATTAATAGCAAGTCAGATAACCCGACATGCATGGATTTTATCATTGCCAAAATCTCAACGCCCATTGCAAAAATGGTTGCTAAAGCAATAATAATCAATCCCAGTTTTTCTACCAAACCCAAGAGTTTGTAACTATGGGTATTTAAATTACTCATAAAAGCACCCTAATTTCATGTATGTTACTCCGGTAAAGATCGTTGATATTTGATCCATGCTGTTCAAAAACGTCACCTTGGAGAAACTTTTTATACTCATTATTACAAGCACAAAAAGTACACGGTCACTTGATCTTAGGGCGATTTATTATTTTTTAACAGCGCAAAAAAAGCCGCTTACCTTTCGATAAGCGACTTTAGATCTTTACTGATTTTTTTAAGGTAATTTATACCTTAAAGCTGCCTACTTGATGATCAAGTTCTTGATAGAGTTTAGATATGTCTTTCGATTGCTGTTGGATCAGATCAGCAACGGTTTGCACTGAGTTTGTTTGCTCATTCAATGACACCATGTTTTGGTTCAGGTCGTTGGCAACTACAGATTGCTCTTGTGTTGCTTGGGCCGTTTGCGCGGCCATTTCCTGAACTTTACTGAAGGATTCACTTAATGCTGTGAATGTTTTAGTCACTTCGTCAAAGTTGCTGGCGGTGAATTCTGCATTATCATGACTGTTGCTAATCGCCTTGACAGATTCAGAAACATTCACGTTAAGCTTTTCAATCATGGATTCGATTTCATTTGTGCTGTCTTGTGTGCGAGTAGCAAGGGTTCGTACTTCGTCAGCAACAACGGCGAAACCTCGGCCTTGTTCACCAGCTCGTGCCGCTTCAATGGCCGCATTCAATGCCAATAAGTTGGTTTGCTGAGCAATGTTGCCAATCACTTCCAAAACAGAGGTAATGGCTTCTGAGCTCTTTTGCAATTCATTCGAGCGAGCAAGTGCTAATTGAATGTCTGCTACCAATTCTTGTATGGCTTTCTGCGAATTCGTTACTGCCAACATACCGGTTTTAGTCAGTACATTTGAATTATTCGCTTCATCAGCCGTATCACGAGCAACAGACGCCATTTGCTGGTTAGACATGTCCATTTCATGGCCTGCACTGACAATAAATTCAGAGGCATTGGCTAACGCAGAGGTAATGTCAGATGTTTTTACTGAAGCGTCTTTAAGGTTGGTGGTCATTTGACCCAATGCATCGGATTGTTGATGAATACTACTAATGATTCCTCTAAGTCGATCCATAAAGCCATTAAACTCATTGGCTAGGTCGCCCAGTTCATCTTTAGTAGAAAATACGATTTTTTGTGTTAAATCGCCATCGCCTTCGGATATCTCACGGATGCGCTGACCCAAATAACGAACTTGATTACAAAGAGTCTTTGGAACTTGGTAACTTAACCAAATTGAAATCAGCAAACCGATGATAATAACCACTAGGAAAAAATTTCCGAAGGTTTCAACATGTGTTGCTACTTCTTGCTGGGCTTCACGGGAGCGTTGATTAACCAATTCACCCGCTTTATCTAAAATGTCTCTTAGCGCTGAAAAATCTGCATCTGTTTTGTCTTTCGCTGCTTGGAATCCAGATGAATTAACATTCATTTCAACCAAGGCGTTTGAAGAGTTTAGCCAAGTAGAGAAAGCCGCGTCGAATGGCTCTATCATTTTATTAAGACTAGGTTCGTCTTTAAGGTAGGTACGATATTGTTCTACTCGATCTTTAACCTGTTGGGCATTTTCTAATCGATCTTTTTCTTCACTTTGAGCATCCCCTACACCAGAAGTGAGACTCTGCTCTGCTAGCTTCGCTTGATAGAGATCTCTATCTGCATTAAGAATTTCTGACACAGACACCGTGTATTTATCAACTTGGGCAATTAAAGCACCTTCTAGTCGATTAATAATATGAGTCATTGCTGACAAGGCAATAATAAAGGTGATTGTCATAATGACAATGGGGACAGAGCTCTTAACTCGAATGGAATTTAAACGCATATTTCAATCTCCAACAAAGCAGCTAGACACAGCATACATAGGTCATATTAAAGTTAATTGTTATTATCGATCAATCAAGCTTAACAATTACCTACATATTTTTTGCATATTTCAATCATTTAAATGACATTTGTCTAATTACCTTTAAAAAAAACATTGCTTGTACATTATTCGTTACTGCTTTTTTTAGATCGTAAGATACCACTAGCAAATACGACGCCCACGCCGACTAAAACTAAGCCAACAACGACTTCGAACGTGAGGCTTTCTCCTAACAATGGAATAGCCAGTAAAGACGTAAGTACTGGCGTAAGTGCGCCAACCGCTGACGTTCGCTCTGCACCCAATTGATTAATCGCAAAGCCATAGCTAAAACCTGCGACGATACCCACCAAAATAGACTGTACGAACATTTGTTTTACTATCACATCAAAACTGACCTGACTGATTCCTGAATCAACAACGCCAAACAAATATAAAGCCAAAAGCAGAATCAATGACACTAAGCCCAATAAACCACTGGCCGCTAACGGAGGTAAACCTGCTACTCGCAAGCTAATCGTATATAACGCCCAGCATAAGCTCCCGCCGAGTAAGAATAAATCACCTAACCAAACTTGCCCTTCTGTTACCAACAAAGACATTAATAACAACAAAACAATGCCCGAAAAAATACCGATCAAACCACATAAGCGTGAACGACTTAATGACTCTTTATAGAAGAAGTAAGCAATCGCACTTACAAATAAAGGGAAGGTACCGGGAAGCAGAAGACCAGCATGGGAAACAGGTGCAAGTGTCATCCCAATTGAGCTTAAAAAGACAAATGGCACACCTGCGCCGAAGGTAATGCCAAGTAAATATTTCAATGGTACGGCGAGTATTTGTTTTCGCGCCTGCCAAGCAAAAGGCAATAACACAAAACAAGGCACACCAAATCGAAATAGTGCTAAATCATAAGAGGTTAACGCGGTTTGTGTACCCAGCTTAATGACAACTAACCAACAAGCCCAAATACAGACAGTAAAAAACGCCGCGCCAATGCCTAAATACAAGGCCTTACCTCTGGCGATAGTGCGATAAGAAGGCTCTTCTATTGTCTTTACTTCAACCGCTCTTTCTTCGACAAGGTATGACATCTTCATTCCTTAATTAAACGAAGCAGTATTATGCTGATGAGGCGTCGAGCATGTCCTTGCCAATTACATCTTTAATTCGCTATATTTTGGCATATACCATCAATTAGCCATTAAAAACTTAACGGATATGCCAATACAATGTCAGATAATACAGATTCACTCATTTTACAGCGATTACAAAATGACGGCCGCTTAAGTAATGTTGATCTCGCAGAGCAAATTAATTTGTCTGCTTCACCTTGTTTACGTCGTGTAAAAGCATTAGAAGCTGCAGGCTATATCAAGGGCTACAGTGCCAAACTAGACCGTACAAAAGCGGGATTTTCGATGACAGTCTTTATTGAGGTGAGACTCAACAACCATACCACCGAAGGCATCAAAGAATTTGAGAGAGAAGTATTGGATTTAGACAATATCATTAGTGCGTATTTGGTGTCTGGCTTTGCCGATTATCGATTAGAAGCTGTAGCAAGAGATTTAACCGATTACGAACGAATCTTAAAAGAAGTACAAAACCTACCTTTCGTAAAAGGCATTCAAAGTAATTTTGCTATCCGAGCAATAAAAGCAGACGCCCCCTTACCTTTAGCAAACACATTTAGTAAAACAAACTGATCAACACTGTGGCAAACTATCGTCACGACTTGGTATTGATAACGCTTAAAAGAGTAATGCGATAATATGGTTTTTCCTACACAACGTGCCAAACTTGCCCTTGCCGCTTGGTTAGAAATGCATACTAAGTTTCGGCTACCAACTCATGCAAAGGATCTAACGTCTGCATTAGAAGCGCTTGATACATCGCCTCACCCCATCAGCTATTCAATGCAATTATCTCTGTTAAAGCGCTACTTCAATCGCGTTATTTTAGGTATTTTGACTGTTTCTTTTTTGTTAGGGCTCATCGCAGTCCCTTCTGCTTTTGCAACCAGCCAATCAAATCAAGTTAATATTTTTTGGTTATTTATCGTTTTATTAGGCTTTAACTTACTAAACCTTACCACTTGGTTCATTACTATGATTGGAACCATGAAGCACAGATCCGAAAATAAAGGTATTTTGTTAAGTTCTCTGATTTTTCTGAACAAAAAAATAAGTAAACATTCACAGTTAGATGAAGCGACCTCCGAGGCCTACTTACATTGGCAATGCCCTGCTTTGTCAAACAAATGGTTAGTCAGTAGTATTTCGCATGGTGCATGGGGATGTTACTTATTCGCAGGTTGGCTTATGACGTTATTGTTATTGCTGACCAATCAAGTCAACTTTGTCTGGGAAACAACCTTACTAAGTGATGAGACATTTATTCAGCTCACGCAAACATTAAGCATGATTCCGCACTGGTTTGGCCTCTCACTCCCTGATCAACTGGATATTCTGGCAAGTCGAATCGATCTTACTTCCCAGAGTTCATCAACCAGACAACATTGGGCGAACTTTCTACTCGCTAGCATTATGGTTTATGGTGTGCTTCCAAGACTCATACTCACGTTAATTAGCATGAGTATGTATTATTTAAAACGTTCAACACAGTCGTTTAGTACTCAAGAACGTCTTATTAAAAACCGTTATCAACACAAAGAAGACCACAGCAAAACCATTATTGACCACGATTCAAATAAAGCCGCCACAGTCAAAAACACATCGAACCAAGAACCTATAGAAACACTCGATGACAGTGCTTTTTCACAGCCTTGGGCCTTGTTTGAATGGAGCGCACCTCAACCCAGTTACTTGTGTACAGCAAGCGCCTTATGTTTATTAAACAGTCGAGAAGAGCAAGCACGATTTTTAAGTGAGGCGAATTCAACACCTGTATATATTTTAGTGGATGCGACACAAAGCCCAGATCGTGGCAGCAGACGATTTTTCACTCAAGTAAGCGCCTCTTATTCTTCTCCATGTATGGCGATATCTGACGATGACAAGGCTAACTTTATTGAAGACTGGCAACGCCTTGCAAAAGAAACTCAACTACCCTTTACCCGAATCATAAAAAAGGATTAACCCGTGCCAATTTCTCTTCTTGTCGTTGGTCACGCCAATACAGGTAAAACGTCACTGATTCGTACTTTGTTACGCAGGCACGATTTTGGCGAAATTAACGATAGAGCGGGAATCACTCGTCATGTAGAAAGTGTCGAGGTCAACATTGGTCAGCAAACTGTTGTTATGCTCACCGACACACCAGGGTTTGAAGATTCAACCGGCTTATGGGAGGTTCGTCATTCTAACGAGTTTCGCTCGTTACAAGGTTCTCAGTGGATACAGCCTTTTTGTGACAGCCACTTTGCACAGAATGAGTTTGAGCAAGAAGCCAAAATAATTAAACAGCTAACCAATACCGACATCATTCTCTATGTGATTGATATACGACAAGCACCTCTCGGTAAATTTTTAGACGAACTGGCATTACTCGCCAGCGCTAAAAAACCTATTATCCCAATATTAAATTTCAGCGCTGAACCAAGCGACCATTTAAAAGCGTGGCGAGATGTATTAGCAGAACGACACTTACATGCGGTGGTAAAATACGACTCTGTGGCGTTTTATTTTGAAGATGAAAAGCGTTTGTATCAAAGCATACAGAGTTTAATGCCAGAGTATTACGACACCATTAACCAATTAATTGAATCCCGCGAAGTCGCTGCTCAACTACGCCTAACCATGGCAACCAACCAACTGGCTGAACTCCTTATCAAAACCGCCAGCTCTCGTTTTGAATGCACTCAATATCCGCCAAACCAAACAGAAGCTCATTTATTTGAAGACAAAATACGTCAAATGGAACAAAGCCATATAGCCGAATTACTGCACCTTTATGAATTTCAAAAAGAAGACTTAACTGCCTCTCCATTGCCCATCAACAACAACCAATGGCAACAAGATATTTTTGATACTGAAACGCTAAAAGAATGGGGGATTGAAACAGGAACAAGTGCATTAAAGGGCGCTGCAATTGGAGCAGGAATTGACGTCATATCAGCGGGTTTAACGTTAGGAACAGCAACCACTATTGGGGCACTTTTAGGCGCAACATGGAAAACCGGACAACACTATAAAGATACCTTAAAAAGTAAACTGACTAACCATCATTACTTATGTCTAGACACGGCAACATCGACACTCTTGTGTTTACGAGGCTTAACCGCCATTCAGCATTTACATCAACGAGGACACGCTTCACAGCAAGCTTTTCAGCTTGTCACACCTTCCAAACATAACGAGATCATTGAACAAATAAAACCTTTCTGGAAACAGGCACAACAACATCCAGAATGGGAAACGAAAACTTTATCCGACTCCCATCCGGTTAAATTAGGGTTGCAAAAAATCCTGGAAACGTCTCTTGCTCTCAGAAACTAAAGGCTATTTCTGGGAAAGCTCTTGATCCAAACGTGCTTGAGTTTTACGCATTACTTTCTCACAAGTTTCGATAAGATGAACAACATCTGTTTCGCTCAAGCCTGTCGTATCGATTGGATCGAGCATTTCTACGATGACTTTACCATTATGTAAACGATTCAAATTTACTTGTCCGTGGGTACTGCTGCAGATAACAGGAACAATAGGCACACCGGCCTGAATAGCCGCATGGAAAGCACCTCGTTTGAACGGCAACATACCTCGTCCACGGCTACGAGTTCCTTCGGGAAACATCCAAATAGAAAGCCCAGTCTTCTTCATACTGGACACCACTTGGTCAATCGTCTTTATCGCTTTTTTTCGATTATCGCGATTAATTAATATATTGCCGCTTACCCAATAGAGCACACCGAAGAAAGGAATCCACAACAAACTAGACTTACCCACAGTAACAACGCTTTTCGGAAAAATAGCAGCCAGTGTGAATAAGTCGAAATTATTTTGATGATTCGCAATATAAACAGCTTGAGGTGAATCTTGCGATAACGAAGTAACGCGTGCTTCAACCGATAAGCCAAAAAGTGGCGCCACTTTGGCAAAGACTTGGCCAAGGTGGTAAACCCGATTGTTAGAACCAAAAGTAAACAGACAAAAAAGAATACCGAACAAAGTAACGGCAATAATTAAGCAGAAAAGCAATAAAATTCGTATTAAAAACAACATAGTAGACACACCTAGACAATACAGCGCATAGATTCAATTAGGTTTTATGAAAGCCTTCACGCCAATGAAAGAACTCATCAGCAACCAAGGGTTTAGAGAAAAAATAGCCCTGTATTTTATCACAGCCATGCTGTTTCAGTAGTTCAACGCCTTCTAGGTTCTCAGCCCCTTCTGCGGTTACTTTAAAGCCTAATGCATGGGATAAATTAATAGATGCTTTCGCAATAAACTCGTCACATTTGTTGGTTTCTATGTGCTGAATGAAAGCACGATCTATTTTTACTTCATTAACAGGTAATTGGCGTAAATAGGCTAATGACGATTGTCCTGTACCAAAGTCATCAATCGCTAAATGAATTCCCATCGCCTGTAAGTCCTTCAATACACGAATGACCTTCTCTCTATCCTTCATAACCGCGCTTTCAGTAACTTCTAATGCCAATGCTTGATTGGGTAGATTATTCTCACGCAAAGCTCGCTCAACCATGTTAGGCAAAGACTCATCCGTCAAATCATGAGCGGAAAGGTTTACCGCCACTCGAATCTTATGTCCTTGTGTCCACCATTCACTAAGCTGAGATAATACTGTGTTTAATACCCACTTGGTCAGCTCTTGAATACTTCCAGCGTGTTCGAGCAAAACAATAAATTCATCTGGTGGAATAAAGCCCAATTCAGGATGCACCCAACGTATTAGTGCTTCTGCTTCTTGGCAATCATTGTCCGCTACGCCTACTTTCGGTTGATAAACCACAAACAACTGATTCGTTTCCAAGGCAATAGGCAAGTCACGAATAATGACAAGTTGACGTTGGTGGTCTTCGTCTTGACCTTGCTCATAGAAAACACATAAATTACTTTCTGCTCTGGCCTTGTCGGAAATAATTTCTAGACGTCTCATGGCACTTTGAACATTATCTGTTGCATGTTCAAAGTGCAGCACAGCAATACTGACCTCTAAGCGCATACAAGATCTAGCACCAAAGAAGGCTTCCGTCTCAAATTCTGTACTAAACAAACTATTCAATTCAAGACAGTTTTCATAAGAAATATTTTGTTTGGTTATTAATAAAAATTTGTCATCTCCTAACCGAGCCAACATTTCTATGTTTTGATCCCAAGCTCTTAATCTATCAGCCACTTTAGATAGAAGTAGAGTTCCTACATCTGTCCCAAGCATATTATTAATATTCTTAAAGTGACGAATATTGAGCAATACTAAACTACCTTGTTTTTTAGGTAGACTGCCCATCAGGTGTGATTCGATAGCATTTCGGTTAAACAAACCAGTCAACGCATCATGGGAAGACTGGTAAGTCAGCTCTTCTTCGCGGCTTTTAATGGAGTTTTGCATGGTTTCCATCGTACTTGATAAAGTACAAAATTCACCGTTCAAAGCAGGAGCCTTTACTTTCTCTTCACCTGACCCAATCTGATTGGCGTATTCCACTAGTCGATTAATAGGTCGCGTCATATTTCGCGCAAAAGCCACAGCGATGGCTAAAGCAACTACCAAAGCGATTGAAAAAATTATTAAGAGTTGATTACGAGTATTATTATAAGCTTCTAACCATGGTCCATAGGGCAAATGAATCACTCCCCATTGATTGGGTATGCCTAAATCAACGCTCAATGAAAGGTATTTATTATCATTAGAAAAAGCAGGGGAAAGTAGGTTTTCCAATCGACCAACCTCTTCTAAAAAAATCGCTTTTTCAGTAGGTATAAGCGTTGATCCACCGGAAAATATACGCATATTCGTATTTTCATAAACAAAACTGATATCTAAACCAGTAACATTTTTAATTTGTTCCGCTAACGCTTGGTTTAGAGAAAAAGCCATACCAACCCATGCAACTAAATTCGGTGCTTTTACTGGAACAAAAACAAGCTGATAAGCACCGTCTTCAAGCGCCATCATGGTACTAATTGATGCGTTTCCCGACTGCCCTTCGGTGACAACTAATTCAGATATTTGAGAAATGAAAGGTAATTCTTGAGTCGTTGAAATGATATCTCCACTTGGAGAGACTAAAAGAGAAATATCCGCATCAATCCGATCGCCTTGATTCTGCAACGCCGTCTCGACCATGCCCATTTCATGGGTTACAAGAGCGGTCTTGAAAACAAAGTCTGACGCCAGAATTTCAACATTTTGAGTAAGCTGCTCGGCCCGAGATTCTAAGAAAAGGTCAAAGACTTTTCGTGATACATCAATGGCATCCACACCTTGAGCATAATTGTCTTTTTTTAATGAAGATAAAACAGCGACGGCGGTCCCTAACTGAACCAAGGCTAATAACACTAAGAGCAATACTATCAGTCGTGCTTGAAAGCTTTTCAACATGCTAAAATCTCTACAAAAAACAATCTAAAAACTTAACAACATAGATAATTAAGTTAGAAAAACATGCCCATAACGCAGAATGCTAATTCTTAGCCTAAATTAAATGACGAATAAAGTCCCTTAATTTTGCCAGTAGTTATCTCTCCAATAATCAGCCTGACTATCTTCGAGGAAGCTCCAAGCAACAAACCGGCTTATTTTCTGCCCTTGAGCCATCTCTATGGTTTTTACTTGGCGAGCACCCGCTTGCTTTAATGTGCGATATATTGCCTCTAAATTCCCCTGACGGGCAACCAAAGACGTAAACCAAAAACAACGATCACCATATTGAACGCTTTCTTTGATCATTCGCGCGATAAAGCCAGCTTCGCCACCATCACACCATAATTCTGGCGCTGTCCCGCCAAAGTTCAAAACAGGTTTAGCATTGCTACTTAATTTACCTTTTACACCACGCCATTTACGCTGTGACTCATCATTCATAGCGGATTCGCTTGCATGAAAAGGAGGATTACACAAGGTCACATCAAAGCGCTCGTTGTCTTTCCAAACGCCTTCGAATACTTTGGTTGGTTGTGATTGCAAGCGAGCAGAAATCACACCTTTTAAGCAGGCATTCGACTTAATAATGGTTTCACACGTTGCCACAGCGATAGGATTTACATCGGAGCCAACAAACTGCCAGCCATATTCTTGATGACCAATAATTGGATAAACACAGTTTGCCCCCACTCCAACATCCAATACATTTATACTTTTTCCTCGAGGAATAACACCTTGATTAGAAGTCGCTAATAAATCAGCCAAATAATGGATGTAGTCGGCTCGCCCAGGAATAGGAGGACAAAGATAACCAGGGGGAATATCCCAGAAAGAAACGCCATAAAAATGGCTAAGCAAGGCACGGTTTAAAGTTTTAACCGCTTCTGGATTGGAAAAATCAACTGATTCATTACCGTACTGATTCAACTGAATAAAAGCAGTTAGCTCAGGGCAAGAATCCGCCAGCAAGGCAAAATCATAACGCGCACGATGCGGGTTACGAGAGTGAAGCTCTAGTTTATTTGTCCGTTTACTTTTCGTGTTCTTATTTTTTAAAACCACTGTGATGCCGTTGCTTGAAACTGAAACGCGAGTATAACTGAATTCCCTTGCGTGGACTAAATAAGCCTTAGAACCACATCATAAAGGGTCCGATAGAAATCCCAAGAATAAGCGCAACAGCAAATAAAGTGAAAAGTGCTTCGACTGGATTCTGACGAGCATGCTGTAAATAGCCTAATATCCACTGTCCAAATGACGGCGGAACCATGTCTCTCGCTCGTTCTATTTGATCCGCTTTGATTAAGGTCCGAGCCTGTAAAGCTTGCGCCTTGTCTTTGACCCATAAACCCGCCATCGACACTTGCCAACGCCCAGCGCTGGTTTCATAGAAGGGAATATCGTTATCGTTTAGTAATTGACGAATGTCATCTGCTTCTTCATCAGGTACGTATTTTAATCGAAAAACCAATGTCGCCATGGAGTAGAAAACCTTGAAGAGGGAAAATAAGACGGTAAAGGGTAAGAGAAGCCAGCTAGGAATACAATCTTCAGAATGTAATCTTAAAAATACACTCTCGTGCTGGCCTCTATTTATTTAGCATCATTATCTTCAATCCAAGTGAGAACTTGTTCTGGAGGAAGTGGTGCACAGAAATAATAACCTTGCACACTGTCTATACCTAAGGCTTTCACGGCGTCTAGCTGCTCTTTGTCTTCCACACCTTCAGCAACGATTTTCATATTGAGCTCTTTTGCCAGTTTAGTAATAGACGTTAATATTTTTTGAGTACATTGATCGTCTTTCAAGTTAGCAATAAAAACGCGGTCGAGCTTAAGTGTGTCGTATGAGAAACGTCGCAGAAAATCCAGCCCTGAGTAACCTGTGCCAAAATCATCCACAGAAAGACGAACACCCAATGCTTTTATATGTTCAAAACGACTCACCATTAAAGATAATTCTGTTTCCGTTAATGCGCTAGTCTCTGTTACTTCTAGGCACAAGCGCTCTTTTAACTCTGGATACTCTTCAAGAATTTTCACGAGCATCGCAATAAAACCGTCATTTAATAAACAATATCGATCAACATTAACGGCCGTCGTAATATTATTAAGCGATTTTGAGTTTTCTCGATAAAACTTCCCAACGTTACGAACCACCATCCAAGTAAGCTCACTGAGGAGATTTAAACGTCCTGAAAGTTCAACGGTAGACAGCGCTGACACTTGACCATGGTGAGGCGATCGCCATCGAATTAAAGCTTCTATAGCATGAACCTTATTATCCACCAGCGAAACAATTGGTTGGTAATAAACCTCCATACCGTTGTTTTTTATCGCTTTTCTTAGCCCTCTAGGTAAAGAACGGCAGTAATATAAACAACAACTGTGAAGTAAATAAAAGACAGCCCAAAGTACAACCCATAACGTAACGACAAACGGTAATAAAGCCATGGCTTTATTAAAGTAAACGTTTAAAGGTAAATAGACATCTAACCTCATAGACCAATGATCAAGAGAGACTACTTTTTTATCTAATATTTTTCCCTTCACGCTAAAGTCATTTGATACTAATGATCTTTTACCTATCATTAACTCATAAGGATAATCGGGTAATAAAAGGTGATCAAGATTAATTGATAAACTTCTGGGAGGTGCTAATCCATTGACTCCAATACCATTTTCACCAAGATAAAAAGCCAAAAAAGTTTGTTCGCCAAGCGTATGGGATTCAACTAAAGATACGGTTTTTTTATCTTTACTTTGTTTTATTCGGTCTTTAATTGTAGCGAAAATAGTAAATTCTTTAGGCCCGAAATTCGTACAATAGATTTGGAAGTTATCATTAAAAAGGCCAAATTCTTTAAAAATAGGAGAGTAAAAAGTTCTGTGACGTAACTTCTTCACATCTTCCTTGTTACAAGATAAAGATGCCTCATCAACAGTTTGTTTGAGACTTTTAAAAATATTATCCATTTGATGAATTAAGATTTGTTCTGCTGTCTCAGATTTTCCATATAGATCTTTTAATAGATGAAAATAAAGTCCAGAAGAAAAAACAAGCACACTTAAAAGTAATGAAAAAATACCGTAATAAAACACACTCTTTTTAAACGGTGTGAATGCTATATTTTTTACAAACATAAAATGCCTTATGAATACTGCTAATGTTTCAACCATTACCCTATAAATAAAAATACTAAACTAGTACAATAATTACACACTACGGTTTTTTTACCAATAAAAAAAGACCGCCGTAAAGGCAGTCTTTTTAAGTAACGTAAGAATAGATGCCATATTTTATAAAGCGTATTCGTCCTCATTATATTTGACGGTTAAAACATTTCTTAGCTCGGCATTAAAATCCAGAATCTATTTTTTGAATGACAATAGACAAATAGCCGACTTCGAAACCAAATTTCGTCATTACAGATTCATTCATTACAACGCCTTCCTTTACCATATACATCCGATCATCTACGTTCACTTCCAATAAATCACCGTTGTAAGGAACTTGCAAAACATAATTCATAAACAAAGCATTGCCTGATACTTTTACTTCACCAAAACCAATAACATCATTTGCCGTTGCAATGTATTGTCTATTTTCATCTGGCGTCATGGTCCAAGTTCGATTCTGGATTTCACCATCATCAAATAGAAATTCTTCCGCAAGTGTCCCGATTCCGTTTTCCCAACTGCCTTCTAACGTGGCATTAAAGTAGCGAATCACTTCACCACTTCGATTTTTAAGAATGCCATGGGCGGTTAATGAGCCAGAGAAAAACTCTTGCAGTTCAAACCTCGGTTCATTTTTAGCATATAAAGACACATCTGACGTTGAACAGGCAGAAAGCATTAATAAACACATTAAAGCCAGCACGTTGATTTTTGTTACTTGCCATACATTATTCATACTTCTCCTTTGAATTAAGCCGTTTTGAATTGCATTACTTTAAAAGAATCGAAAAACCAAAATGCCTAAAAGTAACGATACTGAATGTCTACACTTTCATACTTACCTTTAGTGTTAGCTATATTGCCTCGTCCCGTAAAACGTAGAAGTTTTTTTTCTACTGTATCGTAAGCAACAACGATTGGATCTACCGCCAGTTTCACAACCCAAGAAATAGGTGATAAGGAAAAGCACATCGCATCATTTTTTGTTCCGTCAATACAAGCGGTGCGACTAACACGAAAACCAAATGTGTCTTGTTCGCTTGGCACTAAATAATCAACATCAAGTTTCTTACCCGACTCCAATACAGACCAATATTGTTTAATGAAACCATCAAAGCCTGCATCAATAACCATGCCTGCATCGACTTTCAAACGTTCTGTTTTTTGTTTAAATGCCGTGTTTCCTTTGTAACTGACAACGAAATCACCACCTTCTTGTGTAACTTGAATATCTTCGCCATTACGTTCATTTATCTGAGTAAAACTTGGTGCGACCCGTGACTGAGAGAAATCAATGGTTTTACGCCCAAAGACGTTTCCATCAGGTTCTGCATACTCTACTTCATGAAGAACATCGCTGATTTCTTTATAAGTTTCTCGATACAACAAAGACCCTGTTTTTAAGCTATAGGCACTGCCTACAATATTGCTGCCTATTGTATTGCTGTCTTCTGCCTGAACTTGGCTAATAGAGCCAGATGACAAGATAAAAATAGCCACCCCGGCTGTAATTTTTTGTTTTAAATCGATCAAATAAACCATTTAATAATCTCCCTTATAGCATTTGATTTTTTACTTCCAACCTTCATTACTTGATCTTTAGCTCTTGATCATCAAACAAACCCCATTTCTCACTGAGCCAAAAACCAAATGGGAGCACTATGGCCCAAATAGCGGAAACGACGAACAAAGACATTAAAATAGGTTCAGCTAACGTAATGCCAGCGAGTTTGGCGCCTGCAAAATAACTCATGGTTGGTCCAATCATGCCGATTAATGCACTCAAAAAATATCGAGAACGTAGAAACGCCAAGCTATGAACAAACAAGGTTCCTGTACTTACCCAAAGACACAGCAACCACACAGGTGGTATGGCGACAAGACCATTTTCATCCCCGTTTGAAAAGACGCCTAACTGAAATAAAGTGCCATCAATGACTATTCCAAACACAACAAATACAAGCAACAACCGCCATTCTCGACCTGTCGTCATAAAATAGCGGTCATGTAAAAACAAATACAATACGGTGACAGCAAGTCCCCAGCCACTGCCAGCAAGTAAACACACAAACCAAACGATTTGAAACAAAATGGCATTGAGGAAGCGCTTCATATTGTCAGCCAGCTTATGTTCGTTCAGTCGAAACAGGTTGCTCGATAGACAAACGATGCTCAGGTTTTGCAAACACAAACTGCCCAGTGCTGATTGCTCGTTCTTTAAAGCCTCCTTCGCAATAGGCTAGGTAAAAATCCCACATACGACAGAAAACATCATCAAACCCCATATCCATGACATGGTGACGGGCGGCATGGAAACGTGTGCGCCAGTCAGCAAGCGTTTTAGCATAATGCTCAGTAATGTCTTCTAAGCCGACAATTTGCATGTCTGTTTTAGACGCAATTTTATGAGCGATGACTTGGTTAGAGGGCAGGCAGCCGCCAGGGAAAATATAACGTTGAATGAAATCAACAGAACGACGTGCATAGTCATAACGTTGATCAGCAATGGTAATCGCCTGAATCACCATCACGCCATGAGACTTTAATAAGTCACTGCATTTAGAAAAATAACTGTCATAGTATTTGTGACCAACGGCCTCAATCATTTCGATCGAAACAAGCTTGTCATATTGGCCTTCTAAGTCGCGATAGTCTTCAAGTAGCAAGGTAATTTTATCTTCTAAGCCTTCCGCTTTTACTCGCTCTTTGGCAAATTCATATTGTTCTTTAGAAATAGTCGTTGTTGTGACTTGGCAGCCATAATATTTTGCCGCATGAATCGCCATGCCGCCCCAACCTGTACCAATTTCTAGAAGATGATCATTTTTACTTAACTGTAATTTCTGACAAATACGATCCAATTTATGAACAGAAGCTTGTTCTAATGAGGCTTCTTTTTGAGGATAAATCGCAGAGGAATACATCATGGTTGGATCAAGAAACAAGGAGAAAAAATCATTACCAAGATCATAATGCGCAGAGATGTTATCTTTCGATCCCTTCTTAGTATTGGCATTCATACGATGTATTATTTTGGCACCAATACGGCTCCAAATAGGACGTTTAGCGTCCATTTGATTAATCAAATTTAAGTTCGCGACCATCAATCGAATAACAGCGACGACATCAGGCGATGTCCACCAGCCTTTCATATAAGCTTCGCCAGCACCAATACTGCTGTTTAAGAAAATATCTCGATAGGCATTTATGTTGTGTATGTGAACATGCGCGATGTATTGCGCACTCTCTTTTTCTTCACCAAATAAGTAGATGTTGCCATTTTCTTCTAGCGTTAAATGTCCGACCTCTAACCGTTCTAACATAGCAAAAACCATTTTACGGGCTAAACTATCGAACCATGTCGCTGTGTTGTTTTTTCTCACTTTTTGATTATCCATGCTTACGGAGTTCATAATTTTTAATCTCCTTAATGAGTTAACTCGTTTTTAGTAAACGATTAATGACTAGGGTGTGAATAAAAAGGTACTTTTTTTGCCCACAATTTTAATGCTTGCCAGTAAATACCAAACGCCACTTGCATCGTCATCACCGGATAGCTAAAAATCACTCTGGCCATTGATGAAGATGTCATTGGTATACGTGCCAAAGATAACGTGGCGTCAAACACACGTTGTTCACCAAGCAGTTCTTTATTCTGCATATGAACCGCTAACTTCTTAGCTGGAATATTGCTATGCCATTCATAAAAATGATCCATTGGGTGAAACGGCGACACATGCATTTCCTTATTAAATTTAATACGTTGCGTCTGCTGATTTGGATCACATTTCAAAACGTAGGCAATTTTCTCACCCCAAGGCGTATTCGTTACTTCAAGCAACATAGCTTGTAATTGCGCGTTTTCATCAAAGCAGTAATAGATGGTGATAGGATTAATAATAAAACCAAAATAACGACAGTTCGTTAGCATACGAACTGGGCCAGAAAGCGCTAAACCTAGGCGTTTATTTACTTCATCAAGAACCGCTGCTTTGATCGATATAGAAGCATCGCCAAAATAGTCTTTGCGAGAAAATCGCGCTAAAGACCAAAGCTTCTTTGACCACCAAGAACTTAACGTTAAGGCTGTGTCTAGTTCATCTAAGTCAAAATACATCATAAAAATGCGATACTTAAACGAATGGGATCGAGGCGAAAAACGACGGTGTCGCACTGTACCTTGATAAATAGCACTGTGTTTCATTGCACCGTTTTCTGTCATCATGCCAGCGGATGGGCTCACCATGTCACACCCAATCCATTCGCCACTCGAACGCCGCTCCAACAACCATCTTCATGGAAACCATTGCGCCAATAGGCACCACAAAACCAAGTGTTATTCACACCATTGATTTCTGACCAACGATCTTGAGCCTTGATGCCTTCTAGCGTGAAAGTAGGATGCGCGTATTTAAAGCGACCAATAATTTTATCTGGCGCAATCATGTCGGTCTGATTCAGCGTCACAACATAGGTTGTATCACTTGAAAAATGTTGCAGGATATTCATGTTGTAACTGAGAGTTGCGGGCTTATTTTGGTCTGCGCCAAGATGATAATTCCAACTCGACCAAGCTAATGTGGCCTTTGGCAGCAAACTCGTGTCTGTGTGTAAAACTACATCGTTGTTTCGATAGGGAAGAGCGGACAATATGTCTTTTTCGTCTTGGCTTGAATCAGCAAGCAATGATAATGCTTGGTCACTGTGGCAGGCAAAAACCACTTGATCGAATATTTCTTCGGTGCCATCTTCTAATTGAATAACCACACTATCAGCCGAGCGTTGCACTTGTTTGATCTGAACACCTAAACGAATGTCGTCATTAAAGCTCGCAACTAAAGGCTGTAAATACGCAGAAGAACCTCCTTCGATAACTCGCCACTGTGGACGATCACTCACACTTAATAAACCATGATTCTTGAAAAAACGAACAAAAAATACCAAGGGGAATTCCATCATTTCATCGAGCGTAGATGACCAGATAGCACTGCCCATTGGAATCAAATAATGACTCGCAAAGCGTTTCTCGTAACCTTTCTCTTTGAGGTATTCGCCTAATGTAACGCCTTCCCTTAACTCACCACCCTCTAAGTCTTGGATGGCTTCTTTATTAAAGCGAAGAATATCCTTCAACATACCAAGGAAAGGGAAATTGAAAAGGTTACGACGTTGAGCAAACAAAGTATTTAGGTTGTTTCCACCATATTCCAATCCTGTACGCTGACAACTCACACTAAAGCTCATTTCTGTCGCGCGAGAAGAAACACCAATCTCGTCCATCAGTCGAATAAAGTTAGGGTAGGTCCAGTCATTAAAGACAATAAATCCGGTATCAATGGCTCTGGTACGGCCTTCTTCTTGCACTTCTACTGTTGCGGTATGACCACCAATACGCTGAGCTGATTCAAATACGGTAACCTCGTGTGTTCGCTGCAAAAGATATGCGCTGGTTAACCCTGAAATCCCTGATCCTATAATGGCTATTTTCACTTACTTTCTCCTTGACTGTCTATTTTTGATTGTCGGTTTTCGGTGCCAGCATAGACAACCATAATTTAGGAAAATGACGTCCAATCCAAAGCATGGCAGACAGCCGTTTCGGAAAAGCGAATTCGTATGGTCGAGATTCCAATGCGGTATGCATACGTTTTGCAGCGTCATCTGCAGACATTAGAAAAGGCATAGAGAAGGTATTTTTTTGCGTGAGAGGCGTATCGACAAAACCTGGCAGCAAACAAGTAACATCAATATTAAATTGTTTTAGGTCCATTCTAAGAGAGGATAAGAAATATCGCGTTGCTGCCTTACTGGCTCCATAGGCTTCCGCTTGAGTGAAGGCTGCTTGCACCGCTTGAGAACTCACACCAACAAGATGAGGGCGAGACGCTTTTTTTAGTAATGGCAAACAAACATCGACACTATTTACCATGCCAAAAAAGTTAACTGACATAACTCGATCCATCATTTTCCAATCAGGATTTTCATCGGTCATATCTAAATATTCACACGTTCCTGCATTTAAAACAGCGCAGTCTAGATGTGAGGTTAAGGCACTAAGCGTCTCTTTCATTGCATCTATCTGGTTGCCAGCAGATACATCAAAAGGGACAAAGGTCAAATGTTCATAGGCGTCAAGAAGTGGTGCAAGTTCACCTTGTGTTCTTGCACTTGCCAATACTTTCCAACCACCATCTAAATAACGCTTAGTCAGTGAAAGGCCAATGCCAGAGCTGGCACCCGTTATCCAAACAACTCGCTGATTCGCATCCTTCATTAGGCTATCCTTAGGTTAAACCGCTAAACGTTTTTTTAATTTTCTCACC
The DNA here is from genome assembly GCF_000521805.1 of Marinomonas ushuaiensis DSM 15871. Classification (GTDB taxonomy): domain Bacteria; phylum Pseudomonadota; class Gammaproteobacteria; order Pseudomonadales; family Marinomonadaceae; genus Marinomonas; species Marinomonas ushuaiensis. The sequence goes on from NZ_JAMB01000018.1 coordinate 20,398, forward strand.
ACAGACCCCAACAAAGGCACATGCTCATAAATAAGCTGACCTAAGTCGTAAACATCTTCGTGAAAATAGATGCGTCCATTGAATTGCACCTGACTGACACCACGTACTGTAATGGTTTCTTTACCAAGCTTAGGATGCTTAAAGTGCATATTCCATTTTATGTAAGCGGTATCTTCTGAAACCACTTGGTCTAAGTATTCAAAACGACCACTTTGTACATTCACACTCATATCTGAAAGATAAGCATGAAGAGATTCCGCACCACGTAATTCATGCACAGGATCTTTGAACACAACATTTTCTGTGTATATTTCAGAGATTTTATCTAACTGCGGATGCTTAACATCATGATAAAATGCTTTGAAACGCTCAATTAACAAATAATTAGCATCCATTTTAGAATCCGCCATACGCTTCACTTACCTTAAAATAGGAAATCAATCCATTTTGATTTATCCTGCTTAAACGTTCGGATTTGTGTATCGGATCACATTTATTATGTGGTAATTATCTCCACTAAAAAATCATTACCCTAACGTACTGCCATTTACGTACTGGCTCTATTATCTCGCTGTATTTTTTCCATTCTCTTTTTTTATTTAGGTAAATAGAAAAAAGTGATCCACACTTATCTTTCATGCGTAAATGAATTAAACGCAAACAAAGCGTGATAACAGCCTTCCTTTCTTTACGGAGTTACAAATGGAGCGCGCAACACAATTACAATCTGACGAGCAGCGCATAGATGATATGTTTGCGATTGCTGAGCATAGGGACCAAGCCGCTTTAGCTCGCTTGTTTGATCACTATGTTCCGAAGGTAAGAGCGTTTTGCCTCGCCAAGCAACCGGGTGCCAATTTGATGGCCGATGATATTGCTCAGGAAGTGATGATCCGAATATGGAATAAGGCTCACACATACAAACAAGAGTCGGCTTCTCTCAATACATGGGTTTTTACCCTAGCAAGAAATGCACGTATTGATTATCTGCGTAAGAATAGCCGTCATCAGTCCAACATTGATCCTGAATATCTTTGGCAAAATGTGGTCGATGAAAATGCCGATCCATTTAAAGACGCACAGCAGAAAAAAGACCAAGAACGCATCCAACAAGGTTTAGATAAATTACCGGCTGACCAAAAGCAGGTGTTGGCAAAGGTCTATTTAGAAGGCAAAACACACAAGGAAGCAGCGGAAGAGCTATCTCTTCCCCTAGGCACCATTAAGTCTAGAGTCCGTCTTGCTTTGCACAAACTCACTATTTACGTTAAGAGGTAGTATTCGATGACTAACTACCATCCATCGATTGAAATGTTAACTGATTACGCCGCTGGCTCATTACCTTTGGCTCATTCCCTGTGCGTGTCTACACATTTAGAACATTGCCATGAATGCCAGCAGCAGATTAGAAAACTTGAGATGCTCGGTTCGCATCTGTTTGATCAGACGCCAGTAGAAGAACGTCAGTTAAGCAGTTTGAAGGACAGCTTTTTCGATACACTGATGAAACAGCCGAAAGTAGAAACTCACGTTAAACAATCACATATAGAAAAAAACACACCGCACTGGGATGAATACAAAATCCCTAGCAGTTTACGTCAATTTATTACCAAAAGTTATGACGATCTGACTTGGATGCGTTTATCGCCTTCTTTTAAAATCGCCACACTTTATAATGAAGATGGCGGCGCTCAGATTGCGCTGACTCGAGTAAAAGCAGGCGCACATATGCCAACGCACACTCATACTGGCGATGAAATAACATTGGTATTGGAAGGTGCGTTTTCCGATGAAAGTGGAGTTTATCGCCAAGGCGATTTTATCAATCGTGATGCGAGCCATAAACATAAACCTATCGTCACCAAAGACGCAGAATGCATTTGCTTAACCGTCTTAGATGCACCGATTGAATTTACAGGTTGGTTTACTAGATTATTGAATCCCATTATTCGCCGTTATCACCCGCATTCTCATGCATAGGAAAGAGGCAGTGGATACTTTGTTCATGAATAGTCGTAAGCGAATATGGACGCACGATTCCAGACGTTAGCCAATAACAAGCAAAGTTTATGAAATTCTGGTATAGTCCTTGTTCAATTAAATAACAAGGACTATTTATCATGGCAACTAAGAAGAAACAGCCAGCTGCTTCGGAAACGTCGGAATCCATTGAAAAGCAGATGCAAGAGTTTCTTGCTCGCGGTGGACAGATAGATAAAATTGATTCAGGAGTTAGTGGACAATCTCAACTAACAGGATCTCGTCATATTTCTTTAGGTAATAGCAAAACAAAAGCACAAGCTTAATACGATACAACTTATGTTGTAAGCTTTACGCATAATGCTATGACTCTTTGTACGCCAACCCTATGTTTATGTGTTTTTACTAAAACGAAGCTAGGTTGGCAAAGCAAACTTACTCTACAGCGCTTACCTTGTTAAAAGAGAAAGGCGAAAAATAGAGTTAACTAAACAGGTACATTAATGCTTTCTGATTCTGATCGTGCATTTTTCCTTCCCAAATGGCGCCGAGTTGCCGTTACCCTATTTTGCATCGCTTGGTCTATTCTTGAATGGGTATCTAATGAACCTATTTGGGCAGTTATTGCAGCAGGCATTACAGTGTATTGTTTTTGGCATTTTTTCTATAAGTTCGACGAAAACGAAGACTCCTCTGTCGATTAAGCCTCACTCTTCTCGTTCTAATCATCAAACTTTCACTATTTATGACGCCATATCAGGTCATATTTTCGCCATAGAAATGTCACGACACTGTCACATGTTCACTCTACTCTCACTAATAAGATAACTAAAAACTTATAAGAGCGGAGCGCCACTGTGATACAAGTCGAGCAAATGATTGCCAATAAATCACCTCAATTTTTCGACAAAAGCCCACTAATAACACGCCCTACGTTAAGCTTACTAAAACGCTTATTCCACGAAAGTGAAGTAAACCAATTCCTGGAAACCAACAACGGCTGTGTCGGCTTCGAATTTATTGATCGTGTGCTGGATCATTTCAACTTTAGCTATCAAGTGAGCCAGGTGGATAGGCGCAACATTCCCGCCAACGGCCGTACGATGATCATAGCAAATCACCCTCTCGGTGCTCTAGATGGTTTAGCATTACTTCGTCTCATTGGCGAAATCCGACCTGATGTAAAAATTGTTGCCAATGATTTACTGATGGGCTTTGATGGGCTCAAGAATCTTGTCCTTCCGGTTGATAATCTAGGCGGTAAAACGGGACGACAACAGCTCAAAGCCATTATGAGCTGCTTACACAATGAAGAAGCAGTAATTATTTTTCCTGCAGGAGAAGTGTCTAGAATGTCGCCCAGTGGCGTCAAAGATCAGCAATGGAATCAGAATTATTTAAAAATAGCGCAAAAGACAAATAGTCCATTGTTACCTGTGCATATTGGTGGCCGCAACTCGATGTTGTTTTATACCAGCTCTCTTTTATACCGACCTCTTTCAACGATACAGCTTGCTAATGAAATGTTTCGCCAGAAGAACCGAAAAATTCCCATGCAAGTCGGACAAGCCATTCCTATCCAAGAATTAGCAAAACTACCATTGAGTGATAAAGAGAAAAATAAACTGGTAAAACGTCATCTATATCGCATTGCAAAAGGTAAAAAACCGCTCTTAAAAACAGAGAAAACCGTTGAACACCCGCAAAACAGACAATTAATTAAAAACGAGCTCAAGCAAGCTCAGCACCTTGGCAGCACAAAAGACAACAAACAGATTTATCTATTTGACTACGACCCAACCTCCATCACCATAAAAGAGATTGGCCGCTTACGTGAAATTGCCTTTCGTAAAGTAGGCGAAGGAACTGGTGAGCGTTCTGATTTGGATAAATTTGACCAACATTACCGCCATTTAATTTTGTGGGATGAAGACGAATTAGAAATTGTTGGCGCGTATCGTATCGGTGAAGTCGCTCGCTATATGAAGGAAGACACACCAAACAAAATTTACAGCGCTGAACTGTTTCAATACTCCTGTGACATGGAGCCATATTTCGAACAAGGCATTGAGTTGGGTCGCAGTTTTATTCAACCTAAATATTGGGGAAAACGCAGCTTAGATTATTTATGGTATGGCATTGGTGCTTACTTAGATCGCCACCCAGAAATACGCTATATGTTTGGCCCAGTTAGTCTTAGTAACAGTTACCCTCAAGTAGCAAAAGACTTTATTGTGTCTTTCTACAAGTTGTATTTTTCAGACGCTGAACATCTTGCTAGTTCCTTCACTCCATATCAAGTGAATCCAGAACATACCAAGATCATTTCAGATCTTTTCTGCGGTAATAATTACGACGAAGATTTTAAAGTATTGAAAGAGCAATTGAGCCACTTTGGCGCAAGCGTTCCAACATTATTTAAACAATACAGTGAGCTATGTGAACCTGGTGGCGTCCGTTTTTTAGACTTTGGTGTCGATGCTGACTTTGGCTATTGCGTAGATGGATTAGTTCTTGTCGATTTGGAAACCATTAAAGAAGCAAAAAATAAGCGCTACCGAGGAAACAACCTACTAAGTTAATTGCAGCCAGTATTGTTAAATAGTGCCCACAACGTTCTACGGCGGCTCTCATCAATCATTCCGTTATCGTATTAATGAGAGCCGCCAGCCTTGATCTTTTGGCCGTAAACCATTTCCGTCTTCCTCTTTTCTTAACACCTTACTTCCAAGTCCCCCTGACATTACTAGCCAAAAATGTGTACAATTGACGCTTTATTAAACGCTCGTTTAATAAAAAACCAAGTAATTGATACATGTCGATTGTTCAACAAAGAGCATCGTAAAACAAACGAATTAAAGAGGTTTACCATGGCACATCAGCAGCAATACATTCACGGCCGCTACCATGCATCCACCAGCGGAGAACACTTTGAAACCATTAACCCTGCAACAGGGGAAGTGATTGCAACCGTTGAGCACGCAGGCCAAGCTGAACTCGATGCTGCCATTGAATCCGCAAAAAAAGGTCAACAAGTTTGGGCTGCTATGACAGCAGTAGAACGTGGCCGTATTCTTAAAAAAGCGGCAGAGCTACTTCGTGAAAACAACGAAGAACTGGCTCGCCTAGAAGTATTAGACACAGGTAAACCTCTACAAGAAGCCATTTGCGTAGACATAGAGACCGGTGCTGATGTCATTGAATATTACGCAGGCCTTGCAGACAAAATTCAAGGTGAATACCAAGACCTTGGCAACGGCAACTTCTTCTATACTCGCCGCGAACCACTCGGTATCTGTGCTGGCATCGGCGCATGGAACTACCCTATTCAAATCGCCATGTGGAAATCAGGCCCGGCACTTGCTGCAGGTAACGCGATGATTTTCAAACCGTCTGAAGAAACGCCATTAACCGCACTTAAACTGGCTGAAATTTACACTCAAGCAGGTTTGCCAGATGGTGTTTTCAATGTCATTCAAGGTGATGGTCGTACGGGGCAAATGATTACCGCGCACCCAGAAATTGATAAAGTTTCTTTCACTGGTGAAGTAGGAACAGGTAAAAAAGTCATGGCCGCTTCCGCTCAGTCTTTAAAAGATGTGACTATGGAACTTGGTGGTAAGTCGCCAATGATCATCTTCCCTGACATGCCAGTTGACCAAGCTGTTTCTGCAGCCATGCTGGCTAACTTCTACACTCAAGGAGAAGTTTGTACAAATGGCACGCGTGTATTTGTTCACGCAGATATGATGGATGCTTTCACAAAAGAATTAAAAACACGTACTGAAGCCATGATTATTGGCGACCCGATGGACATGAATACACAAGTTGGCGCTTTGATTTCCAAAGATCATATGAGCAAGGTATTAGGTTATATTCAAGCAGCAAAAGACGCAGGCGCAACTTTGCTTTGTGGCGGTTATCAAGTCACAGAAAACGGTTTAGACAAAGGGGCGTTTGTTGCTCCAACGGTTTTCACAAATTGCACCGATGACATGCCACAGGTACAAGAGGAAATTTTCGGCCCTGTAATGTCAGTATTGAGTTTTACCGATGAAGATGAAGTCATTAAACGTGCAAACGCGACTAAATTTGGCTTAGCGGCTGGCGTTTTCACAAAAGACTTTGCTCGTGCACATCGCGTTATCAACCAAATGCAGGCGGGTATTTGCTGGATTAATGCTTGGGGCTCTTCCCCTGCAGAAATGCCTGTTGGTGGTTACAAAGAGTCTGGTATTGGCCGTGAAAATGGCATCGACACTTTATATCACTACACACAAACTAAGAGCGTATTTGTCGATCTTAACGACATCCAAAACCCTTATTAAACGGAAAGCATTATGGCAAACGAAATATACGATTACATCATCGTTGGTGCTGGCTCCGCAGGTTGTGTGTTAGCCGATCGACTGACAGAAAGTGGCGAGAACAAGGTTCTTCTACTCGAAATGGGCGGCTCAGATAAAAGTATTTTTATCCAAATGCCAACCGCCTTGTCTTATCCAATGAATACAGAAAAATACGCTTGGCAGTTCCATTCTGACAAAGAACCAGGATTAGACAACCGCGAAATGCATTGTCCACGCGGTAAAGTGTTAGGCGGCTCATCTTCTATCAACGGCATGGTATATGTTCGTGGTCACGCGTGCGACTTTGACCAATGGGAAGAAAACGGCGCCAAAGGTTGGAATTACCAAACCTGTCTACCTTATTTCAAAAAAGCAGAATCTTGGAAAGGTGGTACAGATTTGTATCGCGGTGGTGAAGGCCCATTGTCGACCAATAATGGTAACGACATGACGTACAACCCTCTGTATCAAGCTTTTATTGATGCAGGTAATCAAGCGGGTTACGGCGAAACAGCAGATTACAACGGCCATCGCCAAGAAGGCTTTGGACCAATGCACATGACGGTAAAAAATGGCGTTCGCGCGTCTACGTCTAATGCCTATTTACGTCGTGCGATGACGCGTTCAAATCTGACTTTAAAAACAGGTGTTCTTAGCCACAAAGTCCTTTTTGATGGCAAAAAAGCCGTTGGCATTGAATTGAGTAAAAATGGTCAAACAAGCCAAGTAAACGCCAGCAAAGAAGTCATTCTTTCAGCGGGTTCTGTTGGTTCGCCACAGTTATTACAACTGTCTGGTATTGGACCAAAAGACGTATTAGAAAAAGCAGGCGTACCACTCATTCATGAATTGCCAGGAGTGGGTGAAAACTTACAAGATCACTTGGAAGTGTATTTCCAATATAAGTGTAAAACACCTGTCACCCTAAACGGCAAATTGGGTTTGATCAACAAAGGGCTTATTGGTACCCGTTGGATCTTGTTCAAAAGTGGCTTGGGTGCGACCAATCATTTCGAATCTTGCGGTTTCATTCGTTCACGTGCGGGTTTGAAATCGCCAAATATTCAATACCATTTCTTACCAGCGGCCATGCGTTACGATGGTCAAGCGGCATTTGAAGGTCACGGCTTCCAAGTTCACGTTGGACCAAATAAACCAGAAAGCCGCGGAAAACTGTGGATTGAATCAGCAGATCCTACTGCGAAACCTCGCATCTTGTTCAACTACATTTCAACCGAACAAGACAAACAAGACTGGCGCGATACGATTCGCCTAACCCGTGAAGTACTTCAGCAATCTGCATTAGATATATACCGTGGCGATGAAATTCAACCAGGCATGAATATTCAGAGTGATGAAGAAATAGACCAATGGGTAAAAGAGAACGTAGAGAGCGCTTACCACCCGTCTTGTACTTGTAAGATGGGTGACGATAACGACCCAATGGCGGTTTTGAACGAAGCTTGCGAGGTCCGTGGTATTGAAAACCTACGTGTTGTGGATTCATCTATCTTCCCAACGATCACCAACGGCAACTTGAATGCACCGACTATCATGGTGGCGGAAAAAGCGGCAGATATGATCTTAGGAAAAGATGCGTTACCAAGTCTAAATGCACCCGTTTGGATTCATCCAGAGTTCGAAAACAAACAGCGCTAACGATCGTCCTATTACCTTATTTGATGACAAAAAAAACACCAAACTGAATCAGTTTGGTGTTTTTTATTTTAAGCAATAATTATCTATTTAAAGAAATGGCTATTTCACCATTTATTATTTGTAAGTAGATAGATATTTATCCAACGTTTCTTGGCTTGCCGCTTTAACCGTCATGCCATTTGGGCCTGTGCCAATACTAGTAAATTGTTTTGCTGGTTCGCCATGCTCTTCAAAGAACGCTAAGTTTTCAGAACCTTCTTCAAACACCCAAAGACGGCCATCTTCCACTTTTGTTTTAAAGCCTTCAATATCGAAATCAGAACCACCAGAGATCGCTTCTAGATATTTATCTAAAGACTCTTGGCTTGCGGCTTTAAGTGTCATACCTTCTGGACCAGCACCAATGTTAGTGAACTGTTTTGCTGGCTCACCATGCTCTTTAAAGAAAGCCAATTCTTCAGAACCTTCTTCAAACACCCAAAGGCGACCGTCTTCTAATTCGGTTTTAAAGCCGTCAACATCGAACTTAGAGGCTATAGAAGACTCAGAAGAAAGAGAAGCGCAAGCACTTAGAGTGCCGCCCAACAACATAGCAATAACGAGTTTACTTTTATTCACAATAGTACCCTTCCAGATGGATTATTTAAAATTTATAAACCCATAATGAAAGACTTACATTACAAAAAGATGACACAAACCATAAACTCTTAATAAGAAAAAGTAGAAAGGAAAAAGAAAAATTCAGTAAATCAATACAGAACCAAGAAGACACGTCTTGCAGCAGTCTTCTTGATCCTATACTAAAACAGGCGTTAGCCTTATTTTATCTCAAAAACAGCAAAACCATTTTCGTCTAAAGACTGATACGACATATTGTCGCTTGCCATTTCTCTTGCTTTCGGAGACGTCACAAACTGCACCTTCGCTTTGCCGAAGTCCGTAAATGACCAATTATTATCCGCCGCTGGATTAATGATTTCCTGGCTTAACAAATAGTTCGCCACCACGTCACGATTTTTATCAGGTGCATCAATCACAATAGTGTCGCCTGACAAGTTAGGAAAATTACCTCCGCCAGTTGAGCGATAGTTATTGGTTGCCACCAAGAAATTGCCTTGTAAATCGATCGGTTTGCCTTCAAACATCACCTTATTAATTCGATGCGCATTTGGTTGCACAACATCGCCATTGTCGTTGTAACGAGCCGGCTGCGTTACGTCGATTTGATAAGAAATACCGTCGATCACATCGAAGTTATACGTTGGATACACGCCATTGATTAAGTTTTGTGGCGCGCTAGAAGCAGGGTCGATTTGATTAAATTGTCCCGCTGACACTTCTAGCCATTCGATAATTTGAGCGCCTGTTAATTTCACCACTTTCAAATCATTCGGGTAAATATACAAATCGCTCACGTTTTTGAGTGCGATATCACCCTTTGGCACATCCGTATAATAATCAGGGCCGCCTCGTCCACCGGCTTTGAAAGGTGCACCTGCGGATAAAATAGGCATGCCTTCATAAGACGTACCGCGCACTATGTTTTCTACATACCAAATTTGGGCGTTATTCACGACTTGAATAGAAGGGTCATCTTGAACCAAGGCGAAGAAGCTGTTGATGTCCGCCGTTGACTCACCGACTTTTCGACGCATGAACGCCAAGGTGCCTTCGTGTTCTGAATCAACCGCGTTATTTATGCGCTCATCGGCTTCGACAAGAGGAATCGTTTTACGGCCTTCTCGACGCGCAATCGCACGCACAGACGCTTTACCGTCCGCCACTTTCCAACCGTTACCAGATTCTTCAAGAATCAAATCCACAATGCCAAGGTGAGAACCCCAAAATCCTGGCATGGTCGCCGGCTTGCCAAATACCGTGCCTTTTTCGCCATCTACGCCTTCAAACGCATTCAGCTCTTTGTCGCCAGGGAAAATACGGTGGGAATGGCCAAACAAAATCGCATCAATACCATCGACTTTCGCAAGGTGATAAGACGCATTCTCTTCGCCTTTCAGGTAAGGCGAATTCATCATGCCACTGTGAGGAATCGCAATAATCACGTCTGCACCTTTGGCTTTCATTTCTGGCACATAATGATTGGCGGTTTCTAGAATGTCTTTGGCGATGACTTTGTGTGTCAGGTTGTCTTTATCCCACGTCATGATTTGTGGCGGAACAAAGCCAATGTAACCGATGTTAACCGTTTGCTGTTTACCTTCGGAATCGACAAAGGTTTTTTCTTTAATCAAGTAAGGTTGAAAATAAGGCTGGTCGTTTGAGGCGTCATTATCGCCATCGTCTACGTAAACATTGGCGTTCACATAAGGGAAGTTTGCGCCGCTCAAACTCTTCATCAAGAAATCTAAGCCGTAGTTGAATTCGTGGTTACCAATGTTACCCACATCGTAATTCAATAAGTTCATCGCCTTAAAAGCCGGGTGCGTTTCGCCAAAGCGCAATACACGACCTTTCGCCACGTAATCGCCTAAAGGCGTGCCTTGCAATAAATCACCGTTATCGACCAATACTGAGTTGGTCACTTCCGCACGAGCGGCTTTAATCAAGGTGGCTACGCGAGATAAGCCAACGCTGTCGCTTTGCTTATCGCCATAATAATCGTAATCCACCAAGTTCATGTGGATATCTGTGGTTTCCATGACTCGTAGCTCAATAGTGGCAGCTTGAGCAAGCGATGCAAAAAGAAGAGAAGAAGCTAAAACAGACGCCTTCCTAGGAAAAAACAATGTCATGACATTACTCCATAAAGCAAAATAGTTTTCGATGATAAATACTAACCAAAAAGTCAGTTTTTATAGTAAAGCGATTTTATGCGAACTTCATGCCTTTTTTGTGACAAGAGTGAAGAGCAACAAAAAGAGAAAAAGCTTACTTAGATTTAGCGCTTAAACCAACGCCAAACGAATAGAACTCTCACCAAAGCCGCTGCGACGTATGTCATAGCGCAGGCAGTTAGAATTTTCTTTATTTTGGGGAGATCTTCCTGGGAAATGTAATTACCTTCTGCCAAGATCGGCAAGGCTTTTTTGAAGCTCGCGTCCCATTCTTCTGGCAAGATTGCCAACTGAACCACAACAGCTAAAAAACCAGACAAACCAACGACTAAAGCATGCAATGCCACGGCATAAGGTAGATGTAACAACGCAGAAATGACCGGCCAACCAATTAACAAACCTGCGGTAATTCGTCGCACAAAATGAGCAAAGGGCAAATATCTTGAACTCAAGTGCGAGATTTTCTGTTTTTTCTCATGAGCTATCGCGTGACCGATCTCGTGAGTGGCTACAGCGACTGCGGTCAAAGAGCGACCATTCAGAACGCTTGGGCTAAGACGAATCACATGTTGACCAAAGTCGAAATGATCATGGCCTTCCTGCGCAGCTTCAATTTTGACGTCGCTCAATTCAAAGCGTTCTACAAAATGCGTCGCAAGCTCACCACCCGTTCCCGGTAAATCGTCACGATTCGTTGCATAACGCTTTAAGGTGTACTTAACCCACGCGCTTGGTCCAACGAACAATAAGAGAGCAACTGTAATACCTATAATCCATAACATATTTTTTCTTTTTCTTGCCCTTAATAAATAAAAAACACTGACTCAACTTTGACCCTTTTCTGTTTCATCACATACACTATGACCATCATTACATCATAAGAGCCAGATATGAAGAATCCTTTGGTTGGCCTAATTCTAGCGGTTATAAAAAATCACCCGAATGGCATGAGCGAATTTGATATTCTGAAAGAACTGAGAGATCAGTTACCAGAATTCAAAATGCTTGCCGAAGACGCGAACCTATTATTATTTCGCCAACACTTTCTTATCATGAACGCCTTGTATCAATTGCAAAGCAGCCTCTGGCAAGAAGACAATCTGATGCTTAGCATATGTTCTACTCGTATTCATTTACTCAGAAAAAACCAAGTACAATTGTCCGAGGCGACCACATTAAGCAACAGTGTAGACGCGAAACTGGCTGCCTATTATTTAGATTGGGATGAATACGAGAAAACCGATATCGATGAGGTTTCTCGTTTGTTAAACAGCTTTTATAAAGGTATCAGCCTAAACGGTGATCGAGATGCGGCATTAAAAACGCTCGAAATAAACGACAGCAACCCAAGCAAAACCGATATCAAACAACAGTACCGTAAACTGGCTCAACAACATCATCCAGATAGAGGGGGTGACCAAGATGTTTTTATCGATCTACGTCAGGCTTACGAATACCTCATATTCTAAACATCTAATAACAAAAAAATATCGTTGATGAATACCTACCTCTTATCCTCTATAAAGAGCCATAAAGATACTTTTTATGATTGCCCCACGCGCCAGCGCGAGAAGTCGCTGAACTGTATTTTTGTTTCTTGTTAGATTCAGGGGTAATTGTAAAACGCTTTAAGAAGGCGTAGTTTAAAAACTATGTTTTGAAGGAATTACATGGATAAAACAGGAAGGGAGATTCCTATGAATGCCATAATCGAAGAAGAATTAAGCGTAAATTTAGATAACATACTCGACAAGGTAAACGAAGAACATAAGCCTGTCTTCATTACTCGCTCAGAAGGAAAAACCGCGGTATTAATTGATCTTGAAGACTTCCAAGCCTATAAAGAAACGCTTCATTTAATGGCGAGCGAGAAAAACGAAAAACGCCTCAATGACGCAATTCAAGAAATAGAAGAAAGCCGTAACTAAGTCGCGTTGATCGACTTTAGCAAAGCTCTTGCATTAGCCATAACCTCTTCAGCAGGAATGGCTTTTACAACACCATTATCTAACTCTTCAGCTCGGCGTTTAGCTTCTTCAAGCCAATCTTTTTCGATTTTCTGTAAGTCCATAGGAAAGACCTATCAATAAATTCTACTCTCAGACAAACAAAACAAATTAGCTAACCTTATCAAAAGTACTTAAGTCATATTCACCATCATAATTTGGCAACTCACTCAGTACTTCTCTCGGCTCAACATAGAAGAACTCTTTTCGTCCGTTCACCATATTCACACGATGATCAGAAAACTTATTATGAAGGTATTTTTCTAGTGTCGGTGCATCCTCAGTAAACGCAAATGCATGCACATCAAAAAATTCAGGAACAGATGCATCACCTAGTTCTTTAACGCGCTCATTTGGATCTGCACGACGAGTCATTCCAATTTTAACAACACCGTCACCAAACGATGTTTTATTTGAAATAACATATACATACCCTGCACGAGTGGTTTGTGCTAAAGATATCGCTCGTTTCTCCTTGTCTTTTAATTCACCAAGTTGTTGCTTATGAAGTTCATATAATGCTTTCTGCTCTTCAGTGCTCGACTCGAGTTTAGCCAATTCATCTGCGACTAGCTTTTCCATTATTTTTCGCTCTTTTTCAGCTTTTACTACAGCATCTTTAATGCGTTTCTCTTCTCGTTCGGCTTCTCGTATTACGAGTGCTTCTTCTCGCTCAGCTTCTTTTAAATCTTGTTTAGCTTGATCTAATTCGTACGATAGCCTTAGTTCTTCAATTTTGAGCTTCAAATACGGCTCTTCAAGATAAGTTTTAACGGTAATACCTGAAGCATTGATTTCATTGAACGTATCTGTAGCTCTTTGGATAAGGCGATTAATATTATTCCAATCTACCAACGCTGCTGCGGACTTGAACTCATTATCTAAGCAGCGAAGACGTAACTTAATCTCTCGGTTGAATAGCTTTTTAGCCTCCGACTTTTTGCCATTAACAACCACTTCATTACCCATGTTACATACACAAGCTTTCTTTTCACTGACTAAACGCTTTATAGAGGCTTTTGTTTCCTGAAGCTGATACTCAATCTCATCTATAACTTTACCCTTTACCAAGTAGCCGTACGAGACAGAGTCAGTAGTTCCTACACCTAGGTAGTATTGAGATAGTCTTTTTTCACTTTTTCTTAATGCGGCAAGCTTTTCTTGATAATCAGACTGTAATTCACTGTAGTCATTCGAAAGTTCAAGCAGCTTCTTCTCTTCAATTGAAGCTGGCTCATAAATTTTTTCAATTTTTGCATATTTAGCTTTGAGCTCATTAAGCTTTGAACGCGAAGTCAAAAACAAATATATCGACATGAAAAAGAGTATCGATAAAGCCATCGTAATATACATTTTCTACTCCTTTAGATTGACTCTGGCAGTTTGCTAGAAATAGTTTGAGCATGAGAACTCTCTTGTTTGAGTGCTTCACGTATAAGTAGGCTTTCTCTGTATTCCTTAGCCTCAACATCAAAATACCAATCACACTCAATACCAAGTTCATCCATTGCAGCGGATACTTGCTGTGGTGTCACTTTAAAAAATTCCTTTCGATAGTTATCGTCATTTACACGTCTATCATCAAATTTTCGGTGCAATATTTTTTCTATTTTAGGAGCATCATCAACAAAAGTTAGTGTGTGAACATCAAACTTAAAAGGTACGCTAGCGTCACCCAATTCATTAACACGATCCATGGGTTCGAGTCGACGAGTCATCCCAATTTTTACAACACCTTCACCAAAACTACCAATGTTAGATATCACATAAATATAACCAGCTTTAGTAAGCTGAGCTTGGGAAGTGGCGCGTTCAAACTTAGTCTCAAGTCTCTCAATTTCCTTTTGCATGAGGCTAATTTTAAGTTCCATATCTGCTGCACTTGCACCATACATTTGCTGAGCAATTTTTTGCGCTTTGTTCAAATCCGATTTACGGAAATAAATATCGTCTTCAAGTTCTTCAGTATCCCCACCTAATTGTTTCGCTTGTTCTCTTAAGAGAGCTTGCTGCCTTTTCTTTTCCTGTTTCTGCTCTTCTTTGTGCTCTAATTCACTATGCCAGCTGCGAAGCTCTTGCTCTTTCAAATTCATATATTCATGTGAAATAGAAACATTTGCAGTCTCTCCGAGACTTCTTAATTGTTCTTCAAGTCGATAGAGTTTTTTAATTGCTGTGTCAAAACTTGAATGACGCATTTGTTTTCTAATAACGTCAAATTCGGCATTGAATGCTTTAAGTAACAAGCCTTGGTAAGCATTCACCATTTGGCTGCCTTTACTTTTACTTCCGAACCATTCCCAATTGGAATACGCACTTGTCGCTCTACCATCGTTTATTACTTTAAATTGCTTCTCTAAATGCTCGCTGATTTGTTCCTTTAAAAACTCACGGTCATCAAACTTAAAAGTCGGAGGTAATAAACCAACATCAATATATTTAAGCTGATTACTATTATGTTTTAGAGGTTCTGTTAATTGATCTAAGGTTGGTTTACCAGCACATATTTTCTTCTCAATGTCTTGATAAGATTGCTTTAAATCGCTCACTATTTCATTCACGGATTTACTTTCAAGCAAAGTTTCTCTACGCCCAATTTCATTAGAAAGTTTCTTTCGCTTCTGTGAAATTGAGTAAATAAAAAAAACAATTAAAGCTGTAGAAAGACATAGTAGTAATGAAGTTAATTGATATGGGGTTAATTCTTGAAGCATGGTTCCCTCCATGGTGAGTTGCAGTAATAACTAGAAAAATCAATACTACTAAAATGTAGTAACTTTAATCTTCCTGTTAGTTTTTTTAAATTATTTTATATATCGATTTTAATCATAGGCTTTTTTAAAAAAATCTCATAAAAATATATAAAATAGTTTTTCTCACAACCCATATCTCTCTATCTTCTTAATCAGCCCTTGTCGCGATATGCCGAGTTGTTTGGCGGCTTGGGTTCGGTTGTTTTGGCTGTTTTCCAATGCATGGTGAATTAGGCGGATTTCGAGGTCTTTGACTTGTTCGTCGAGCGTGCCTTGGTTGGCGGTTGCTGTGGTTATGGTTTGGTTCGCGCTTGTACTTTGTACATTAGGATAAAGCAGTTGAATGTCTTCCATGGTGATTCGCCCTGCGGGACAAATTGAGGCGACGCTTTCTATGGCGTTTTTGAGTTCGCGTACGTTGCCTTGCCATGTTTGTTCACGGAACCATTGCAAGGCTTCTGGCGTGAGCTGTAGGCTTTTCGATTGCTGTGTTTGTATGTTTTGTAGGAAGACTTGCAGTAAGACGGGAACGTCTTCTAATCGCGCGGCGAGTGCTTGCGTTTCGATGTTGACGCCTTTGATTCGGTAGTACAAATCTTCTCGGAATTCGCCTGTTTCAACTTTGTTTAGCAAGTCGGCGTTTGTGGCAGAAATTACGCGAATGTCGATGTGTTTTTGCTCTCTTCCGCCGACAGGAAAAAACGTCCCTTCTTGTAATACACGCAACAATTTCACTTGCATTGCCAATGGCATTTCGCCAATTTCATCTAAAAATAACGTACCGCCGTCGGCGAGACTGAGTAAGCCTTCTTTGTCTTTTTCCGCGCCAGTAAACGCGCCTTTCATGTAGCCAAACAATTCACTTTCCAATAACTCGGCGGGTATCGCGCC
Organism: Marinomonas ushuaiensis DSM 15871; assembly: GCF_000521805.1. Taxonomy (GTDB): domain Bacteria; phylum Pseudomonadota; class Gammaproteobacteria; order Pseudomonadales; family Marinomonadaceae; genus Marinomonas; species Marinomonas ushuaiensis. The sequence continues at coordinate 36,831 of NZ_JAMB01000018.1, forward strand.
ACAATGCACCGAGACAAAAGGTTTAGCAGCACGATGACTTAGGTTGTGTAATGTGTGAGATATCACTTCTTTTCCCGTTCCAGAAGGCCCAGTGACTAAGACACGCACATCGGTTGGCGCGATGCGCTCTATCAAGGCGCGGATTTTCTGGGCACTGTCGGAATGCCCAATATACGAGGCGGCGTCTTGTGGCGTAGTCGCTTTTTTAAGTTGTGTTATTTCACGCTCTAGTTTGGTTTTGGTAATCGCGCGACGCACGACAACGGCAAGCATATCAGGATCAATCGGTTTGGCGATGAAGTCCCACGCGCCAAGGGAAACCGCTTTTAACGCTAAGTCTCGATCTGCGTGACCGGTAATGATAATCACGGGGCGACCATCGAAGTCTGACAAAGAATCCAAGGTCACTTGAGGATCAAAATGCGGCGGCATGGAAAGGTCGAGCAAGACTAAATCCGCATCAAATTTGCCAATCACGTCACGGGCTTCTTCTAAGCTGCCAGCGGTTTTGACATGGTAATCTTGGTTCGCCAACCAACGACTAGCGAGTTCACGAAAGGCAGGTTCGTCGTCCACTAAGAGGATTTTATTTTGCGTCATTTGTGTTCTCTCCTAGAGGAAATGGATTCGATATTTTTTGAAATAAAGTCAGTTCAAAGGTCACTGGCCAGTTTGAGTTTTCTACGTGTCGAATAGTACCTTTGTGCGCATCCACAATGCGTCGAACAATCGCCAAACCTAAACCACTTCCACCAGCGCGTTTGGTCATGAATGGTTGAAATAGCACCTCGCCTTTCAAGCTGGATTCGATTGCTGGGCCATTATTATGAACCTGAATGATGACGCGATTCTGTTCCGTTTTTTCTTCTATACCATTTGTGTCTTCTGTACAAAGAGCTGCTTCAATGAAAAGCTTGGCGTTGGACTGGTTTTGCAAAAACGCCACGGCGTTATCGATGAGGTTGATAAAGACTTGCTGTAGGCGTTGCGCGTCTGCTTCAAGCTCAAGCGATTCATCAATAGAAACCTCGTATTCAATGTCACCCAATTGCGCTTGTGCCAAGATGCTCATGACTAAGGCGCGCAAGGGCGTTTTGCTGATTTGTAGATTGAGTCCACCGGAATACACCAACATGTCGCTGACCAATCGATCGGCGCGCTGCAATTGAGTTTGAATATGCTGGCGTGTTTCTGGTGGCGTATCGTAAGCGGCCATAGCGATGATATTGAGCGGGTTACGCAATTCGTGCGCCATCGCAGCGGACAGGCTTCCCAACTCCACAAGGTGCTTTTCATCAAGGCGTTTTCGTTCTGCGGCGGCCAAGGCCAAAGAGCGATCTAACAAGCCACAACTTGTCGAAAATAGTGACGCGAAAACGTCGGCAGTTAATCGCATTCCGGGGCTGGCGTCTTCCCAACCAAATAATGAAAAATGCCAACCAGATTCGGTTCTAAAAACCTGTAACGCCAGTTTCGTATTTTCTTCTTTATCCGTGTTGCTTAACGTTATCCTGACTTTTTGTCGTATTTGAGACGAAAGTAAGTGCTCACCTTTGGTAATCAACTGCGGCCAATCTTGTGCTTCTTTTAATTGGCTCGACCATGTTTCCAGTACGGTTTCATTCAACGCGGCACCGGGATAAATCAGTTTTGAAATCAATCGATTCAAAGGCTGATAAATCAAGGCTGACATCACTAGCATCAAGGAAGAATACAACCACAACTGCCAACTCGGAACGTCTGCCAAGGCTTGCAAACCTAATCGCCCAGATACCACACTGATCACCGCGATTAAGCTGAGAATTACCAACATCATCGCGAGCCAAAGCAAGGCGCGATTGGCGAAAGCATTCACCGATAAGATTTGATAGCGCACTACACCATAAACTAACAGCAGCAAATAACTTGGCAATAACAACATTGGATACGGAAACCAACTGATCCCAAAGGATGGAAAGACAAAACTGGTTGCCAGTAAAAGCCCCCACGCGCCGACACCAAACATCGCCAAGATAGAACGTTTTTTATTACCTGTGTGGCGATACCAACCGAAGAGTAAAACCCCGTGCGCTAACATGCCGACTAAAACGGTGTAGGCCAAATTCCACGTACCGGCATCGGTGAAAACAAAGAAAGAACGTGTATCAAACGTGCTGATGGCGCCGCCTGCGCCAATCCACCAGCTGTGTAATACCACGGCGAAACTGGTGGCATAAAACCAAGGAACCGCTTTTTGAAGTCGGTCGAGCATGGCTTCTTTCGCGGCGCCAGAATTCACAAACAAAATAGCAAAATGCAGGAAGAAGGTTGGCATAAGCGGATTAGCTAAAATGATGTGTATACCAAGGTCTTCGTACCCTTGAAATAAGGCAACGTGGCCAAAACACCAAATTGCCATCATGATGGCAAAACCTGCGAGCGCCTGTAATTCACCTTGTTTTTTGGCACGCCAAAGCAGCCAAACCGCGACAAAAACACCACAGACGCTGGACACCAACATGGCAATTTCAAACATCAATGAAAGAGTCAAACCGTAAACCTCGTTTACACCTAAAAGTACGAAAATCGTAAACCTATTTTACAACTCACGCAAAGATAAATTATATTCCTTTAAAATCAATAAGATAAAAACCATAAAAACTTGGCCTGTCGATTGCTATAAGCATTGTTAATAGATTGATATAGATCAAACCTTACCTAAATAACACTTCTTAATGGGGCAGACATTATGAATATGAGTTTTTTACTGACAGAAATCATCGCACTTTTTAGCATTGTAGGTTTAGCCATTTTCCCTTTGGCGTTTCAGCAAATGCGTACCATCCGGATAAAAAACGACGATTAATCATCACTTTCATTTTTTAATTTTTAGCAGGAATGGTTATGGATCTCGACGTTGCTATTTTATCTCGTATTCAATTTGCGTTTACGGTGAGTTTTCACATTATCTTTCCCAGCATCACAATTGGTCTTGCAACCTTAATTGCGATTTGGGAAGGCATGTGGCTAAAAACACACAATCCGTATTATCTTCAATTAGCGAAATTTTGGATTAAACCTTTCGCTATCACCTTCGGTATGGGCGTAGTGTCTGGGATTGTTTTGTCCTATGAATTTGGCACCAATTTTTCTAAATTCTCCGAAATGACGGGCGCGATTTTAGGACCACTCATGGCGTACGAAGTGTTAACCGCCTTCTTTATGGAAGCGGGCTTTCTTGGCGTCATGTTATTCGGTTGGCAACGGGTTGGTCGCAAGCTGCATTTCTTCGCGACCCTTGTTGTTATGACAGGTACGTGGATTTCCGCGTTTTGGATTATCGTGGCGAATTCTTGGATGCAAACGCCTGCAGGCTACAAAATCATCGACGGTAAGTTCGAAGTAGAAAGTTGGATGGCGGTGATATTTAACCCGTCTATGCCCTACCGATTCACTCACATGTTGATGGCGTCGTTTATCACCGCGACTTTTGTTGTCGCTGGTATTTGCGCCTATTACTTGTTGAAAAAACAGCACATTCCTTTTGCGAAAAAAGGCCTGTCCATGTGCATGTGGTTCGCCTTGGTATTGACGCCAATGCAAGCGTGGATTGGTGATATGCACGGCTTGAACGTACAGCATCACCAACCAACCAAACTCGCGGCGATGGAAGGTATTTGGCCAGCAGAAGAAGAGAACGTGCCTTTATTGCTGTTCGCAATGCCAAATATGGAAACCGAATCGAATGACTACGAAGTCGGCATTCCAAACCTTGGCAGCTTAATTCTGACCCATTCTTGGGATGGCGCGGTTCAAGGTTTAAAAGCCGTTCCACCAGAAGACAGACCGAATGTGCCCCTGGTGTTTTGGTCATTTCGCGTGATGGTTGGTATTGGTTTCGGCATGATCGGCATTGCGTTTTTGGCCTTGTTATTACGCCGTAAAGGTCGCTTGTTCGAGAACAAACCTTTCCTCGCCTTAGTGACCTTGTTTACACCAATGGGTGTCATTGCAGTCTTAGCGGGTTGGTACGTGGTGGAAATTGGGCGTCAGCCTTGGATTGTTTATAACTTGGTGCGAACATCGGAAATCGTCTCGCCATTGCCGCCAGAACGTGTGCTGTTTACGTTAATCGTATTCGTGATTATTTATACCTTGTTACTCGGCGTTTATATCTACTTTATGCGCAAACTCATTAAGAAAGGCCCGCCAAGTATGAAAGCGCTTGAACAACAGTTAATCGGTATGAAAGCACCTGGATACGCCTTGGCGTGGGTGAAGCTTTTACAAAATAAAAAAGTACAAAACAAAGAAGGAGAAAAATAATGGACTTGGCATTTTTCTACTTCCTCGTTTTAGGCTTCGCCATCTTTATGTACGTCTTGCTAGACGGCTTCGACTTGGGCATTGGCATTCTTTATCCTTGGTTTCATCAAGACGGCGAGCGAGATCATTTAATGCGCTCTATCTCACACGTTTGGGATGGTAACGAAACATGGTTGGTATTTGGTGGCGTGATTCTGTTTGCGGCTTTTCCTGCCGCTTATGGCGATATTCTCTCCATCTTCTATTTGCCGATTATGCTGATGCTGTTCGCGTTGATTTTCCGAGGTGTGGCATTTGAGTATCGTTTTAAATCCGATACTTCTCGGCCTTATTGGGATTTGGCGTTTAGTTCAGGTTCGGCCATTGCGGCATTTTGCCAAGGCTTGTTGTTAGGTTCTTTGGTACAAGGCGTGCCAGCCCTGACTAGTAACCTAGGCACTAACAGCTTATCCAGCTTGCATTGGTTAACGCCTTTTTCAATCTTGACTGGATTTTCTGTGATGGCCGGCTATGCGTTATTAGCAGCCTGTTATTTGTTCATGAAAAGCCGAGGACGCATTCAGCAACATGCAGCGTATTTAGGTAAACGTTTGTTGATCATCACTGTTTTGGCGATGGTTGCGGTGAGCTTATGGACAGTGATCAATGAGACCGAAATACGTGAGCGCTGGTTCAGCGGATATAACTTCTTGCTTCTGTCTCCATTGCCAATCCTAAGTTTAGTCGCTGCTGCGTTTGTGTGGAAAGACTTACATTCACACACAGATTATGAAGATCATTCAAATGAAAGCCGTCCATTTTGGGCCGCAGCATCCTTATTTTTATTAGGCTTCGCGGGATTGGTTGTTGGATTATTCCCTTATCTTATTCCAAGACAATTAACCTTTATGGAAGCGGCTTCGCCAGATTCTAGCTTGCTCTTCTTGCTACCCGGTGTGTGTATTTTCGTGCCGCTGATTTGCGCTTACACCTTTTGGGGTTATCGCGTGTTTGCAGGAAAAGTGGAAGATTATCAGGAGGGTTATTAATGTTCTTTAAAACCATCAAAGAAAAAATGTCGTACCTAAAGTCATGGCAATGGTTTTTGTTGCTTTATTTAGGTGGCTCCATTGCGCTCATTTTAACGTCTTATGGAATTAAGTTACTCATGACGGGCTTACCATAAACCCTTACACATCAATGAAACCCAAAAGGTCGCTACGTTGGCGGCCTTTTTTATCTGTATTGCCCATTAATTTCTTATTTGTGTATAGGCAGAGTCAAAGAAAGCTCGTACAGTGACTGCTTTCATATTTTCCGTCGGCTCATCATACATTTAAGAAAGGCACTCTCATGACTCCAAAGGATATGTTACTCGGTCTCGCTATTATATTTGCTTGGGGGTTTAATTTTGTGGCAATTCGTTGGGGGTTGGATGAACTAACGCCAATGATGTTAGGTGGCTTACGATTTCTAATTATCGCCGTTATCGGTTCCTTCTTCTTTAAACGGCCTAATACCCCTTGGTTCTGGTTACTTGGCTATGCAATGTCGCTTAATTTTGGACAATTCGCCTTTTTGTTTACGGCAATGAAATTCGGCATGCCTGCAGGATTAGCGTCTTTGGTGATACAGTCTCAAGCTATTTTCACAATGCTCTTCGCTGTCTTATTTTTGAAGGAATACGTTCGACCTTATCAATTACTATCTATTGGTGTCGCCGCCAGCGGACTCGCGGTAATTGGTTTAAATGGCGACGATACAACAATGACAGTATTAGGGTTCGCCATTACACTTGCAGCAGCTTCAAGCTGGGCGCTAGGCAATGTCATTACTAAAACGATTAGTAAAAAAGGCTATGACGCAAATTTGAATTTGATTATTTGGTCTTGCTGGATCACTCCTATTCCTTTCTTTCTCAGCGCTTATTTTATCGATGGTGCTGATGTTATGTGGCAGAACATTATTAACATCAACTGGAAAACAGCAGCAACTTTGGCATATTTATCGATTATAGCAACAGGCCTTGGCTATGGTTTATGGAGTTATTTAATGTCACGCTATCCGGCAGGAAGTGTGGCACCATTAGCATTAGGCGTCCCGGTTGTTGGCCTAACTTCCGCTTCGCTAGTATTAGATGAACAAATTAGCCACATTCAATGGATAGGTGTTTTAATTGTGCTGGTTGGTTTAATCATGAATACAATAGGCGGGCGCTGGTTAGCTCGTCGAGCTAACCAGAAAATATAAGTCTATTCTTTTTTGTTTTGTGATGGCGTATGAGAAGCATCAATTTTATCTGATAAACGCGCCACTTGAGCTTGTAACTCAGCAATCTGATGAACTAACTCTTTATGGTGGTTTTCTTGATTTTCATGCTCTTCTTGTGCTGTTTCCCGTGTCATCACATCAAGCACGACACCAACCATCATATTTAGAAAAACAAACGCGGTTAAGAAAATGAAGATGATGTAGAAGATCCAACTCATTGGATACACTTCCATCGTTTCATACATTACATCGGTCCAGTCCTCAAATGTTGCGACACGGAATAATGTCAGCATTGAAATGGCGATATCACCCCACAGTGTTTCATTCACTCCACTGAAGAAAATCGAGCCAACTGCGGCAAAAAGATAAAAGATAATAAACATGAGCAAAGCAATGTAGCCCATTTTGGGAATCGCTTTGAGTAAGGCATTGATCAGGTAGCGTAAATCTGGAATAACAGACACTAAACGCAGAACACGAAAAACCCGTAATAATCGTGCAACTAAAATCATGTCGGTATCTGATATCGGAACCAAGCTACCAATCACAATAATGCTATCAAAAAGGTTCCAAGGGTCTTTCAAGAATCTACGTTTGTCATCGCAAGCAATAAAACGCAGTGAAAGTTCAACGAGAAAAAAGACGGTGATGAAGTTGTCTAAGTAGTTAATGCTTAACTCAACACCATAAGGTAAAGAGTAGGTTTTTGCGCCTACGGTTAACGCAGCAACAATGATGATACCGATGATAAAACCTTGAAACCAAACACTGCTTTCAACTTGTTTCATTACAGCTAACAAACGCCCAGAACGCCTAATTTCCATTATTCTTTACACCTAATATAAAAAAATAGCCTATCTAAAAGACAAGGTGACGCCATATTAAGTTCATATCATCCAAAATAAAAGTAGAAGACGATTTAGGTATAGAGTTTGTTTCTTAGGTTCGTTTTACACGCACTACTTTCATGATTTCGACAGGAATACCAGCCACTATTTCTTGTGTTGGATAATAAGTCAAATTAACGCGGGCTCCACGTAATGTGCGGTATTTACCTTGTCGTTTAAAGCGGAATGGGACGTCATAACCTTCGATCATTAAGGTATGAAGTACCCAATCTTCTTGAGGCCGTTGCGCATGAGATTTTACTTTCATTGCATCAGAATGAATAAGCGCATCGTTATTTTTTAATAGAGATTCTGGATCCGACTTCACAAGACTTTCCCTTCAATAAGATGAAAGTCTCTTAGTATGACATAAGTAAACGAGATCTCGAAAAGTTGATTGTTTTTTGTTCAAAATCAGGATGCGTTACTTTCTTCAGTTTTATTTGGTTTCTCTGTAAATTGACTCATTGCTTGTGCTTCTTCTTTATTTGCAAAACGCACAACCGCTTTTTGAAGAATGAGGCTATTAGGATAAGTTACCACATCACCAGACAGTCGCTGAATAATCACATGGAATGTCGATATCTCTAAGATCTGTCCTAAAATCTCATCGTCTTTATCGACAACTTTCACCCAATCACCTACTCGATAAGGAAAGCTGAAAAAGATAATCAAACTTGCTGTGATGTTGCTCAATATTGACCACTGGGCAAATAAAGCCACACCCACGACAGCAAACACAGACGAGAAGAAAATCGCCAATTGACCGTATCCCACACCTAAAACCAAACAAACTAATAAAACAAAAATAGCCGTAAAGCCAAGGTTCAACATTTTAGACACGTAAGTGACACGAACTTCATTAACCGATTTTTTGTGCCCTAAAAGAACGATAAAGGACTTAAGGAAACGAGAGGTGAAAACATACCCCACAACCAATAAAATGATTAAGCCAACTTGTATCATCATGTTTATTTCCTGTGACTAATTTATAAAGCACAATCCAAGATATAAGACACTATACCTGAGTTTGCTAGATTACCAATATCTATTAAATCATCAATACATCTCTCTCAACACCATAATGTTAAACTACAGAGCATAAATACATGGAGAAAATATTATGGAGACAAACCGTATCTATCTCACTTTTATAGACTCTGAAAAGTATCTTTCAGTGAGCCCAACTGAAACAGTGCTCACTGCTTTAATAGACAATGACATACCTATCAAACAAGCTTGTACCAATGGTGCTTGTGGCATTTGCCTTACACCCTTACTTGCCGGTGAAATCGACTATGCAGAAAAAACGCCACGCGGTCTGAACCAAAAAGAAAAGCAAGGCAGTTACTTTTTACCTTGTATCGCAACGTGTAAGACAGATATTTATATTGGCCATCCCAAAGTGCCGCTGCGTTAATTCATCAAAACAGCTATGATAGACACAGCACACTAACGAGCCATTTTATGCCTAGCCAACTGCCCATTTATCAATTGATTCCCGACTTAAAACGTCAGCTTAATCAACGTCATGAAGCCATTTTAGAAGCAGCGCCAGGTGCGGGTAAAACCACCGTGGTTCCCATCGCTTTAATGGAAGAACCTTGGTTAAAAGGTCGTAAGATCATTATGTTGGAGCCAAGACGTTTGGCGGCTAAAACTGCAGCAAAACGTCTTGCTGATACATTGCAAGAACCGCTCGGGGAACGTGTCGGTTATCGCATTCGCCATGAAGGCAAAGAAAGTGCTCGTACTCAAGTATTGGTTGTTACTGAAGGCGTCTTAACACGCATGTTGCATGATGATCCTAGCTTAAATGATATCGCCTTGGTCATTTTCGACGAATTTCACGAGCGAAATCTTCATTCTGATTTGGCTTTTGCTTTGTGTTTACAAGCCAGAGATTTGTACCGCGACGAAGACCCACTCAAATTACTCGTTATGTCAGCAACACTCGACACCGAATTACTTCAATCTCGATTACATTGCCCTACGCTAACGAGCCACGGTCGCAGCTTTCCAATAGACACACGCTATTCGAATAAATCATTAAAAACCGATGACGTAACAGATGAAGTGGTTCGCCTGACCTGCCAAGCCTTCCAAGAAGAATCGGGGAGTTTGTTAGTGTTTCTTCCAGGTCAAAGAGAAATTCGCCGCGCAGCCACTCAACTCCAGCAACGATTAGCCAATGAAACTCACGTGAGTATTCTTCCTCTTTATGGCGAATTAAGCCTAAAAGAACAAGAAACCGTGATTCAACCAGCCATTGCACCCATGCGTAAGATTGTTCTTGCAACCGCGATTGCTCAAACCAGTTTAACCATCGAAGGCATTCGCGTCGTGATCGACAGTGGTTTAAGCCGAGAAGCGCGTTTTGACGCAAATACAGCCACCACTCGCCTTCACACTCGCCGAGTGACTCAAGCCGAAAGTATTCAACGCATGGGACGATCAGGCCGAACCGAAGCTGGCGTTTGTTATCGTTGGTGGAGTGAAGAACAACAATCTCGCCTCGCGATACAAGCTCAGCCTCAGATTGAAATAAGTAACTTGAGTAATGTTGTAATGGATTTGGCGCAATGGGGCGCACAAGAGCGTTTGGAATTGGATTGGATTACAGAACCACCGAAAAGCCATTGGCAACAAGCGGTGGACTTACTGACCAATCTTGACGCCTTAGAGAAGCAAACGACATTACAGCTCACGCCTCAAGGTGAACAAATGAGTTCATTAGGCATTGAACCTCGTTTAGCCCGCATTCTGATTGAAGGAAGACGCCAGAATAACAGTAATCTTGCCAGTGCGATTTGCACTATTTTGTCTGAAGGCGATCCTTTCACTCAGCACCACAGCGACCTTTCAGATCGGTTGGCATGGTTAGAAGGCGAGCTCACTATAAAGAGTAAACGCCCTCGCCAAGTCTATTTAAAAACACAACAACAATGGCAAAGACGCAGTCAGAAATTAAATGTCGATATCGCATATAGTCCCAATTTAAAAAATGAGATCGCTCCACTTTTGGTTGCTGCCTTTACAGATCGTATTGCTCAACGAACACATCAAGACCAAGAAAAAATATTCTATAAGCTCTCCAATGGCCGAAGAGCCTCATTGCCTATTCACGATCCTTGCGCACAAAGTGACTGGATCATCGCGTTAGATGTTGGCGGACATAAAACGGCGAATGAAGATCGAATATTTCTGAGCACGCCTGTTGAGTTTGCAGTATTAAGCAAACTGGCGATTACTCAAGAACACACCGCTTGGTCAAAAAAAGATGGTCGCATAATCAGTGAATCACAACGCTGGATTGGCAAACTCAAAATAGATTCTAAAAAGCTGCCTTCGCCTTCATCTTCAGCTATTTGCGACGCGGTGTGCCAATATATTCGTGAAGAAGGAATAAACGCCTTACCTTGGGACGATGCCAGCCAGCAAGTACGAGCACGTATGCAACTTGCCTTTCATTATTATTCATCTCAGAAAGGTGCTGATATGAATTGGCCTGATTGCTCTGACGATAATTTATTAGCTCGACTAGACAATTGGCTGGCGCCATATCTAAACAAGGTAAGCAATCAACAAATCTTGAATAAATTACCGCTCGCTGAGATTTTATTAAACCAGCTAGATTGGCAACAGCAGCAGCTATTAAACAAGCAAGTACCTGCAAGAATTACAGCCCCATCAGGTTCTAGTCATGCTGTTGATTATTGCGAATTGGTTCCAACCATGAGAGTGAAGTTGCAAGAAATGTTTGGCTGTACAAGTAGCCCAACAGTATTTCATCAAAGCATCCGCATTGAGCTCTTGTCTCCGGGAAAAAGGCCATTAGCGGTGACTCAAGATTTGGCATTTTTCTGGTGTGAGGCTTATCCAGAAGTGCGTAAAGAGATGCGTGGCCGATATCCTAAACATCCATGGCCAGAAAACCCCTTAGAGGCACAGGCAACAGCGAAAACAAACCGAGCGCTACGCTCCTCTTAATTGAGAAAGGGCTTGCTCTGTCATCTTGCGACTAAACAGTGTGTTCTTTTTATGAGTGGGTGACCAACCTAGAATAAATCGATGGAAATCAGCCCATGCGATAGAAAACAATCCATGCCATTCAGCGGCAACAGCTTCTGCTGTATCTGGAGATTCACCTGTCGCAAGAATACATCGGGACAATTCCGAAAAATACAGTTCAAGCAGATAATCAAGATGTTCATTTAACTCAGATTCAGAGAAACAGCTACCAAGAAAATAAGCTAGATCCTGCACGCCAATACCCCGTCCAACATATTGAAAATCAACCGCAGCGACCGAAGTCAAATCATCGCCGAAACAAAAGTTCGCTAATTTTGCATCACCATGAACCAAGGTTTGGTAACACGCTTGATCAATACTCTTATCTATACTTTCAGCGCTCTCTTTTAAATCCCCCTCAGGCATAGAGCTCCATTCATCAGGGCGAGTAGCCAAATGCCAATAAGTTCCTCTAGGCCATAAGCCTTCGGGCCAATCGTCCCGCACTTCAGACTGTAAAAAATGAGCATGAAAACTCGCCAGCCAATTAATCACAACCGTGGACTCTTCCACAGAAAGGAAATCGCAACGATGCCCGAAGCCTGCCGAGTCTAAATCTTCTAATAAAAGATAGGTTTCATCTTCCTGATAAAAAGAAGCAAGTAACTTAGGCAGCCGCTCATTTTCAGTACAACCAGAAGACCAATCTTGATACCAATTCGCTTCAACTTTATAAGAATTAACTTTGCGATCATGAGCAAACGAAGACTGCCAACCCCGAGGATGATTTTGAATTTGTCCAAATTGAATAGCTTTAAGAACAACACTCTTAGCAATATCAGAACCTTCAACAGAGAAACGAATGATTTCTCCATAACCACTCCATAAACCCTGAATTGTCTCTGTACGAGCCACTAAAGAAGCATTAAGAGCACGTTTAATAAATATCTCAGGAGTCATAGGGCCGAACCAAATGAAAATAAACGTTCATCATAACTTAAATAGAACTAGAGTCATAAAACTAGAAACTTAGAGTTAAGTATCGAAGTGGGCTGGAGGAAATTAAATAAAAAGGAGTTTTTCTGCTGCATCCTTGCAGCTCTGAATCATCATGAAAGGAGACAGGGCCTCCACCTTGGAGGCTTGGGCAATCCATTGCCCCCTGTCTGTAAATAACATTATCAAATAGTGAATCTATAGTGCAAGAAGAAAAATCAACTTTTTCTTGTAAATGAAACAATATTCTAATTTCTTAACAGAGGATCTTTCTTCGTTGGCATTTACTCTGACACATCAA
>NZ_JAMB01000019.1 GCF_000521805.1 Marinomonas ushuaiensis DSM 15871
TAACTCTAAAGTTCTGACTAATTAATGTAATGGTCAAGTAATTCTGTGGGACTTCTAAGCCACTTTTAGTAATTCTTGTCGCTTCTGAATAGACGTTAAATAATCAAGCACTGAGTTCAGACGTTTGTCGTTGTAAAACCGAATATATCGCTCGACAGCGGTTACCACCGATTGGTGATTGATAAAGATTAAATCGTTCAAGTATTCCGTTTTCAAATTACGGAAAAACGCTCTTGAACAGCATTGTCCCAACAGCACCCACGTCGACTCATACTTTGAATCATTTTATGATTGTGGAGTGTTTCTTTAAATAACTTAGCGTTGTATTGCACACCTTGATCTGAATGAAACATTAACCCCTGAGTTTTCGGTTGATGTTTTGCAATCGCATTCGTTAATGCTTTTTTGTCCAGCTTAGTATTAGGCGTTTTCGATAATGCATATCCAGCTATTTCTCGATTCGCTAGATCCATCACAGTCGCTAAATAACTCCAACCTTGGTACGAACATATATAGGTGATATCACCAACCCAACAAGTATTGAGATCAGACGGATTAAACGCTCTTTTCAATAAGTGTGGTGTCGTTGGTTGTTCTTTACCCGCTGTATAGTAATGCGGTTTATTCGGCCTTTTCGCGACTAACCCCAATGTTTTCATCAATCTAGCTGTTTTGAACACACCAATGTTGAACGACTCTTTTTTTAACTCAAAGGCCAGTGGACGTTTTCCATAAGATTGAAAAGAGCCCTCAAATACTTTTACCATCTTTTTCTTAATTGCCTCATTTTCTGGTCGAATCACAGGTGTTGTGATGTATTATGGTAAATGGATAAAATATCCAGTAGTACGTAATTAAGAGATTAATATGACGGAACAATTTAAATTAAACGTGTTTGTTGCTGATGATAGTATGCCAAGTAAGATGATCATGATGATAATGCTTGAGAGTTTGGGGTGTATTGTTACTGGAGCAGATGATGGGGAGGAGGCATTGTCAATTGCCAGTAAACAAGAGTTTGATCTAATTTTCCTAGATGAAAAGATGCCTGGGCTTTTGGGTAGTGATGTTGCTAACCTCTTGCGTGAGGCTGGTGATATCAATTCGCAAACACCTAAAGTATCTTTAACCGGTATAACCGATAAAGGTGCGATTAATGAGTTATATAACAAAGGAATTACTCATTATTTAGAAAAACCGATTAGCAAAATCGTATTAGTAAATTACTTAAAATCAATAGTTTAAAATAATATTCAAGCCTTTAATTACTCGTTTATAGGTCAGCCTTTGATAGAGTCTGACCTTAAATTTATTTGAATTCTGTTTAATAGGAATCGATTCAGTACAAACATGCCTTGCAATCTCAGATAAAGTTTTTACTCTTTATATACACCCGAATGCAATTAGCCGATCTCCAAATGGGGGGCCAGGTTTCTTATATAAAGAAACATTGGCTATTTTCCCTATGCCTGAAGTTATTGAGGGAGTTGGCTCACCCGTTGGTTCACGTTATATTTCACAAAAAGTAATAACGGGTGAACCATGTGAATCACCGTTTAAACTACCTATTTCTCAAGGTCAACTAGCCTTAACATGCCAACCATCTAACTTAAATGTTAATAATGACAATGGAATTGGTAATAATCTTAATGTGGGAATTTGTGATGCAGCATGCGGAACAGATGTACAAGGGCAGTGTGGTTGCCCTGCAGGATATTACTCTATCACCGGGAAATTGGTAGAAACTCTCGGGCTAAATGGGCAATGTTGTCCGATTTGAAGATAGTAGCACACTAGGACTTGGCGGAGCCGCTTTATGCACAGGCTTAAGCCTGAAAAAAGCAGAGTCTGTTTAACATAAATGATCCCACCCAAAATGCGTTAGAACAATTTATTCTTCCTTTTCAAATTGATTTACCTGCCTTAGGTGGTCGAGTTGATGATGATCAATGGATATACACTGCACCAGAAGGTGAAGGGAATAACTAGTGGCTTGTATGTTAATAAAGGTAGGGTACGTTAAAAATCCCTTACTTTTTTTATGAGTAAATTTTAGACCCATTGCAATCTGACAAACTGTACTCGCAAGTTGATTTGCATTTTGCAAGCAGGAACCTAACTCAAAAATACACACATACTGACATTTATTTTACTCCTTTAAAATCATCATCTTAAATTTTATTTTTTATATTTATCCGAGTTGGTCTGTGAATTGCTTTATTCATATTAATTAAATAAAAAAATAAAGGAATAAACGTTATGAGCATGTCGCCCGCACAAGTACTCCTAGCAGAGAAAACAAACATTAGTACACCATCAAATTTGGATAATTTAACAAGCATTATTGATGATGCTTTGCAGCATCAACATTTTTCAATGGTTTATCAACCGCTTTTTTCAATGCAAACAAGCAAATTGGTGGGTTTTGAAGCCTTGGTACGATGCAAGTCACCACAGTTCGGCTTTATTTCACCTGATAAGTTTATTCCACATGTTGAAGAAAATGGACAAATTATTGAGTTAGGAAATTGGATCTTCCAACAAGTTCTGTTAGATCTGAAGCGTTTCCTTCAGTATGGATTAAAAGATATTACAGTTTCAATTAATGTTTCTTCCGTTCAGATTGCTAAGACGAATATTTTTGATGAAATTATGACATTAGTTAACAAATTAGAAATTCCAACACGCTGTATTAAATTAGAATTGACAGAAACAGCACTTATCCAAAATCCTCAAAAGATTGCAAAAGTATTTAATGCCTTTCAAATAGAGGGCGTTCAACTTTGGATTGATGATTTTGGAACAGGCTTTGCTTCATTAAGCTTATTACGTGAGTTTAAGGTAGATGGCGTCAAAATTGATAAAAGCTTTGTAGATGGTATTGTTACCTGCAACGAAGATTTCACTTTATGTAGTGCTATTGTTGCAATGGCACAACGTTTAGGCCTGCATATTGTAGCAGAAGGCATTGAAGACGAAGATCAACTACAAATACTTAATCAACTGGGTTGCGATACTGCTCAAGGTTTTTTACTTGGAAAACCAGTATCTTTTGAAGAAAATCTACGTCGCTGGGGATAAATACAGTATAACTTGGATAATCGAGTCTATACAGTTCACTATTTCTAAGCTTAGCTGTATTTTACAATGGTAAATATGTGTAAAAGGAGGGTAAATAATGGATTGTTTAATAGATGAAAATATTATTCAAAATATGGTCAAAGATTTAGGTGAGGAAACTAGCCATAAATTGCTCGGATTTTTTATTGTAGAATTGAATGAATCATTGATTAGCTTAGAAAACGCTTTTGCAATCAGTGATGTAGAAAAAATCGAAAGTATTACTCATATCCTTAAAAATTCAGCGGCACTTTATGGCGCGTCATCTGTTGCAACTGTGTCTAAAGAGATAAATGATCGATTATGCAAACCTCCAACGCAATTATATGCTGAAGATAATCAGTTATTAGGGCTGATTAGCGAAACACTAGCACGCTATAATAAAAAATATAACAAGTGACTTTAACAGGGGAATAAGATGTCAAAAAAATTAGTTTATATTGTAGAAGATAGCCTTTCTAGTGGCGCTTTATATTGTTCTCAATTGGAAAGTCTTGGTTATGAAACAAAACATTTTATTGACGGTTATTCGGCTCTTGTTGCCATTAAAGCCAAAATGCCCAGTGTTATTATTCAAGATGTTTGTTTACCAGACATAAGTGGTTTAGAAGTTCTTCAATTTGTTAATCGTCAAGAATCACCAGCACGCGTGATTATTATTACCTCGAATAGTTCCATCGAAGTGGCTGTTGATGCAATGCGATTAGGTGGTTTTGATTTTATCGAAAAACCCTTTGATAGGGAAAGAATGGTGACGTCTGTTCGTAATGCAGTAAAGCAGATTAATCTTGAAGCAAAAGTTGAAGAAGTCGACATGGACGAACCAGTAAAATCAGATATGAATTTTATTGGTGAATCTCTGGCGATGCAAACTGTATTTCGTCTTCTTGATAGTGCATTACGCAGTAAAGCTAGCGTATTTGTCACAGGAGAAAGTGGCACTGGAAAAGAGGTTTGCGCACAATATTTACATCACTTTAGTGCAAGAAAAAATGAGCCCTTCATTGCAATTAACTGTGCAGCGATACCAGGTGAATTATTTGAATCTGAATTTTTTGGACATATGAAAGGTTCATTCAGTGGTGCGTTCGCGGACAGAAAAGGTGCCGTGGAAGTTGCCAATGGCGGTACATTATTTCTCGATGAAATTTGTGAAATGGATTTAAATTTACAAGCTAAGCTATTACGCTTTTTACAAACAGGGACATTTAATCGAGTGGGAAGTAGCGATATTCTTCAAAGTGATGTCAGGGTGGTGTGTGCGACTAATCGTCATCCGGCAGAAGAAGTTGGCGAAGGGCGTTTTCGTGAAGATTTGTACTATCGATTGAATGTTATTCCGGTACAGTTACCCTCTCTTCGCGACAGAGGCAAAGATATATTATTACTGGCTAATTCAATTCTTGCTGATAAAAATAAAGCAAATGATAAAGACTTTTCTCAACTATCACCTAATGTTCAATCTATGTTCCTACAATATGATTGGCCTGGCAATATTCGTGAGTTGCAAAATGTCATTGAAAATATGGTGGTTATAAACTCAGGGACCGAAATTACGACTGAAATGTTACCTGATACGTTTGGTAAAAATAATTTGAAGTTACCAGCTAAAACTGAACGTACTAGTAATAAACACTCCCTCGGTAATGTCACTATTTCTAATGAAATTAAAGATATAATACCTATGTGGTTAGTCGAAAAAAATACTATTGAACAAGCGATTGAAATTTGTGACGGAAATATACCATTAGCCGCTGCACATCTTGGCGTTAGTGCATCAACTATTTATCGTAAAATGAAAGCTTGGCAAAATGGTTCCGTTTAATTTGGCTTGGCTTAATATTGGTCATCGTACAATGCTACCTTTAAACGCTAATTCAGTCAGTATAATGA
Organism: Marinomonas ushuaiensis DSM 15871; assembly: GCF_000521805.1. Taxonomy (GTDB): domain Bacteria; phylum Pseudomonadota; class Gammaproteobacteria; order Pseudomonadales; family Marinomonadaceae; genus Marinomonas; species Marinomonas ushuaiensis. The sequence continues at coordinate 5,014 of NZ_JAMB01000019.1, forward strand.
GACTAATCGTAATAATTAGCTGACCTATTTTACTGTTAAAATTTCTTATTTCTTTGTTGCATTTTGAGAGTCATTTTGAAATTCAAAATGACTCTCAAAATGCAACAACAACGCGGTGAGTTTTAGTTGTTATCTTTATTTTAAAAATAATCATATATATCAATTAGGTATGTTTATTTTTGGCTGGATAATCTTATGGCGCAGTAATTGCTTTTTATCTAAGTATTCACCATTAATAAAAGGTCACCTCATGAAAGTATTTATTAGGATATTGTTCATTGTGTACGCTACATTTATTGTCCATTCAGTCAGTGCAAAGGAAGAAGAGCAGATTAAACCTGACTACTTGGTATTTGGTGTTGTGCCTCAGCAGTCTGCGATTAAGTTAGCCCAGAATTGGATCCCATTACTTAATTTCATTAGCGAGAAGTCTGGCGTTAGATTAAAATTTTCTACTGCTAAAGATATCCCTACGTTTGAAAAACGACTAGAAGAAGGGGCATATGATATTGCTTACATGAATCCTTATCATTATGTGGTATTGAGTGAAAAAGTAGGTTTTAAAGCACTCGTACATGAAAAAAATAAAAAAATAAAAGGGATTATTGTTGCTAATAAAAATAGTCAAATTGATAAGTTAGAAGATTTATCGTTACAAACTCTTGCCTTTCCTGCTCCTGCCGCATTTGCTGCCACATTAATTCCTAAAGCAAATTTAAAGAATAAAAATATTTTATTCGAAGGTCAGTACGTAAATTCACATGATGCAGTATATCGTAATATATCAGAAGGGCGATTTATTGCTGGTGGTGGGATTATGCGTACTTTTAATGAGTATCCTGAGCAATTTAGAAATGAATTAAAAATAATCTGGACTTCTGATGGATATACTCCCCATGCAATTGCTACTTCTCCACATGTTAATGAGCATACTCGTCAACAGCTAAGTGATGCTTTTCTTGCAGTTGATGTTTTAGCGTCGAGTAAAGAGTTATTGTCTCCATTAGGGATGCAAGGTTTTCAACAAGCAGAAGATAGTGATTGGGATGATGTGCGAAGTTTAAATATTAACATGATGCTTGGACAACAATAAGAACTCACTATATTGCAATAGGGAAGCAACATATGTCACTTCGAGTGAAAACCATATTATTGATTGGAATGACAGAAGCTATCTTTTTGTTATTATTACTTTGGCAATCGTTAAGCTATTTAGAACGCTCCGGAGAAGATGCTTTATACCGAAGAGCAAATGAAACGTCTCACCTTTTTAGTCTACTTGCTAAAAATTCGGTCATTTCATCTGATATTGCCTCACTTGATGAAATAACGACGCAGATAGCAGGACTCGAAGGTATTCGTTATATTCGTGTTATTGATAGCTTTGGTGTACTCGCACAGGCGGGTGATACGAGTAGTTTAGAAAATGGTTTTATCGAAGATACTTATATAAATAAAGTAAATGATGGTATTTTTGATGTACAAGATAGTGTGTCTGTAGCAGGTACCGAATTTGCTAAAATTCAAGTAGGTCTATCCGTTGATTCATTGTTGGTATTTGTCACGAACGCGCGTTACCGGTTAATAATTATTGCGTTAGCCGAATTATTGATAGTTGCTTTAGTTTCTCTAATACTTGGCCGATTTTTAACGAAAGGTTTATTCGGATTACAGAAAGTTGCATTGGCTGTGACGACAGGTGATATGACATCGCGCGCTACAAATCTATCAAATGACGAAATAGGGCTTACCGCAAAAGCATTTAATGTCATGCTCGATAAGATTAATACAGATCAACAACAGTTAAATGAAAATGCAATTCATTTAACTGCTGCAAAAAAAGAAGCGGAAAAAGCATCTCAGGCTAAATCTAGATTCTTATCCCAAATGAGTCATGAAATCCGTTCACCGATGAATGCCGTGTTAGGCGCTGTGAATCTTGTTGCGGAGCAAATTAAATCCCCACCTGAATACGTTCGTTTATTAAATACAGCAAAAAGTAGTGGTACCGCATTATTAGATGTTATTAATGAAATCCTGGATTTCTCTAAAATTGAAGCAGGACACATGGAGTTAAAATACAGTGAAGTCGATTTAGCTAGTGTCGTCGAGGATGTATTGAATAGCGTTGAAGCGAAAACGCGTAATCCTAAATTAACATTGCTCGGGGATGCTTCATCAGGAAATGTCGGACGAGTTATTACTGATGCAGCACACTTTCGTCAAATTCTAAATATTTTAGTCGACAATGCCTGTAAGTTTACTGAAAAAGGGATTGTTATGGTGACAATCCATCGCATTAAACTTATTAATGGTAATGATGCCATAAAAGTTAATGTTAAGGACTCTGGCATTGGTATTAAAGAAGATTCTTTAGATAAAATATTTGATGAGTTTGAACAAGTGGGTTCGACGTTAGAAGCTCGTTCGACAGGAACTGGTTTAGGCTTAAATATCGCTCAAGGGCTTATTCAACTAATGAATGGGACGATTGGCGTCAATAGTGTGTTAGGGCAAGGGAGTGAGTTTTACTTTACATTGCCTGTTCAGTTCGCTGAAGAAGAAGAATTAGAAATACCTATGTTGAAAGGACCAATTGTATTGGTGTCCGATAATGATAGTTTAAAATCCGCATTTAGAAATAAAATGGAAGAGATGTGTGTGTGGTTTTTTGATTTCGATAATATTAGTGTATTACGCGAACAGGTAACTGAAGATATGCTTAGTGAAACTGCTATTTGGCTAATAGACGATAATGTATTAATCAATGAAAAAGAGAATAATAATAATTGGATTAATTCACTCGATATTAATATTCATTGCATCAGTAGCGTAGGAAGAGTCTTACCGGCTGCGTATCAAGATTACCCTCGAATTAACAGACCTATTTTTTGTCATGAAATATGTTATTTAAATAAATTTAAAAGCATTGAGTCTCAGGAAAAAAACAATGAAAAGCAATATGTAGATAAAACTAAAAATACTGTTTTACTGGTTGATGATATTGAAGCTAATCGATTTGTTGCTGGTGAAACATTAAAAAATAGAGGTTATGATGTCACTTTTGCTTGTGATGGCATTGATGCCCTTGAACAGTTAACTATAAAGCCTTTTGATGTGATTTTAATGGATGTTCGAATGCCACGAATGAATGGAATCGATGCCGTTAAAGCGTTAAAAGAGAGTGATGGTATTAATAGACACACGCCGGTTATTGCAATGACGGCTAATGCAGAAAAGTCGGAAGTTGAACGTTGTAAAGCTGCAGGAATGGAAGCGTTTGTTGGCAAGCCTTTTGATACACAAGTATTAATCGATAGTATTAACTGTTGCATATACAATAAGAAGTCGATAGCAAAAACTGAAGTGAATAACGCTGTAGTAAAGGCTGAAATCTTATCAAAAGAGGTGCTTGCCAATCTCGTTGAGGATACTTCACCTGCTACGGTGTTAACACTTATTGATTTTTTTCTTGCTGATATTGATAAAAGAGTGCGATTGATCAAATTATCAATTAGTAATTCTGATCTAGAAGAGCTCGGTGAACACGCTCATGCGTTAAAAAGTTCAGCAGGCTCATTAGGAGCATCTACTCTATTTACATTTTGTCAAAATATAGAACGGGCAAGTTTATCTAACGATTTATCTAAAGCAAAAATTATTTGTAATGAATTAAATGATATTGTTGAATTAACTGTGATTACTTATACAAAGTTCAGGTCTAATTCGCTCGATGCCAAACTTAGTGATATTAAATAATCTTCTTTAAAGGCCTTAAATCAGGAGCCTTCTTTTCCTAAAGATGCTTATGTTGACGCTCGTGAGCCAACAATAAAAATATCTTTGGTTAATAAACAAATAGTTGTAGGTTCATTCTTTAGTTAAGAAAAGTGCTACCACAATCATTTCTAATACCCAATGTTAGCCAAACTCAAAACCCTAAGTCGTAGGTTCACTTTTAAGTCCTGATAAGTGCTCCAGCAACAATTTCAAATACCAAATGTTAGCCAAACTCAAACTCAAACCCAAAGTCGTTGGTTCACTTTTAAGTCCTGATAAGTGACCAGGTAGCCTTCTATCAATACTATAGATCTATGGTCTGAAATGTTATCAACTTGGATTGGCTTTATTTTTTATATCTTTCAGTTTATCTAGTTTAAGGAGCAAACCAGTATTTTTTGCAAATAACTGGTTTTTTTAACTGTATTTAGGTGACTCGAAGTGGAAGCAATTCTGTATTCATGGATAGATAATGAAGTATCAGATAGGAAGTTTTATTTTTCTAATATCCTCCCTGTTTGCCGTTTTGATAACGTTTCGTTTTACCGTGTTGAGCTGCTTTTAGAGTTTGTTTTTCTCGTACGCGTTCTGCATCTTCGAAGTTTAGCTCTGCTGGTTCGCGAGGCGTTTGGCCTTCAGGGATAATACGTTTTCTAGGAGGGAGGTCAAACTGCTCAGATGAAACCCTAGGTAGGTTTTTATATTTATACAAATAGAAGATTTCAACTTTTTCTCGTGCCCACTCTGTTTTTTTGAGAAATTTCACGCTGGACTCAATACTCGGGTGGGTTTTAAAACAATTGATATTCAGATAAGCATAAAGAATTTCAAACCCGTAGTGATCAACTATCTGGGTGAGTAGATCTTGTAAGCCCAGGCCGTGTAACGGATTGTTTGTATAGTTGATTTCGTCGTTCATAACGGTGTCCAGTAATAAGTCAAAAAATTAAAAAAGGTCTATGAGTGCGTAATCATACCTGTGATGTATTTAAAGTAAACGAGATCTCATAACATAGTCGTTCACATTGTAATATTTAATGTTCAATCCTCGAATCATTCAACTCCACATTACTTTTTTTCAACGCGAAGTTGATTGCTTTTCGGTATAGTACACTCGCATATTCTTTCTTGAGGTAGTGGTCGTGGTAAAGTCTGGTTCGTATTCTATTATTGAAAAGCGCTTAGCTGAAAATGTCTTGATCCTTGATGGTGCTATGGGCACCATGATTCAAGCGTATAAGTTAGAAGAGCAGGACTACCGTGGCGAGCGTTTTGCTGATTGGGAAAGTGATGTAAAAGGCAATAATGATCTGCTGTCTTTGACTCAGCCTGAAATTATCAAAACTATTCATGCTGGTTATCTTGACGCTGGCGCCGATATCATTGAAACCAATACGTTTAATGCCAATTATATTTCCATGCTCGATTACCACATGGAAGAGTTTAGTTACGAGCTGAATTTCGAATCCGCTCGATTGGCCCGTGAAGTGGCAGACGAATTCACGAAACAAAATCCAGACAAACCGCGTTTTGTTGCGGGGACGCTTGGTCCGACCAGTCGTACTTGTACTATTTCACCCGATGTTAATGACCCAGGTTTTCGAAATATTCATTTTGATGAATTGGTGTCTGCCTATACAACAGCCGTCGACGGTTTGATTAAAGGTGGTTCTGATCTCATTCTGATTGAAACTATTTTTGATACCTTAAATGCCAAAGCCGCAATTTATGCCGTATTGGATTATTTCGAAAAAACAGGTGTGCGTTACCCAATCATGATTTCCGGTACGATTACCGATGCATCTGGTCGTACTCTGTCGGGTCAAACAACAGAAGCTTTTTGGAACTCGATTTCTCATGCTAAGCCTATTTCTGTTGGTTTAAACTGTGCATTAGGGCCAAAAGAGCTGCGTCAATATGTAGAAGAATTGTCGCGTATTGCTGACGTTCATGTTTCTGCTCACCCTAATGCAGGCTTGCCAAATGCGTTTGGTGAATACGATGAATCACCTGAAGAAATGCTTGAAGAAATTCAAGAGTGGATAGGCTCCGGTTTCTTAAACATTATTGGTGGTTGTTGTGGTACGGCACCAGAACACATTAAAACCTTTGCGACAGCATTTTCTGATGCCACGCCGCGTGTTATTCCTGAAATAGAAAAAGCATGCCGTTTGTCAGGTCTAGAGCCATTTAATATCGATGGTAATAGTTTGTTTGTTAACGTGGGTGAACGAACAAATGTTACGGGTTCGGCAATGTTCAAACGTCTTATTAAAGAAGGTGACTTCGATACGGCGCTTGATGTGGCTCGTCAACAGGTTGAAAACGGCGCACAGATTATTGATATCAACATGGATGAAGGCATGTTGGATTCTCAAGCTGCAATGGAACGTTTTCTAAAGCTGATTGCTTCAGAGCCTGATATTTCCCGTGTACCAATCATGTTGGATTCCTCAAAATGGGAGATTCTCGAAGCGGGTTTGAAGTGGGTTCAAGGCAAGGGTGTCGTCAACTCTATCAGTATGAAAGAAGGCGAAGAGAAGTTTAAAGAACAAGCTCGAACGCTGATGAAGTACGGTGCTGCGGTTATTGTGATGGCGTTTGATGAAGTGGGCCAAGCAGATACACGTCAACGTAAAATCGATATTTGTCGTCGTTCTTATCATATATTAGTTGATGACGTTGGCTTCTCACCAGAAGACATTATTTTTGACCCAAATATTTTTGCTATCGCGACAGGTATTGAAGAGCACAACCGTTATGCGTTGGACTTTATTGAAGCGACAGGCGATATCACTCGTGAATTGCCTTACGCCAAAGTGTCTGGTGGCGTCTCTAACGTGTCTTTCTCATTCCGTGGCAATAATCCAGTTCGTGAAGCCATTCATGCGGTGTTTTTGTATCACGCTATTAAGCAAGGCATGACAATGGGGATTGTGAATGCAGGGCAGTTGGCCTTGTATGAAGACATTCCTGTGAAACTTCGTAATGCAGTAGAAGATGCTGTGCTTAACCGTACACCAGACGCAACCGATAATTTGCTTGGTATGGCCGCTGAATTTGCTGGTACGGGTGAAGTGGCGGAAAAAGAAACTCAAGAATGGCGTAACCTTCCTGTTTCCGAACGTTTGAGTCATGCCTTGGTAAAAGGGATTACCGAATTTATTGATGACGATACCGAAGAAGCGCGTCAGGCATTTCCTCGCCCATTAGAAGTCATTGAAGGACCTTTGATGGATGGCATGAGCATTGTCGGAGACTTATTTGGCTCGGGCAAAATGTTCTTACCACAAGTAGTGAAATCTGCTCGTGTAATGAAAAAAGCCGTCGCGTATTTGATGCCTTATATTGAAGAGGAAAAAGCCCGTAACATGGACACGGCATCTTCCAGTAATGGCAAAATTGTCATGGCAACCGTGAAGGGTGATGTTCATGACATTGGTAAAAACATCGTTGGTGTGGTGCTGCAATGTAATAATTTCGAAGTAATCGATTTGGGTGTCATGGTGCCTGCAGAGAAAATACTTCGTACAGCCAAAGAAGTGGGTGCCGATATTATTGGTTTGTCTGGCTTGATTACACCGTCTTTGGATGAAATGGTGCATGTTGCAAAAGAAATGGAACGCCAAGGCTTTGACTTGCCAGTCATGATTGGTGGTGCGACAACATCGAAAGCGCATACTGCAGTGAAAGTTGAACAAAATTATAAGCGTAATCAAGTGGTTCATGTTACCAATGCATCGCGAAGTGTGGGGGTTGCGAGTGCCTTGTTGAGCAAAGACGCTGAACGTCGCCAGAAATTTGTTGATGAAATCAAAGCGGATTATGAGAAAACACGAATTCGTTATAAAGACCGTGTCAAAGCAGGTCGTCGAGTTTCTTTAGACAAAGCGAGATTAAATAAAGCGCCTATTGATTTTTCTACTGGCATTACGGCGCCAAAGAAAATAGGTGTAACCGTACTTACAGAAAAAGACATCGATTTTGATGTCGTGAAAGATTACATAGATTGGACGCCTTTCTTTCAAACGTGGGAATTGGCAGGCGCTTATCCACGAATCTTAACGGACGCTGTGGTGGGTGCTGAAGCGACACGTGTTTTTAATGATGCGTTGGAAATGTTAGATGAAGTGATTGCGACGAAATGCTTGCAAGCCAAAGCCGTTGTGGGGATTTTTCCTGCAAACCAAGTAAGCCATGACGACATAGAGTTGTACGCAGATGAATCCCGTACAGAAGTGATTGAGCGTTTATCTTTCCTTCGGATTCAGAATGAATTAACAGCACCAGGTAAATACAATCATAGCTTGGCGGATTTCGTTGCACCGAAAGACAGTGGTGTACCTGATTATATAGGCGCATTTGCGTGTGCAGCAGGTTTTGGTATTGATCCTATTGTGGCGAAATACGAAGCGGACCATGATGATTACAACTCTATTATGATTAAAGCGGTTGCGGATCGTCTTGCTGAAGCGACTGCTGAATATTTACATGAAAAAGTGCGTAAAGAATTTTGGGGTTATGCATCTGATGAAGACCTTACAAACGCTCAATTGATTAAAGAAAAGTATCAAGGCATTCGTCCGGCCCCAGGTTATCCAGCGTGTCCAGATCACACTGAAAAATCCAAGCTTTGGGATTTATTAGACGTAACCACTAATACTGGAATGGAAATGACAGAAAGCTATGCCATGCTGCCAACTGCGGCAGTAAGTGGTTGGTATTTTGCTCATCCTGACGCAACGTATTTTGGTGTTGGTAAAATCGGCCCAGACCAAGTGGATAGTTACGCTGAACGTAAAGGCATGAGCAAAGACGATGCTGAGCGTTGGTTAGCCCCAAATCTTGGTTACGACCCAGAAGACGACCGTATTTAATATTGAATCATCTCATGGTTTAAAAGGTAAAATGAGCTCATGGCTAAAACGATTACAGACCCAGAACAGCATAAAAAGCGCATGCAATCGATCAAATCTCATGTTGATAAACGCATAGCGAAAGCACAAGAAGATAAAGGGACGTTTGTACTGTTAACCGGCAACGGTAAAGGTAAGTCCAGTTCTGCGCTGGGTATGGTCGCTCGCGCTTTAGGTCACGGTATGAAAATAGGCGTTGTACAGTTTCTAAAAGGTGAGTGGAATACTGGTGAGATTGACTTTTTTAAGAAGCAAGACGGTATTCAATGGGAAATCATGCCAGCAGGTTTCACTTGGGAAACTCAGAACAGAGAATCTGACATAGCGTCTTCGAAACAGGCATGGGGAAAGGCCGCAGACATGCTCGCTGATCCAAGTATTGATCTGGTTGTGTTGGATGAATTAACGTATTTATTGCACTACGAATATCTAGATGAAGATCCCGTATTACAGGCTTTGATGAATCGGCCTGAGAGCCAGCATTTGGTTGTGACGGGACGTGGTGCTTCCGATGCTTTGATTGAATTGGCTGATACTGTGAGTGAAATAAAAGAAGTAAAACATGCTTTTAAACGCGGCATTAAGGCTCAGAAAGGCCTGGAGTTCTAGATTTTCATAGTTTTATATTCTGATTAAATTGTTTTTTTCAGAGAAATAATCTTCTGCAAGACTGGTATCATTTTGTTTTTATTTTAAATCGAATTAATAGAGGTTTTTATGGCAGCCATTGAGCGCATGGAAGTAGGTCAACGTATGAGTCGTATCGTAAAACATAACGGTACTGTGTATCTTTGTGGTCAAGTTGGCGCTGATGCGAATACTGGCATTACAGAACAAACTCAGACTATGCTGGATAAAGTTGAATCTTTGTTAGCACAAGCGGGTTCTAGCAAAGAACACATTTTGTCTGCGACCGTATACATTCGTGATATGAAGGACTTCGCAGCCATGAATGCCGTTTGGGATGCTTGGGTTCCAGAAGGTTTTGCGCCTGCTCGCGCCTGTGTTGAAGCACGTATGGCAAGAGCTGAATTGTTAGTTGAAGTGTCTGTTGTTGCTGCAGAAAAATAACGCTTTAAGTTCTATATAGAAAATGAGTAGGTGCTTTTTTAGCGCTTACTCATTTTTTTGTCTCGATTTACTTTTTGATAGAGACATTATTTTCAACGAGAGCGTTACTTAATGTTCTTATGGTTCTTGCCATATCCCTTGATAAATTCATCAGTAATATTCCGAAATCAAACGGAAAATCATCATGAAAGTCGCTGAAAAGATTACTTGAGACTTCAAGTAATAAACAGTCTTCGTCGGCATAAAGGTTACCTACTCGATCGTGCAGTGCAATCATAGATACAAACCCGATGACTTCTCCGAATTGAATCTTGCGGGTGAAGATGCTTTTATTTTCGTGATGTTTGTAAAAGTCTAGACTGCCATGCAGAACAATATTGAAGTTGCCGCCTTTACTACCATAGCTGAATATTTCGTCGCCTTTTTGTGCCTGTATCAAAATGCCATTGTCTAATAAATATTGAATTGCTGGTTCTGATAAAGCGCCAAATATAGACCCATCTTTTAAACGCGTGATGGATATGTCGTATTGAGCTTCAGTTGCTGAGAGGGCTCTCATTTTTTATCCTCTTCGCCAAGTGGGTTTTTGTTGGTTTTCCTTGCCATAAGTTTTCGCTGTTATCATTTCATCGGCTAATAGTTGTATTTCTAAATAGCTAAATCTATTAAATATTGGACTTATTCTGCAAGGAAAACACCACTTTTTTGTCTTCCCTAGTAATACAATCATATTGAGTGTAACGATAGATGTTAGTTTTTTATGGAATAAGTTGTTTGTCTCTTAAAGAATAAGGGCAAACTGTGCGATAATGCGCCACATAAGCGTTACTCCTGCTCAAGTCTGATTGAATTTTTAATTAGATAGATTGGAGTACAAACATTTACTTAATGATCAGTGGAAGAATACTTTGTTAACGACAGCTAACATCACTATGCAATTTGGTGCAAAACCTCTTTTTGAAAACGTTTCTGTTAAATTCAGTGAAGGTAAGCGCTACGGTCTTATCGGAGCGAATGGATGTGGTAAATCCACTTTCATGAAAATTCTTGGTGGTGATCTAGAGCCAAGTTCAGGGAATGTATCGAAAGATCCTAATGAACGTCTTGGTAAATTGAAACAGGATCAATTCGCTTACGAAGAATATTCTGTTATCGATACTGTCATGATGGGGCATACAGAGCTTTGGGCTATTAAGTCTGAAAAAGATGCGATTTATGCTAACCCTGAAATGACAGAAGCCGACGGTTTACGTGCTGGTGATTTGGAAGCTGAGTTTGCAGAAATGGATGGCTACACGGCAGACGCTCGTGCCGGAGAATTGTTGTTGGGTGTTGGTATTTCAACTGAACAACATTACGGTTTGATGAGCGAAGTGGCACCTGGTTTGAAACTTCGAGTATTGTTAGCACAAGCGCTTTTTTCTGATCCAGAAATACTGTTGTTGGATGAGCCTACCAATAACTTGGACATCAACACGATTCGTTGGTTGGAAGGCGTTTTGGTTGATCGTAACTGCACCATGATCATTATTTCCCATGACCGTCACTTCTTAAACTCTGTTTGTACCAACATGGCAGATTTGGATTACGGTGAGTTGCGTTTGTTCTCTGGTAACTATGATGAGTACATGACAGCAGCAACACAGTCTCGTGAGCGCTTATTAGCGGATAATGCTAAGAAGAAAGCACAGATCAACGAATTGAAATCCTTCGTGAGCCGCTTTTCTGCTAACGCATCGAAATCTAAGCAAGCGACTTCTCGTGCGAAACAAATTGATAAAATTCAACTTGAAGATGTTAAACCTTCTAGCCGTCAAAGCCCGTTCATTCGCTTTGAGCAAGAGAAAAAACTACATCGTCTTGCTGTACAGGTTGAAAACCTTGCTAAGTCTTATGACGAACCACTTTTCAGTAACTTGAACATGATGGTTGAAGTGGGCGAGCGTATTGCGGTTATCGGTCCAAATGGTATTGGTAAAACAACCCTGCTTAAATGTTTGGTTGGCGATACAGACCTAACCAAAGGCGAAGTGAAGTGGTCTGAAAATGCCAATATTGGTTATTATGCTCAGGATCATGCCCACGAATTTGAAAAAGACGTGGACTTGGTTGAGTGGATGAACCAATGGGGTCAAGAAACTGATGATGAGCAAATCATCCGAGGCACACTTGGTCGTCTATTGTTCTCACAAAATGACATTAAAAAATCCGTTAAAGTACTGTCTGGTGGTGAACAAGGTCGTATGCTTTTTGGTAAATTGATGCTGCAAAAGTCAAATGTTCTTGTGATGGATGAGCCAACCAACCACATGGATATGGAGTCCATTGAAGCCTTGAACTTAGCGTTGGATCATTATCCTGGCACTTTGATTTTTGTCAGTCATGACCGTGAATTTGTTTCCTCTCTTGCGACTCGCATTGTCGAAGTAACAAGTAAAGGTGTTGTCGATTTCCATGGCACTTACGATGAGTACTTAGAAAAGCTAGAGTCTTAAGTTTCATAAAAAGATAAGTAAATGAATAAGTAAATAAAAAAGGAAGGCCAAATGGTCTTCCTTTTTTTATGTTTACTGTTTGAGGTGATGAATGTTTTTAAGCATTAATACTGGCTAGTACTAACGTCTGTCATTATAAGTATCGGCTTCTTGATATTCGAGGATTTCGACTTTGTCGTCTACATTGATAATGCCTGTATTTAAAGCAATCATGTTGATTCCAAAAGTGATGCCTTTCTTATCTAGAAGGCGAAATTTCCCCAGTGTTTTTAATGGTTCACCTTTTTTGAGTCGTTCTGCTGTTTCTGGGTTTAATGTGGTGAAAATGCAGCGAATACAGGGTTTTACATTTTCAAACTCTACTTCACCAATTTTAATGCGCTTCCAGCTGTCTTCTTCAAATGGTTTGTTCCCCTCAATGACCAGATTCGGTCGGAATTGAGCCATTTTAATATCTTCTGGACAGGTTCTATTGAGTTCATTTAATGATGCTTGTGTGGTGAGTAGAAAAGGGTAGCCATCAGCAAAGGCGACTGGAGAATCTGGTTTTCTGCTAGTGAAACGTACTGATTTGTCACTAAAGTAGACCAACTCAACGGGCTCAGCTAGAATTGAACTGAACCAGATATTTGCTTCTTCCAGGGCAACTTCCCCTTGTACGCTTTCTTCCCAAATAACGACGTTTTTATAATTCCCAGAAAGGCTTTTTGGGGAAAGCGTTAATTCAGTTACAAGAGTTGGGTGAGAAAGCAACCAAGCGCCATCTTCAAGTTGTTCTGCTTTTATTAAGGTTAGTTTTGGAAATTCCCTTCCTGTCACACATTCTCCATCTGGTGTTACTAACATGTAGCGCCGATCATTCAAAAGGCCGGCTTCGTTCACTTGGCTGGTTTGCAATGTAATGCCGTGAATGGATTTAATCGGATAGATAGCCAGTTTGCTCAGGGAGTAGGTCATGAGATTTCCTTTAGGGATTAGCCATCATTATTACTTAGGGTGTGTCTTTTTTTCAATTAAAAAAGCCTAATAAAAAAGCCCCAGAATAGAATTCTGAGGCTTGTTCTTTCGGTTACCGTTTTGGCATTGTCAGCTTGAGGCTTATCAATGGGTCTTATAGATAATAAGAAGCCAAAGGAGGGAAACCGTTAAATTCTATCGCACTGTATGTCGTAGTGTAGGCGCCAGTAGACAACCAAAACATACGATCACCAATGGCTAGATTAAGTGGCAGTCCGTATTTGTAGTTTTCATACATGATGTCGGCACTATCACAAGTTGGACCTGCAATAATCACTTCTTCTAGTTCGCCTTCTTTTTCTACGTGAATCGGGTATTTGATGGATTCATCCAGTGTTTCGATTAGACCAGAAAATTTCCCTACGTCCGTAAATACCCAACGGTTCAATGCTGTGTGTGATTTACGAGAAATCAATACCACTTCGCTGACCAATACGCCGGCGTTAGAAATAAGCGAACGACCCGGCTCAAGAATGATGCGTGGTAATTCTGTGCCAAAGTCTTCTTCCAAGAAACGTGTAATTTCTTCTGCGTAAGTTGATAGCTCATTGGTTCGCGTAATATAGTTAGCAGGAAAACCGCCACCCATATTGATCATTTGAAGCTCAATACCGTCTTCTTCTTTTAAACGCTCAAAAATCACTTTAACGCTAGCAATAGCGGCATCCCATGCACCTATATCACGCTGCTGAGAACCAACATGGAATGAAATGCCGTAAGGAATCAAACCAAGTTCTTTTGCTAAAACAAGTAAATCCATCGCCATGTCTGGACGACAGCCAAATTTACGAGAAAGCGGCCAGTCGGCCGTTACGGTACCTTCCGTCAAAATACGGACGTAAACACGAGAGCCTGGTGCGGCTTTGGCAATGTTACGTAAATCTGCTTCAGAATCAGTCGCAAACATACGAACACCTTTTTCATAGAAATAGCGTACGTCATTTGCTTTTTTGATTGTGTTGCCATAACTCACACGGTCTGGAGATACGCCACCAATTGCAAGTAATTTATCCAACTCATAACGTGATGCTATGTCGAAATTTGAACCACGATCACGAAGTAGTGTTAGGACTTCTGGTGCTGGATTGGCTTTGATCGCATAAAAGATATCGGCGATAGGGAAGCCTTTGGTGATTTCGGTGTAAGCTTCATCGATTATTTCTGTATCGATAACAACAAAAGGTGTTTCTTTTGTTGCAGCAAAGGCCTTGAAACGAGCGAAGCGCTCAGGTGTGTAGAAATCGTTGACATTAATGGTCATGGATAGAAACTCCTCATTGTACAAACATAAACCGATAATAAGTAAACGTCTTTAGCTTTTCCCGTCCTACTTATGGCTGTTACTTATCCGGCCTTATTTATGATGGCCTTAAGCGACTAGCGCAGCAGTTGAAGCGGTGCGGATTATGTTCAGCAATGACGCGGGCGAAATTTAAGGTCAAGAGGAGATTACGTCAAGTATTTTTTTGTTTTTTAGTCAAAAAAAAGAGACGGAAAATCGTCTCTTTTTTCATATGACTTGTAAGGTCTTATTTGTGCGATATTTTGGTTTGAAAATAGTGTAAACCACTACCGATGATTAATGCTCCAACGAAATAAATACCTTCGTTTGGATTGTTCACTAGTGCGGTCAAACCAGGTCCAGGACAGTAACCACTGATGCCCCAACCAATACCAAAAAGTGATGAACCAATAATCAATTTCGAGTCGATTTGGCGTAAAGTTGGCACTTGCCATGTGCTGCCTAAAAAAGGACGCAGTTGCTTTCCTTTAATAAAGTACCCAATCATACCGACAGCAATGGCACTGGCCATAACAATGATAAGTGAAGGGTTCCAGTTACCGAAAATATCTAAAAAGCCAATGACGACGGCAGGGTTAGTCATTTCCGAAAAAGCCAATCCCAAACCAAACAGCAAGCCAGCCAGAAGTGTAATAATTGCATTCATGATGATTTCCTAATCTGTTTGCTTAGTTTAAAACGGCAACAGTAATGATGGCCGTTGCCATAAAGATGATTGTTGCAGCAATGGAGCGAGGTGATAGTCTCGATATGCCACAAACGCCATGACCACTAGTACAGCCACCACCAAGTCGTGTGCCGTAACCGACAAGCAATCCAGAGATGATTAGAAGTAATGGGCTTCTTGTTTCAGGAAACGCAACCGTTTGCTCCGTTAAAATGCCGTACGCGCTACCACCTATGATGAGTCCCGCTATGAATAAAAAAGGCAAAAAACGGCCTTTGCTAAATACAAGTTGTGACAGTATGCCGCTGATACCAATTACCTTGCCTGTAACAAGAAGGTATATTGTTGCCGTTAAGCCAATCAGTAGCCCGCCAACGAGAGGGTTAAATATAGTTTCCATGTTAGATTCCAATTATTAATATTAGTCTATTCTAATGTATCTTAATAAGGTAATGCTAATGTATTTTTTGAAATGATTGATTTTTATTTTTTTATTGCGACTTTTGCTTATGAAGACTGATTATAAAAAGAGAATGGGGTCTTTAGTTCCACACTATTTACCTATTAGATGGCTGATAATATGGAAAACACGCTGTATTCTTGAGTGATAAAGGAGATTAGATGAATGATTTATGGCTAGGTGCTTCAAAAGATGAGGCGCAATGTGTTTTTCTTTTGCCTAACAAGCCTATGTTATCCAAGGAGAGCGACTGTGTTTTGTCTAGGGAGCTTGATGCTGCACTTTTGATTGAATTAAATGGTAACCATTGGCGCAAGATTTTAACCATCATGGCGAAACTGGTTGTTCCTCATTATGATGATTGGCGAGAATTCCGTGATAAAGACTTGTTAAAGAAAGTTGGGATTGCCTTTACGGTAGATCAATTAGATGGCTATCAAGGCAAACTTTTCATTGTTGGTAATACTTTTCGAGATGCTTGGCCTGTGCCAGACTTTGCGAAAGAAATTGGAGAAGGGCATGTTGCTGCTTTTTCGTCCTCTTGTGTTTGGTGTCCTTATTTAGATTATCGCCAATTTCCTAATGTTCTAATTGAAAAAATACGTAAAACCATTTTGGAGAAATGATGCTTAAAGCTTTAAAGAGTCTTTTTAGTATGCCAGTTGAGCAAGGTGAGCAAATAACCTATCAAAAAGCGGTTGCGGCCTTACTTATGGAAGTTATGCTGGCAGACCATGTTATTGATGAAAAAGAAGAAGGGCAAGTTAAAGACTTTCTCCGTGAAGTCAGCGAATTGGGTGATGATATAGATGTGCTTTACCAAGAGGCTAAAACCGGCGTAGAGCACGCAAATGATTTGTACCAATTCACTAAAGTGATTAATGAAACCGCAACACTAGAGCAAAAAATGCTTCTTCTAAAAGCCTTGTGGCGTGTCGCTTTTGTTGATGGTGATCTCGATGCCCATGAAGATCATAGAATCAGAAGAATCAGTGAATTGCTCTTTATGCCTCATTCTGAATTTATTCAGGCAAAAATATTTGTACAGAATGAAATAAGCAAAGAGTAAATTTGAATAGTGATGACATTTTCTTTTTAGATAAAAAACGCGGCAAATAAGCCGCGTTTTTTGACTGGTCTTACTGACGTTTTAATAAGAACGTCAGGAAAGGCCTTAAGCTGCGAAGTTTGCTGCCGCAAATTCCCAGTTAGCTAGCGCCCAGAAACCTTTAAGGTAGTCAGGACGAACATTGCGGTAATCAATGTAGTAAGCGTGTTCCCAAAGGTCGACAGTAATTAGAGCCGTTTGGTCACCAGTAAGAGGCGTTGCTGCATTACTTGTGTTTACGATTTCTAAAGAGCCATCGGCATTCTTAACTAACCATGTCCAGCTAGAGCCGAAGTTGTTTACTGCTTTATCATTGAACGCTTCTTGGAATTTTTCAAAAGAACCCCAAGTTGCATTGATAGCGTCTGCTAGAGCACCCGTTGGAGTGCCGCCGCCATTAGGGCTTAAGCTGTTCCAGAAAAAAGTGTGATTCCAGATTTGAGCTGCATTGTTGAAAACAGGGCCTGAGGCAGATTTGACGATTTCTTCAAGTGATTTGTTTTCAAACTCAGATCCTGGAAGTAGACCATTTAATTTAACAACATATGTGTTGTGATGCTTACCGTAATGGTATTCAAGCGTCTCAACCGACATGTGCGGCTCAAGTGCGTCTTTAGCGTAAGGAAGAGCGGGTAATTCAAAAGACATTTCAATTCTCCTTGCTTTATATTAACGAAAAATGCTTGTTATCAAGCAGTTAATGGTGCTTATATAGTAGCATTGAACATCTTAAGATAATATTATTTAGGATTGTTCTTCTACGATTTTCCATAATTTTTATTAATAGCGGTTATATAAGATTTCCATGCAAAGAGACGATGATGTTGAGATCCCAAGCCTGACTCTGGATCAAGATGAAGTCAGTGATAGAAGACCTAATGCAGCACCAAAAGATAATTCTGCTCCTTCTCCAGCAAGGCCTACTCATGCGCCTAAGACAATGGTAGTGCAGAAAAAAACCAGCCTAGTAGGTGTTTATTTTTTATTAATATTTATTCTGTTAATTTCGGCTGGCGTTGGATATTGGTTATGGCAGCAAAATATGCAACTGCGTAATGAAATTTATGGTGCTAAAAGTGAAATCCAGAATTTAGACCATCAATTAATTGCTGCGGATGTGTCTGCGAATAAGCAAGGTCAAACCCTTGAAGAAACCCTTAAAACTCACGATAGTGAAATTCGCAAGCTTTGGGCTATTGCTTATGATCGAAATAGAAAATCGATTGCAGATAATGGTGATGAAATTGCAAAGCTTCAGAAGTTGATTGCGAGTCTTAAGGATACTTTATCCACTCAGTCTAAACGTATCGCAATACAATCATCAGCCTTTAATGATTTAGAAGCTGGCTACAATAAGTTGATACCTGCTGTTTCTGGTATCGATGAAGCGGTGAAGGTTGTTGCTGTGAAGCAAGAAGCTCAAGCAAAACAATTGCAATCAGTTGAAAGCCAAATTGCACTTCAAGCAGGTCAAAGTCAAACGTTGGGTCTGAATGTGAGGACTCTTCTTCAGGACTTGGAATCCGCGCAGAAAAAGATTTCAGCGCTTGAGAATAAGTCTGCGGATGTTAGCGCAGCGGATTTAGCAAAAATTCAAACAAGCTTAACAAATCATCAAGATGCAATAAATTCCAGTGATGCATTTAGAACTCAGGTTAACGGTGAAATAAATCGACTACGTAAACAAATTAATCAATTGGTATTAGAGCAACAACTTAACGCTGAATAATTTGTAAAAAAGAGACAGCCAACTAAAGAGTTGGTTGTCTCTTTTATCTCATTATTTCTAAACTTATATTAATTGCGACCTGCGATCACTCCGCCATCAACATCCCATATTGCCCCTGTTACCCAGCTTGTATCATCACTCAGTAGTAAACTTGCCACTTTCGCCACGTCTTCTGGTTGTCCAATTCTACCTATTGGGTGGAAGCCATTGAATGTTGCTAATGTTTCGTCCATCACTGTTGGATCAATAAAGGATTCGAAGATCGTTGATTTAACCAAAGCAGGTGAAATCGCATTGACACGAATATTGCTGTCCGCTAGTTCCATTGCCATGTGCTGAGTTAATGAATGCAATCCTGCTTTTGCCATTGAATAAGCAGAAGAAGGCGTTGCTTTGATGGCTTGTTTTGCCCACATTGAACCAATATTCACAATGGCGCCGCCATCGTTCGCAATCATATTTTTAGCAACCGCTTGGGATATGAAAAAGATGGCGCGATTTAATTCGTGATAAATGTCGAAATCATTATTATCATGATCAACAAATGGTTTCGGTTTAAAGTAACCTGCAGAATTAAGTAAATATTTGATGTGTAAGTTATTATCGTTAGCGAATGTCACAATACGTTGAACATCCTCTTTGTTGTATAAGTCTGCTTGTAGTGTGCTAACGTCACCGAATTCAGAAAGCGCGTCACTGGCTTTATTAAGTTTTTCTGGGTTGCGTCCGACAATGATTGTTTTAATGTTGCGTTGTAATAATAGCTTTGCGCTTTCGAAGCCCATTCCGCTTGATCCACCAACAATAAGTGCGACAGATTGTTTTGTATTTTTCATTTGGTAATCCTTGTTCTTATGTTTAAAGTGAAGCAAAGGTTACGAGTGAAAATCGTTTTAAAAAAGTAAGTACTATTTAGTAAGGTAGGTACTTAAAGGTATATCTTTATGATTAATAAGCAAAAAATAATGAAAATTAATTCTATACCAGAGCGCAGCACCCGCATAGTCGAAGCCGTTTTTCGTTGTAAATGGTCATTGACCGTGTATCAGCTTTTGGCTGAAGGTGTTAATCGACCGGGTGAAATGGTACGAAGTGTTGATGGTTTAACCACTAAAGTGCTTAACGATTGTCTGCGTAAAAACATGGACTTTGGCATCATTGAACGAATCGAATATAACGAAGTACCACCTAAAGTAGAATACGTAGTTACTTCTTTTGGTAAAAAATTCATTACGATTATTGAAGAGTTAAAAGATCTAGAAGATGAAATGAGTGCATTGGCTTAATAAAAAGTAATTAATAAAATGCTCCTTCACCTGCCAATTAGTTAAATTATTTTGCCTTAGCAACTGCTTTCTGCCACTCAAAAATCAGCCTTAAAGCCCACAAAATTGTCTACTATTCCAAACCAGAAGAAATGTGCGCCAGAGCATTTGAAGCCTTCGTTGAAGGCGCCAAACCCAGTAGTCGATTTCTCGTCAAAGGTTCCCGTTATTCAGAAGAAGCCCAAGCAGGACTTTACCCTTAAGGCGAACAGCGAGAGCGCATCAATCATGCGTTTCGAGCCTACTTCCACCGACTGGGTGCCGCGTTGGGAAGGGAGGTTGGTTAGATTTTGTTGATCTATTTTTGTTAAGTCGTTGTAGAAAGCCAGAAGCTTGACCGGAAAATATAAAGCCTCACGATTTACCCGTACTTGTCGCGGCGATTAACAAACAAACCCAACAACAAATCGCCCACCTACAAACTAACCTATGTTTTGATTCGGCATTAAGAAAAGAAACTCAATAGGTGTTACCGCTATAAAAAAGGTGATTTTGTAGATTTGAATATCCAAAGATCACCTTCTTTTGTTTATTCTATAGCGGCTGGTGAATTATTATTTCGTTTCCATGTCATCTGCGCCAACCCGAACAACTAATTTACCAAAGTTTTTACCTTCGAGTAGACCCATAAATGCCGATGGTGCATTGTCTAAACCTTCAACCATTTGTTCTTTGTATTTAACTTTGCCTTCACTAACCCATTGACTCATTTGTTGACTAAATTCACCGTATTGTGAACCATAATCATCAAAGACAATGAAGCCCTGCAGACGAATACGTTTAACCAGTAAACGAGCCATTAATGCTGAAGAACGATCCGGTCCAGCCGGTAGTTCAGTCAGGTTGTATTGTGAAATTAAACCACAAAGCGGAATACGTGCTTGTGTGTTTAGCAATGGCAAAACCGCATCAAAGACTTTGCCGCCGACATTTTCAAAATACACATCGATACCATCAACACAAACTTTTGCTAATTCTTCAGCTAGATTATCTTGATAGTGATCTAAACAGTAATCAAAACCTAGCTCTTCGACGGCAAATTTACATTTTTCAGGGCCACCAGCAATACCAACAACTTTACAGCCTTTGATTTTGGCAACTTGACCAACAGTGCTACCTACACCACCGGTTGCCGCTGCTACAACAACAGTTTCACCCGCTTTAGGCTGACCAATATCCAGTAATCCCATGTAGCCGGTGAACCCCGGCATGCCTAATACACCCAATGCATAGGAAGGGTTTTGCATGGCAGGCAATTTAACAAGTCCTTTTCCATCACTGACGCTATAATCCTGCCAGCCAGCAAACGCAACAACCCAATCGCCTTTTTGAAAGTCTGCATTTAAAGACGTTTCAACACGACACACAGAGCCGCCGACCATAGGTGAACCTATTTCAACTGGTGCTGCGTAGGATTCTGCTGCGCTCATACGGCCACGCATATAAGGGTCTAATGAAAGGAAAACAGTACGTAATAATACTTCTCCTTCCTGCGCTACAGGTATTGTATTTTCTGCGATAGAAAAGTTACTTTCAGTTGGCGCGCCAACAGGGCGAGAAGCTAATAGTACTTGACGATTTACGGTATTATTTTGTGTCATAGAGTTATCCTATTAGTCAGCCCAAACATGCTTGTATGGGCTGAATTTAATTTATTACAATGCTGTATTTAAAATTTGGCGACTAATCTCAAGTGTTGTACTTTGATGTTCGCCTAGTGCAACCATACCGTGTATTTCAAGTTGTGAGATCAGCACGTCAATATCAGATGCGCCTAAATCAATATCAGATAAACGAATTGGCATGCCCATGTTGATAAAAAAGGCTTCTGTTTTTTCAATGGCTTGGTCGATTTTTTCAGCATCGCTACCTTCGGTAATATTCCAAACACGTTGTGCATATTGCACTAATTTATCGTGTTTAGACTCTTTGCCTACTTTCATCACTGCTGGCAATACAATAGATAATGTACGTGCGTGATCAATATTGTAAGTTCCCGTTAGCTCATGACCGATCATGTGCGTCGACCAATCTTGAGGAACACCCGCGCCGATTAAACCATTCAATGCCATGGTTGCAGACCACATAATATTTGCACGTATTTCTAAGTCATTTTTATGCTCAGCTTGTAATGCTTTCGGGCCATCTTCTATTAATGTTTGCAATAAACCTTCCGCAAAACGATCTTGTACTTTACCGTTTACACTATAAGTTAAGTATTGCTCCATAGTATGGATGAACGCATCAACAACACCGTTACTAATTTGGCGATCAGAAAGCGACAAGGTTACCGCTGGGTCAAGTACGGCAAAACTAGGGCGAACAACAGGGCTTCTAAAAGGGAGTTTATGGCCGTTGCGTGTTACTACTGCGCCAGTGTTTGTTTCACTGCCTGTAGCGGGTAATGTCAACACTGCACCAATAGGTAATGCTTTATTAATATTAAGTTGTTTTGTTACGATATCCCAAGGGTCGTCGCCTTCAAATAACGCGGCTGCTGCAATAAATTTAGTGCCATCAACAACTGAACCGCCGCCCACTGCTAATAGATAATCAACGCCGTGTTCTTTAATAATGGTTTGCGCTTTCATTAACGTATCGTATTTTGGGTTTGGCTCAATACCTGAAAATTCAAACCAAGTGTGATCTTTTAATGCCGCGACAACTTGATCGTAAACGCCATTATTTTTAATTGAACCACCGCCGTAAGTGACTAATACTTTTGCATCGAGTGGGATTTCATTTGTTATTGCTGCAATTTGGCCTTCGCCGAAATGAATACGTGTTTGATTTTCAAAACTAAAATTTAACATGTGTGTATCTACCTTTATGCATTCATATGATTAAGTAATTTTTCTGCCACTAACTCTGAGCTCGCTGGATTTTGACCTGAAATAATTAAACCGTCTTGTACGGCATAAGCTTCAAAATCAGCGACTTTTTGATATTCTGCGCCTTTTTTTACTAATTCGTCTTCTAGTAAAAAAGGTACTACGTCTGTTAATTGAACTGCAGCTTCTTCTGTGTTTGAAAAGCCTGTTACCACTTTTCCTTTCACAGCTAACTCGCCATTTTTATCTTTAATATTGATTAATGCTGCAGAAGCATGACATACCACTGCGACTGCTTTATCAGCGCTTAAAAATGATTCAATTAATGCAATTGATACTGCGTTTTCAGTTAAATCCCATAATGGACCGTGGCCACCTGGGTAAAATACAGCATCGTAATCTGCTTGATTCATTTTAGATAGTTTATGAGTTTGAGATAATATTGCCTGTGTTTCTTTATCCGCATCAAAGCGTTTTGTTGATTCTGTCTGGAAATCTGGAAGTGCGCTATTAGGATCAATAGGCGGCTGGCCACCTGCTGGTGATGCTAAGGTGATGTCTACGCCTGCATCTTTTAGGAGGTAATAAGGAGCGGCAAATTCTTCAACCCAAAAGCCTGTTTTGTGACCAGTATTACCAAGTTCATCATGTGATGTTAATACGATTAATACTTTTTTAGTGCTCATTTTATTCTCTCCAATTAAATTAATGTCAGTAGTATATTCCTATTCAATAATTATTCTATGCAGATAAAATTAACAACATTGTTCAATAAATTGATACAATAAAAATTTTGATAGGAATGCTTATTAATGGATGTTTCGTTTGAACAACTTAAAAGTATGGTGGTGTTTGCTCAGGTTGTTGAGCAAGGTAGCTTAAGCGGTGCAGCGAAGCATATCGGCTTGTCCCGTGCTGTTGTTAGTTACCATATTAAAAAGCTCGAAACACACCTTGCTATTAAATTACTCAACCGATCAACACGTACAATTTCACTTACAGAAGCAGGGGAGCAGTATTATCAGCGTTGTCGTATCATTGCAGAACAGGCGTTTGCGGCGAACCGGCAAATAGAAAATTTAAAAAATGAGCCAGAAGGCTTATTGAAAATAACCTGCCCTGTTAATATTGGCTTGCAGACCATTGTTCCTGCACTTAATGATTTTCGTACGCTATACCCGAAAATTGAGCTCGATGTCATGCTTACCGATGAAGTGGTTAATATCGTGAAAGAAGGCATAGATTTAGCCATTCGTGGTGCACCGCTTATTGATTCTGGTTTACAGGCGGCAAAGCTTTCAACATTGACAACTTGCCTTTGTGGCTCTCCTCAATACTTAAAAAAAAACGGTTACCCCAAAACACCGTCTGAATTAACAGCGCATAAATGGGTTATTTATAAATTGACGTCAAACGTATTGGAATTAAAAAAAGGAAATCGTTCATTTAGCATTAAAGTAAAAGGCGAGATCAGTACAAACAACGCCGCGGCACGTACCGCATTTGTTGAAGGAGGTCATGGATTAGGGCGGATACCCAGCTATGATGCGCATCCAAAGATTAAAGCCGGTACTTTAGAAATGGTACTGGATGACTACAATCTTAGTGATATAAATGTATATGGTGTTTTCGCTTCCGGTGCTGCAGAATCAAAAAAACTACGATTACTTATTGATTTTATTAAAGAATACTTCAGGAAGCAGATTGTGCGTTAAAGTAGTTATTTGATTTACCTTAACCTAACTTATTAGGTTGAGACACCATCATCTTCTATATGTTTGTCTAAATGGACTTGAGAAACTCAACTTCGCAAGACTCTATCGCTTAGCATCTTTTTATTCTGTCTTATTGTCTAATGACAGTTATACTTTTAATAATTACTTTCCTTTCATTCACTGTATTTCTCCTTAACAAGAGTGAATTTTTCAACTATGCATATTCTATTAAGATCTATATTTCTTTGTTTTTATAACTTTTCTGCGTGTTATAGTTTACGGATACACACTCCTTACAACAGAGATGAGGATTTATGACTGAGGAAAGGTTAACTCACTTAAAGCAGCTTGAAGCAGAAAGTATTCATATCATTCGTGAAGTTGCAGCCGAATTTGATAATCCGGTAATGCTGTATTCCATCGGTAAAGATTCGGCGGTGATGCTGCATCTTGCGATGAAGGCATTTTACCCTGGCAAACCACCGTTCCCTTTGATGCACGTTGATACAACGTGGAAGTTCAAAGAGATGATCACCTTCCGTGATGAATTGGTGGCGAAGTTAGGTTTAGAGCTTATTGTACATAAGAACCAAGAAGGCATTGACCAAGGCATCGGTCCATTTACTCACGGTAGTTCTAAGCATACGGATGTGATGAAGACTCAAGGTTTGAAGCAAGCCTTAGACAAATACGGTTTTGATGCCGCGTTTGGTGGTGCTCGCCGTGATGAAGAGAAATCTCGTGCGAAAGAGCGCGTGTATTCTTTCCGTGATAAGCAACATCGTTGGGACCCTAAAAATCAGCGTCCGGAGCTTTGGAATATCTACAACGGTAAGGTGAACAAAGGCGAGAGCATTCGTGTTTTCCCATTGTCTAACTGGACGGAACTGGATATTTGGCAATACATTTACTTAGAGAGCATTCCAATTGTGCCTCTTTATTTTTCTGCGAAACGCCCAGTGGTTGAACGTGATGGCACTATGATCATGGTTGATGACGAGCGTATGCCGTTGAATGGTGAAGTACCTGAAATGAAGTCGGTTCGTTTCCGTACCTTGGGTTGTTACCCACTGACAGGTGCTGTGGAATCTGAAGCGGCGACTTTGCCTGAGATCATTCAAGAAATGCTGTTAACGACGAGTTCAGAACGTGAAGGCCGAATGATTGACCATGACTCTTCCGGTTCAATGGAAGAGAAGAAAAAACAAGGCTACTTCTAAGTTTGAAGTAACGTCGGTTTGAGCAAAGAGAGTTTGGAGTAAAGAATGTCTCACCAGTCAGAATTGATAAGCCAAGACATACTTGGTTATTTGAAACAACATGAAGAAAAAGATCTACTGCGCCTTCTTACTTGTGGCAACGTAGACGATGGTAAAAGTACGCTTATTGGTCGTTTATTGCATGACTCTAAGTTGATTTATGAAGATCACTTAGATGCAGTAAAGCGCGACAGTAAAAAATCCGGTACACAAGGCGAAGAAATTGACTTGGCTTTGTTGGTAGATGGTTTGCAAGCAGAGCGCGAGCAGGGCATTACGATTGATGTGGCTTACCGTTATTTCTCTACAGAAAAACGTAAGTTTATTATCGCGGACACACCGGGGCACGAACAATACACACGTAACATGGCAACAGGCGCATCTACTTGTGACCTTGCGATTATTTTGATCGATGCGCGTTACGGTGTGCAAACACAAACACGACGTCATTCTTATATTGCAGCCTTGCTGGGTATTAAACATATCGTTGTTGCGGTGAATAAGATGGATTTGGTGGATTTCTCTGAAGCGAAGCATGATGAGATTAAAGCGGATTACCTTGCGTTTGTTGATCAGCTTGGTAATCGTAAACCACAAGACATTCAATTTATCCCGATGTCGGCGTTGAAAGGCGATAACGTGGTAAATCCGTCTGAGAGTATGTCTTGGTACAAAGGTTTGCCTTTGATGGGCATGCTGGAAACAGTTCAAATTAACCGTGATGTGAAACGTGATTCCTTCCGTTTCCCTGTTCAGTATGTCAACCGTCCGAATCTTGATTTCCGTGGTTTCTCTGGAACCATTGCGGCGGGTGTTGTTAAGCCGGGTGACGAGATTGTGGCTTTGCCTTCTGGTAAAAAATCTAAAGTCGCTGAGATCGTGACGTACGATGGCAACTTGGAATCGGCAAAAGCAGGGCAAGCGGTGACGATTACATTGGAAGATGAAATCGATATCAGTCGTGGCGATATGTTGTCTCATCCAGATCAAGAGCCGTTGATTGCCTCAACGCTTCG
Source organism: Marinomonas ushuaiensis DSM 15871 (assembly GCF_000521805.1). Lineage (GTDB taxonomy): Bacteria > Pseudomonadota > Gammaproteobacteria > Pseudomonadales > Marinomonadaceae > Marinomonas > Marinomonas ushuaiensis. The sequence goes on from NZ_JAMB01000019.1 coordinate 31,706, forward strand.
CGCGTCTGTTGTGTGGATGGCAGATCAAGCCTTGGTTCCGGGTAAGCTTTACGACTTTAAGCTGGGAACACAAACTGTTCCGGGTAAAGTGCATCACTTTAATCATCGTATTGATGTGAACACATTAGAACAAACCGAAATTAGTGCGCTTGAGCTGAATGGTATTGGCGATTGTGTTATTCAGTTTGATGCGCCTGTTGCCTTTGATGAATACCAGAATAGTCGTTTGACGGGTGCTTTGGTGATTATCGACCGTCTAACTAACGTAACTGTTGGTGCTGGGATGGTGGAAGAAGCCATTGCTGAGCTGGATGCAGACTCTGTTGTGAGCGCAGAAGATCGTGCGGCACGCCTTGGTCAAAAGCCAGCTGTCATTGCTTTGTCTGCGGATGTGTTAGTGAAAGCGGATACTGTAGAGCGACTATTACTACGTCAAGGTATTGTTGCCTTGGTGAAAGCGGATGCAACAGTACAAGAAGCGGCTTTGATTCGTCAAACGGGTGTAGCTTTCTTGGTGGCGGATGCAGCAATTGCTGATTCTGAAATCACAGAGACGTCAGTTGATGATGTTGTTGACTTGATAGTCGAGAGTGTTCGTTTGTGATTTGAGAATGTGAGTAGTATTTGAGTTTAAAAAAATCAGTGTAGATGAATTCTACACTGATTTTTTTTATCAAGTCTTAAGTTATGTTAAATGACTTCTTTGATTAGCTGCGTTGACGTTTTGGAAGAGAGTCACGTAAAGCATGTGCCATAGCAGTTAATGACTTTTCTGTTGCTTCCCAATCAATGCAAGCGTCAGTAATAGATACACCGTATTCTAAATCTTTCAGATCGGCAGGCACTTTTTGGTTGCCCCATCCAATATTACTTTCGATCATTAGCCCCATGATGGAGTTGTTGCCATCCAAAATTTGTTGGGTTGAGTCTTCCATTACAGCGATTTGTTTTTCTGCTTTTTTACTTGAGTTTTCATGGGAGCAATCAACCATGATGTTGTGTTTCAAGTTGGCAGACGTAAGTGCTGTTTCGCATTGTGCGATATTCGTTGCATCATAGTTTGGTAAGCCGTTACCGCCACGAAGAACTAGGTGGCCGTAAGCGTTACCTTTAGTGTTTACAATGCTAACTTGGCCGCTTTCGTTTATGCCTAGAAATGAGTGTGAATGAGATACAGATTGCATTGCGTTCACAGCAACGGTTAAACCGCCATCCGTGCCGTTTTTAAAGCCAACAGGTCCAGACAAACCAGACGCCATTTCACGGTGAGTTTGTGATTCTGTTGTGCGAGCACCAATGGCAGACCAGCTAATAAGGTCTTGAATGTATTGAGGTGAAATTGGATCCAGTGCTTCTGTAGCAAGTGGAAGGCCCAATTCAGATAAATCGATTAATAATTTACGACCAACTCGAATGCCTTTGTCTATATCGAATGTACCATCTAGATTTGGATCGTTTATCAACCCTTTCCAGCCAACGGTCGTACGAGGCTTTTCAAAATAAGCGCGCATAATAATGTACAAAGTATCATCTAATTCTGCTGCAAGCTTCTTTAGGCGTTTCGCATAATCTAAAGCGGCAGCCGTATCATGAATAGAGCATGGGCCAATAACAATGGCTAAACGGTGATCTTTACCGTCCATGATGTTCTTGATCGTATCTCGTGATTCTGCAACATGATTACTAATGCTATCGCTTACCGATAATTCTTCTTTTAATTGGCTCGGTGTTACCAAAGAGGTAAAAGAGGCAATATTTAAGTCTTCAAGACGTGTATTACTCATTAAGGGGTTTCCTGCTTTTTTTGCTTTTAATTATATAAGTAACGATAACGTGTTTTTATCTTCGAATGAACCGCCACTTAAGAGTTTTTTAGAAGAAAAGGTATTTTATTCCAAATGCTAATAATGCCGTTGCTAGAACGGGCTGCAAAATATGATTTGGAACATGGCTTGCGATGCGCGTACCAATATAAATGGTAGGAATAGAGCCAATTAAAAGTGCTGCTAGTAGGGTGTAATCGACATTGCCCAAAAATAAATGTCCAGTGCCAGCTACCAATGTTAATGGTACGGCATGAGCTAGGTCGGTGCCCACAATGTTCTTTGCCCTCATAATGGGGAATAAAATCATCATAATTGCGGTTCCTAAGGCGCCAGCGCCAACGGACGTTAATGTTACAAATACACCTAAAATTAAACCTGAAAAAAATATGATTTTTGTTCCCTGGTCTTCTCTGATATTGACGTTCAAATTTTTGATTAGTTTATTTCTAAATAATATGACAATGGCCGTCACAATTAACATCACGCCTAATGTGCCAGTAAGAATTTCTTGGTAATGGTCTGGTTTGTGGAATTGAGATAAAGCCCACACTGTTACCAAAGAGGCGGGAATGCTGCCCGCTGCCATAGCAAATACAATTTTCCAGTTAACATTGCCGCGTTTTGCATGCATAACAACGCCGGTGCTTTTTGCAATACCCGCGTACATTAAATCGGTTCCGATAGCGATGTGTGGTGGGAAGCCGAAGAGTAATAATAAAGGCGTCATAAGTGAGCCGCCGCCAACGCCTGTGATGCCAACTGCCAAACCAACTGCGGCACCAGCAACGATATACCAGATAAAATCCATTCATAAACCATATTGAAGTTATTTAAGCTGGCAACACTAGATGTTTTTTACTATTCTATAAAGTAATATTTTATTATGTTTTTAATTCTTTTTCGAATAAGGTCGCCGATGAAATTACAGCAACTTAGGTATATTTGGGAAGTGGTGCGCAATGATTTGAACGTTTCGGCTACAGCGCAAAGTTTATATACGTCTCAGCCGGGGGTAAGTAAGCAAATTCGCCTTTTAGAAGATGAGCTTGGTGTTGAGGTGTTTGCACGAAGTGGAAAGCATTTAACGCATGTTACGCCGGCTGGTGAGAAAATTATTGCTTTGGCTGGTGAAATTCTAAATCAGACGCAGAATATCAAGCGTGTTGCTAAAGAGTTCAGCGATGAGCGTAAAGGTTCTCTTGATATCGCGACAACACACACACAAGCTAGATATGCACTGCCCAAAGTGATCAATCAGTTCATTGAAGGTTATCCAGACGTTACCTTACATATGCATCAAGGGACGCCGATGCAGATCGCTGAAATGTCTAATGATGGTGTTGTGGATTTTGCTATTGCAACGGAAGCGCTTGAACAGTTTGGTAATTTGGTGATGCTGCCTTGTTATATATGGAATCGATCTGTGGTTGTGCCAAAAGATCACCCTTTAGCAAAAGTTGAGAAATTGACTTTAGACGCTTTGGCTGAATTTCCAATTGTCACTTATGTGTTTGGATTTACGGGTCGTTCTCAATTGGATCAGGCATTTCAAGATGCAGATCTTCACCCCAACGTTGTATTTACTGCGGCGGATTCTGACGTTATTAAAACTTACGTTCGCCTTGGTTTGGGCGTTGGTATTGTTGCATCGATGGCGTACAACGAAGAGCAAGACTCGGATTTGGTTTCACTGGATGCTTCACACTTATTTGCTGATAGTTGTACAAAAATAGGCATTCGTAGTAGTACATTTATTCGTGGTTATATGTATAAATTTATTGAGTCTTTCGCGCCTCATTTAACGAAAGACCTTGTCATTGAAGCTATGGAGTCTGCTAATAGACAAGAAGTTGAATTGTTATTTAAAGATATTGAGCTGCCTAGATATTAGGCTTTCTGTGTGCTTCTCTTCTTGTAGGCATTAAAAAACCCCCAGTAATTGGATAGTCCAACTATTGGGGGTTACTTCATAAATGATCGTGGTTTTTTCAGCTTTAGAAAGGGATTATTCTCTAAGCTTTACCGTTATTTCCGCAATACGTTTTCCCTGAGCTTCACAAAGTGCTTTTTCGTCATCTGTTAATGTTGTTTCGTTGGTGCTGTTGGCTAAATGGCTTGCGCCGTAGGGTGTACCGCCAGTCATAGTGTGAATGAGCTCTTTGTTTTTGTAAGGCAATCCGACCCAAATCATTCCGTGATGTAATAATGGCGTCATCATGCTGTGAATACATTGTTCTTGGCCGCCATGCATAGTGCTCGCACTGGTAAATCCACAAGCTGGCTTATCAATCAATTGACCTGTAAGCCAGAGTGTCGATGTTTGGTCTATGAAATGCTTTAGAGGTGCTGCCATGCTACCAAAATAAGACGGTGATCCAATGGCAAGACCTGAGCAGTTGGATAACTCTTCTAACGTGCAGTAAGGCGCACCTTCATCTGGAAGTGCGGGTTTTGCAATTTGTGTGGTGTCGGCAACGTCTGGCACTTGTCGTATTTTTACTTCAACATCACTTACTTTATTAACGCCTCTGGCAATGTGCTTTGCCATTTCAGATACAGAGCCGTGACGGCTGTAAAATAAAACTAGAACGTAAGGTAGTTCACTCATTTAAATAATTCCAACACGTTTTCTGGTGGTCGACCTAATTTTGCTTTGTTGTTATGAATGACAATAGGGCGCTCTATTAAGCTCGGGTTTTTATGCATGGCTTGAAGTCGTTCATCATCACTAGAGTCTTTGTTTAATCCAAGTTCCTTATAAAGGCTCTCTTTTGTTCTCATTAGTTCTAATGGTGACATGGCGAGTTGTTTCAGAATAGTTTGCAGTTCGTCAACGCTTGGGTTGTCTTGTAAGTACAGGCGTATATTCGGCTGAATATCATGCTCTTCTAGGAGTTGTAGTGTTTGACGAGATTTTGAGCAGCGCGGGTTGTGGTAAATAGTGGTCATTTTGGCTTCCTATTTATTGTGTGGTTGTCCGCTTAAAAAGAGAGTGGGGTGCTTCATGGGTCATTAGCGAGAGATTCAGCAAATCATGTTGATTGCTGAACCTCTGTAGCGCTTTTGTGTTGCCTATTTTTTGATGCTTTTTATTTCTTAGCGACAATAAAGTCGACAGCGTCTTCGATGGCTACGTCTTCATTTTCGCCTTGAGTACGGTTTTTATATTCAAGGGTGCCATTTGCTAATCCTTTGTCACCAACAACAAGGCGATGAGGGATGCCGATTAATTCGCAATCCGCAAATTTAACGCCTGGGCGCTCTTTTCGATCATCAAGTAATACGTCTAAGCCTTTTGCTTTCAGTTCGGTATATAAACGATCACATTCGTCACGTACAGCTTCTGATTTATCGTAATTCATTGCCACAATGACAACATCAAAAGGTGTGATATTAGCAGGCCATAAAATGCCTTTATCATCAAAGTTTTGCTCAATAGCAGCAGCTACAATTCGAGATACGCCAATGCCATAACAGCCCATGTGCATGACTTTGGCTTTACCGTTCTCATCTAGGACTGTGGCTTTTAATGCTTCCGCATATTGTTGGCCAAGCTGGAAAATATGACCTACTTCAATGCCACGCTTAATAACGATTGTGCCTTTTCCGTCTGGTGATGGGTCGCCTTCAACGACGTTACGCAAGTCAGCGGTTTCAAAATCAGGGCAGTCTCTTTCCCAGTTCAAACCCGTAAAATGGTAGTCGTCTTTGTTTGCACCTGCACAGAAATCAGACATGATGGCAGCTGATCGATCGGCAATCACTTGAATGCCTTTTTCTTTTAAGTCTTTAGGGCCAATTGAGCCGGGAGCGCAGCCAATTTTATTAATGATGTCTGCTTCATCCGCGAATTCAAAAGGAGAGACGATACCGTTTATTTTCTCTACTTTTAATTCGTTAATGTTGTGGTCGCCACGCAAGACAAGAGCAACAATAGTTGCTTGCTCATTGTCATCTAAGCCTTTGACTAACATCGTTTTGACAGTTTTTGTGACATCAAGTTTAAGGAACTCTGCAACTTGTTGGATTGTTTTGCAATCAGGTGTCAGAACCTCAGCCAATTCTTGTGTCGGTGCGTCTGCTTTTGATTTCAGGCATACCGCTTCAGCAAGTTCTACGTTGGCAGCGAAATCAGAAGTATCACTAAAAGCGATATCATCCTCGCCAGATTCGGCTAGCACATGGAATTCATGAGAGTACGCGCCACCAATACTACCTGTATCCGCAAGTACTGGGCGGTAATCTAAGCCAATTCGATCAAATACATTGCAATACGCTTGATGCATAATGTCGTAGGTTTCTTGTAGTGATTCCTCGCCTACGTGAAATGAATAAGCGTCTTTCATACAGAATTCGCGTGCGCGCATTACGCCAAAGCGTGGTCGAACTTCATCACGAAATTTTGTCTGAATTTGAAAGAAATTCATTGGTAGTTGTTTGTAGCTAGTGAGTTCATTTCGCGCAAGGTCTGTGATGACTTCTTCGTGTGTTGGCCCAAGGCAATAATCACGACCATGGCGATCTTGTAGGCGAAGTAGTTCAGCACCGTATTTCTGCCAGCGGCCAGTTTCTTGCCATAGTTCTGCCGGTTGTACGCCTGGCATAATCACTTCAAGAGAGCCTGCTCTTTCCATTTCTTCACGGACAATGTTTTCGACTTTGCGAAGTACTTTTAGTCCAGTCGGCAACCAAGTGTATAGGCCTTTAGATAGTTGTCGGATCATACCGGCACGAACCATTAATTGATGGCTTGCAACCACGGCATCTGTTGGTGCATCACGTAGGGTAGAAAATAAATAATTGCTTGCGCGCATGATAATTCTGTCTATTTTAAAGTTAAGGTTTTTAAGGTTAAATTGCTTAAAGTTAAGTTGTTAACCAGCAAATTTTGGTTCGTATTGGCCTTTTGTATTAACTGTAATGGCAAAAATCCCACCGGCTTGGGGGAATTCTTTCAGTTCTTCTTCGGTTTGTGCTGAGCGACATGTCGTTATGAACAATGTGCTCATATCGGGTCCGCCGAATGCTACCATTGTTGGATAGGTTGCCGGTACAGGATACTCTTCTAGAATGTCTCCTGCAGGACTTATTTTCACAACGCGCTGGCCTTGATACAGTGCAGACCAATAGTTTCCTTCCATATCGACAGCAGCACCATCTGGACGACCATTGCCACGTGGGAACTCAATGAAAATACGCTTGTTAGATGCGGTTCCACTTTCAAGGTCATAATCAAACTGATAAACCACGTGATTTGGTGTATCCGAGTAGTACATGATTTTGTTGTCTGGGGAAAAGGCCAAACCATTTGAAGTCCAAGCGGCTTGGTCGATGAGCTTTTCTTGGCCTTGGCTAAATTGATGTAACGCACCTTTAAATGCATCTTTCGGTGAATACATTGTTCCAGCAAGGAAGCGACCTTTTGCATCGCAGCGACCATCATTGAAACGAGTTGTTTTTTTGTCGTAGGTTGCTAGCCAGTAAACTTGTAATGGTGCATGTAAATCCGCAAAGGTGTATACGCCAGTTCGAAAAGCAGCAATGAAGCCGCCTTTTTCATTTAGTGAAAAACAACCTATCTCTTCATCAAAAATGCGTGTTTCTAATGTTTTTAACTGGGTATTGTAAGCGTGTAATTTAAACGCATCAATATCGACAAAATATAGGGTTTGGGTGTGTTCGTCCCAGCGAGGGCATTCTGCTAATTTTGCTTGTGCATCCAAGACACATTGCATTGTTGTCATGTGAGCTCCAAGTCTCTGAGTGATTTTAAATTTTAGGGTGCTATAGTGCTTATGAAAGCCTTTTTTGTAAAGTAGGAATCTATAAAGATGTTTGAGTTAAATCCTGTATTAGAGCGTGATTCTATTCTTGTCGGGCATTTTTTATTGTGTCAACTTCGTTTGATTAATGATGCTCAGTTCCCTTGGTTTGTGCTTGTGCCTCAGCGTAATGACATCACTGAGATTTATCAGCTGGTGGAAGGGGATCGGCAGTTGTTGATGGCAGAAAGTTGTTTGTTATCAGAAACCCTGCATGATGCTTTTTCTGCGGCAAAGTTAAATGTTGCCGCTCTCGGCAATCAAGTGCCTCAATTGCACCTTCATCATATTGTACGTTACACAACAGATTTGTGTTGGCCTGGGCCTGTTTGGGGGCAATTCCCTGCGGTTTCTTATACAAAGGAAAACTTGGCTGAAATCTTGCAAAAGGTTCAGTCATTACTGAGCGACGATTTGAAATTGCCTAGCAATAAGGCAGATTTATACTATTAGTAAGGCGCTCTGAAAATAGTGCTCTATATAATATGAGAGTGAATTTCAGCCAATTTGGAAGCATTTTTTATGAGCATACGCAGAAGGAAGAAGGCAGTCCAAAAGCTTGTTAAATTATTTAATTTGGCAACTTCGTCTAATGCTAGCGAGTCCACTATGGCATTACGCCATGCTGAATCATTGATTAGACAATACAGTATCTCTCAAGGAGAGCTGCCTATTTTGCAATTGTGTGATCAAGCTATGCTTTATAAAGTTAGTTGGGGTGGAAGTGCTCCTCAGCACAAAAAAGAAAGTGTAATCAAAACCTTCTCAGAAGGTTCTGTTTATCAGCGTCGCTTTAGTGAAAAGGGGGCCGGCGCTGAAAAATATGTCGACCCTGATCGAGCTTATGAGTCTGTTCGAACGATTCTTGATGATATGGATCTTGATGGATTTTACGATGCAGAGTTATCAAGCGAGGAGATAGATAAGCAGAATTTTGATCAAAATGATGATTTGGTAGATGAGATGGTGATGGATGGTATATCGGATGATTTTGAGTTGGATTTAGAGGTGGAAGAGAAGTTGTCGGCTCAGGGTTGTGATCAAGCTCATACGTCAAGTTATACGTCATCTAATGATAATGTCATTAATGCTGCTGAAGTATTTCGCCCAGGGCATGAATTTTCAGAGGCGTTAAAGGCACAGTACGCAACTAGTGACCCTAGTTTGCCTTTTGTCGAGGATGGTTATTGGTCGAAAGTATATGAAAAACTAACTGGTTTTGATGAGGCGAAAACGCACTCAGACATTGAATCATTAAATGTTCAGCTTTCTTTGGCGCAGGAGAGCCTAAAAGTTAAAAAACAAAAGCGTTATGAGCACGAGCAATCGGAAATTCAAGAGCGCTCGGATCGAGCTCGAATTGAGCAAAGTTTTGAAGAGGCAATAGAAAGGGCTTTTCAGGCAAGGGCAAGATCTTATGAAGCATGGGTGGGAAGTTGTACTCGTGTTCGAATGGCCTGTCTAAGAGAAGAGCAGGAGGCGGTTCAAGGGTATGAGTCAGTTCTCCAAGATCTAGAAAAGAGTCAAGAGTTATTTAAGCAGCACCTTCAGAGAAAGGAAGATTATCGTGCCGCTAAAATCATGCATGAACTACGTCAGCATTTGGCTCTGGCTACCTCGGTTGTTGGGGAGAGTGCAGTGGCATCTTATGATAGTGTTATCGATATTATGGAGAAGAATAATCTTTCGTTAAAGGATTTAGAATTTTCAGATATTAAAAATAAAAGTTTATTTATTCGTTTGTTGGAGCGTGAATCTGCTTTGATTTTGGATGTTCATGAAAGAGAGACCCATACTGAGAATATGTTAGATAAATTTTTATCGTCATCTCTTTCTAAAAATGAATCGAAGTCCTCTGAAAACCCTATACAGCATATTCAGCGTTTATTGATTGCTGCAAGTGAGGGTGGGCAATTCGAAACTCGAAAAAACCTCGAGCAAGTAATTTATTTAATGGAAATTAATGGTGTTGGTGTAAGGGATATTGGTTATGGATTTATTAAAAAATATTCAGTATTTATTCGTTTAATTAACTGGGAGGCGGAGCGTATTTCTTCACTGTCGGAGCGGGAGGAATTTACTGCTCAAATCTTGGAAGAGTATATTCAACACTCGGTTCAAAAGCCAAAATCTGATCAAAAGGTAAGTAGGTAGAGTTGATTTAATCTCTTAGGTTTCTGCAAAGCTTATATCAATTTTTTAATATACCTCTCATTCATGTAGTTGATGAGGGGTATATTTGTCTAAAATTCGCCTTAATGCTTTCTTTGCGTGTCTGCATCTTTTACCATTTCATCTTCGATTCAATCGTAATACTCAGCAGGAGAGAAGCATGAGCATTATTAAAGAAGATGATTTAATTGATAGCGTTGCAGACGCGCTACAATTTATCTCTTATTACCATCCTCTGGATTTTGTTAACGCCGTACATGAAGCGTATGAGCGAGAAGAAAGCCAGGCGGCCAAAGATGCTATGGCGCAAATTTTAATTAACTCTAGAATGTGTGCAGAAGGTAAACGTCCTATTTGTCAGGATACGGGCATAGTCACAGTATTTGTTAAAATTGGTATGAATGTTCAGTGGGAAGGCACTAAGAGTGTGACTGACATGATTAACGAAGGTGTTCGACGTGCTTATCTTCATCCGGATAATGTGTTGCGTGCATCTATTCTTGCGGATCCTGCTGGCGCTCGCAAAAACACCAAAGACAACACTCCAGCTGTTATTCATATGGAAGTTGTTCCTGGTGATACAGTTGAGATTCATGTTGCTGCTAAAGGCGGTGGTTCAGAGAATAAATCTAAGCTTGCTATGCTGAATCCTTCAGATGATATTGTTGAATGGGTTAAGAAGACGGTTCCTACAATGGGTGCGGGCTGGTGCCCACCAGGTATGTTAGGTATAGGTATTGGCGGTACTGCTGAAAAAGCCATGGTTATGGCGAAAGAATCACTAATGGAGCCTATTGATATCCATGACCTAAAAGCGCGTGGAGCAAAGACTCGTGTTGAAGAGCTTCGTTTGGCTATTTTTGATGAGGTGAATAAGCTTGGTATTGGTGCTCAAGGTTTAGGTGGATTGACGACGGTACTTGATGTCAAAATTATGGACTACCCAACGCATGCAGCGTCGCTTCCTGTGGCTATGATTCCTAACTGTGCTGCAACGCGTCATGCTCATTTCGTATTAGATGGTTCTGGTCCTGCTGATTTGGTTCCACCTTCACTTGATGATTGGCCTAAAATTACTTGGGAGGTGGGAGAGAGTGTTCGTCGTGTCAATTTAAACGAAATCACACCTGAGCAAGTAAAAGAATGGCAGCCAGGCGAAACGGTTCTGTTGAACGGTAAAATGTTAACAGGTCGTGACGCTGCTCATAAGAAAATGGTTGAGATGTTGGCGAATGGTGAAGAGCTTCCAGTTGACCTAAAGGGTCGCTTTATCTATTACGTTGGTCCTGTGGACCCTGTAAGAGACGAAGCTGTTGGACCCGCTGGTCCAACCACAGCAACGCGTATGGATAAATTTACTCGTACCATTCTTGATAAGACGGGTTTGCTTGGCATGATAGGTAAATCTGAACGCGGCCCTGTTGCCATTGAGGCGATCAAAGAATTTGGTGCTGTGTATCTTATGGCTGTTGGTGGTGCTGCTTATTTAGTCTCTAAAGCGATAAAGAAGGCTGATGTTGTCGCATTTCCAGAGTTAGGGATGGAGGCTATTTATGAGTTTGATGTTGTTGATATGCCAGTGACGGTTGCGGTCGATTCTGCAGGTACTTCTGTACATATTACAGGTCCGGCTGAATGGAAAGCTCGTATTGAAACGCAGGCTTTAGAAATCAAATAAATTGATTTTTTAGTAAAGCAGATTAGATTGTTAAAAAGGCTTCAATGAGAATTGAGGCCTTTTTTATGTTTTTGGCACTGATAGTGTTGCATCATGTATTTTAATCTGTATTATACGCAGCTCGTTCAGGCAAATGGCTTGGATGCGCTCTTTAAGAATTTAAACAGATAATTTGTGTGGGCGCTCGCT
>NZ_JAMB01000020.1 GCF_000521805.1 Marinomonas ushuaiensis DSM 15871
ATACTTTAGCGAAACTGTTTATTCAATGCAAGATCAAATAATAGACATTTTATGATTTTTTATTCTATTGACCTTTTCACTGTAAAAAATAATGAGGGTAATCTTCTGATGGGTGAGAGTTTCGAATGTCGAATTTTTTTAATAAGTTAGTCGTATTTATAAACTTCTAAGCGTTTTTTAGTGTTTTCCTAAATGAATAAATTCTTAATACTTCATCAAATAATACTGAAGACTAGGTTGCCGCTTCCGATTCGAATAAGGCTTGGTCATGCTATTTACTATCAACGTTGGTGTGAAATAAAGAGTGGCTTATGAAAAAATGAAAAAACTGAGATTAATGACCTTAGCCTGAGGCTACTTCTAATCCTGCCTTGTTTTTATCTCCGGCTCCGGCAATACCAAAAGCAGCAATGGCTTGTTCACCTAAAGTGGCAATTAATAAAAGATCTATAAAAGTAATGGATTACATGAGTATAGCCTTGCAGGTCATTGGCTTTGTAGTAATGTCTTTTTTGAAAGGTTCATGAGTCACCGTATTATTTTTTATTGCATTACGTTATCGTGAATCGCTCAGATTAGGCGATTAATTTTCTATGAAATAATATCATGCAAATATAAGAAGAATAGTTGTTATATTTAGTTTGGGAAAACAGTGTGATGATTTAATTTATTATTATCAATGATTTCAAATGGATAGATGAATTCTGCCGTTTGAAGTTATATGTTTTTTTGAATCGGTACAAAAAATCTTCAAAACTATATTGACCCAGTGGTTGAAAGCGGAATACAATCAGTTTCGTTTAAAAGAGTTGGCAATATTTATGTCCAGAGTTGCGAATATTACGTCATGTATGTTCGGTCCTGTTAAGTCATAAGTAATACCGAGTTTTTTTAGCACTATAACGTATGGCGATTAACGCCTGCGTATAAATTAACTTAACCTACAGGATAAACAGACATGTCTGACGTAGTAACTGGTACAGTAAAATTTTTCAACGAAACTAAAGGTTTCGGTTTCATCACTCAAGATTCAGGTCCTGACGTTTTCGTTCATTTCTCTGCAATCAACACTTCTGGTTTCAAAACTTTGGCTGAAGGCCAAAAAGTTGAATTCCAAGTAGCTCAAGGCAAAAAAGGCCCTGAAGCTCAAAACGTTACACCTTTATAAGGTAACGTTGCTGAGAGTCTTCTCAGCAGTGCGAATACTAAAAAGCGACTTTTGAGTCGCTTTTTTTGTTTTTGTAGGATGTGATTGAAATATTTTTTATACTTGATATTACTCAGAGTATTAGAAATGTGATAAAGGTGATAATAATGGCTGCGAAATCATTGCAAGAGCAATTGCTTGGCGTTGGGCTTGTTGATAAGAAAAAAGTTAAAAAGCTTAAAGCTGAAAAATTACAGCACAAGCAACAAGTAAAAAAAGGTAAGGCTACTGCGTCTGCAGCGGATGAGCTTGAAAAGCAGGAAGAGCTTAAGCGCCAAAGAGTTGAAAAAATAGAAAAAGATCGAGCTTTGAATTTAGAACGCCAAAAACTTGCTGAACAGAAAGCAGTTCAAGGGCAGATACGTCAGATGATTGAGCAAAATCGAGTTCGTAAAGAGAATGGGGATATTGCTTATCACTTTACAGATGCCAAAAAAGTGAAGCAGTTATATATTAGCCAGGCTATGCATAATGATTTGAGTCGAGGGCATTTGGCAATTGCTAAACTTGATCAGCAATATGAGATAATTCCAGAGCCCGTTGCAGTGAAAATTAATGAGCGAGACTCATCTTACATATTAGTCTGTAACAACCGTGTAGAAAGTGTTGATGATGACCCTTATGCAGACTTTCAGATCCCAGATGATCTGATGTGGTAATCGTACTTCTTCGTTTTCGAGGGTTATTTGACCCTCGATCTTCTAACCTTTTGTATTTAATGCCTTCCTTTTTTGGTGTTTTACTCCTTTCTTGACGCAATACTTTCGAATTAACAGCTTTAAGTTCAATTTGTTTGCATTTCTTGCATCTTTATTTTTTCATTTCTTTATTTAACTATCTGAAATTAAAGGTTTTATTCACTTTTCAACGAGACTTTTTTATATTTAGAAATCCTTTTTAAATCTTATATTTCACAAAAAAAGCACTGATAGCGAATAGAATATGCAATTATCACGCACTAGGTTGCCTTTTTTTGCAGAATGTTTAGATTGTTTGCTTGTTGCTTGCTTATATCGAGCGTTCAAAAGAAAAATGCAAACATTAAAAAGGGAAACGAAAATGAAAAAGTCAATTATTGCTATCGCAGTATCAAGTGTTGCTCTTACGTCTGTATCTGCTTATGCGGCAGAAGGTTCTACAGTAGATATTTACGGTAACATCCAGTATGTAATTAGTGATACTGAAGGTGCTGGAGATTTTGCTGACAATGGCTCGACTTTAGGTGTACAAGGTGAGACTAAAGTCAATGATGATTTGACTGGTTTCTTCAAATACGAACTAGAGTTCGATGCTGACGAAGATGGTGATGGCGCTAATGAGGCTCAACTTGACCAAGCATTCGTTGGCTTACAAGGTAACTTTGGTAAAGTAAAAGTTGGTTCTTTCGACAGTATTTACAATGATGCCATCCAAGATGGAATTGATCAATTTGAGTACCTTGGTCTTGGCGTTGCTGATACCGCAGAAGAAGGTGACACAATTGCTTACTTCTCTCCTTCTTTTGGTGGGTTCGAGTTTCAAGTTTCTTCACAAGTAAATACTGCTGAAGGTGCGGGTAATGCGACTACGGCTGTAGCTAAGTACAGCGTTGATGCGCTTACTATTTCTGCAGGTTATGACTCTCTTGATGATGGTGATGACGAAACAATTGGTTTCGCAGCTAGTTATCAGGTATCACCTGCCTTATCTGTAACAGCTAAAACTGAGTCAACTACAGATGTACAAGATATTGTAGGTTTAGCAACTCGCTATGGCTATGGTGCTGGTGATCTTTATGCTTCAGCACAAGTTGTTTCTCCTGATTCTGCGGATGACTACAACGAATACGCTGCAGGTGTAACGTATAGCCTTGCTTCAAACATGTATGTATACGGAGAAGTTGGTCAACTTGATGCAACTGAAGACACTACAACTGCTGTCGGTGTTTACTACGGCTTCTAAAATCTCCAACTAGTTAAGTGGTTGATTTTATTTACTCTAAGGCTCCATATTAATTTTAAAGGAGCCTTATGTTAAGTACGATCATTCAAGGTTCCATGTTTTTTCTCTTGTAGATTGATTATTGGAACATTTTGGCACCAAGTGGAAACGCTTGGTGCCTTTTTTTATTTTTGATGACACGTAAGTGTATTGTAAAGAATGGCTTGATTGTTATTTGAGCAAACCGTTAAACTGATTCTTCACTATTTGCTTGGCACCTGATTATGCTCAACATGGATTTTGCTCAAACGGTCTTTATGCACACCAATAAGATTGATTGGATTGCAAGCCCTATGTCTGGTGTATATAGAAAACCCTTAGCAAGGGAGGAGTCAGAGCGTGGACATGCGACGAGTTTAGTGCGGTATCAGGCAGAGTCGGTTTTTCGTGCTCACCCTCACCCTTTAGGTGAGGAGATTTTAGTGCTGCAAGGCGTTTTTTCTGATGAAAAAGGTGACTATAAAGCAGGTAGTTACTTTCGAAACCCTCCTGGAAGTAGTCATGCGCCTCATAGTGTCGAAGGTTGTCTGTTACTTGTGAAGCTGCATCAGTTTCAAGTATCTGATCTTAATCAGGTGTATATTGAGACCCCTAGTATATGGTCTTCAGATATAGATGAAGTTTTACCACTTTATCAATATGGTACTGAGCGTGTTTGGCTTGTTCGTATGAGTAATTCTAAAAATCTTATGGCCCAATTAGAGTTGTCTTGTTCTGTTGAGCTATTTGTTGTTTCAGGTGAGGCTAAATACGGAGATAGGGTGATTGTTTCAGGTGATTGGTTGAGAGAGCCAAATTTTTCGTTGGATCTTTGGTCTGTTGAGTCTGCCTGTTTTATATGGATAAAATCGGGGCATTTTTAGATTATATCTGCACACAGGTATAACGTATTGAATTGAGGTTTGCGTGAAGCATATTGTACCGGAACAAAAACGTATTTTTTTACCTATAGCTAATAGTGATCAAGTTTTTCCTGTTGGTCGTGTTTATTGTGTTGGGCGTAACTATGCAGAGCATTCTAAAGAAATGGGAGATGACCCAGAAAGAGATCCTCCATTTTTTTTTGCTAAGGATGCTTCAAGTGTCGTTCCTGTTGGCTTTTCCGAGCAGGCTAATATTTCCTATCCTATGTCGACAGCTCAATTTGAATATGAAGTTGAGTTAGTGGTTGCGATAGGGGAAGGTGGTGCCAATTTAACTATGAAGCAGGCAGAAAATGCTGTTCTTGGTTATGCTGTCGGTTTAGATATGACCCGACGAGACCTTCAAGCTCAAGCAAAAAAGAAAGGCCGTCCATGGGAAGTTGGTAAGTCATTCGATGAGTCTGCACCAGTTAGTCCAATTGTTTTAAAAAATGACCTGCTGTCTGAACGTGTTTCTAAAGGTGAAATAGGTCTAAAAGTGAATGGTGAGCTTAAGCAAATTAGCCGCGTTTCGAATTTAACTTGGTCTATTGAAGAGGTTATCTGCAAGCTCTCGGAAGTGTTTGAGTTGCGTGCTGGTGATTTAATTATGACAGGAACGCCTGAAAATGTAGGTTCTGTTGTTGTCGGTGATGAAATGTTTGCTTGGGTTGAGCATTTAGGTGAAATTAAGGTTTGTGTTATTGATTAAATTCTAGAAATTGTTTTGATAGTTTACCAGCTGCTGAGTGTTGGTATTCTGTTAAAATATGGATAGCCACTTCAGCAGTGCAAAGCCCCGTGTTCTTCTGGTTTCGGCGTTTGCAATAAACTGATGTGACTCCTTTTATCTCATAATGCTGAAACTTTTTTAAATAGGGAGAGCGATTGTATATTTTCCTAGCTTGCTGCCAAGTGCCATCGATAATAATGATATTATCGATGTTTGACACAGGTGTAGTGGATAATGTCTTTTGTGCTTCTTCGTATGGATAGATAAGAAGAGTATTGGTTGGAGGTAAATCTAAAATTGCCTGCTCAGGAGAGACTCTAGACCACTCAATGATTTCACAATCATTTTTAAGGGTGTCTTTTACTAATTTTCCTGTGCCAGATGTCTTCTTCAATTCTTCTGTGTGAGTGAGTAGCCAAATTTTCATACGAAGCACTTTCTTCTTTCTAAAGGAACTATTATATGCAGTTCCATTTGAGTAAGAAAACATTCTACAGGGTTAAGTTATTCAAAAAATAAAGCCGGAGTTTCTTTGTTACCTATAATGTATTCATTCAGGCGCTGTCCTTATGCAATTAGAGCTAGATACACTCTTGCACTTTTAGATGTTTCAGTTGAGCTGCGAGAAGTCGTTTTAAGGTCTAAGCCACAAGCACTATTGTCTTTGGGAGGCCGTTCTAGTGTTCCTCAGTTGATTGATGTTAAGGGTGCTAGATATCCTGAGAGTCTGGATATTATTTTTTGGGCACTCTCTAATTCTAATAAACCTAAAATGTCATGTGCTCTTTGGCCGCAATCTATGGTGCAAAAAAGTAAGGTAATCGCCTGGATAAAGTATAACGATCATTTTTTTAAATATTGGTTAGATCGTTACAAATACGCGGATCGATTTCCTGAGTTTAGTGAAGAGTACTATCGTAATAAAGGAGAGGTTTTTCTAAAGCGTTTGAATAAGCGTTTAGAAGAAAATGATTTTTTATTTGGTAATGAAATTTGTCTTGCTGATGTCGCAGTTTTTCCATTTGTGCGTCAATTCGCGGCAGTCCGTCCAGACTGGTTTGAACAATCTGAATATAGTCATGTAAAAACTTGGCTGAATGGTTTCCTCAATTCTCATTTATTTAGCGCAATAGTTATGAAGAAAATGCCGGCATGGGAAGCAGGGCAAGAAGTTGTTCTCTTCCCTGCTTATTAGATTTATTTTGTTCTAATCAATTAATCCAAAAGTGATCCAGTATAGGAAGCTTGGATCTGCATCGCTTGGGAGTTCAAGTGGAATGAAATTTCCTTGTTCATCTATATGTGAGGAGTTCGGGAAACTTTGTTTCAAAACCGTTAGATTTGTTTGCGCCAAGCTTGTTTTCTGCAGGTCGTTATAAGATTGAACATTAATGGCTAAAGCATCTTCCACTGCAACTGTGCTTGGGTAATTTTGAATCACTTCTTGGCTTCGGCGTAATGCCGAAAGAGGGGCCTTTCTTTTTAAGTAATAGCGAGCCACGGTTAGTTCATGTCGTGCGACCATTTCGCGTAAATAATACATTCTTGCTTTTGCGTCTGGAGCGTAAATGTTATTTGGAAAACGAGAGGTAAAGTCAGCGAGTTCATTAAATGCTTTAGACAGTTCTTTTGCATCCCTTTCACTTGGGTCTTGATTCAAATAGCGTGATAACAAGCTTTCTGCGCCTTGATAGGTTGATAAGGCACGCATGTAATAGACGTAACCAAGTGAATCATGCTCTGGGTGGTTTTTTATAAATCGCTCGGCTGTAGCGTGTGCAGCGATATGTTCGCCTGCTTGCATTTGGGCATAGATTAAGTCCAATTCAGCGCGTGTACTAAATTCGCCAAATGGATAGCGAGAGTCTAAATCCTTTAAGTGTTTTATGGCAGTACTAGGAAGATTTTCTTCCAATGCTTGCTGTGCTTTATCGTAATAGACGCGCTCAGGAAGGTCAGGTTCTTGTACTGGTTTACTTGAACAAGCCACAATGAATAAAGAAAAACTTACTATTCCAGAAAATCGGAGCAACGAGTGATGAAATCCCATGTATAATCAAAACCTTGATATGGTAGTAGATTAGCCTCAATCGGCATTTTGTAGCGTTTTATTGCGAATAGATGATGAAGAGCAAGGCGCTACACGTTTTTTCACTTTCAAGTTCAATGATAAAACCAATGAACTGAAAATAATAGATTAAAGTACATTGTATGGCAGAGCGCATAGTAAAAGAAGCCCAAGTACCTTTCGATTTAGGCGGCAACCGCTTCGATCAAATTTCGACGGAATTATTTGGCGATTATTCTCGTTCTCGAATCCAGAGTTGGATTAAAGAGGGCGCATTAAAGGTTGACGGTAAAGTTACTAAGCCAAAGGAAAAGCTTTTTGGTGGTGAAATCGTAACTCTTGATATCGTTATTGAAGCTCAAGAAGATCATGAAGCGCAAGAAATGGCGCTTGATATTGTCTATGAAGACGATGACATACTTATTGTTAATAAGCCTGCAGGCTTGGTGGTGCATCCAGCGGTAGGTAACCGTGATGGTACTTTAATGAATGCCATTCTTCATCATGCGCCCGAAACGGCTCATATACCTCGTGCGGGTATTGTCCATCGTCTTGATAAAGAAACGACAGGGTTGATGGTGGTTGCAAAAACCTTAATTGCCCAGACAGATTTAGTGTCCCAGTTACAAGAGCGTAGCATGGGGCGTGAATATGAAGCAATTTCTATTGGGATCATGACTGGCGGTGGGATGGTTGATGAGCCAATTGGTCGTCACCCTCATAATCGTCAGAAGCAAGCGGTTGAGCCTGTACGTGGAAAAAATGCGGTTACACATTATCGTTTAGTTGAACGCTTTAAAAATCATACTCATATTCGTCTAAAATTAGAAACGGGACGAACCCATCAAATTCGTGTGCACATGGCTTTTATTCAATATCCATTGGTTGGCGATCCACAATATGGTGGTCGTTTGAAAATGCCAAAAGCCTGTTCTCCAGAATTGCAGGAAGAATTGCGTAAATTCCGCCGACAAGCATTGCACGCCAAAAGGTTAGAGCTTGCTCATCCAGTCACAGGTGAATGGATGGAATGGGAAGTTGATCTTCCTGATGATATGAAAACGCTGTTGGCTGCTCTCAAAAGGGATGTGGTGGAGTCTGGCTCAGATGACTCTGAGTATTTTTAGTTTATCAAGGCTGCTTCGGCAGCCTTTTTATTTTACGCCTATTGTGTAGAGGTTTTTATGTCTTCCAATGCATCTTCTTTTATAACGCCTACTTGGCCTGCTCCATCATCTATTCGAGCTTATGTTTCAACTCGTATTGGAGGAGAAAGCGAGCCGCCTTTTGATAGCCTGAATTTAGGGCTTCATGTTAAGGATGATTCTGATGTTGTTGTTCAAAATCGTCATTTATTTTCTTCTTATATTGAGATGCCAAGTACAGTAGTTTGGCTGAATCAAGTTCATGGAACCGACGTGGTTAGTTTGCCCTGTGATAGCTTGCCAGAAAGTGCAGATGCGGCTTTTTCAGAAGTTAAAGATCAAGTTTGTGCTGTACTGACTGCAGATTGCTTGCCGGTCTTTTTCTGTAATCAATCAGGTACTCAAGTAGCAGTGGCTCATGCTGGTTGGAGAGGGTTATGCGCTGGAGTGCTAGAAGCAACATTAAAACGCTTTGATAAAAATGAAGCGATTATGGTCTGGTTAGGGCCTGCGATTGGCCCTACTGCTTTTGAGGTAGGAGAAGAGGTGAAAGAAGCATTTATGGATGTGCTTCCTGAAGCGAAAGCCGCTTTTCAACCTGCACAAAACAAAGGTAAGTGGTTAGGTAATCTTTATCTATTGGCTCGACAGCGATTGGTTGCAGCTGGTGTTACTGCTATTTATGGTGGTGATTATTGTACATACACTGATGAAACGACTTTTTTCTCTTATCGACGTAATGTAAAAACAGGGCGGATGGCTTCTGTTATATGGATTGATCAGTAAAAATAAGCGTATTTTTTGACGAGTGTCAAATAAATGACACTTGGGAGCTTGAAAAGCTGTTTTTGGGAGCTATTAAGTTTTTAACTGAAACAGTCTTCTTATTACTCTCAAAGAAAATGCCTCTATTACTTATAAAGAAAAGTTTAAAAAGGATGTCACGCCATGCGTATAGATCGTTTAACCAGTAAATTGCAGCTAGCGCTTTCTGACGCTCAGTCTGTTGCACTTGGGCAAGATCATTCTTATATCGAAGCCCTCCATTTAATGATTGCCTTGCTAGATCAACAGGGCGGAAGTACTCGACCTATTTTACAGCAAGCCGGTATTGCCGTGACGAAATTTCGTGAAAGCTTGAACGGGCTTTTGTCACGCTTGCCTAAAGTGAAAGATCACGATGGCAATATCCAAATGTCGCCAGAGCTAGGTCGTTTGCTTAATTTGGCAGATAAGGAATCTCAAAAACGAAAAGATCAATATATTTCCTCTGAATTGGTCTTGATGGCAATGTTTGATGGCAAAGATGACTTAGCTAAAGCATTGAAAGCCAGTAGTGTCACAAAAGCGGATATCGCGGTTGTGATTGATAGTGTTCGTGGTGGCGATTCTGTGAACGATCCTGATGCAGAAGGAAATCGTCAGGCTTTAGATAAATACACAGTCGATCTTACTGAGAGGGCGGCACAAGGTAAGCTTGACCCTGTTATTGGGCGAGATGACGAAATACGTCGTACGATTCAAGTATTACAGCGTCGTCGTAAAAATAATCCTGTTTTAATTGGTGAGCCTGGCGTTGGTAAAACAGCCATTGTCGAAGGTTTGGCGCAGCGTATTATTAATGGTGAAGTACCTGAAGGTTTAAAAAATAAGCGTGTTTTATCTCTCGATATGGGGGCACTGATTGCAGGCGCGAAATACCGTGGGGAATTTGAAGAGCGTTTAAAGGCGTTATTGAATGAGCTCTCTAAACAAGAAGGTCAAATCATTTTGTTTATTGATGAAATTCATACCATGGTTGGTGCTGGTAAATCAGAAGGCTCCATGGATGCTGGAAATATGCTTAAGCCTGCATTGGCGCGTGGAGAGTTGCATTGTGTTGGTGCCACAACGCTCGATGAATATCGCCAATATATTGAAAAAGACGCCGCTTTAGAAAGACGCTTCCAAAAAGTGCTTGTAGAAGAGCCAACGGTTTTGGACTCGATTGCTATTCTTCGAGGCTTAAAAGAGCGTTATGAAGTGCATCACGGTGTGGATATTACGGACTCTGCCATCATTGCGGCGGCCAAACTTTCTCAGCGATACATTACTGATCGTCAGCTACCGGACAAAGCAATAGATCTGATTGACGAAGCGGCAAGTCGTATTCGTATGGAAATGGATTCAAAACCAGAAGATATGGATCGCTTAGAGCGCCGCTTGATTCAGTTAAAAATTGAGAGAGAGGCACTTAAAAAAGAAAAAGACAAAGCGTCTAAGATGCGCTTGACTGAGCTCGAAGATGAAATTGAGCTTTTACAGAAGCAATTTTCAGATTTAGAAGAAATTTGGAATGCTGAAAAAGCGGCTGTCCATGGTGCGCAGAAATTGAAAGAAGAGTTAGAGTCAGTTCGCCATGAAATGGAAGAAGCGCGCCGTAGTGGTAATCTCGCTAAAATGTCTGAGTTTCAGTACGGTGTGATTCCAATGCTTGAGGCGGAAATAGAGAAAGCCAGTCAAGAAGAAGAAAATACTGAAACTCGCTTATTGAAACGACGAGTAACAGAGGAAGAAATTGCGACAGTCGTTTCTCGATGGACAGGAATTCCAGTCGATAAAATGTTAGAAGGAGAGCGTGATAAATTATTACGAATGGAAGATTCATTGCATGAATCTGTCATGGGGCAGAATGAAGCGGTTTCGGCTGTCTCTAATGCGGTTAGGCGCTCTCGATCAGGTCTTGCAGATCCAAATCGCCCTAATGGTTCCTTTCTGTTCTTAGGGCCAACTGGTGTTGGTAAAACTGAACTTTGTAAGTCATTGGCGAGATTCTTATTTGATACAGAGCAAGCCATGGTTCGAGTCGATATGTCTGAATTTATGGAGAAGCACTCTGTTGCTCGATTGATTGGTGCGCCTCCGGGTTATGTCGGCTATGAGGAAGGTGGTTACTTAACCGAAGCGGTAAGGCGCCGACCATACTCTGTGTTGTTGCTTGATGAGGTAGAGAAAGCACATCCAGACGTATTTAATATTTTATTGCAGGTCTTAGATGACGGCCGCTTAACGGATGGGCAGGGGCGTACGGTTGATTTTAGAAATACTGTTATTGTGATGACGTCTAATCTGGGCTCTGACTTAATTCAAGAGTATCAGTCTGAAAATCAGTATGAAGAAATTAAATCGAAAGTAATGGAAGTGGTTGGTTCTCATTTTCGACCAGAATTCATTAACCGGATTGATGAAACCGTTGTCTTTCATCCGTTGATGCGCTCGCAAATTAAAGGTATTGCCACGGTTCAACTTTCACATTTGAATGAAAGGTTGAGTGAGATGGGGATGTCGCTTACTTTAACTGATGAGGCGTCTGATCAATTGGTCGAGGTGGGATATGATCCAATTTATGGTGCTAGGCCATTAAAGCGTGCTATTCAAAAATGGATAGAAAATCCACTGGCTAATGAGTTACTTGCTGGGAAGTTTGTTACAGGTGATCGAATTGTAGCGGATGTTTCTGATGGTGAAATTTCTTTCTTAAAGGCAAACTAGACAAATCTATTAAGTATTAGGTTGTCTGAAACAAAAAAACTCTAGTCCTTTTCTAAGGGCTAGAGTTTTTTTTGAAGAGTTTTTCGAAGGCGATTAAATGTCGATTGTTACGCCGATGAAATAGCCATCGTAATCAATATTGCCAAGGAAGTTGGTTTCTTGATCAATTGAACGGTAACCAGCTTCTAGGCCAAGAACAGGTATAGGTTGGTATTGTATTTTGAATGATTGATCAGAAATGGTAACGCTATCAAATGAAGAGATGCTCTTAGATTCAGCTGCTAGAGTAATACCTGTGCCAGGAATAGCAAGAGATGCAGCTAAGAAAAGCATTGGTACGGATTCGCTATCGCTAGATGAGCCTTGTGTCATATCTAGGTTGCGGAATGTAAGACCACCTTCAATGCTTGCCCATAATAAACCTACACCATAATAACCTGTAAAGTCTAAATGGCTAATATCGGTTCCAGAAGGGTCTGATTCAAAGTCCCAAACATCCATACGAAGGTTTGGAATTAAAGGGATCGGATGTTGTATATCAAGGCTTGCATAGGTTGCAGACCCATCACTACTGTCAAAAATACCAGCTTCAGCGTTCGCG
This sequence comes from Marinomonas ushuaiensis DSM 15871, assembly GCF_000521805.1. Classification (GTDB taxonomy): domain Bacteria; phylum Pseudomonadota; class Gammaproteobacteria; order Pseudomonadales; family Marinomonadaceae; genus Marinomonas; species Marinomonas ushuaiensis. The sequence goes on from NZ_JAMB01000020.1 coordinate 12,168, forward strand.
CCGAGAAAGTCAGCATGGGCTGCGCTTGTTAGCAATACTGTTGATAGAGCAAAAGCAGATTTTATTAATTTCATAATGAAGGGTCCATATATCAAGTGAGATAGGTTTTTTCTAATTATAGGTCGTAGAAAAACAAAATCCAGTGAATTAAGGATATATGAAGAGATTATCGTAAGGGAGTCTTGAAAGATGGCTGGGGTAGAAGGATTCGAACCTACGCATGACAGGATCAAAACCTGTTGCCTTACCGCTTGGCTATACCCCAAAAAATACTGCAGCTATATGGTGGCTATGACTAGATTCGAACTAGTGACCCCATCATTATGAGTGATGTGCTCTAACCAACTGAGCTACATAGCCTAAACTGTATCTTAACTAGTAATAATGAACTATCGATGGCTGGGGTAGAAGGATTCGAACCTACGCATGACAGGATCAAAACCTGTTGCCTTACCGCTTGGCTATACCCCAATATATCGAATTGTGGTGGCTATGACTAGATTCGAACTAGTGACCCCATCATTATGAGTGATGTGCTCTAACCAACTGAGCTACATAGCCGTTCGTCTGTGGCTGGGGTAGAAGGATTCGAACCTACGCATGACAGGATCAAAACCTGTTGCCTTACCGCTTGGCTATACCCCAACAGACTCACAGAAAGACAGTTCACATGAAATGATCTACTGTCTCTGTGGCGCGATATTATTCATATAACCCGTTAATGGGTCAAGTGTTTTTCTTAAAATCTTACTTTTTACTATACATTAAAGCGAAAATGCATCACATCGCCGTCTTTAACAATGTACTCTTTACCTTCTAAACGCCATTTTCCTGCTTCTTTTGCACCACTTTCACCCTTGTATTGGATAAAGTCGTCATAGCTAACGACTTCGGCGCGAATGAAACCTTTCTCGAAATCTGTATGGATTACGCCTGCAGCTTGTGGGCCTGTTGCGCCTTCTTTGACAGTCCAAGCGCGAACTTCTTTTACGCCAGCGGTAAAGTAGGTTTGAAGACCTAGTAACTCATAACCTGCACGTATTACGCGATCAAGGCCAGGTTCTGCCATTCCCATTTCATCGAGAAATTCTTGCATTTCTTCTGCATCTAGCTCAGAAATTTCTGCTTCTAGCTGATTGCATATAGGTACGATGACAGCGCCTTCTGCCGCGGCAATTTCTCTAACCTGGTCTAGGTATGGATTGTTTTCAAAACCATCCTCAGCGACGTTAGCGATGTACATAGTTGGCTTTGTCGTTAGAAGGTGTAGCAAACGAACTTCTTTCCTTTGATCGTCAGACATTTCCAGAGAGCGTACAGGTAAGCCGTTTTCCAAATGTTCTTTAATGTTTTCTAAAAAAGCTTTGTGAGCAATGGCTTCTTTATTGCCGCTTTTTGCATTTTTAGCTGTGCGGAATATTTGTTTATCTATGGACTCTATATCAGCAAAGATCAGTTCAAGATTGATAACTTCGATGTCTGCTTTAGGATTCACATGGTTAGATACATGAATAACGTTTTCGTCTTCAAAGCAACGAACTACATGAGCGATAGCGTCTGTTTCACGGATATTGGCAAGGAATTTGTTACCAAGGCCTTCACCTTTTGATGCGCCTTCAACAAGTCCGGCGATATCAACAAACTCCATTGTTGTAGCAAGAACGCGTTCTGGTTTTACTATTTCGGCAAGTGCGTCTAAGCGAGGGTCTGGCATTGGCACAACACCAGCATTTGGCTCGATGGTGCAGAAAGGAAAATTTTCTGCGCCAATACCTGCTTTAGTTAGTGCATTAAATAGAGTTGATTTACCGACGTTAGGCAGTCCAACGATGCCGCAATTAAAACCCATAGTGAAATTCCTAAATATATAATTAAGTGGTTATGCTTTAAAACTGTGTAGTTGATTCATAACGGCATTTAAATTACCGCTTACAATGTCATCTACATAGCGCAATGATTCGTCGATCGTCTGTTCTGTTTTTGCATAGTCGTCAGGGGCTGCTTTTTTAAGAACGTAGTTGGCGACTTGGCTTGCATGCCCAGGATGACCTATACCTAGTCGTAGTCGTCCGAACTCTCTGTTATTCGCAAGCTTTGAAATAATATCTTTTAATCCGTTGTGACCGCCATGCCCACCGCCTTTTTTCAATTTGGCTGTACCTGGTGGAATGTCTAGTTCGTCATGAATGACGAGGATTTCTTCAGGAGGGATTTTATAAAACTGGGAAACCGCTTGTACGGCTTTACCGCTTAAATTCATATAGGTTGTGGGAATGAGTAAATAGCATTCTTCACCAGCTATAGAAACTTTACCAAATTGGCCAAAAAATTTCTTTTCAGTACGAAGAGAGCACTGGCTCTGACGAGCCAATGCCTCAATCCACTGAACGCCTGCATTGTGGCGAGTGTTCTCGTATTCGCTGCCTGGATTACCCAAGCCGACTAATAATCTGAAACCTGCCACAATACTGCCTTCAATGAGTTATCTTAACGTTTTGCTTTACCGATACGACCGATAGGTTGGTTGTGATCTTCGCCTTTCAACAAAGAAATCAACTCAACGCCTTCAGGAAGAGTAACATCAGACAAGTGGAAGATTTGGTCAAGTTGACCATCAATCACGTCGATGATTAGCGCTTCTGGTAGGTTTGCTGGTAGGCAACGTACTTCAGCCAATTTAGATTCGATAGTCAAACGACCACCTTGCTTGTTAACACCTTCACTTTGAGCTGCATTGATGAAGCTTAAAGGAACACGAGTTGTGATCGCTTTATCTTCTTGAATACGCTGAAGATCCATGTGCATTACTGCACCTGTTGCTGGATGACGTTGTAGGGCTTTAACAAGAACTTTTTCTGCTTTGCCGTCTACAGATACTTCAACTAAACCAGTTAAGAAACCTGGAGTGCCAACTGCTTTAAGCAATTCGTTGTCTTTAAAAGAAACAGATTGTGGAGCAACATCGCCGCCATAAATGACAGCTGGTACTAGTTGTTCGTTACGAAGGCGGCGGCTCGCACCTTTACCTTCTTGAGTTCGTGCTACGGCATTAATAGATAATGACATGGTATTTTCCTAATAATAATAAAGTTTGTGCCCAGAACTGCGACCCTTTCCGAGCGTAAGTGTTTGGCTTAGGCCCCAAACATGGCACTGATAGACTCTTCGTTGCATACACGACGAACAGCCTCCGCCATAATGTCAGACATCGACAATTGGCGTATTTGAGGGCAATTAAGCGCCTCTTGTGTTAATGGGATGGTATCAGTCACGACCAACTCATCAAGCACGGAATTTTTAATGTTCTCAATCGCCTTTCCAGAAAGTACTGGATGAGTACAGTAGGCAAGTACTTTTGCAGCACCGTGTTCTTTTAATGCTTTTGCGGCAGCGCATAAGGTGCCACCTGTGTCACACATGTCATCAACTAATACGCAGGTTTTGCCTGCTACATCACCAATCAAATGCATGATTTGTGCTTCATTTGCGCGTGGGCGACGTTTATCGATAATCGCCAAATCTGCATCGTCGAGTAATTTTGCAAAGGCACGAGCACGAACAACACCACCAACATCAGGAGAAACAACTGTGATATTTTCATGGCCTTGACGTTGTAGATCATCAAGTAACAAAGGCGTTGCATAAACGTTATCAACAGGTATATCGAAGAACCCCTGGATTTGATCTGCGTGAAGGTCAACGGTTAATACACGATTGATACCAACAGCAGATATCATATCTGCAACCACTTTTGCTGTAATAGGTACACGAGCTGAACGTACGCGACGATCTTGTCGAGCATAGCCAAAATATGGGATTACTGCCGTAACACGTGATGCAGATGCTCGGCGTAATGCGTCGGCCATGACAATCAGTTCCATTAAATTGTCATTGCTGGGTGCACAGGTAGATTGAATGATGAAAACATCTTTACCGCGCACATTTTCATTGATCTCAACCGCAATTTCACCGTCGCTAAATTTATCTACAGTTGCGTTCCCGATTGGTAGGCCTAAACGGCGTACCACTCTGCGAGCGAGTTCAGGGTTTGCATTACCGGTAAAAACCATCAACTTAGACACTGTGTATACCCTTTGTATTTTGTAGCAATGAAAATAGACTGGTTTTGGGAAGTGAAATGTTCGGTACACTAAACCCTATTTTGCTCAATCCACTGGTTTAGTACATCGTGAGTTGGAGAAGTATTACAGCCACGACAAACCCAAGCTTGCCATTTTTGTGGAGTAACGGACTTTACTCGTTCAGCGTCGCGTAAATTATCAAATGCCAAAAACAGACAAGCGCCTGTTCCTGTTAATTTGGCATCCCCATGATTTTTAAGCCATAAATAGGCTTCATTTACCTCAGGATTGTGCTTAATAACTACGTCTAAACAATCATTATGCCCGTCCAGCTTCAAGGCGTGCGATATTCTGATGGGAGGGGTGTCTCTTGTCAAATATTTATCAGCAAATATTTGACCCGTTGCGACATGACAATTGGGCTTGAGAAGTAAAAAATAGGGTGTGTCTGGTTCAACTTTTTGAAGCTTCTCACCAACACCTTCTGCAAAGGCGGAAAAACCCATGACAAAAATAGGAATATCAGCGCCTAATGTTACACCCATCTCTGCTAATCTCTCTAAAGATAAATGGCATTCCCAAAGGGAGTTTAGAGCTAATAAAGTGGTTGCTGCATTGGAACTTCCCCCTCCGATACCTCCACCCATAGGTAATTGTTTTTCTAGGAGAATATCAACACCAAATGTAGGATCACTTTTGAATGGAATAAGGAGTTCAGCCGCCTTGTAAATAAGGTTGTCTTTGGTTGGTAAATGTTCGATTTCTGGTGAAATGGTGATGCGATTATTTTGTGTTAGTGAAAAATCGAGTGTGTCGCATAGATCAATAAATTGGAAGAGCGTTTGTAGCTCATGGTAGCCATCTTCACGTTGACCCGTGATGTGTAAAAATAAATTTAATTTTGCAGGTGAAGGTAATCGCATTGTGATTATTGAACTGTCCATTCGTTAATAATTAAGTTTACTCTAAACGGTGGGTTTGAAACTTGCATTTTTTGGGGTAAAGACAAACTGTCTATTTTTGTGAAATTACTGTAAGTAATCACCCATCCATCCTGTTCTATTTTACTTATAGTTTCAGAAGTCATCTCTTTGGTTATTTGAGCTGGTGAGTTCGGTGAGGCTAAGCCACGAATCCAATAGGTAACTTGTTTAACAGGGAATGACCAGCCTAGCTCATCTTGTAAAAGTTCTGCCGGGTCATCACCAGTCATAATTTTATCTTCGTAGGCTAAGGTAACTAAGCCGTTTTCTTTCTGATTGAGTTTTGTTGCACCTTGTCCAAAAGGGCCAATAATAGAAAGGTCAAAGGTTTTAGAATCTTTCTGCCAATTAAAGTTACCTGAGACTGCGTCATCAGGTGTTCGAATGCCGACTCGACCTGATGTTTCCCATTTAGTTATGGCATCAACACTGGAAGGTGTCGGAATTATTGGCCCTGTTGGTTTTGTACTACATGCACCTAGAAAAAGTGCAAATGTGATGATCGAGAGAGCGCGATAATTCATGGAATAATGTCCTATTGTTTTGCTTCAAGCAAAGAGGGTGAAAGCCGTTTGATGGTATCAAGTAAAAGCGGCGAATTAGGTGATGTGATTAACGCGGTTTTCCATATTTCAATGGCTTCATTATAATGACGTTGTTTCCAAAGGGACTCACCATAATGGGCTGCAATTTCTGCATCGGGTAAAATAGACCATGCTTTTTTCAAAAAATAAGACGCTTGCTCAAGCTCTCCTTTCATAAAGTGCCCCCAACCTAAACTGTCAGTGATAGCGGGGTCGTTCTCTGTTTTTTCATAAGCGGATTCGATATATATCATGGCTTCGTCAATGCGTTTGGTGCGAGTCAGTAGTGTGTAGCCGAGGGCGTTTAGGTATTGAGGATTGTCAGGGTCTTTTTGTAGCAATTTTTTCAGCTCTATTTCTGTTATTTTCCAATTTCCTAATGTTTCAGCGAGTAGTGCTTTTTTGTAGCGTAAAAGATCTGATTCTGGAAGCGCCTCACCTGCGCGAAATACCAGGTCGTAGGATAAATTGAGGTTGCCTTTTTCTTCATGTAGAAGGCTAATAAAGCTCACCTGTTCAGGCATGTCTTCTCTAAGGGTTCGAGTCAAAACGAGATCGTTGACGTCGTTTTCTTTGCCTTCATCATAAAGCCAAATAGCTATTTTATGGGTTGCGTTATTGCGTAAATGGCCATCAACTTTTCCCATTGTAACTCTTGCTTCGAGCTTTTTATCCAGTTGAGCAAGCGCTATAGCTGTTAAATATTGGATTTGATCAAGAAAACCTAATTTTTCTTCTGGCAGTGTATTTGAAACATCTAATGTTTGTTTTGGGTGTTTGTATTCTAACAATACGCGCATAAAATTGACGGCAACTTGCAATCGATCTGAAGTGTCTAAGTTTGCTTTTTGGTAAGCTTCTTTAGCTTGTGCAACTTGTTTGTTCTCGACCAAGAAATTGAGGAGTGGCGTTAATATTCTAGTGTTGTCTGGGAGCGTTTGAGAAGCCATCGTCAGAGTGTTGATGGCGTTTTCTAATGCGCCTAGGTTTTTTTGACTCAAAGCTAGAATAAGATATAGCGCTTCGTTTTTCTCTGTGCTGTTTTTTGCTAAAAGTTGTTTGGAAGTCTCGATGGCAGCTTGATATTGTCCTGATAATAACAAAAGGTGTGCGTTGCTAAGCTGAACGTATTGGTCGCTTTTGGTTTCTGGCGGTAATGTAGCAATGGTGTCTGCTATCGTTTCAAGGTGTTCATTATTGTTCAAGTTATCTTCAAGATATACAGGAAGAAAGCGTAAAGGCACATTGTGACGAGCGGCATTGGTCAGTAATGTGGCGCTTTCTTCTGGGCGTTTAGTTTTAATCAAAACCTGAAATTTTAACGAGTAAGCGGGTTCTGATGCGGGTTCAATGGAAAGCCACAAGTTTGTGCTTCGTTCTACATAAGTATCGTTTTGAGTCGCAATGGCGATATGAACTAGCCTTTCAATAAGGTCTGTGTTTTTGGATTTACTGGCTAGCTCATAAAAAGGTTCAAATGCTTCGTTCGGGCCTTTTCTTTGTAAGATAAATTCTGCTTTTAGTAGCTCTTCTACGTAACTGTGTGAGCTTACTTTAGTTGGAGTTGTCTTTTCATTCGAATAAGAGGTATCTGACCGGGTATCATTCTGGCTACAAGCTACTAAAAAAGGTAAGCCAATAACAGTCAAAAGCGCTAAGATACCTTTATTGTAAAGCTGTAATGTGAGCGTTTTTTGTATTGTGCTCAAAGGACGAGGCATGTGTTTTCTCTGTACGAAATTCATATTAACCTTATGGTAACGTCAGCTGCTCAGTATGTCAGTCTTAACTATAAATTAATCCTATTACATTTATTGGTAAGATAGGGTGCGAAAAAAAGCGAATTTCTCGTATAATGTGTCCTCTTTATGTAAAGACGTTATGTTGGAACCTTATTTCTTCCTGTTGTTGTCTTAAAATCTCGATTCTTGAGAAGAGCCCTGAATGCCACTAATTACTGTAGGTGTAAATCATAAAACCGCACCGGTCTCGATACGTGAACGCGTGGCCTTTGCGCCAGAGAAGATGATAGACGCTTTATCATCTCTGATCTCTGCCCGAAAAGCCAATGAAGCGGTGATTGTGTCTACCTGCAATCGAACAGAGCTTTATTGTTCAGTAGAGGACTTTAGTCAGACAGAAGGCATTGTTGAATGGCTTGGTCAATATCATGGAATTGATCAATTAGAGCTTCAAAAATATTGTTATACACACTGTAATGATGACAGTGTTCGTCATGTAATGAGAGTCGCTTCTGGTTTAGACTCTTTGATCTTAGGTGAACCTCAAATTCTAGGGCAAGTGAAATCAGCCTATGCGGTTTCTCAAGAAGGTGCGTGCCTTGGCCCTGAGTTGGAGTCTTTGTTTCAGCGCGCTTTCTCTGTTGCTAAACGTGTTCGTACGGACACGGCAATTGGCGAAAACCCTGTGTCGATTGCTTTTGCTGCGGTTAGCTTAGCTCAGCGTATTTTTGCTGATATTAGAAACAGTACGGCATTGTTGATCGGTGCAGGACAGACCATTGAATTAGTGGCGCGGCACCTTAAAGAAAATGGCATTCAGCGAATTATTGTTGCCAACAGAACATTGGCAAGAGCTGAAGCCTTAGCGAATGAGCTGAATGCCGAAGCGATCATGCTGGGAGATATCGGGGAATATTTATCACAAGCGGACATTGTTATTTCTTCGACCGCCAGCCAGTTGCCAATCATTGGTAAAGGTATGGTGGAGCGGGCAACGTCTCAGCGACGTCATTCGCCTATGTTGCTCATTGATATTGCAGTACCACGTGATATTGAACCAGAAGTTGAAGATGTAAAGGATGCTTATCTTTATACGGTCGATGATTTGCATTCGGTTATTGAAGAAAATGTAAGAGCAAGGCAAGATGCAGCGAAAGCCGCAGAGCAAATGATTGAAGAAGGAGTAGACTCCTATCGTCGCGCGATTGAATCTAGAAAAGTGTCTGACCTTATTGTTACTTTTCGACAATCCGCTGAAGCGGTTAAGAATACTGAATTAGAAAAAGCACTCAAAGGTCTTGAAATGGGGCAATCGCCAGAGCAAGTTATTAATAAGTTGGCTCATGGTTTAATGAATAAACTCATTCATTCTCCAACTCGCTATTTACGTGATGCGGGCGCAGATGCAGATCAAGATGCACTCACTATTGCCTCAAACGTATTGGGCATTTACGAAGAAAAAGATAATTAAAAAATGAAAGAATCTATTAAGTTAAAATTAGAAAGCTTGTCTGATCGCTATGATGAATTGGCTGCACTATTGGGTGTGGCAGAAGTTATTATGGATCAAGATCTATTTCGCTCCTACTCAAAAGAGTACGCCGAGCTTGAACCTGTTGTGAAATGTTTTAATGAGTTTCAGCAAATCGATGAAAATATTGCTGAAGCCGAACTGATGATGACTGACTCAGACCCAGATATAAAAGAAATGGGCGTGGAAGAATACAAAGCGGGTCAGGCGCAAAAAGAAGCGCTTCAGTTGATTCTTCAAAAATTACTGTTACCGAAAGATCCTAACGATTCTAAAAACGTTTTCTTAGAAGTGCGTGCGGGAACTGGTGGCGACGAAGCCTCTATTTTCTCGGGTGATTTATTTCGAATGTATTCCCGCTATGCTGAGACTCAGCGCTGGAAAGTTGAAATCGTTAGTGCAAACGAAGGTGAGCACGGTGGTTACAAAGAAGTGATCGCACGAATCGTTGGTGATGGCGCTTATTCAAAGTTGAAATTTGAATCGGGTGTACATCGAGTTCAGCGAGTGCCCGCGACAGAATCTCAAGGTCGTATCCACACATCGGCTTGTACTGTCGCTGTTATGCCTGAAATGGATGAAGTTGATGACATCATCATTAATAAAGGTGATTTACGAATTGACACTTTCCGAGCGTCTGGTGCGGGTGGTCAGCACGTAAATAAAACAGACTCTGCGATTCGTCTTACGCACATCCCAACTGGCGTTGTCGTTGAATGTCAGGAAGAGCGCTCACAGCATAAGAACCGTGCGAAAGCGATGTCTTTGTTGGCGTCTCGCCTATTGGCAGCGGAGCAGGAAAAAGCCGCAAGCGAACAATCAGAAACGCGTAAATCTTTGGTGGGAAGTGGAGATCGTTCTGAACGTATTCGAACGTACAACTATCCTCAAGGTCGCGTGACAGATCATCGTATCAATTTAACCTTATATAAATTAGATGAAATTGTTACAGGTGATCTGAATGTATTGATTAATCCATTGGTTAATGAGTTCCAGGCAGAGCAGCTTGCAGCTTTAAGTGGCGATAATTGATTTTTCATGGATTTTTCTTCGGATAAGGTAACCATCTCGCATGCGAATTGATGTGTTATTAAAAGGCGCTTTAGAGCGCCTTACTTTTGTCTCAGACACGGCGCAGCTTGATGCTCAGCTTTTGCTTGCTCATGTGCTTTCTGTGTCTACGTCTTATTTCTACACCTGGCCTGAAAAACAAGTTGATGTAGAGCGTATTGAGCTATTCAATGGACTATTGGATCGACGGGAGCAGGGTGAGCCAATTGCTTATTTACTTGGACATCAAGCATTTTGGTCCTTGGATTTGGAGGTGGCGCCTTGTACTTTAATTCCTCGTGCTGATACAGAGCGGCTGGTGGAAGTTGTTTTATCACTTGTTGATGAGAGCCAGAAAGTAAATCATATTCTGGATCTTGGTACAGGAACGGGTGCGATTGCTTTGGCTCTGGCATCAGAATTGCCAGAATCAAACGTTGTTGGCATCGATTTAATCGATGGCGCCGTTGTGCTTGCTCAAAGAAATGCTAAGAAGAATAAGCTCAACAATGTAGTGTTCAAGCAGAGTCGCTGGTTCGATGCATTAAAAGGTATCGAGCCATTTAACTTCATCGTTTCTAATCCGCCTTATATTGACCCTGATGACGAGCATTTGTCTCAAGGTGATGTGCGATTCGAGCCTAAAAGCGCTTTGGTTGCAGAGAATCACGGTTTGGCAGATATAGAGCACATAATTAGTGTGGCTCCTCGTTTTATGAAGCCAAATGCGTACTTGGTGTTCGAACATGGCTATGATCAGGCCGAAGTGGTTAGAAACAGTTTAAGCCAAGCCGGTTTTGACCGTGTTGAGAGCTTTCAGGATTTGGGAAATAATGATCGAGTTACAGTTGGCCGTTGGAGTCATTAGCATGATCTGATGTCAGTTTGAGAGATTCAGGAATATAAAAGTATCAATTTTTTCTTTATATTCCTGAATATATTTTAAGAGCTGTTTCAAATATTGTTATTTCTTCGGTTGTGCGTGTTCTGGACGAATATAAACAGGAGCCGTTTCGGTTGATTGTTGAGGGGCGTAACGATAACCCGCCAAATCGAATGCTTTTATGTCTTCCAATGTTTTGCATCGATTTTCAATCAAATATCTCGTCATTAAGCCACGCGCTTTCTTCGCATAAAAACTAATCACTTTGAACTGGCCATTCTTCTCATCAAGAAAGTTTGGTGTAATTAATGTCGACTTCAATTTTTTCTTATTAACCGCTTTAAAGTATTCGTTAGACGCTAGGTTAACGAGTAGCTCGTTTTCTTCAAGAGAATCATTAATTTTATCAACAATAATATCGCCCCAAAATTGATATAAGTTACTGCCTCGTTTATTACTAAGCTTAGTGCCCATTTCTAAGCGATAAGCTTGCATTAAATCTAAAGGTTTTAGGAGGCCATATAACCCACTCAAAATTCGAAGTGAATCTTGTGCGTAGCTCATGTCTTCGTTACTTAATGAGTAGGCATCTAAACCTGTGTATACATCGCCCATAAAAGTATAAACGGCAGGACGACTATTTAACGGTGTATGTTCTTTTTGCCATTCCTGGTAGCGAGATACATTTAAGGCTGCTAGCTTGTCACTGAGTTTCATTAATGTCGCAATGTCAGCCGGTGTACAAGGTTTGATTGTATCAATGAGCTCTTGAGAGTCATTGAGCATTTCAGGTACAGTGAAATTGCTGTTATTTGGCTTAGAGGTTAAATCCAGAGTTTTTGCTGGAGAGATTAAAAATTTCATAAGTTTTCCATCTGCATGATTATGGCTTTGTTAAAGATTATCCATAGAGTGCCGATAGATATCCAGACAATGCTTTAATAGAGATAATTTATGAAGAATAATCTGATACTATTCCCTTCGCCTCGTCAGCGTCATGAACCTAAGGCAGAAATGCTTGAGCCGAGCGATCAACTAAAGGCACTTCGTGCAGCATTTGATCGTGCGCGTATTGGTTGGCCGCTCGAAGAGGCGGAATTGCCTGAAAATAATAAAATGCATTGCGGCTCAAAAAAGTAATTAGATAATCTTCTATTTTAACTTTGGGTTGCCACTTTAAGGTGTTAGCTCTATGTTGTTCCTTGTGCGTCACTCCCTTTTGTTTATGTTCTTTTTTGCTATATTAGGCTTTTTGCTCCCTACTTTATCTCTCGCGTTGTTTCCTTTCTTATCCATCGTTCTGTTTTGCTTGATGACATTAACCTTATTAGGAATGAAACAAAATGAACTCGTTAAGCGTTTAAGTAGTCGATCTGTTTGGGGTTATACCTTTTTGCATTCGATTGTTTTTATGGGAGTAGTTAGCCTTCTTGGGCGATGGCTGTCATTTAGTGATGATCTTTTATTGGCGGTTGTGGCGGTTGCAGGGACTGGGTCTTTATTTGCTACGCCGGCAATTGTTCGTGCGCTAGGCTTTGATAGTGTGCAAGCTATGGCTATGACGATCTCAACAACCTTATGCTTGCCTGTCGCAATCTGTATTACATTAGTATTTTATCAAACAGGGCAGGTGGATCTGGATTGGGTGAGTTATTTACTTCGTTTGGTCATCTTTATTTTTGGTCCTATGTTGTTTTCCTTTTTGGTACATCATTTTTCCCCTGAAGAATCATTGAATCGATTTTTAGTAAGAATTTCTCCTTATACTATTTTATTGGTTTTCGCTTTTCCTTTCGGATTAGTAGGGAGCTTCAGAGTTCTTTTTGATCAAAATCCTATGATGGCACTGAACTATTTTCTGATCGCTACAGGGTTGTGTTCTTTATTTTTTATACTATCTTTTATTCTGTATAGGAAAAAAGGAAAGGCCATTGCATTAACCGCTTCTATTACTTCTGGAAATCGAAATGTGTTACTAACCTATACTATTGCAGGTGCATTATTGGGACCGGCTTTTTTGCCTTTGGCTGGCGCTTTGCAAATTCCAACCTACTTATTACCAGTTCTTACTCGCTGGCTTAATAAAGTCTTGATTAAGTAAATTTTAAGAAATAACATAAAAGTCTATTATATTAAGAAAAATTAATATAACAGACTTTTATCTTCACTATTTGTTTAAGCTTTTATCTTTTTAGCTAAATTTTCTGGAAATAGCTTTTTATGCGAAAAAATACACCTGTTACTCATCAAGAAAAAACATTTAAAGAAAATGTTAAGCTAGTTTCCACAACAGATTTAGATGGAAATATTGTTCATTGCAATGACGATTTTATTGAAATTAGTGGCTTTGAAAAAAATGAGTTAATCGGAAGCCCTCATAATATTGTCCGCCACCCTGATATGCCTCAAGAAGCTTTTAAAGTAATGTGGGAAACCTTAAAGCAAGGAAAGGCTTGGATGGGGTTGGTAAAAAATCGTTGCAAAAATGGCGATTTTTATTGGGTGGATGCATATGTCACACCTGTCATGGAAGCTGGGAAAGTGATTGGTTATGAGTCCGTCAGAACCGTTCCAGATAGAGCAGATGTCGCGAGAGCTGAAAAAGTATATCGAAAAATCGTCGCAGGCAAGCGAGTTTTTCCAATCGCTGCCATGTCATGGAAAGTATTATTGCCTCTCATTGGTATAGTGTTAGCTGCCGTAATTGGAAGCGCCAACTTGCTCTATGGTGCTGGTATATTAATGGCTACAAGTTTGCTTATGAATGCGCTTTTTTGGTTGAATCATTCTCGCTTACACGTTGCGTTTAAAAAAAGACTTTCAACCTCATTTTTACACCCTCTAGCGGGAATCAGTTATTCAGACAATGCATTGGGTACTGCCACTTTAGAGGTAGGTATCAAAAGTTTATTATCTAGAATTGATGCAATATTAACTCGATTTGAAGATGAATCATTAAATGTCTCTGCGAAATCAAAAGCGGGTTTAGAGTTAACACAGGAAATGATGGCAGCAATGTCCAGTCAACAACATGAAACTCAAGATGTTGCGGCTGCTATGCAAGAGATGACAACGACGATCAATGATGTTGCACAACAAGTTCAGATGACAGCAGACAGTGCAAAGACTTCTTTAGAGTCTGCAGAGTCTGGTCAGAAAACCGTCCAAGAAACGCGCCAATCCATTCACCAGTTAAGTGAAACAGTGAATGATATAAGTAACACAGTGCAAGATCTTGCGAACCATTCTGAAGACATTGCTCAAGTTGCACAGATGATCGATCAAATCGCTGAACAAACAAATCTATTAGCCTTAAATGCGGCGATTGAAGCAGCTCGTGCTGGTGAGTATGGACGAGGCTTTGCAGTTGTGGCGGATGAGGTACGACAGCTTGCCCAAAGAACACAAGGCTCAACCCAAGATATCCATAAAATTATAGGCACTTTACGTGCTGGGGCTCAAAGTTCGGTGACGATCGCACAACAAGGCAAAGACGATGCTATGAAGGGTTTGGATAAAATTGTTGAAATGGAAAGTGCGTTTGTCAATATTGTTGGTGCTGTGTCAAATATAACGGATATGGCGATGCAAATGTCAACAGCGGTAGAGGAGCAGGCTCATGTTGCAGAAGATATTAATCGACAGGTTGTACGTATTTCTGACTTGTCGATAGAAAGTACAGAGAAATCTAACTTGTCTAATGAAAGCATTAAGTCGTTGCAGAATGTTGCCGAAGATATGCACGAGCTAATTATTCGATTTAAATAAAAACGAATTATAGTGAAAGAATAAAAAACGCCGTTATCAAAATAGCGGCGTTTTTGTTTGATTAAATAATGAACATTATTGAGGTAGTGGAAGGTCTTTTAATCGGCTGCTAGCTTGATCTAGGCTAATCATCATTAACTCCTGGCTTGCCTTTGAATCTCCCATTGCTTTGAGTAGGCGACTAAGTTCAGCAAGAGCTTCACTTTGAGAGTTTAGCGCGAGCGCTTGTTCGTAGTAGTCTCTTGCCTTGCCCCATAGCATCATTAATTGGCTTAAACGGCCGCAGGTTAAATATAGGTTAGCGCTTGCTGGCTCTTTCTTGAGCCAGTTTTCACAATTAGCCAATAGTTTTTTAGGACTTTCTTGATGAATGTTACCGTACTCAGTTATGAGTTCTTCGGACCACTTGTGGTTTAAACTACGGCGAATGAAGCTTTCCGCTTTGTTGTCATCGCCAAAGTTAATCAGGGTTTGTGCATACAGCAAACACATGTCATCGTCTTGGGGTAAGGTGTCGAGTTTGTTCCAAAGGCTCTCAACTTCACTTACTAATTCTTTTTTATTTTGACCTAATTTATTGCGGAATTTGATTTTATCCAATAAAGCGAGAAACGCGTTACGTTCAAGTTCTAACATATTGTTAATATCAAATATTCCATCTTTTTTTAGAGTGGGTGTTAGTGACAGAAGCGCATCCCAATCCTTTAGATTTGTGTAGACAGTAACCAGCATTTTTAAGACTTGCTTATGTTTAGGCTTGAGTTTTTTTAAGTGTAGTAACGAGGCGAGAGCGCTTTCGTGATGGCCTTGTTTTAATTGAATTTGACTTTGTGCAAAGCCAATTGCGAATTCTGCTTCAGGCGTGGATTTGTGAGCAGATCGTAATAAAGCTTTAGAGCGTTCTGGTTCGTCTTGTTCGCTTGCGGCATAAGCAGCACTAATATAATTAATAAGTGGGTAAGGGACTTTCTCAGCACTGTTTGTTAATAGTTTTTCGGCTTTATTCCAGTTTCCGCCAACTAATTCCAGCATACCTCGAATGGTATTTCGAGAGGCTCTTTTTTGAGCCAGATTACCTGTAACCTTTGCCAACGAATTGCCTGGTCGCAATGCTATAAATAGAATGCGTTTTATCCAGCTCATGACGAATAGAGCGACAACCAGACCAACAATCAGGACCCATAAACTGGTTTCAATCGTCACTCCGTTGTAAGCGACCAAAACGTAACCGCTATCTTGCCGCATAAGTAGCCCTAACATACCACCCACAGCCATCATGATAACAAGTAGGAAGAGAAGTTTTCTCATGTGTTATCTCCTGTATTTACTTCAGACGTATTACTTTTTTCTAGTATGTTAGTGTTTTCAGTGTCTGTAGATAAAGGTGCCTCTGAGGTATTTATCCCGCGGTTATTCCAATCTTTCATTAGTGACTTCATGGCAAGCAAGGATTCTCTTGGTAGAGGAAAATCAGGAGAAGGGTTGAGTTGTTGCATTATTGTGAGGTTTGCTAGAAATGAAACAACCGTATCGGTTTGAGTATCAAACTGCTCAGTAATTGCCTTCGCTACTCTAGATAGAGCTTGTTGATAAATAACTGGCTCACCTTTTATCAGTGCGACTTGCGCTATGTCTAGTTGAAGATGCAAACCGGTAATAAGCTCTTGATATTCTGCTGGTGGGAGTAACGCTTTAATCGGCTTATTGTCATAGTTAATGACAACAAGGGAGCGAATTGATTGCCAGAAACTTTTGAAAGTTGATTCGATTTTTCCGGTTGTTGAGTTATCGACTGGCTTTGCTTGAGTTGTATTTTTCATCCACTCTTTTGACGGCTCTCTTTGTGGAAGGCTTGTTACACTTTCATATAAAGCATTGAGTTTTAAGTAAGCGCCTTCGAGATCAAACGGACTAATAGAGCCTAATGCTTGGATATCTTTAGCTAACGCTTTGCGTGTTGAAAAAACAATAGGGTCTTCTAGCTCATTTAGAATGTCGTCAGCATTATTCAATAATGTCACAGCACCATTACTGTCTGATTCAAGTAATAAGCGTTGGTTAGCTAAGCGAATGAGGTATTCGGCTTCTGCCAACTTCCAATCTTCTTTTGTTGTGTTGTTGAGGCGATTAAGTTTTGCTTCAAGTGAAAGAAGTCTTTCATCTTGCTGAGTTTGTTGAATGACTAACTGTTGTTTTTCTGCTTGAGTCGTTCTGTCTGTATTTATGATTTTCTCAACCATTGTGTTTAATTGAACTTGATTGAGCGTGTTCGCACTTATTTTTTTATCTAGATTACTTTGTTGGGTTTTTAATTGCGTTATATCTTTAGGGGATGTGTTCTGCATGCTTTGGTAATACAGCCACCCGCTTATTGCAAGAGCGATGACAGACAAGCTAAATGAAGCAGTCACAAATAATTTCGTTTTCGCATGTGAAGGCGTCTTTTTTTGTGTTTTTTCTTTGTTTGACGGATTTTGCTTAGATTGATCAGATGGCGTATCAGACGAGCTTTTTACTTGTGTGGTGTTGTCACCCACAATGTCTGAGGTTTCTTGCTTTTTATTCTCTGTCATTCTATTTTCCTGTGTGAAATTCCGTCGCTTTTATTAAGCTGTTATCGTCGGCGCCATTTGCGCATGAGGCATTTATCCAACCCATTTCTTTTGCTTGCTGATTCACTCTGAGACTGGGTGTGAGTATCGGAAGTGTTTTCCATTCAGGCTTATATTGCGAAACGTATTCTGAAAGATTGCTTAAGTTTTCGCCACTGGTTACCCAGATTAAATTGATATCAGGCAACATGAAAAAAGTTTGAGCGTGGTATTCCGGTTTCTTTCTTTCATAAAGAGAAAGATAGCTGATTTTTGCGCCTTTCTCCTTAAGTTTATCTCCTAGTTCAGTTCGCCCGCCTAGTCCGCGAATAATCAGTACTTTTTGTTCTGTCATTTTTACCGGTTTGAGCCAGTCTAATAAGGCTTCCGTTGTGTTACCTGGATTTGACAAGGCAGGAATGCCTTCATTCAGTAACGCTTGCGTTGTTCCTTGCCCTATACCGATCCAATGTACACCAACTGGTAGCATCGGCCAGCAAGCATCCAGCCAATCACAAGCGAGTCTGGCTGCATTTTTACTGACGAAAATAACATAGTTAAATTCGTTAATATCAAATATTTGTGAACGAATAGAGGCTTTTTCTTCGGCGCCATCTATGGCTTTTATTTCTAACATAGGCAACGCCACAGGGTGAGCGCCCAAGGATTTAAGGCGTTCACAACTGATTGTGTTTTCTGGCTCTGGTCTAGTGATAAGAATATGACAGTTCTGCACGTTTTGTTGCCTAGCTATTTATAGCTTATGTTATTGATAGATGGCGTCTAAAATTGTACTAGCACCACGGGCGATTAAATCGTCCGCTAGTTGTACGCCAAGTGATTTAGCGTCATCTTTGTGACCATGGATTTCGCTTTGGATCATGGTTTTTCCGTCAGGGCTGCCAACGAGACCTCTTAACCAAATGGTGTCGTCAGTGAGTATTGCAAAACAAGCGATAGGCGCTTGGCAACCACCGTTCAGGCGCTCGTTAACGGCGCGCTCGGCGGTTACTCTAATGGCTGTCTCTTCATGTTGCAGGGGGGCTAGCATTTCAATTGTCTGCACATCATCAGAACGACATTCAATCCCCATGGCACCTTGACCACCTGCGGGTAAACTCTCTTCAGCCGACATTCTTTGACGAATTCTGTCCTGCATTTCAAGGCGAAGTAACCCAGCTGTCGCAAGAATAATAGCATCGTACTCACCGTTGTCTAATCTGCGTAAGCGAGTGTTTACATTGCCTCTAAGGTCTTTGATAACAAGGTCTGGGCGATTCATACGCAGCTGACAAGAACGACGTAAGCTAGATGTTCCTACCACGCTGCCTTTGGGGAGGTCGTCAATAGAATTGAAGTTGTTGGAGACAAACGCGTCCGTAGGGTCTTCTCGTTCACAAATGACGGCAAGGCCTAAACCTTCAGGAAAAGCCATGGGCACATCTTTCATTGAGTGAACGGCGATGTCAGCTCGGCCGTCCATAAGGGCTGTTTCAAGCTCTTTTACAAACAAACCTTTTCCACCAATTTTAGACAAGGGCGAGTCTAGAATTTGATCCCCTTTGGTTGTCATGCCAAGCAACTCTACACTGAGATTTGGGTATAAGGATTCTAATTGGGCCTTCACGTTATTGGCTTGCCAAAGGGCTAATTGGCTTTCACGGGTGGCAATCACAATTTTGTCTTTCACATTATCTCCCAAGAATGAAGTTGTTAGAAGAATATAGGAATTCTTCGTGCCTATTTGCCAACTATGATACTCGTTACAAGTTGAAGCGTCATCCTTCTGAGCTTTATAAGTAAAGTCGCTTAAGGTACTCTTGGCACCTGATTCAACTTTGTGTAGGAACCCATTGAATGACTGATACTACTAAAACCACTAACCAGCAATGGGGTGGTCGCTTTTCTGAACCTGTTGACGCTTTTGTCGCACGCTTTACCGCTTCCGTTGAGTTTGATCAACGCATGGCGAAACAAGACATTCAAGGCTCTATTGCACATGGTAAAATGCTTGCTAGCGTAGGTGTTTTGACTGCAGAAGAACGAGATCAGATTATACAAGGTTTGAATGAAATCGAAGAAGAAATCGCCCGTGGCGAGTTTGAGTGGTCGATTGAACTTGAAGATGTGCACATGAATATTGAAGCTCGTCTTACACAAAAAATTGGTATCACAGGTAAAAAACTTCATACCGGTCGTTCTCGCAATGATCAGGTAGCGACAGACATTCGTCTTTATATGCGTGATGAAGTGGACTTTCTTCTTGAAGAAGTGACTCGTCTACAGCAGGGAATTTTGAGTTTGGCTGAAAAAGAAGCCAATACCATTATGCCTGGTTTCACGCATTTGCAAACTGCTCAGCCTGTGACGTTCGGTCATCATTTGATGGCTTGGTACGAGATGATGCAGCGCGATTATGAACGTCTGGTTGATTGCCGTAAGCGTATTAATATTTTGCCTCTTGGTGCAGCTGCTCTTGCAGGAACAACCTACCCAATTGATCGTCACATGACAGCTGAGTTACTCGGTTTTGAGCGCCCAACATACAATTCATTGGACTCTGTGAGTGATCGCGATTTTGCCATCGAATTCACATCAGCAGCTTCTATTATCATGATGCATATGTCTCGTTGGGCAGAAGAAATGGTGATGTGGGCATCGGCTCAGTTTAACTTTATCTATTTACCTGATCGCTTTTGTACTGGTTCTTCTATTATGCCGCAGAAGAAAAATCCAGATGTGCCAGAACTGGTTCGTGGTAAAACAGGTCGGGTTTATGGCCATTTGATGGGCTTGTTGACCCTGATGAAGTCTCAATGTTTGGCTTACAACAAAGACAACCAAGAAGACAAGGAACCTTTATTTGATACGGTTGATACTCTCAAAGGTTCATTGCGTGCTTTTGCTGATATGATTCCTGCCATTGAATCTCGTAAAGAGCATATGTATGAAGCCGCTCGTCGTGGTTTTTCAACAGCTACAGATTTGGCCGATTATTTGGTTCGCCAAGGTATTGCTTTCCGTGATGCCCATGAAGTGGTTGGTAAAGCAGTAGGTTATGGTGTCAAAGAAGGTAAAGACTTGTCTGAAATGACGCTAGAAGAGCTCCAGTTTTTTGGTTCTATGATTCAAAGTGATGTCTTTGATGTGCTGACGCTAGAAGGGTCTGTCGCTGCTCGTGATCATATTGGTGGAACTGCTCCGGCTCAAGTATTGAAAGCAGTTGAGCGTGCGAAAGTAGAATTAGCTGATCGTTTGGCTTAATACATAGCGTATTTCTAAATGATAAACGGCGACTTGTTCGCCGTTTTTTTATGGGCTATTGATCAGGTGAGAACGGCGAATCTTCACCCAATATCATGCTAGGGCTAATGTTTAGTTCAAAGTTAAAGGATTTTTTTTGACCGTTGCATCCAGAGACAACAACAGCCCAAGGCTCCTCACTTCCAGGGTTAGGTATGCGCCAGCATACGCCTCGGATATTGACATAACGAGTACCGTCTGCGCCTTCTGTAATAGGGTATTCGATTTCTTTTATTTGTCCTTTTAAATATTCTTGCTGAGCGGTTTGGGACGCGGCAATCTTGTCTCTAAGCTCTTTAGAGAAAACACCTTCTAATATGTCTTTGTTCTCATCAGGTTGTATCTTTATGTTTGATAAATCCAATAAATTCGGTTTTGTGTTGTCTAAATACTCGTCTGATGTGTTTGTTAGGTCGTTGTTAGGCGTATGGCTCAAAAAAGTATCTGATGAACTTATATCGCTTTCAATTATAAGTTGGCTTTCTTTTAAAAAATCGTCAACAGATGGCAGTGTATTTGTTGCCTTATTAAACACGACATCTTCTTGGCTAACTGGTGTTCTCGGTGTCGCTAATATTTGGTTGTTTGTTGTATCAGGTAATAAAAGTAATGAAAAATTAGAGGTTTGAGGTGTTATATCAAGCTCATACTGGCTCTCTGATATTTTAATAATCAATATGTGTATAGCTATAGCAACTAGAAGGCTGATGACCCATGGTGCAATCTTTTTTCTCATTGATTTTTTGGAATCTCATATTATGACGGAGAACGTTTCTTTGTACTTGGTGTTTACATCAATAGCTTGTGATGAATATAACAAATTCAAGCAATAAAGGGATTTCTATTTTTAACCAAGGAATATCCATGTTATTGCCGTGCTGGGGTTGGGAAACGAACTGACTGCAAGGTATACTCTGGGTATCAAAAATAGAGAGATAAGACGATGTTTAAATTGCTTTCAGTATGTGTTTTAGCTGTGTTTTTAACGGCTTGCGGTAATAAAGGAGCTCTTTACCTACCGACTGACGCTATCAGTGAGCAGCAAGAGTCGTCTTTATAACTGAGGATTCCCTTTTGGACTTTTTTAATTATTCTAATCAGACTCTGCATGCAGAGAATGTTTCTTTATCTGACATTGCAAGCCAGTACGGTACGCCTTGTTATGTATACTCACGCGCGACATTAGAGCGTCACTACAATGCTTATGCAGAAGCTTTCGCCTCTCATCCAACGTTGATTTGTTATGCTGTTAAAGCTTGCTCTAATATTGCCATTCTGAATGTATTGGCTCGTTTAGGTTCTGGTTTTGATATCGTGTCTGTAGGTGAGTTGGAGCGCGTTCTTAAGGCAGGCGGTGACCCTTCAAAAGTGATGTTTTCTGGTTTAGGAAAACAAGCCGTTGAAATGCGCCGTGCGTTAGAAGTAGGCATCCATTGCTTCAATGTGGAATCAGAAGCGGAGTTGCATCGTCTAAATCAAGTCGCTGGCGAAATGGGTAAAATTGCACCGGTTTCTCTGCGTGTGAATCCAGATGTCGACGCTAAGACGCATCCTTACATTTCTACTGGTTTGAAAGAGAATAAGTTCGGTATCGACATTAAAGATGCCGTTCGTATTTATCAAATAGCCCACAACCTTCCTAATTTGAATGTGATGGGGGTGGATTGTCATATTGGCTCGCAATTAACGGAGCTTAAACCTTTCCTAGATACATTTGATCGTTTAATCGGTTTGGTTGATCAGTTGGCTGAGGTTGGTATTAAAATCAAGCATCTTGATCTTGGTGGTGGTTTGGGTGTTCGTTACCGTGATGAAGTACCGCCATCGCCGGCAGATTATGCTGAGCTGTTATTAGAGAAGGTTAAAGGCTTAGATGTTACTTTGGCGTTTGAGCCAGGTCGTTCAATTGCGGCTAATGCAGGTATTTTATTGACTCAGGTTGAGTTCTTAAAATGCTCTCCACATAAAAACTTTGCCATTATTGATGGTGCGATGAATGATTTGATTCGACCATCTTTATACAGTGCTTGGATGAATATTGTTCCGGTTTCTCTATTGCCAACGGCCGAAGGTAAGCGCAGTTATGATTTGGTTGGGCCAATTTGTGAAACGGGTGATTTCTTAGGTAAAGACCGTGAGCTTGATATTCAGGCTGGTGATTTATTAGCTGTTCGTTCTGCTGGTGCTTATGGCTTTACCATGTCATCTAACTACAACAGCCGTAACCGTGCTGCAGAAGTCATGGTAGACGGCGATCTTACTCATTTAATTCGTGCTCGTGAAACCATTGAGCATCAGTTAGCTGGTGAGCAAATCTTGCCAAGCTAAGGAGCGCATTGTGTTATTGAAATTTACCAAAATGCATGGGCTCGGAAACGACTTTGTTGTTGTCGATGCGGTTTCTCGAAAAGTGTTTTTTAACAAACAGCAAATTGAGCGATTGAGCGACCGTAATTGGGGGGTTGGTTTTGATCAACTTCTAGTCGTTGAAACACCTTCTAATCCTGATATGGATTTTCGCTATCGTATTTACAATTCGGATGGTAGTGAAGTTGAGCATTGTGGAAATGGCGCTCGTTGCTTCGCTAAGTTTGTGCTCGATAGAGGCTTAACGAATAAACATATTATTGATGTCGAGACAAAGCGCGGTGCGATTCAGTTGCGTGTGCTAGATAATGGATTAGTTACTGTCGATATGGGCGTGCCAAGTTTTGAGCCTGAAGAATTACCTTTTACGGCTGATACTTCTGATTCTCTTTACGGTATCACTGCAGGAACCGAAGAGTATTTAATAACACCAGTTTCTGTGGGTAATCCGCATGCAGTTTTAAAAGTTGATCAACTTGTTGATGAGCAGGTAGCGAATGTTGGTGCTCTTCTGGAGTGTCATGAGCGCTTTCCTAGAAACGTCAATGTTGGTTTTATGCAAGTCGTTAACCCAGCGGAAATTAATCTGCGTGTATTTGAACGTGGTGTTGGCGAGACTCAAGCTTGCGGGACGGGCGCTTGTGCTGCGGTTGTTGCAGGAATTAAGCATGGCTGGTTGTCCCCGAAAGTAACAGCGCATTTACGCGGTGGAGATTTGCATATTGAGTGGCAGGGTGAAGGGTCAGCGATTCTTATGACGGGGCCTGCAGAAAAAGTGTTTGAAGGTCAAATCTACATTTAGATAGAGGCATTATGAGCGAAGAGGAAGTGATTCAATATTTGTCAAATACGCCGGACTTTTTTGTCCGTCATGCTGATTTGTTAGAGAGTTTAACGCTTCCTCATCCTGTTAGTGGAAAAGTGGTTTCGTTACTTGAGTACCAAGTAAACCAACTTAGAAAAACGACTGCAGAATACCGTGGGCAATTTGAGCGCCTCATTGACGTTGCTCGTGAAAATGAATCGACACTGCAAAAGAGCCGCAGGTTAGTGCTTGCTGGTTTGGGGTGTGAGTCGCTGGATGATTTTTCTGTGATTGTGGGTGATATGGTGAGAGACGATTTTGATGTTTCTCATCATGCTTTGGTCTTATATGGAAGTTATCCAGATAGTGCGGTGAGGTCCCATATTTTGACTGAAGATGATGTGCTGTTATCTCATGCTTCAGGTTTCTCTGAGTGTTTTTGTGGCATGCTCCCGGCGAATGAGATGCAGTACCTTTTCCCTGATGATGTCGACGCCATAAGCTCCGTTGCGGTTTTGCCTCTTTTGTCAAGAGCAGGTGGTGACACTAAAAGGTGTGGTGTGTTGGTTTTAGGTGCTGAAAATAAGGCCGCTTTTGATAAAGAGAAAGGTACAATGTTTCTTCAGCATATTGCTGATCTATTAAGTGCGATGTTATTGAGGTTACAACCATGAGTGTTCTTGTTACTTTTGATTTGGATAATACCTTGTGGGATGTTACTCCTGTTATTGTCCGTGCAGAATATGCGATGGAATCATGGTTTGAAGAACGATTTCCTGGCTTTGCTCAACACTACTCAGTTTCGGCTCAAGATGAGCTGAAGCGAATTGTATTAGCTCGCTTACCGGACATTGCTTTTAATCTTACTGCGCTGCGTTTGGAGGTGTACAAGCTTGCCTTGAAGAAATTTGGGCTACCATCTGAAGAAGGGGATTTAATTGCTGAGTCTGCTTTGGCTCATTTCTGTGAGTGGCGACAAAAAGTTGATCTTTTTCCTCATGTTGTCGATGTGCTTGAAGAGTTAAGTCAAGACTATTCATTGGCGGTTATTACCAATGGCAATGCTGATGTGTTTCACCCTTATGTTGGTTTGGGGCAATATTTTGATTTTGCTATTCGGGCTGATCAATTGGGTGTGGCGAAACCCGATGCTGGTGTATTTTCTGCTGCAGCAAAAACAGCAAAAATGGATGTTTCCCAGATTATCCATATTGGAGATCATCCTGTTGATGATGTGTTTGGTGCATCAAATGTGGGGGCAAAAAGTATTTGGTTTAATCGCCATGGAGCTAGGCGCTGGGATGATGAGTGGGGAACATGCTCAAGTGCAGAAGTGCACTCTTTATTAGAGTTACCTACAGCGATTCGTTCCTTAATGTTATAGCTCTTCACTATAAGTCTAATTAACAATAACGCATTTTTACCGAAATCATTTAGTGGTACACTTAACAGTATTAATTACCTAGAAACAGATTTTTAAGGAACTTGTTATGAGTGAGAATACAATCCAAATCACTGACGCTCAATTTGCAGAAGAAGTGCTGAATTCAGACATCCCAGTGATCGTTGATTTTTGGGCCCCTTGGTGTGGTCCATGTAAAATGATTGCTCCAATATTAGAAGACGTTGCGGCAGAATACGCTGGAAAAGTGAAAGTGGTTAAGCTTAACGTTGATGAAAATCAAGAAACGGCACCTAAATATAATGTTCGCGGCATCCCAACTTTGTTGGTTGTTAAAGGTGGTGAAGTTGTGGCAACTAAGGTTGGCGCGGTTTCTAAGTCTCAGTTGATAGAGTTTGTTAACGGCGCAATCTAATCTAAAGTTAGAGGTCGTCTATAAAAAAAGCAGCCAAATGGCTGCTTTTTTTATATGTTAGTTTTTAAGTGATGCGAATTTTTGTGCAAAAGCAGGGGATTGTGAGCTAGCTAACGTCGCGACAATTTGCTTTGCATAAGGAAGATACTTTTTGAGGTCTGCTTTAGGCATTGGGTCGTCATTAGGAAGTTTTACTGTGACTGGATTTTTGTG
The DNA here is from genome assembly GCF_000521805.1 of Marinomonas ushuaiensis DSM 15871. Taxonomy (GTDB): domain Bacteria; phylum Pseudomonadota; class Gammaproteobacteria; order Pseudomonadales; family Marinomonadaceae; genus Marinomonas; species Marinomonas ushuaiensis. Next base: position 37,887 of record NZ_JAMB01000020.1, read on the forward strand.
AGTACCGTTTATTCTAAATTCATAATGTAGGTGAGGTCCTGTTGCCCAACCTGTCTGTCCCACATAAGCAATCACTTTACCCTGTTGTACTCTGGCTCCGCGTTTCGTGCTTCTGGCGAATCCATTTAAATGTGCGTAAAGAGTTTGATAACCTTTTCCGTGGTCGATAATAACAACATTACCATAGCCATTTTGTTTGCCTGCAAAGGATATTTTTCCATCGCCAGCCGCTTTTACTGGTGTGCCTGTGGCTGCAGCATAATCTACACCTCTATGAGGTCTACTAGTTTTAAAAATCGGGTGTAATCTATTTGGATTGAATTTGGATGAAATTCGAGTGAAGTCGACTGGTGTGCGTATGAAAGCTTTGCGCATAGCTAAACCATCAGGTGTGTAATAGCTTGCTCCTTTTTGTGTCGCGTATCTTATTGCTTGAAAGGTACGGCCGTTATTAATGAATTGAGTGGCGATGATGTTGCCATGTCCAATCTTTTCTCCATCGATGAATTTTTCTTCGTATAAAACGCTTAAACTATCTCCTTTGCGTATATCTAATGCGAAATCGATATCCCAGCCAAAAATATTGGCTAGCTCAATTAGAAGAGGTTGATCAATACCAGATTTCAATCCATCTACAAAGAGAGAGCTGTTTATCTCTGCTTCTTTGTAGGTTTGGATTATTTCCGGTGTCCTGAGAATATCTTCTCGATCAAATATTTGGTCGTTTCGTTTGAATTCCACACTTTCTAATCGATTTAATACGAGAGTAAGTTGAGTGAGTTCGCCAGAATTTTCATTCACTGTGAAATTAAGTGTTTGTCCTGGTTTTATTTGCAAGAGAGTTTTTTGTTTTTTATCTGCTAAGGATACTTTGTAGATATCTTGTGCTGAAATACCTTTTTTCGCTAGGACTTTGGATAAAGAGTCGCCTGGCGCAACAATTGCTGTTAGGTCTTTGTATGTTGGTGGGCTATTTTTTTTGGCCAGTGCTCCTGGTGTTGGAAGGTCATAGGTGGAGCTGGTAGAGTTCGGAAAAAGAGGTGTTGATGCAACAGTGTTGCTTTTAGGTGTTAGTTTTTGAAGGTCTTGGAGCATCAATTCAGATTGATTGATGATTTCGAAGCTGGCTTCAAGTGAAATGGTGTTTGTGTTGTCTGTTTCTTCTTCAGGGAATGCAATAAGCACTATGGCGAGAAGTGCACTCACGGTAGCAATTAGGAGTAAGTGTTTTGTAGGTAGTAACTTTGTCAAAATGCGTATCCAAAAAAATCTTTAATAAAGCCGTATAATCCTACCAACATTACTTTTATAATTGAATGCCTAAGTAAGATAAACTAATCAGGATTGGATCAAAATAATGACTGTAAGCAGTAAAGACCTTTTAAATGACTTGCAAGCCCGTGGACTTATTGCCCAAATGACGGCGGAGGATGAGCTAAAAAAACATCTAGAAGATGGAAGTCGTACACTTTATTGCGGTTTTGATCCGACAGCCGATAGCTTGCACTTAGGTCATCTTGTTCCTTTGCTTGTTCTAAAACGCTTTCAAGATGCAGGGCATAATCCGATTGCATTGGTTGGTGGTGCGACGGGATTAATTGGTGATCCAAGTTTTAAAGCGGCAGAGCGTCAACTAAACACATCCGATGTCGTTGCTGATTGGGCAGAAAAAATTCGCGGCCAAGTGAGTCAATTTATAAAGTTTGATGGCATACCAAATCCAGCGAGAGTGGTAAATAATCTCGACTGGGCTGGTGATATGAGTATGCTCGATTTTTTGCGTGAAATTGGGAAGCACTTTTCTGTTAATGCCATGATTAACAAAGAGTCGGTTCAGCAGCGCCTTAATAGAGAGGGCGCTGGTATTTCTTTTACTGAGTTTTCTTATGCTTTGTTACAAGGGATGGACTTTGCGGAACTGAATCGAACTTACGATTGTACTATTCAAGTTGGAGGGAGTGATCAGTGGGGTAACATCGTTGGTGGTATCGATCTATCTCGTCGTCAAAACCAATCTCAAGCATTTGGCTTGACGGTTCCACTGGTGACGAAATCAGATGGCACTAAATTTGGTAAAACAGAATCTGGTGCTGTTTGGTTGGATCCTGCTAAAACGAGTCAGTATGCGTTTTATCAGTTTTGGATGAATACAGCGGATGCTGATGTTTATAAATTCCTCAAATTCTTTACTTTTTTAAGTCTTGAAGAGGTTGATGCAATTGAAAAAGTAGATCAAGAAAGTACGGGTAAGCCTGAGGCTCAATCTATTCTTGCTCGTGAAGCAACAAAATTGGTTCACGGTGAAGAGGGTTTACAGGCTGCCGAGCGTATAACAAGTGCTTTGTTTAGTGGTGAGATGAATTCATTAAGTGAGCAGGACTTAGAGCAGATTCAACTTGATGGGTTGCCTAGTAGTTCTTTATCTGGATTAAACCTTTCGGATACGCCTTTAACTACGTTATTAACGGAGGCCGGATTGGCGCCTAGTGGTAAACAAGTTAAAGATGCTTTGCAGCGTAATTCTGTGTTTGTAAATGGTGTTGCAAAAGGTATGGATGATAATATGAAGGCTTCTGAGATGTTTGTTTCTGCTAATGGCTATTTTGATAAGTATTTTCTAGTCAAGTTAGGTAAGAAAAAGCACCATCTCTTCGTTTTATAAAACAGTTTGATTATTTGTCATTGTTAAAAAAATAGAAAAGACATTTAGGTGTCTTTTTTATTTTTTGATGTAATGAATAAAATTTAACACTTTGTGAAAAAAGTACTTGCACTAAATCTGTA
>NZ_JAMB01000021.1 GCF_000521805.1 Marinomonas ushuaiensis DSM 15871
GGTTAATAAAGCATCAAAACAAACACCGATCGATTAAATAACGAACGAAAATCAATCTAACAGACAAAAAAAGCCCTATTACTTTTCAGTAAATAGGGCCTTTTATAACTAACAATTTAAATCAAAAAACTAACCCAACCATTTTCTCGCATTTTGGAACAAACGCAACCAAGGAGCTTGCTCTTGCCATTCGCTTGGATGCCAGCTGTGCTGGACCGTACGATAAACACGCTCTGGATGAGGCATCATAATAGTCACTCGACCATCTTCTGATGTTAGTCCTGTCACACCTTCAGCCGAACCATTTGGATTAAATGGATAACGCTCTGTCGCTTGTCCGTAGTTATCCACATAACGAAGAGCCACTTGAGCCGACTTAGCCAATTCCGCAATATCACCTTCATTACGATATTCAGTTTGGCCTTCTCCATGCGCAACTGCAATTGGCATTCTTGAACCTTCCATTCCTGCCAATAAGATAGAGTTTGATTTCTGAACCTCCACCTGAACAAGACGACCTTCAAACTGGGCAGATTCGTTACGAATAAATTTAGGCCAGTGATCAGCACCTGGAATCAATTCACGAAGATTCGACAACATCTGACAACCATTACACACACCAAGCGTAAAAGTATCTGTACGTTTAAAGAATGATTCAAATTGATCGCGGGCAATTGGATTAAACAAAATAGATTTTGCCCAACCTTCACCTGCGCCTAATACATCACCGTAAGAGAAACCACCACAAGCCACCAAACCGTTAAATCCATCAAGAGAAACACGACCAGAGAGGATGTCGCTCATGTGAACATCAACAGGGGCAAAGCCCGCCTTATGGAAAGCAGCGGCCATTTCCACCTGACCATTGACACCTTGTTCACGCAATACAGCAATTTTAGGTCTAACCCCTTTCGCAATATACGCCGCCGCAACATTTTCATTAAGGTCAAACGTAACCGATGCAGACAAACCTGGATCTTTAGCGTCCAATAATCCATCGAACTCTTCTTGAGCTGACTTTGGATTATCACGCAAAGCCTGAACACGATAGCTCGTTTCAGACCAAATACGCTGCCAGTTAATGCGAGTTTCTTCTAGTAGCACTTCACCACCAAGACGAACACTAATACTGTCATCGCCAGACAAAGTAGCAATTGGTAAAACAGACACACCCACTTTTGCGTAAGTTGCAACAACCCCAACCACATCCGATTCGCTCACTTGAATCACTGCACCCAACTCTTCACTAAAGAGTGCCGGAGCAACTTGCGCGCGACTTGAAACTATCGAATCAAGGTCGACATTTAAACCTAAATGACTGGCAAATGACATTTCAGTCAGAGTCGCAAAAACACCGCCATCAGATCGATCATGATAAGCAAGTAACTTACCTTCTGCGTTTAACGCTTGAGTCGTATCAAAGAATCCAGCCAAAACCGCAGCATCGTCTACATCTGGCGCTTGCTTACCAAGTTTATTGTAAACCTGAGCAATAACGGAACCACCAAGACGATTCTTACCAGCACCCAAATCAATCAATAACAAACGCGTATCTGCTTTGTTTTGCAGTTCAGGTGTCAGTGTTTTACGAACATCCGCTACTGGAGCAAACGCCGTAATCACCAAAGACAAAGGAGACGTAACGGCTTTTTCTTGGCCATTTTCTTTCCAGACAGTCTTCATCGACATGGAATCTTTGCCCACTGGAATCGCAATATCCAATGCTGGACACAATTCCATACCAACGGCTTTGACTGTTTGATAAAGTTTTTCATCTTCACCTTCATGACCAGCCGCCGCCATCCAGTTTGCAGACAACTTAATATGATTACGCTTGGTAATTTTCGCAGCCGCTAAGTTAGTCAATGCCTCACCTACCGCCATACGACCAGATGCAGGAGCATCAAGCAAAGCAATTGGCGTACGCTCCCCCATGGTCATCGCTTCACCGGTATAACTTTCCAGCGAAGAAGTCGTTACAGCAACGTCAGCAACAGGCACTTGCCAAGGACCAACCATTTGGTCACGGGCAACCATTCCGGTAATCGTTCTATCACCAATAGTGATTAGGAAGTTTTTACTGGCCACCGTAGGCAAACTTAATACACGCTTCGCAGCATCAGCCAAATCTACATCCACTGCGGTAAAATCATCACCAGCAATAACAGCTTTGTTTGCTTCACGGTGCATTTTCGGCGCTTTACCAAACAAAACAGACATAGGTAAATCAACAGGCTTATTGCCGAAGTGCTCATCTGCTACTTCTAAATGAAGCTCTTCTTTTGCTTCACCAACAATAGCAAACGGACAACGCTCTCGCTCACAAATCGCAGTAAATTCAGCGACGCGATCAGAAGAAACCGCCATAACATAACGTTCTTGCGACTCGTTACACCAGATCTCTAACGGTGACATGCCCGGTTCATCATTTAGAACCTTACGCAAATCAAAACTGCCACCACGTTCACCATCTTTTACCAATTCAGGCAATGCATTAGACAAACCACCAGCGCCCACATCATGAATAAAACTGATTGGGTTTTTATCGCCTAGCTGCCAACAACGGTCGATCACTTCCTGACAACGACGCTCCATTTCTGGGTTGCCACGCTGTACAGAAGCAAAATCTAGATCTTCATTACCATCGGCAGACGCCATAGACGACGCTGCGCCGCCACCAAGACCAATCAACATCGCAGGCCCACCAAGTACAATTAACTTGGCGCCGACTTTAATTTCTTTTTTCTCAACATGCTCACGACGAATATTACCTAAACCACCCGCCAACATAATTGGCTTATGATAACCACGCACCTCTTCTTGAGAAACGCCTTGGATTTTTTGCTCGTAAGTACGGAAGTAACCTAATAAGTTGGGGCGCCCAAACTCATTATTAAATGCCGCGCCACCAATTGGCCCTTCAATCATGATATCCAAAGGCGTTACAATACGAGAAGGCTTGCCGTAATAACTTTCCCAAGGCTGTTCAAAACCGGGAATTTTCAAGTCGGAAACAGTATAGCCACTCAAACCTGCTTTTGGTTTTGAGCCAATACCAGTTGCGCCTTCATCACGAATTTCGCCACCAGAACCGGTCGCCGCACCTGAAAAAGGTGAAATAGCCGTTGGATGATTATGGGTCTCAACCTTCATCAAGATATCAATATTCTCTTGACTAAAGTCGTATTCACCCGTGCCAGGTGCTGGAAAGAAACGTCCAGCAAAGTGGCCTTCCATCACAGCCGCATTGTCTTTATAAGCAGATAAAGTACCTTCAGGGTTGTGTTCGTGCGTATTCTTGATCATTTTAAATAAAGAGCGCTCTTGCTCTTCGCCATCAATCGTCCAAGACGCATTAAATATTTTGTGACGACAATGCTCCGAGTTTGCCTGAGCAAACATCATCAATTCGATGTCAATTGGATTACGACCAAGCTCAACAAAGGCATCAACCAAGTAATCGATTTCATCTTCAGCCAGAGCAAGCCCCAAGGTTTGGTTTGCCTCAACCAACGCTGAACGACCGCCACCTAAAACATCAACACTCGTCATAGGTGCGGGTTCTGCATGAGAAAACAGACTGGCCGCATCGCTCAATGCCGGGAGCAAACTTTCAGTCATGCGGTCATGCAACATAGCAGACAACAAATCTAGCTCTTCAAGCGTCAAGGCTTTCGAGCTATGGATAAAGTATTCCACACCACGCTCAACGCGAGATACGGTAACTAAACCACAATTATGGAGGATATCGGTTGCTTTCGATGACCAAGGCGAAATCGTTCCTAAACGCGGAACAACAAGAACACTTTGATCAGATGAACTGACTTGGGAGGATTTAGGACCATAGGCCAAAACGCGTTGCAGAACAGTATCCTGTTCAACCGTAAGCGTTTGATTATCAGCCAACTCCACAAAATGGAGAAATTGTGCATCGACATCAGTTACTGTAGAAACAGATGCTTGCATATTGGCTAATAACTTTGCCTTGCGAAACGCTGATAGCGCAGCGGAACCATGCAGAGTTAGCATGTTGAGTATTGCCTCACTTGGTAGTTTTGGGGAAATGATGGGGTATTTTAAATCAATGAGGCAAATAGAGGCTAGCAGAGTATGAAATTTCTACACAAAATCGACAAAAAAATAGCTCAAAATGGTTTTTTGGCCAATTCTTTCAACTTCTTTTTCTGTTCACGACGATATTGGAAGAATTGAGTCAGCTGAGAAGACGCAATTTCACCCAATATACCCTTTTCAACCTTGACCTGATGGTTAAGAAAAGGCGCATTGAAAAATTGCCCCTGACTTTCGACAACACCACTTTTTGGCTCAGTAGCAGCATAAACAACTCGATCAATACGAGCATGAACAATCGCCCCTGCACACATAGAACAAGGCTCCAAAGTAACATACAAGGTTGCGCCTGGCAGACGATAGTTATTCACCGCTTTACAGGCTGTTCGAATCGCTTGAATTTCTGCATGAGCGGTTGGATCACACAATGAAATGGGCGAATTGTAACCCTCACCAATAATCTCATCATCAAGAACAACAATGGCACCAACTGGAATTTCATTTTCTTTCGCTGCCTTAGCCGCCAATTCGAGCGCCCTCTTCATCCATTCTTGATCTTTCATTATTGATCCACCTCAAGGCAGCTATATTGCTTTAAATACATGATTGCCTTTCATACACAATCCGCTCTACACTCAATTTTAATAAGATCATAAACACAAGGAGATTTATCTATGCGCACAGTGGCAGATTTAATGTCGAAAGGTTTAATTACATTAAAAGAAAATGATTCGTTAGCAAAAGCAAAAGAATTGATGCATGACAAAAACATCAGAAATATTCCAATCGTCAATGATGAAGAGGAATGCGTAGGAATGCTAACGCAGCGTGAATATCTACGCCACGCATTCCATTTGGTTAGCCAATTTGGCACCCATCAAATATCCAAGAAAGAACAACAAACTCCGATCGCCAACGCCATGAACAAAGACATACTAACAGTAAGCCCTGACATGGAATTAAGTGCAGCTGCTGAATTTTTCATCGAAAATAAATATGGATGCTTACCCGTCACTCACGATAACAAGCTTGTCGGCATACTAACACCCGTCGATTTCGTTAAACTGGCTAACAAAATGCTCAAAGAATCGATTTAAGCTAAGCACTTTCGAGCTGCTCATTAGAGGACGAAGGTGCAAGCTGCTCTTCTTTCTCTATATGGACATCCAACGCTTGCACACCAAAGTCGGTTTCCGATAACTCAAAATTTACAACCTGACCCTTTCTAAGCGTCTTATGACCATTACAAGCAATCGATTTGTAATGCACAAACACATCACTTTCCGTTTCTCTTTTAATGAAACCAATTCCCTTAGCATCATTAAACCATTTAACTTTTCCAGTTAATCGCTCCATTACCTTCGCCTCTTTTTTTATTTTTATTAAAGTAAGCGCAAGGTTAGCGATCAACATTGACCACTAACCTTTATCTATTTATAAAGATTCAATACTCGTTTTTTGCTCTTCCAATTTACTAACAGTTAGCTGCAAGTCATCACATTTAGCTCGCTCTTTCTCAACGACTTCTGCTGGCGCCTTAGCCACAAAGCTATCATTTGATAATTTGCCTTGTATACGTTGAAGCTCTTTGGATGACTTATCGATTTCTTTTTGTAGACGCGCTAGCTCTGCATCCTTATCAATAAGACCCGCCATTGGAACCAAGACTTCCATATCGCCAACCAAAGCCGTCGCAGACATAGGCGCTTCGTCACCAGCTGCCAACCAAGTAACCGTATCTAATTTCGCTAAGGTTTGTAGGAAGGTTAAATTAGCATCAAGACGTATTTTGTCTTGGCCAGAACCATTACGACACAGAACAGCCAAAGGCTTAGAAGGGGAAATATTCATTTCACCTCGAATATTACGAACCCCCTCAATAACACCTTTTAGCCATTCTACATCCGCTTCCGCTTCTGCATCTTTTTTGCTTCCCTCTGCCTCTGGGTATTGGGCAACCATAATAGTATCGCCACTTACTCCAGCCAAAGGTGCAATACGCTGCCAAATTTCTTCCGTCAAGAAAGGCATCATTGGGTGAGCTAAACGCAAGAAAGCCTCTAAAATTCGAACTAGGGTCCGACGTGTACCCATCAATTGAGCAGCTGTCGCATTTTCATCCCAAAGTACAGGCTTAGATAATTCCAAATACCAATCACAGTACTCATGCCACATAAACTCATAAAGCGCCTGAGCAGCCAGATCAAAACGATGCGTTTCAAAAGCACGATTTACCGCATCTTCAGCGTGCTGTAAACGTGAAATAATCCATTTATCCGCAAGAGACAATTCAACATCCGCGCCGTTCTGACCACAATCTTGATCTTCTGTGTTCATCAAAACATAGCGAGTCGCATTCCAAATTTTATTACAGAAATTACGGTAACCTTCCAAACGATTTAGGTCGAACTTAATGTCACGACCACCAGACGCTAAAGAACAAAGTGTAAAACGTAAAGCGTCTGTGCCGTAAGACTGAATACCTTCAGGATAAGTCTCACGGGTGTTTTTCTCTACTTTAGCCGCCAAACGTGGCTGCATCATGCCGTAAGTACGTTTCGTAACAAGAGATTCGATATCGATACCATTAATCAAATCCAAAGGATCGATTACGTTACCTTTCGATTTAGACATCTTATCGCCGCGCTCATCACGAATAAGGCCGGTAATGTAAACCGTTTTGAAAGGGACTTTATTTGTGAATTTCAATGTCATCATGATCATTCTGGCAACCCAGAAGAAAATAATATCGAAACCTGTTACCAATACATCAGATTCACTAAATTCTTTAAAATCCTGAGTTTCTTCAGGCCAACCTTGCGTTGCAAAAGTCCATAGTGCAGAAGAAAACCAAGTATCTAAAACATCTTCGTCTTGTGTTAATTCAATGTCTGCCGACAAACTGTATTTAGCTCGAACTTCTTCCTCGTCTTTGCCCACATAAAATTTACCGTCTGCATCGTACCAAGCCGGGATTTGATGCCCCCACCAAAGCTGACGAGAAATACACCAATCATTTAGGTCACGCATCCAAGCAAAGTAAGTATTTTCCCATTGCTTAGGAACAAACTGAATGTCGCCATTTTCAACCGCTTCAATAGCAGGCTTAGCCAATGATTCAACAGCAACATACCATTGCTGAGTCAAATAAGGCTCGATAACGGTATTACCACGCTCACCGCGAGGCACTTTCAATTTATGATCCGCTATTTTTTCAAGTAAACCTAACGCATCAAAATCTGCAACAACCGCTTTACGTGCATCAAAGCGATCCATTCCACGATATTTTTCTGGCGCTACGTCGTTGATAGCTGCATCGTCCGTTAAAATATTAATCAACGGCATGTCATGACGTTTGCCAACTTCATAATCATTAAAGTCATGAGCAGGTGTAATTTTCACACAACCTGTACCAAACTCTTTATCGACATATTCATCCGCAACAATGGGAATACGACGACCAACCAATGGTAATTCAATTTCTTTACCAACAAGCGCAGCAAAACGCTCATCATCTGGCGCGACAGCAACCGCCGCATCACCAAACATAGTTTCTGGTCGAGTTGTAGCAACCACAATATAATCTTTGCCATCTTCGGTTTTCACGCCATCCGCCAATGGGTAGCGGAAATACCACATGAAACCATTTTCTTCTTCGGAGATAACTTCCAAATCAGAAATAGCTGTATGTAAAACCGGATCCCAATTGACCAAGCGCTGGCCGCGATAAATAATGCCTTCATCATAAAGACGAACGAATACCTCTTGAACCGCCGCAGACATACCTGGATCCATCGTGAAACGCTCTTTATCCCACGCAACGGAGTCACCCATAACTCGCATCTGATCTGAAATAGTACCGCCAGACTGATCTTTCCATTCCCATACTTTCTCAAGGAATTTCTCACGTCCAAGATCATGACGAGTCTGGTTTTCAGCCGCCAACTGACGCTCTACAACCATTTGTGTCGCGATACCAGCATGGTCACAACCTGGCTGCCATAATGTGCGGCTGCCTTTCATGCGCTCACGACGAATCATGGCATCCATTAAGGTATGCTGAAATGCGTGCCCCATGTGAAGACTACCGGTGACATTTGGCGGTGGGATCATGATAGAAAAAGGAGAACCGTTGCCTTGAGGTGCGAAATAGCCACCTTCTTCCCAACGTTGATAAATGGGTTTTTCAATACTTTGTGGTTGGTAAGTCTTTTCCATTATGGTGTCTTAAAGCTCTTATGTAGCGGTCAATTTGATTTTGCAGAATTATAACTTGTCGAAACAAGATAAAAAATAACATGTGCACTATTAAACGTATCATCCGTGTGTAAAACACACAGAAAATTAATCTTTTTTGATAGTAGCATCAGACGAGTACAAGGTTTGTATCACTTCTGAAACCAATTCTGGTAAACGCCGTTCAAGGACGCTGGTAATAGTTTTTGCGATGAGTTCTTGTGAAAGGTCACTAGATAAAGTGTCCGTTACCTCTGACTTTTTCTCATAATCCGATTCATCAAGGGTCTGAACTAAGTAATCCTCTTGACTGGCGCAAGCCGCTACCTGCTCAGCAACAATATCCATCAATATAGGGATATCATCTTGATTTCGTAGGGCTGAAATCAAGGTTTCTTCATCTGGCTCAAGAGCATCATTTTCATGATGAGCAGCTAAATCTGACATAGAAAAAAACCAATATTAAGAATACAAAACACAACAGCTGAGCTCATTAAACTCCCAACCACTCATTTATTACTTCAACTTTCGCACCGAAGACCGTAAAAGTCCACCCTCACTCACCGAGCAAACCAAAACAATCAGAGGAAAATAATACCTTGATCGAGTTAACACTTCGACAAAAAAAAGGCAGCGATAAAATCATCGCTGCCTTTAAGATCATTTTTCAATTCGGGTGGATTATGCTTTAGCTAACAAGTAACGAGTTAACAAAGCAACAGGGCGACCACTTGCACCTTTTGTCGCGCCACCAGCCCAAGCCGTACCAGCAATATCCAAATGAGCCCAAGGATAAGAGCCCGTAAAGCGAGACAAGAAGCAAGCCGCTGTTACAGAACCTGCTTCAGGCCCACCGATGTTTGCGATATCTGCAAAGTTACTGTCCAACTGTTGCTGATACTCTTCGTCTAACGGCATTTGCCAAATCTTATCAGCGGCAGTCTGACTTGCCGATTTTAATTCTGCGGCCAAATCATCATCATTGGCGTACATGCCAGAGTTAACGCTACCTAGAGCAACAACACAAGCACCAGTCAAAGTGGCAATATCCACAACAGATTTCGGTTTAAAGCGCTCAATATAAGACAACGCATCGCACAATACCAAACGTCCTTCTGCATCGGTGTTTAGAACTTCAACCGTTTGACCAGACATAGTTTTAACAATATCGCCCGGTTTAGTAGCTCGACTGCTTGGCATATTTTCTGCTGCAGCAATAACTGCCGTAAAGTTCAGCGTTGGTTTCAACTCACAGATCGCTTTCATCGTACCAAAGACACTTGCCGCACCACACATGTCGTATTTCATCTCGTCCATCTTAGGACCAGGCTTCAAAGAAATACCACCAGTATCAAAAGTAATACCCTTCCCTAGCAATACATGAGGCGCTTCGTCTTTTTCGCCACCACGATAATGCATCACGATCAAATAACTTGGCTGATCACTGCCACGACCCACAGACAATAGGCAATGCATGCCTAACTCGTCCATTTTGTTTTCGTCTAGCAACTCAACGTCGATTCCATATTCTTCACCTAAATGCTGAGCTTTCGACGCTAAATAACTTGGCGTACAAACGTTACCAGGTAAATTGCCAAGCTGACGAGCAAAGGCTGAACCACTTGCAGTTGCCGTACCAATTGCTAGAGCCGCTTCGTCTGCACCTTCAATAAGCAAAGATTCGACTTTCGTTGCTTTGCTAGCGTCATCTTGTTTGAAACCAAGAAAATTATAAAAGCCTTCATTGAGCCACTGAGCAACCAAAGCAGTAACATCTGATGATGAACGCTTCTTCAATATAAGTGATGCACTGGCTAACGCAACAGACTCATAAGGTAGACCTTTTATCTGAGCAGCAACAGCCGCAACTACTTTACGAGCCTGCATATCGCTCATTTCAGCGTCTTTACCTATGCCAACTAATAATACCGCTTGAGCAAAATCTTGAGTCAGACTTGGTAGTAGTAAAGTTTGTGCTACACCTCCTTTGAAGACACCCGTTGCACGCAACTGAGAAACTTGTCCGGCAGAACTTTCATCTACCCAAGCCGTCGATTCAGAAAAATCACCCTCGCTAGGGACAAACGCAACAAGCAAATCAGCTTGGACTGTAGATAAGCGATCAAATAACGCCATATTCATGGAAAATTCCTCAAAAAAATAACTTTTTAAAAAAAACTGGATAATGTTCTTCTTACCGCGAGATAATGGGGGCTTTAAATATGTAATCAACTCTACGCTTAAAAAGCGATATTCATCCAGAGGTGACTTTGAGACTATTCAGATACTTAGCGAAAGAAGTGCTGGTGTCAACAGCTGGCGTCACGCTAATTTTATTGCTAGTAATACTAAGCGGCCGCTTATCATCATATTTAGGGCGTGTCACAGAAGGAAAAATGACTTTCGAATTCCTTTTCGTCATTCTTGGCTACCATATCCCAAGCTTTATCCAAATGATCATGCCTCTGGCCTTCTTCCTGTCCTTATTACTCACATTCGGTCGTTTGTATATAGAAAATGAAATGTCAGTACTTTTTTCTAGCGGCATAAGCAAAATCAAATTGGCAGGCTACACTCTAGGCATTGCCTGTATTATAGGTCTAATAAGTGGAGGAATTAATTTCTGGCTCGCTCCATTTAGTGAATATCGCGCGGCAGAAGCATCTCAAGCACAGAGTAAAATATCTGCCTTTGACTTACTTATACCTGGACGTTTTGAAGGTAGCGGTCAACGCACCACTTATATAGAAAGTTTTACACCTGAAGAAGGGTGGGTAAACAACATATTTATATCTGGCGTCGCTAATAAAAAAGACAAAAACATCCAGACACAAATGTTTGCGGATTATGCAGAACAAATTCGAGTCAGCTCAGAAAATAATGAAAACTATCTCGTTTTCAAAAACGGCACCCGCTATGAAGGCAAACCAGGCACAGCCAATTATCGTATTACTCAATTCGACACTTATGCTGTTCGCATGGAAAACAAAGAAAATGATGCAATTGATGAAGCCTACACAAAAAGCACAATGGATCTTATTAAAAGCACAAAGCTTCTTGATAAGGTCGAATTGCAATGGCGTATTTCACTTGTTGTCATCATTCCGGTTCTTGCGATTATTGGCTTATCATTAAGCCAAGTAAACCCAAGACAAGGGCGTTTTTTCAAAATGCTGCCTGCTATTTTATTAATGATTCTTTATATTGCACTATTGATTTGGGGACGCACAGGCTTAGAAAAAGGCAAACTCCCTATCCAGCTCGGTCTTTGGTGGATTCACGGCATATTTGTACTTATTGCAGCCGTTTTGTTTACTCAATACAACCAAGTATTTGAACGCCGCAAAGCGCGATTACCTAACACATCTAAATCAAGCTCAAGCGAGTAATTCCTATGAAAAAAATAGATAAATACATCGCCAGCAGCGTTTTATGGTCATTTTTAGTTGTTACAGTTGTATTGCTTGGTTTGGATTTTGCTCTAACCTTTATTGAACAAATCAAAAAAGTAAATGATAACTACACCATCCAATCACTACTCCAAGTTATTTCCCTGCGCTTACCCGGAAGGCTAGCAGAATACATTCCGATCGCCTCACTCATCGGCACATTAATGGGACTTGGCACATTGGCCGCGACATCTGAGTTGACGGTTATGCGAGCAGCAGGCATGCCAATTTGGCGCATCGGTTTCGCCGCTTGCCAGCCAATTGTATTGGTATCTTTGCTGGGCATGGGGATTTCAGAGTTCGTTGCTCCCGTTGCAGCACAAAAAGCAAACTTGATAGAAAAATTTCAGGATCAAAAAAACGACACATTTTCGTTAACTGGTGGGGTTTGGCTAAAAGCGGATAACAACTTTGTCTACATTGATGCTGCAGATAGAGAAGGCAAACTTTATGGTATACAAATTTTCTCACCTGAGAACCAAGAGCTAACCCATGTCAAAAACGCAGCCAGCGCACAACATATTGAAGGTTCACTGTGGCAATTAAATACGGTTACAGAAACAACTTTCTACCCCGATCATATTGAAACAACCAGCATTGATCGCTCAGAATGGAGAGTTAGTATAATGCCAGAGCATCTGTTTTTAGCCTCTCAAGAACCTGATTCCTTATCCTTGAGTCAACTAATGAACTACCAACAATACTTACGCCAACAACATCTTGACGCCTCTCAATACGAACTAGAGTTTTGGATAACCGCTCTTCGCCCAATAGCATCTCTTGCCTTGGTACTTGTTGCTCTATCAAGCGTGTTTGGGCCATTAAGGTCATCTACAATGGGCGGACGTATTTTCTCAGGCGTATTAATAGGCTTAGCATTTCAAAATGCCTTGAATTTATTTGGGCGAATGAGTGTGGCGATCGACTTTCCACCAGCCATTGGCGTAAGCATCCCTATTGCTATTTGCCTACTTGCTGGACTTGTATTAATGCGACGCCGAGGCTAAACATAATCTCGGCGTCACTTTCAGAAGCCTTTACGTTGCTATAAACCTAGCAATTCTCGATAAGGCTTCTTGCAATCTTGGTCCATCACAGGTGTAAGCAAAACGAACGTATTTTTGGGCATCCTTGATACCAAAATCCGCACCCGGCGTTAACGCTACCTTTTCTTCCTCTAGCAATGCCAAACACCAAGCCATAGCATCATCAGTAACATTCGAAACATCGACATAAACATAAAATGCGCCATGTGCCGGTGCAACAATAGGCAACCCAATCTGCTCCAGACCTTCAAGTAAAACCAATCGTCGAATGTTCATAATTTGACGTCGCTCTTCACATTCTTCCAACACTTCTGGCGTAAAAGCACTGATCGCTGCATGCTGAGAAACACTTGGAGCAGAGATGAATAGATTTTGAGCCAATTTGGTCACACCTTCTATCGCCCACTCAGGCACCACTAACCAACCCAATCGCCAACCTGTCATAGCAAAATATTTTGAAAAACTGTTGATAACAAAAATATCATCATCAATAGATAGCGCCGAAAAATCCTCTCCCTCGTAAACGAGACCTTGGTATATTTCATCAACCAGTAAATGACCGCCTTGCTCTTGCACCTTTTGCCAAGCTTGCGAGATGTATTCTTTACTCAACACCGCACCTGTCGGATTAGACGGAGACGCCAACCAAAGACCGGATGTTTTTTCACTCCAATTCTTCGATAAATCCTCCAAATCCATTTCGAACCCTTTGCTAGCTTCGGTTTCAACTAATTTAGCACTCGCGCCAACTTGAACCAAAAAATGACGATTACACGGGTAACAAGGGTCTGGCATGAGAACCTCTTCGCCAACATCAACCATTAAGGAAGCCATCAACAAAAGCGCCCCAGATGCGCCGGACGTGACAATAATGCGTTCCGGTGACACAGTTGCTTGATAACGAGAAGCATAATAATCACTGATAGCAGACTTCAATTCTGGCAAACCTGTCGCTGAGGTATAGCCTGTATTGCCCTCTTCTATAGCCTGCATTCCGGCTTTGCCGACGGACTCAATAGCAACAAAATCCGGCTCACCAACTTCAAGATGAATCACATCTTCACCCTGAAGCGCCAACGCCTTGGCGCGAGCCAAAATAGCCATCACTTGAAAAGGAGCAATTTGCTCAACTCTTGCTGCCAACTTATGCTTTTTCATTCAACATTCTCTGCCTTATTTAAAAAATCGTAACATTTTGCACAAAATATGTGGTTAACCATCAAATTATCTGGTAAGTTTCCGGCCGAAAATAAACCACCTAATCTTATCGTTTACAGGTTACCACAATGGATACCTGCGAAGTGAGGCTATGCACATGCCAAAAATGAATCCAGATTCATTAATGAAAGACTTCACTCCTTATGTTGCTAAGGACGGCGAAGAATACATGAACGAAAACCAGTTAGCGCACTTTAAAAGTATCCTGCTTAACTGGAAACAAAACTTAATGGAAGAAGTTGATCGCACAGTAAACCACCTGAAAGAAGAGGCGGTAAACTATGCAGATCCAAACGATCGTGCCAGCCAAGAGGAAGAGTTCAGCCTAGAACTTCGTGCTCGAGATCGTGAACGCAAGTTGGTTAAGAAAATTTCTCAGACGGTTGAACTAATCGATTCTGATGATTACGGCTATTGTGAAGAGTGTGGCATTGAAATCGGCATTCGCCGTTTAGAGGCCCGCCCAACAGCAACCATGTGTATTGATTGCAAAACACTGGCTGAAATCAAAGAAAGACAAATCGGCGGCTAACGCATTAGCGTCTAACAGCAGTGCCAAATTCTTTGTCGACCTTGTATCGTGGCCGTTTTGCGCCTTCGCCAACCGGCCCACTCCATTTTGGCTCGCTAGTCAGTGCGTTAGCGAGCTACTTGGATGCAAAAAAAAACCAAGGTGATTGGCTTATTCGCATTGAAGATGTAGATGGAACTCGCTGCAAAAAATATTTTTCAGAACAAATACTCAACACCCTCAGCAGCTACAAACTCTTTTCTGACGAAACCGTCATAGCACAAAGTCACCGCTCAGAACTATACGAGCAACATCTCTCAACACTAAAAAACCAGCAGCTCGTCTTCCCATGCAATTGCACGCGCCAATTTCTCACGCAAAACAATGGCAATCATCCTGACGTGTGCAAAAGTACAGCCAACCAACTACATTCTTGGCGATTAAAAACCAGTAACTTACTATATCAGTATGAAGACCCGATTCAGGGAAGCTTAAACTTTGCAGATGACCTAAAAAATAATTGCCCAGTACTAAAAAGAAAAGATGGTTACTTTTCTTATCAGCTTGCTGTTGTTGTAGATGACCATCGACAAAACATTACCCATCTTGTGAGAGGCGCTGATTTAATCGAAACAACGGCTCAACAACTTTACCTATATGATTTATTTGAATGGACACCACCAAATATTTGTCATATTCCACTCATCACTAACACTTGTGGCGAAAAAATCAGCAAACAAAATCACGCAAAACCAATAGAAAACGGGCATCTACTCACCCTTCTTCGAGCTTTGCATTATCTAAATATCGATTTAAATTCACCGTCATCTATATCAGAAGCTCTCTCCCTAGCCATAAAACAATGGAATCCAAACACACTTTACGGGGTAAAATCGCTCCCCCTTGAACCACAAGACCAACACTTCATTTCTTAATCTTTCACTTCCTTTTAAACAGATATTCCACATCTCGACCATTTTGCAGCCTAATGTGTATAATCGTTACACTAGTAACAATAGGTGACAACTTATGCACAGCATTATGATTATCTGCCCAGACAACTCCTTACTCAAAGAATCTGAAAAATGGCTATCTCGGTACGGTTTTCAAGTAAACATGGGGAACTCACTAGAGCAAATTGAGAAATACTACGAACTGAGTGAATTTGATTTACTGCTAATTGATCAAGAAATCATTAACGACCTGAGTGGCGGTGCGACAGAACTTCCAAATACACCTCGTCGCATTGTATTGGATGCAAAACCTAGCTTGAGCACAGGCACACACAGCATGTCTCTTGGGACTGCCTACTATCTTCCGCTGCCTACCGACCCAGAAACTCTACTGAAGCATGTGGTAAATACTTTGGAGCATAGAGAGGTAAGTGAACAAATATCGACTCAAACACCGACTCTTTTTGCCAATACAGACACAACAGAAGAAGCCCTACCATTAGGCACCCCAGGCAGCGCCATTATTGGACAATGCCCACCCATGCTAGACCTGTTCATAGACATTAAAAAAATCGCTGCCACAGACGCCACAACACTTATTCGAGGAGAGTCTGGGACAGGTAAAGAACTAGTAGCCAAAGCCATACATAACGCCAGCCTGAGGAAGCATAATCAGATTGTTAGCATTAACTGCGCCGCCATCCCAGAAAATCTAATAGAGTCTGAATTATTTGGTCATGAGAAAGGCGCCTTTACTGGCGCGACCACCGCCCATGACGGTTTAATTAAAACCGCCGACAAAGGCACATTATTTCTTGATGAAATAGGTGAGCTACCTCTCGAAGCTCAGGCCAGGCTATTAAGAGTCTTACAAGAAGGTGAAGTTCGTCGAGTTGGTGCCACTGAATACAAAAAAGTCAGCATTCGTCTTATCGCCGCAACTCACAGAGACTTATTTGACATGGTGAGACAGGGACTATTTCGAGAGGATTTATATTACCGTTTATATGTAATGGAACTATTACTCCCCCCTCTCAGAGAACGAGGGGACGACATATCCATGATTGCCAAAGTGATACTCGAAAAAACTTGCCAGAAGCACGGTAAACCAGCCTATCATTACAATCGCACTTTCGACAAAGCCATTCGCTCACACCATTGGCCTGGCAACGTTCGAGAGCTTGAAAATGCAATAGAAAGAGCCGTTATTTTAAGCCCTATTGACAAAATTGAGGCAGCCAATCTAAAACTCGCTGACCAGCAAAAACACACAAGTACAGCAAACAGCACTTTTGAGCAAAACACACTGCAACTACAAGGCACAACACTGGACGACTACCTAAAACACTTCGTCCTTACGCACCAACACAAGATGACAGAGACACAACTTGCACACTCTTTGGGCATATCAAGAAAAAGCCTATGGGAACGACGACAAAAACTACTAATACCAAAAAAAGTAACAGAGTAACGGTAACACCTGATACTATAATACCCAAAATGAAATACCAATATTGTAAAAAAAACGAACAACATTTTCATAAAACTTAACTAAATCAGTGCTTTATTATTTTTGGCACAAGAAATGCCTTATATATGTCACAACGATAAGAAGATTGGCAAAGAATAAAAATAAGTTAATCGTCGGATGTAGGTTCTTAAAAACAAAAATAAAAGATAAGAACACCATGACCTCTTCAAATAAAAATAAAATTTGAGGTCGTGGATGGAAAATCGCTTTGGATAATTGATCTTTTTAGATATGCCAGCCCTCGGGCAATGAAAACAATGCAATAATAAAAATAAGATTTAAGTAGAACTGCAGAAGCAGCACTGACTTTGTTTTCGGAACTAGTATCTTCATGTATCCAAAGCGATTATTTTATTTTCTAATCAGAAAATAAAATAATCGCTCTAACCTATCTCTTCTACCAACACACCAAATTCATTTAAACAAGACCATTACCCGTGTAACTTTGCTCTATCACGTGTAGAATGCCATTTTCGTTAACTTATAAAAATTTGTTGTCCAATGCTTACAGGATTTAAATCTCTGGTACGTAAAGCTACCTCTCTGTTTGCCTCACCACAGGCGCAGACTTACCCTATCGTCATCCCTCGCAGCCAACACAGCTTATCTCGACAAGATTTGAGCCCAAATGCCGTCAAAGTACTGTATCGCCTAAATAAAGCTGGCTACGACGCTTACCTTGTCGGTGGTTGTATTCGAGACCATATCATTGGTGCAAAAACAAAAGATTTTGATGTGGTAACTAACGCCACACCAGAAGAAGTTCATGCGACCTTTTCCAACTCTAGGCTCATTGGCCGACGCTTCAAACTCGTTCACGTCACCTTTGGACGCGAAATCATTGAAGTTTCTACTTTTAGAGCAGGCTCTACTCAAGACGACAATGAAAGTACACCTCAGACATCATTAAAAGGTAAAGACTCTGCCCGCTCAACACACGGCATTGTTTTACGCGATAATGTCTACGGTAGCATCGAAGAAGACGCTGAACGTCGTGACTTCACTTTCAACGCACTTTATTACAATGTTAAAGACTTCAGCATTCACGATTTCTGTGGTGGATTAAAAGACATTGAAGACAAAGTAATTCGCATCATTGGCGACCCTCGTCAACGATACCAAGAAGACCCAGTGCGCATGTTACGTGCAATTCGTTTTGCGGGTAAATTAGGGTTCGAAATAGAAGCCTCTACCGCAGCGCCCATCAAAGAAATGGCGCATTTATTGGATCACATTCCACCAGCCCGTCTGTTTGAAGAAGTATTAAAACTGCTTGGCAGCGGCAATGGCATAGAAACCTTTGCTCTATTGCGTAAATACGGCTTGTTCCGCTATTTATTTCCAGACACAGATGCATTACTACAAAGCGGCTGGAAGCGAGATGACATAAACCCTGAAGCGTTTATTCTGCAAGGTTTGAAAAACACAGATGATCGCATTCAAAACGACAAAACCACTGCGCCTTATTTCTTATACGCCATTTTACTTTGGCCAAGTGTTGTATTACGTCACGAAGAATTCGAAGCGCAAGGCATGCCAACAACGCCAGCGTTGCATCAAGCCGCTAATATGGTGCTCGACAATCAAGTGGCATCAACTGCAATTCCTCGTCGTTTCTCTACACCAATGCGTGAAATTTGGGATATGCAATTCCGACTACCAAAGCGTTACGGAAAACGTGCCTTTCTACTGCTAGATCACCCGCGCTTCCGTGCCGGGTTTGATTTCTTACTTATCCGAGAACTCAGCGGTACGCAATTAGATGGCTTAGGAGATTGGTGGGAAGCCTTCCAACACGCTACTGAAAGCAAGCAGAGAGAGTTGATTAAAAACATTGATGTTCGCACCAGTGATAAAGAAGGCCCGAAAAAACGTCGCCCGCGTCGTCGTAGAAAAAGCAATGGACCAACAACAGAGACAAATTCGCCAAGCGAAGCCGCTAGCGAATAAGAGGGTACGCTGTGATACAAGCTTATATTGGCCTCGGCAGCAATCTTGAAAACCCAATAGCACAACTTGATCGTGCGATTGAGACCCTAAAGAAACACGATAGCTTATACGCTTTTCGTGTTTCTTCAATTTATGGCAGCAAGCCTGTTGGTCCTCAAGATCAGCCTGACTATATTAATGCGGTTGCATCTTTTAAAACTAAACTTCCTCCTATTGCCCTTCTCGATTTATTACAAAGCATCGAACAAAAACAACGTCGAATAAGAGAACGTCATTGGGGGCCGCGCACCCTTGATTTAGATCTGCTATTGTATGGCTCCGAGGAAATACAACACCCTCGGTTAACGGTACCTCACCCTTACATGTTAGAAAGAGGGTTTGTTATGTGTCCACTTAATGACCTTGCTCCAGATAGGCTCTTAGCAAACGGAAAAACAGTTGCTGAGCAGTTACACCAACTTGATACCAACGATTTGGTTTTTATCAAAGAAGTATAAAATATGTATTCAGATAACTCACAAAAAAAGCTTACGAAACCTGTCACTCTCTCTACGCTCAAGAAAATGAAAGCGGATAAAGAGAAGATTACCTGCCTTACATCCTACGACGCATCATTTACTCACGTCATGAATGTTGCTGGCGTCGAAACGATTTTAATCGGCGACTCTTTAGGTATGGTTATCCAAGGCCAAGACAGCACACTTCCAGTCACTATCGAAGATATGTGCTACCACACAGCAGCAGTAAAACGCGGTAATACCAACGCTTTCATTCTTTCTGATATGTCGTTTATGAGTTACAGCAAACCTGAACAAGCACTTGATAATGCAGCAAAGCTCATGCAAGCCGGTGCGAACATGGTGAAACTAGAAGGCGGTAGTTGGTTAGCCGACACCATTAAACTATTGAGCCAGCGCGGCATTCCAGTTTGTGCTCATTTAGGTTTAACCCCTCAGTCTGTCCATAAACTAGGTGGCTACAAAGTCCAAGGTAAAAGCCAAGACGCTGCCGACTTGTTATTGCAAGAGTCTCTTGATTTGGTTGCTGCTGGAGCCGATATTTTACTGTACGAATGCATTCCGACTGAATTGGGCAAGCTACTTACCGAAGCGGTTCCTGTTCCAACGATCGGCATTGGTGCTGGCCCTCACACTGACGGCCAAGTTTTAGTATTGCATGACATGCTAGGCATCAATTTAGGACACACTCCAAAGTTCGTTAAAAACTTTTTGACCGATGGTCGCAACGTGACAGAAGCCTTTGAAGCCTATGTTAAAGAAGTAAAAGACAGTACATTCCCAGGCTCAGAGCACGGATTTAAATAATGAAAACTTTTCACACAGTTGCCGAACTTCGTGCTGCTTTAAAAGTAGAACGACTACAAGATAAAAGCATCGTTTTTGTCCCTACCATGGGCAACCTGCATGACGGTCACATGTCACTGATTCGCAAAGCAAAAGAAGAAGGTGAAGTCATTGTTTCCTCGATCTTCGTCAACCCAATGCAGTTTTCGGATCAAAGCGATTTAGAACGCTACCCAAAAACGTTGGAAGAAGACAAACGCGTTCTTGAAGCCAACGGCTGTCATTATCTGTTTGCTCCTGATGCGCTAGAAATGTACCCAGATGGCAAACGCAGTCAAACACAAATCGAGGTAGTCGGCATTTCTGACATCCTTTGTGGCGCTTCTCGTCCAGGGCATTTTGTGGGGGTTTCGACAGTTGTAACCAAACTATTCAATATGGTTCAACCAGACTGCGCTATATTCGGCAACAAAGATTTCCAACAGTTAAAAGTCATTGAAGACATGATCCGCGACCTAAGCTCTAACGTACGTGTTATTGGTGTCGACACCGCACGTAACGATGACGGCCTCGCCATGAGCTCTCGTAATGGTTATTTAACAGAAGAAGAAAGACGCATCGCACCAACGATGTATCAAACCCTGTTATGGGCGAAAGAGGCGCTCATAACAAACAGTGCGAGTCACGAGGACATTCGCGAACAAGCTCAACAGAAGCTTGAAGCGGCTGGTTTCCGTCGTGATTATTTTGAAATCCGCGCACAAGATAATTTACAAACACCGTCAGAGGAAGAGAAACGCCTAGTCATTTTGGCTGCGGCATACCTAGGCAACGCACGTTTAATTGATAACCTGCGACTTGATCTAGAATAATTCACTTTCAGTGAGAGCGTTGCACGCACATGCTGCACGGTCTCAACAAACTAGGGAGATTGCAATGGGCTCACCCACAAAACTGACTGCTTGGAAAAAACTAGCAGACCATCAACAAGAGATAAACTCTGTTGATATGAAATCCTTGTTTGAAACGGATTCAAAACGCGCGGAGAAATACACCACTCACGCCGCAGGATGGACTTTAGATTACGCAAAAAACCGTGCTAATGAAAAAACCTTCTCTCTGCTTACTGATTTAGCAAAAGAAGCAGGATTAGAAACCGCCATCAAAGGCATGTTCACTGGCGCACACATAAACAACACAGAAGACCGCTCTGTACTGCACATCGCCCTTCGTGCCAGTCAAGCTCAAGAATCACTTATAGTTGATGGTATTAATGTCTTAGACGAAGTTCGCTCTACGCTAAAGCAAATGGAAAAATTTGTTGAACAACTGCACAGCGGCGAATGGAAAGGTTACAGCGGCAAAAACATCACAGACGTGGTTTCTATCGGTATCGGTGGCTCTTACCTTGGACCGAAAGTCGTTGCAGAAGCATTAACACCTTACGCTCAAGAACAAGTGAAAGTGCATTTTGTGGCGAACATTGATGGTTCCGACATCACTGGCAAGCTAAAGCAAATGAACCCAGAAACCACACTTTTTGTTGTGGCATCAAAAACCTTTGGCACACTAGAAACGCTTTCTAATGCCAACGCAGCACGTGACTGGTTTTTAGCAAATGGCGGTTCTCAAGAGACAGTAAGTAAACACTTCGCAGCAGTTAGCTCGAACGTAAAAAAAGCGGTCGAATTCGGCATGGCGGAAGAAAATATCTTCCCAATGTGGGACTGGGTTGGCGGTCGTTATTCGCTTTGGTCAGCGATTGGGTTACCCATTGCCATTGCCGTTGGTATGGACAACTTCTACGCTTTACTGGATGGCGCCCACCAAATGGATGAGCATTTCCGCACAGCACCATTCGAAAAAAACCTACCCGTTATCATGGGCACTTTAGGCGTGTGGTATATCAACTTCCACAATGCACAAACTCACGCTTTGATTCCTTATGATCATTACCTACGCGCCATGCCAGCTCACATCCAACAGCTCGATATGGAAAGTAATGGTAAAGCGAACCTATTAAATGGCGACGGCGTAGAAACAGACACTGCTCCAATCATTTGGGGTGGCGCTGGTACAAACGGCCAACACGCTTATCACCAATTATTGCATCAAGGTACACGTCTTGTTCCTGTGGATTTCATTGCGCCACTAGCAAGTCACAACCCAATTGGCGACCACCACGCACAATTGTTTGCCAACTGCCTAAGCCAGTCTCAAGCGCTTATGGTCGGTAAAACCCTTGAGCAAGCACAGCAAGAACTTCGTGATACCGGCGCAACGGCTGAGCAAATAGACGCCATCGCACCGCACAAAGTGATTAAAGGCAATCGCCCAAGTAACACTCTATTAACGGATAAAATGACACCCGCCACAGTTGGTGCATTGATCGCCCTTTATGAGCACCGTACGTTTGTACAAGGTACGATTTGGGGAATCAACTCATTCGACCAATGGGGCGTAGAGCTTGGTAAAGTATTGGGAACAGACATCTTCAACCGCCTTGTTAGCGACAGCGACAACAGCGGCTTAGATGCCTCGACTCAAGCATTGATAGAAGCGTTTAAGAAAGCTCAGTCTTAAACAATTAGCTTTCTCACATTGAAATAAAAACACCAGCCGAGGCTGGTGTTTTTATTTATCTCTGCAAACATCATAGAGCATCATGAACACAACGTAATGTGCCGTTGAAAACGAAGTTTTCATGTAAGTCGCCGCTTATCATCCAAGTGCAAAACATGACCCTTTAATTCGCTGGATACTCGACATTACTCATAAGCGCTTTTCCAACAAATAATAAAGAACCTTGTATCAGTAACAAGACAAACTTGGTCGCTAAGAAAAACACTTACCTCTACTCTAGTGCCTCTTTAAAACACTAAATGAGGTACACATGACAATTAAACACATTAACCCAGCATCTTTATACGATGGAAAAGAAATAGGCATGTCACAGGCTACAATCGATACAGACACCGGCTTAATCTTTATATCAGGGCAAGTAGATTGGGATACGGATTCCCTATCCAATAGTAATGACATTGAAACACAAACAATAAACGCGGCAAAAAATGTCATTGCTGTTTTAGAGGCTGCCAACTCATCAGTCGAAAATATTTTACAATTACGTGTTTATGTTCGTGGCGAGGCTGCAGATTATATGGAAATTATCGTACCCATTATTGCAAATACATTAGGCACATCACGCCCTGCTCTTACTGGTATCGGCGTCGCATCTTTGGCATCCCCAGACACACTCATTGAAATAGAAGCAACAGCCAAAGTTGCTAGATGATTTTTAATTAATCGAACCTTAAACAATAAAAAACGCCAACTCTTATGAGATAAGAGCTGGCGTAAAAGGCAACTATTATTGTTTACTAATCACTAGAATTTCAGTGCAGCACTTAAGCGAATATCACGGCCTGAAGCAGCTTGACCTATAATCGCATCATAACCAGAGTAAGCTGTATAATCCTCTACAGCTGCATGGCTCAAGTACTGTTCATCAAATAGATTATTAATAGTAAGAGAAATCGTTAGTTGGTCATCTTTCAAAGGTAACCATTTAGCGTAGATATTGTGCACGACATACCCTGGCTTATCGACTCTTACTGTTTCGGTCGTTTCTACACCACTAGATAAATATGTAAATGATTGGTCAATATTATTTATACCCTTAACAATTTCTACAGACCAACCCCCTTCAAATGAATTACTTACCTGATAGTCAAGACTTAAAACTAAAGTATCACCGATAGAATTTGCTGTTGAACTATGAGAGTAACGAGTCACCGTCATATCATTATGCGTGGTTTCAGCACTATGATAATGAAGACCTGCTGTTAGTTTTTCTAGCTGATAAGTAATATCTAAGTAAAATCCAGTAGTTTTAATAGCTTGTTCGTAGTTATCGTAAATTCCCCCCCAAGGAACTTCGTAGCCATTTGAATCTTCTAAACCAATAGCACCATCTATAACTGATTCATATACGCCTGCGTTAATAGCTAATGAATCTTTATTGTAGTTGATACTCATTTCTGTATTTGTTGCTGTTTCTACGGTGATATCGTCACTATACGTTATACCTGAATCTAACTTAAATGAATCTCTAATTTCCGGCCCACGCACAGCTTGAGAGTAGTTTGCTGCGATATTTAAATGGTCAGTAAACTGAAAAACTGCTCCAATATTAGGAGAAAAACCACCTTCACTTACACTTTCATCAGCGACACTTTCTACTTTATATTGGTCATACCGTACACCAGTCGAAATAGTTAATTGATCACTGATATTAATATTATCTTGTATGTATAAACCTGTAACATTTCCAGTTTCAACATTAGAACCGTTATTAAAATTACTTTCATCATCTCGGTAGTTTAAACCATAAGTTAACTCATGGTTTTCTATTAAACTTGTATTTTGTAGTGTAATACCTGCTGTTTCCACATAACCTTCACTGAAACCATATAGTGCACTTGTCGCACCTAAATAACTTTTAGTTTGGTATACAGTAACTTGGCTATCTATTAGGTCACTTTCAAGATCTGTAAAATTATAGTTTAGCGTGATGGTTTCTCGTTCGCTTTCCGAAGGACTTACGTTGTTCTCTAAATTACCACTTAAATCGTTGACAGCAAGCTCTGGTTTATATGGCATATCACCAGCTTTATTTAGTGATTCATAACTTAAAGAGAGATCCTGCTCTTCGGTGAGTTGAGTTTTAATTTTTGCGAAGCCGAGATTTTCATCTAAATCAGTCCCTCTTAATTCATCTCCATTACCATCATCGTAGTTGTCATTATTAGAGCTATTGATATGAACTAACCCTTCAGTTTTACCTGATTCAGTGCGTCCATATGCAGTAATACTATTTTTTATTCCACCACCATTACTACTGAATGTGGACTTTAGCAAAGCACCAACATTTTGATCGTTATCTAATAAATCACTGGCATCTTTAGTAACAAAGCGAACAGAACCACCCAATGCGCCAGGTCCTGACGTTGCATTAGCTGCACCAGCCTCTACTTCAACGCGCTTTAATAATTCAGGTTCTATTGTAATACGGCCTGCATGGTGGAATACACCACCAGCTTGCTCAGCACCATCGACGGTGATATTTAAAGAGTCTTCACCAATATTTCGGACATAAATTTTTTGACCTATGTTAGTTGTACCACCTGCGGTTACTTCGCTCGTATTACGAAATAAGTCTTCTAGGCTACTAGCTTGGTTCTTTTCAATGTCTTGTGCTGTAATTTCTTGGTCAAGCTCTGTGATAGCACGACCTTCAATTTTCAATTCATCAAGTACGGTACTTTCTTCGGCAATAGCGATTCCAGATAAAGCGGCTTGAGAAATGGCAATAGCCAAGATGGTCTTTGAAAATAAATGACGAGAAAACATAAATACCTCTATAAATGATAACTATTAACATTTGATGCCAGGTATTATCTGTTTTATGTAAGGAAAGTGAATGTCTTTTACATCTGTTACATTTGCCAACAGAAAGGGCTATTCATTTCTTCTTTGAGTTAATGATGCGCAGTAGGGTAATTGAATACAGACCATTAATCCTGCACCTTGTTCGTGAGAAAGGTTTTCCGCATATATTGAGCCGCCAAGAGCAATGACCTGACGTTTAGCCAAAGCTAACCCCAAACCATAACCACTTTTTTTAGAGCTAACACTTCGCTCAGTATCCTGATTTTCTTGTTTTATTCGGAAGAAGGGTTTAAATATTTTTTCTAAATATTTTTCAGGTACACCGTAACCTTGATCTCTTACCTCGATGGTAATATTGTCAATTTTTTGCTTAAGCTCCACCGTAACAGTCTTACCTATTGGTGTGTGGAAAAGTGCATTTCTTATAATATTTTCTAACGCAGCGGTTAACGCCTGTTGAGCGCTTTTTATAAAAAACTCGCTCTCTAATTGGATCAATCTAACCTTATGCTGAGAAAACTCATATTGAGCATCCTCAACGATTACCTGTAAAAGAGAAGTGATTTCTAAATCCTCAAGATCGAGCTTTGGCGACTCAGTGTTAAACCAAACAAGTGTTAACGCATCGTCAATTAAGCCCTGCATATTAGAGGATTCATACCGAAGCCTTTCCAAGGCCTTGTCCGAGTCTAAGTTTTGCTCAACGCAATCTACAGCGATATTTAATCGCGTTAACGGTGTTCTCAACTCATGTGATAAATCAGCCAATAATTGGCGCTGATCTGTAATTAGCCTACTAATTCGACCAGCCATGTGATCAAAAGTAGAAGCAAGTTTGGTCAGCTCATCATCTCGATGGGAAAAACCGTCACTTGCACGTACGTCTAATTGTCCTTTACTGAATTGACGAGTTGCTTTTTCTAGCTTTTTTAATGGCTTCATCATGTGTCTGTATAATACAAAAGTGATTAAACAAAGCAGTAAAAAGGGAATGCCTATTTGTAAGATCAGGTCGATAATTAACAAGTTAGAACCTGGGCGCATTCTTTGTGGTAGCTGGATTAAAAAGTGATTCACTCCGTCTTCAAAAAAAATATCCATGGTTGGATTTTCTGCAAAGTACAGATGAATTTTCCACTCCAAACTACGACCTAACCAAAAATTATCGGTATAACTCTGTGAAAGACTTGTATTGGACAATGTTGTAATCGACGATTGAGCAATGGCAATCCATGTATCTTCTCTCTCTTCAACTTCTTTCACCCAAATTTCTAGAGCGTCTTCGCCTTCTTCATAAAGTATCCTTTCAGCTTCTCTAGCATATTCTCTAAGCTCTTCTCGATACGATACATCGATAAAGCTCATGCTTTCTTCGGTATGCTTTGAAATGAGGTCAATCAACCAAAAAAAAACTACAGTACCCACCGCGATAACAAAAAGTAGATTCCATAACAGGCGTTTTTTCATCGGTAGCAATACCCTTTCCCATGTACAGTTATTAAGTATTCACTTGGCATTCCTGTCGCGATAAGCTTTTTCCGAATACGACTCAGGTGCATATCAAGACTTCGATCATATTGGTTATAGGCTTTGCCTAATGCCATTTGAGATAAAAACGCTTTAGTAAGGGTATCGCCTTTGTTTTCGACCAAAAGCCACAGGAGTCGAAATTGAATAGGAGACAATTCTATAAATTGTTGATTGTAACTAATGTTTTTTTCAAGGCGGGATAAGAATAAGTGATCATCTTTTAGATCTAACGTATTTGTTGGTTCTTTATTCTGTAACGAACGTCGTAATAGTGCATCAACACGCAATGCCATTTCTGTGAAATTAAAAGGCTTAGGGAGGTAATCATCTGCACCAATACTTAACCCCTTAATACGATCCTCTTCTGCACCCAATGCAGTAATCATCATCACAGGTGTTTGGCGCTCTCTACGCAGCAGATTCAATACGTTTAAGCCATTCATGTTGGGCAACATGACATCTAATAAAATCAAATCAAAAGACGATTTAAGGGCTGCCAACAGGCCTTGCTCTCCATCATGACAAACCTCTATCTTAAAACCTTTAGACTCCAAAAGTTGAGACATTTTCTGACCTAAGAAAACATCATCTTCAATGATTAAAATCTTAGAATTTAACATACAGAAAGGTACTCACATAGAAATGAAAACAATTCTCATTTTATGTTTTTCTTTTCATAAAAACAACTAGCTAAAAAAGGGGACGCTTCAGGCCTCTTAAATGCAACCCCTTTTAACCAAACCATTTTGATGAACTAGGAAATCGCTTTGACTAGCCAGTCTTTCATCTCTTCTAAATCTGCTTTGTAATCGGGAAAGCTTTCAATTAGTGAATCTACACAAGCAGCGATAGCGTCTGGTCGATACGTCACGCCAATTAACCTTTCTGAAAGCTGCTCAATGGGATCTGGAAAGAGACTGTCTGTAAAGGTTTTTGCCGCGGTAATTTGAGCATTTCTCAAATCTAAATGTAGCTCAACACCACCCCATTTAAAGCGTTCATCTAAGGTATGGGTAAACTGCGGCGATTTTCCATAATTCCAATCCCAGCTTTGTTGCTGGGCAAATCGATCCACCAAACCAGGTAAATCTGGCAGGGTCTCTGGAGAGATATATTCGATCTCTGGCGTTTCATCAAAATGCTCACAAAAAGCTTGGATAATCGCTTCGCAAACCATGTTGTGATTTATATCTGCTCGCAGACTTTCTAAATTCGTCACTCGAGAACGTACCGAAGTAATTCCTTTTGATTGAAGTTTTTTAGGATCAGGATTTAAGTAATTGGCAAGACGAGTCAAATCAGCATGCAGCAACAAAGTACCATGATGAAACCCTCGATCTTTAGTTTCTTTATAAGCTGAACCTGAGAACTTTCTAATGCTATCACCTTCGCCAACAACAAAATCATTACGACCACTGGCATAGCCTTCAATATTCAGTTTCTTCAAGCCTTTCAAGACAATGCTAGTAGACACATCTTTGTTATATTCTGGCTTGCCTGCCATAAAAGTAAAATTAGAGTTACCTAAATCCTGAAAGACAGCACCGCCACCACTTTGACGACGAACAAGACTCACATTATCTTGCTCGATATTTTTAACATTACACTCCTTCCATGGATTTTGTGTACGGCCTATAACCACTGTATCGGCATTCCGCCATAAAAAAAGCACACGCTGATCTGCAGGCATAGACCGAAAAATACAATCTTCTACAGCCAAATTAAAATGCGGATCATTAGACTCAGACAATAAAATACGGCTCGCCATTAGGCATCCTTACAATTAATAAAAAGAGGTCAAATATATCATAATAATAATCAATAGATTTTTACTCCAAGCCTTTTATCTATTATTCGCTTTTGATTGACATCATGCCTTACCAACTCCACCCCTATTAAGTTAAGATCAGAGCTCAATATTTACTCCAGACATTCGACAGGAACCTTCATGGCTGACGCGATACAACATCTTATAAAAAATCTAAAAGTAATCATTGGTCAAAATTACACGCTAACTGATCCAGATAAGATGCAGCCTTATTGCAAAGGTTTTCGATTTGGTTCCGGTGAAGCCATCGCTGTGGTTCGCCCAGCAAGCTTGCTAGAGGTCTGGAAAGCATTACAAGCTTGTAATGAAGCTGATGTGATTGTCATCATGCAAGCCGCAAACACAGGACTGACAGGTGGTTCCACTCCTGATGGGAAAGACTATGATCGTCCGATTGTTATTATCAACACCATGCGTATCGACCAGATCCAGCTGATAGATGAAGGCAAGCAAATTATTGCGTTAGCGGGTAGCACCTTATTCGGTTTGGAAGAAACGTTAGCACCTTATGGCCGTGAACCTCATTCTGTCATTGGTTCTTCTTGTATAGGCGCATCCATTGTTGGCGGCATTTGTAATAACTCAGGCGGCGCACTGGTACAGCGTGGCCCAGCGTATACCGAACTGTCATTATTTGCTCAAGTAGAAGCTGACGGCAGCTTAACTTTAGTCAACAATTTAGGCGTTCAACTCGGAGATACTCCAGAAGAAATTCTGACCAATTTAGATAAGAAAAAATATCGAGTTTCTGATATCGAATTCCCTGAAAAACGCGCCTCTGACAACGAGTACCACGAGCGTATTCGTGACGTAGAAGCAGACACGCCATCACGCTTCAACAACGATGGGCGACGTTTGCACGAATCTGCAGGTTGCGCAGGGAAATTAGCCGTATTTGCCGTCCGTATGGACACCTTTGAAATCCCTGAAAAACAACAAGTTTTCTATGTCGGAACGAATGACACTGAAGATTTTTACCATATTCGTCGCCACATGCTGGCTAACTTTAAAAACTTACCTGTTTCAGGGGAATATATTCACCGCCAATGTTATGACGATTCTAAAAAATACGGTAAAGACACCTTTGTTGTCATCGATAAGCTGGGGTCAAAATACATTCCAAAGCTATTTGGCTTAAAGCGTACAGTTGATCGCATCGCTGGAAAATTCAGCTTTTTACCAAGTAAATTATCAGATCGAATCATGCAAGGTCTTAGCTATTTATGGCCAAACCATCTACCTCAGCGCATGGAAGAATATCGTGATAAATATGAGCATCATTGGATTATCGAAACTTGCAATGACGGCGTAGACGAAGCCCGACAATATCTAACTGAGTTATTTAAAGAGAAAGACGGTGATTTCTTTGAATGTACGCCAAAAGAAGGTGAAAAAGCCATATTGCATCGCTTTGTTGCCGCTGGTGCCATTGGTCGTTTCCACGGACTCAACAGCTCAAAGCTTGGTAGCATGATGACTATAGACGTTGCTTTCCCACGTAACGAAAAAGACTGGTTTGAAACACTAGCACCTGAAATTGAAGAGCAGATCGCTTACAAATACTATTATGGTCACCTGTTCTGCCACGTTATGCACCAAAACTACATTGTGAAAAAAGGTGTCGATAGCAAAGCTCTAAAAAATAAGATCCTAGCGACTTTTGATCAAAGAGGAGCAGAATATCCAGCAGAACATAATGTCGGCCATGAATACGCAGCGAAAGATACATTAAAAAGCTTCTATCAAAAAATCGACCCAACAAACAGCTTCAATCCTGGCATTGGTAAAACATCCAAGTTAAAACATTGGGCTGAAATCTCTGGCGCAGATAACTGTGGATGTTGCGGTGATCAGAAAAAATAAACGTCTTCTAATAACCTATCGAATTCTTGATCAATAGAGTTCCTAAAAAAAGAGCGCTTAATATGCGCTCTTTTTTTATCTTATGCTCAATAAAACAGACATTAAAAAACCACGATGCTTTCACATCGTGGTTTCCAGAAGAGCTTCCAATACTTTTAAAAATATTAAATTTTTATAGGTATTGGACTTTCTCGATTTCATACGTTGCTTCACCGCTTGGGATTTTAACGACAACTTCGTCGCCTTCTTCTTTCCCAATAATAGCTTTAGCAATCGGTGAAGCATAAGAAATCTTCTTAACCTTCACATCTGACTCATCGTCACCAACAATCTTGTAAGTAACCGTGTCTTCAGTATCGACATTAAAAAGCGTTACTGTTGTGCCGAAGATAACTTTAGATGAAGCTGGCAATGATTTCACATCAATTACTTGTGAGTCAGACAACTTACCTTCGATCTCTTTAATACGACCTTCAGCAAAGCCCTGCTCTTCACGAGCAGCATGGTATTCTGCGTTTTCTTTTAAGTCGCCGTGCTCACGCGCAGTTGCGATATCCGCAATCACACGAGGACGAACGACAGTTTTAAGATGATTTAGCTCTTCTCTTAGACGCGCTTCACCTTCTACTGTCATTGGTACTTTTTTCATTATTTCCCCAAGTGCAAATCTTGCAGTCTTCTAACTTTCGTTTCACCCGTTAAGCCAATCGCCATACTTGTGGCTTCAGCACCAGCCAATGTCGTAGTGTAACAAACCTTGCGCTGCAATGCTGTACGACGAATGACAGAAGAATCTGTAATGGCCTGTGTGCCAGATGTAGTATTGATGATGTAATCAATCTCACCGTTTTTCATCATGTCAACAATGTGTGGACGACCTTCGTTCACCTTGTTGACTTTACGAACAGCAACGCCATTATCAGACAAGTATTTCGCTGTGCCTTCTGTACCAACTAGATCAAAGCCTAGATCAGCCAAACGACGAGCAACCGCTACCGCCCCTTCTTTGTCCATATCACGGACACTGATGAAAGCACGACCGGATGTTGGCAATTCAGTACCACCACCAAGAACCGCTTTACCAAAGGCTTCAGCAAATGTATCGCCAACACCCATGACTTCACCCGTAGACTTCATCTCAGGTCCAAGAATCGGATCGACACCTTGGAACTTGTTGAATGGGAACACCGCTTCTTTCACGCTGTAGTAAGAAGGAATAATTTCTTTCGTGAAACCAAGCTCTTCCAACGTTTTACCTGACATAACCAAAGCAGCAACTTGCGCCAAAGAACGTCCGATACATTTAGAAACGAAAGGCACTGTACGTGATGCGCGAGGGTTAACTTCGATTACGTAGATTTCACCATCTTGCACAGCAAGCTGAGTATTCATCAAACCGATAACGCCAAGCTCAAGCGCCATGTTCTTAATCATGTCACGAATGTCGTTTTGCACTTCTTCAGACAATGAGTAAGGAGGCAAAGAACATGCTGAGTCACCAGAGTGAACGCCCGCTTGCTCGATATGCTGCATGATGCCGCCGATAACCACTTGATGACCGTCAGAGATACAATCGATATCAATTTCAATCGCGGCATTCAAGAAGTGATCAAGCAATACTGGGCTGTCATTAGAGACCTTCACTGCCGTTGTCATATAACGGTTTAGATCTTTTTCGTTATAAACAATTTCCATCGCGCGGCCACCCAATACATAAGATGGGCGAACAACGAGCGGATAACCGATTTCAGCCGCCTTAACAGCCGCTTGTTCAACGCTTCGAACAGTCGCGTTATGTGGCTGTTTGTAGCCTAAACGCTGAATCATGCTTTGGAAACGTTCACGATCTTCTGCACGGTCAATCGACTCAGGTGTTGTACCGATAATTGGCACACCTTCGTTTTGCAAAGCACGGGCAATTTTCAGAGGTGTTTGACCACCAAACTGAACAATAACGCCTTTTGGTTTTTCTTTGCGTACGATTTCTAATACGTCTTCTAACGTTACTGGCTCGAAGTACAAACGATCCGATGTGTCGTAATCGGTAGAAACCGTTTCTGGATTACAGTTCACCATGATGGTTTCGTAACCCGCTTCACGCAAACCTAATGCGGCATGTACACAGCAGTAGTCAAACTCAATACCTTGACCGATACGGTTTGGACCACCACCTAGAATAATGATTTTATCTTTGTCCGTTGGCGCCGCTTCACACTCATCTTCGTAAGTGGAATACATGTAAGCCGTATTCGTAGCAAATTCAGCCGCACAGGTATCAACACGCTTGTAGACTGGATGAACGTTCATCAAGTAACGACGTTCACGCAAGGACTTTTCAGTCACGCTCAACAAGGTTGCAAGACGAGCATCGGAGAAACCTTTACGCTTCAAACGACGAATCACGTCGTAGCTCAGATCTACCAAACCTTTATCTGCCAATCCTGCTTCTTCTTTGATCAAGTCTTCGATTTGCACCAAGAACCAATGATCAACACCCGTTGCTGCGTAGATTTCATCTACTGACATGCCAGAACGGAAAGCATCACCAATATACCAAATACGATCTGCACCTGGAGACTGAAGCTCGTAAGCTAATTTTTCTTTACTGTTTTCTTCTGAGAAATCCAACTGAGGATTAAAGCCATCTGCACCGACTTCCAAACCACGCAATGCTTTTTGCAAAGACTCTTGGAAAGTACGGCCAATCGCCATGACTTCACCCACAGACTTCATCTGAGTCGTTAGACGATCATTCGCTGTTGGGAATTTTTCAAAAGTAAATCGAGGAATCTTAGTCACAACATAGTCAATTGCTGGCTCGAAACTCGCTGGCGTTTGACCACCAGTAATGTCGTTTTGCAATTCATCTAATGTATAGCCAATCGCCAATTTCGCAGCAATTTTTGCAATAGGGAAACCAGTCGCTTTCGATGCCAAAGCAGAAGAACGAGATACACGAGGATTCATCTCGATAACCACAAGACGACCTGTTTTTGGGTCCATACCGAATTGTACGTTTGAACCACCTGTCTCAACACCGATCTCACGCAATACCGCCAAAGACGCGTTACGCATGATTTGATATTCTTTATCTGTCAGTGTTTGTGCTGGCGCCACAGTGATGGAATCACCTGTGTGAACTCCCATCGCGTCAAAGTTTTCAATCGCACAAACAATAATGCAGTTGTCTTTTTTGTCACGGACAACTTCCATCTCGTACTCTTTCCAACCGATCAAAGATTCATCGATGAGCAATTCGTTGGTTGGAGATAAATCCAAGCCACGAGTACAAATTTCTTCAAACTCTTCCATGTTGTATGCGATACCACCACCGGTGCCGCCCATGGTGAAAGAAGGTCGAATGATACAAGGAAAACCTAAGTCACTTTGCACTTCTTTTGCTTCTTCCATTGAGTGAGCAATACCAGCACGAGGACATTCAAGGCCAATGGCTTTCATGGCTTTATCAAAACGGTTTCGGTCTTCTGCTTTATCGATCGCGTCTGCTGTCGCACCAATCATTTCAACACCGAATTCAGCCAATACACCGTGCTTCTCAAGATCAAGCGCACAGTTCAATGCAGTTTGACCACCCATTGTCGGTAAAACCGCATCTGGACGTTCTTTCTCAATGATTTTTGCCACGGTCTTCCATTCAACAGGCTCGATGTAAGTCGAATCGGCCATGGCTGGATCAGTCATGATGGTCGCTGGGTTAGAGTTAACAAGAATGACGCGAAGGCCCTCTTCTCGTAACGCTTTACACGCTTGCGCACCAGAGTAATCAAATTCACAGGCCTGGCCGATGATGATCGGGCCAGCACCTAAAATTAAAACGCTTTTTATGTCAGTACGTTTTGGCATAGTCTTTTCGTTCCTGCTTAGGCTTAGGCTTTGGATGCTTTGATGTTTTCAATGAACTGATCAAACAAAGGCGCAACATCATGTGGCCCTGGGCTTGCTTCCGGATGACCTTGGAAGCTAAACGCGCTTTTATCTGTACGAGCAATACCTTGCAAAGAAGCATCAAACAAAGACTTGTGAGTCATCACAAGGTTCGCTGGCAAACTGTCTTCATCAACCGCAAAACCATGGTTTTGGCTGGTGATCATCACTGTGCCTTTTTCTATTGCTTGTACTGGATGGTTCGCACCATGATGGCCGAATTTCATCTTCTTAGTTTTCGCACCGGATGCCAAAGCCAAAAGCTGATGACCAAGACAAATACCGAATACGGGAATATCCGTTTCTAGAATTTCTTTGATGGCTTGAATAGCGTAATCACATGGCTCTGGATCACCTGGACCATTTGATAAGAAAACGCCATCTGGATTCATTGCTAAAACATCACTTGCTGGCGTTTGTGCTGGAACAACCGTCAAACGGCAACCACGCTCAACCAACATGCGAAGAATATTGCGCTTCACACCGTAGTCGTAAGCAACCACATGAAACTCAGAAGAATCTGGTGTTGTGTGACCTTTGACAAGATCCCAAGTAGATTCTGTCCACTCGTATGCTTTCTTGACAGTCACTTCTTTCGCTAGGTCCATTCCTTTCAAACCTGGGAAAGCGCGTGCTGCTGCAATGGCCTCTTCTGTTTTTTCTAGAGCGTCATCACCTGCAATGATGCAACCCGCTTGAGCGCCTTTTTCACGTAAAATACGCGTTAGTTTGCGCGTATCAATGTCGGCAATACCCACGACACCTTTACGTTTAAGGTAAGAATCAAGAGATTCTTCTGAACGCCAGCTGCTAGCAACCAAAGGAAGATCACGAATGATCAAACCTTCACACCATACATTGCTGGATTCTTCATCTTCAGAGTTAACGCCAGTATTCCCGATGTGGGGATAGGTCAAGGTGACCATTTGTCGAGCATAGGAAGGATCGGTAAGAATTTCTTGATAACCAGTCATTGAGGTATTGAATACTACCTCAGCAGTTGATGAGCCATCAGCTCCGATCGACACACCTTTAAATACTGTGCCGTCTTCCAGAGCTAGAATCGCTGTTGTTGCCAAAGGAACCTCCCGTTTAGAGCCTATTCAGGTTGCAAAAAAGCGAGACGAACCTAGATCCATCTCGCTTTTAAATAATTGCGTTTTTGATGCCGATTTATCATTAGTCTTTCGAATACTTTCTGATAAATACAACGCTCAAAAAATCTGAGCAATTTTACTACCATCCGCCGCGAGCGTCCACCTTGAATCCTAAGTAAATCGCCAAAAACGTTCGATTTTACGGCTTTTTAACTGACTCTTTAGTCAAGAATCAGAAATCACTAGCAGAGTAAGTCGTCCGCCACTTTTTGCGCTGTTTCATATCCTTTCAAGTTACCCAAAACAGTCAATGAAAAGACCATCGCGGCCGCTGGCCCTTTTCCAGTAAGGATGTTTTCATCCATCACGACAGGAAGGTCGGATATATATTCTGCGCCGGTTAAACCGTCTTCGAATCCCGGATAACAAGTTGCCTGCTTATCAATGACGTAACCATGCGTTCCAAACACAACCGCAGGCGATGCACACAAGGCCGCCAACAAAGCGTCTTCTATGTCGTGTTTTTCCAGCATATTCGTTAATAATTCACTATCTCTCAGATTTTCGGCTCCCGGCATTCCGCCAGGCAACACAATGGCGTCATACATTATGTCAGCAACGTCTGTTAACAAAACATCGGCTTCAAGCTTACAACCGTGCGCCATGACAATGTGTTTCGAGTCATGCACACTCGCCACTGTCACTTCAATACCACCGCGACGTAACACATCAATAATAGTGATGGTTTCAATGTCTTCATTGCCGTTGGCGATAGGAACCAATACCTTGCTCATACTCATACTAAAACCCCAGCCTCTTCTATAAATAAATGTGTTTTACATTTTTAATGTAAACAAGCAGGCAGCTTCATGACCCTGCTCTGTTTGATAATAATTTTTACGACGCCCCACTAGCTCAAAGTTCAACGACTCGTATAAGCTGATTGCGCCGACATTGGATTCTCGAACCTCCAACAAGAACTCACTCACACCTTCATGCTTAATATTCGCTAACCACTCAGTCATGAGTTTTTTTGCCAAACCTTGGCGACGCGCATCCAGGCTCACAACAATCAACTCTAATTCAGACTGATCCCCCCATTGAGACGCCGTCAACCAACCTAACAATGATTCAGGAGATTGACCCGACACTTTCTCAACACGCTCTATTACCCAGTTTTTTCGCGTTTTTAATGCATCAAGTACTAAGGATTCCCCCCAAGGATGAGGGTTCGATAAAGCATCAAGAGAGACAAGAGCGTAAAGGTCAGACCCAACAGCCTGACGAATAGAAATAGACGACATCATAAGATTCAGCGCCCTAT
Organism: Marinomonas ushuaiensis DSM 15871; assembly: GCF_000521805.1. Taxonomy (GTDB): domain Bacteria; phylum Pseudomonadota; class Gammaproteobacteria; order Pseudomonadales; family Marinomonadaceae; genus Marinomonas; species Marinomonas ushuaiensis. Next base: position 37,308 of record NZ_JAMB01000021.1, read on the forward strand.
AGTAACTAGATACTTCAATGAGTATTTACGTCAAAAAAACTAGATTGCATGATTTCCCATGCTTCTTTGCGTAACTCGGGAATGCGATGCAATTCCGATAAACTAACAATGCGCGCGGTTGGGTAGGTTTTCAAGGGGCTTTCGGCAGGCAAATCGTCAACCAATTGGGAAATATGATTACCAGCAAGCACCAACATCGGCGGCTCAGTAAAACTTTTCACCAAGCGAGAAATATAGCTTTCAACTGCACCAAACAGCCAATCGGTGCGCATCAAAAAATGCTGATTTTTTAACGCGCCTGGCCAAGAAAAAGCACTGCCCTGCCACTCATCAATAGATTGTTTTAATAAGGCCTGCCCCATTTTCAGAGCAAGCCGTTCAACCTCTTCTTCTTGAGAGAATACTTGTGGAACATCACTCAAGATCAATAATTTATTCGATAAAGCATACGCGCGAATATCAAGGCGCGTCACTCGGCTCTTAATAGCAGGGTCGGGCTCCACGACAATGTCGACTGCCAACTCTTCAATTGGCTGTAAATCTTCAACAATAATCTCTGGCCCAGCGTTAAGCTGTTCACGAAGGTAATTAACTGATTGCTCTTTCTCTTCTGGCAGCATCTTAACCACAGGTTCAGGCACCGCTGCACCAAAACCAACAGAGGCAAGACTGACCTCATCATTAACAACCGTCGCCACACTAATCTCTGCCTTTAACCCCCAAGGTTGAGACGGCATGAATATCGTGCCGGAAACACCTTCAGGCGCAGATAACCAAGAAGTAACGCCCATTTGCGCTAAGCAATGGTTTTGGAAGGCTTCTTTTGGGGTTAACTCACGGAACATAATGACCTTAAGAATCGCTACTGAGATGTTGAAATATAGGTTACAAATATACGCGCTTATGTCATGACATGCCACTCGATCGCCACAAGATTCAATGGTCTGATCTTCATCTCCTGTGTATAATCTCCGCCATTATTTAATCCCACAAAACCCAACACATCGTCTAAAAGGTAAACACTATGATCTCTATGCTATCTCGCTTAGCCATTATTGCGGCCGTATCTATCAGCAGCTTGAGCTTTGCCGACAGCTTGCCAGATCTAAAAGGCCGTACGATTTTGGCCGTAACTGAAAATGCCTACACTCCTTTAAACTTTGTAGATCCAGCCACAGGCAAAGGCATTGGTTGGGAATACGATGCAATGAACGAAATTGGTAAGCGCCTTAACGCCAAAATTGAATGGCACTTAAGTAGCTGGGACACCATGATCCAAGCGGTAAAACAAGAACAATACGACGTCGGTATGGATGGCATTACCATCAATGAAGAACGGGCACAGCAAATTGACTTCTCTGCTCCTTATTTAACATCTCAACAGTTCATGTTGGTTCGAGCAGATGAAAACCGCTTCACCGACGCTGAATCTTTCGCGGCGAATGATGATTTTCATTTTGGAGCGCAAGCCGGCACAACGAATTTCTACGTTGCTGTTTATGATGTATTAGATGGCAATGAAGATAACCCTCGTATCACCTTATTAGAAACCTTTGGAGCATCGGTTCAAGCGCTTAAATCAGGCGATGTTGACAGTGTATTAATGGATGCGGCTTCAGCTCGTGGCTACATTGGAGCAAACCCAGGTGCGTTTAAAATTATCGGTGGCCCATTGGGCTCAGAAGATTTTGGCTTTATCTTCACACCGGGTTCTGACCTTGTTGAGCCAGTCAATGCAGTGATTAAAAGCATGAAAGCTGACGGCACTTTAGATGCACTAAACAAAAAATGGTTCTTCGACTACAACCAGCAGTAAGCCGATAACCAATGATTCTATATTAAGAGTCAGCTTGTAACCGATCTTCTTTTACTTAATAGTCGATCGTTTTTTCTTTATTCGACCATCTATTAAATGGTTGCACCGCTACGTAATGATGCCCTTGAAACGAACGCTAGAACGCACACCTTGGTGGCTAGTTACCATCTTTGTTATCGCCTTAGTTTTACTATGGAACATGGTTGCTGATCAAAGCTACCAACGAATTGCAGGCGCGCTAAGCGAAGGATTACTGACGACTATAGGCGTCACCTTTACGGCTTTCATCATTGCCAGTTCAATTGGCTTAGTCGTGGCTTTGGCAGGATTTTCTCGTTATCGCATCGTGCGTGAAGTTGCTCGTTTCTATGTGGAAATTTTTCGCGGTATACCAGTTCTCGTTTTACTCTTTTATATTGCCTTTGTTGGTGCACCTGAAGTGGTTAACTTCTATAACTGGGCAATGCAAATTCCTATCGAACAAGGCTGGATTGAAAAAGCACGAACTCGCGACTTTACTTTATTGTGGCGTGCCATTATTGCTCTTGCGATTAGTTACAGTGCCTTTATCGCGGAAGTATTTCGTGCAGGCATTCAAGAAGTAAGCAAAGGACAAATTGAAGCAGCCCAAGCATTGGGGCTATCAAGCTGGCATCGCTTCCGCCTGATCATTTTGCCACAAGCCATGCGAAAAATATTACCGCCTCTTGGTAATGACCTCGTCGCCATGATCAAAGACTCTGCTCTTGTTTCCGTTTTAGGCGTACAAGACATCACCCAACTGGGCAAAGTCTTTAGCTCTTCCACCTTTCAGTTTTTTGAAACCTATAACGTCGTTGCCTTTATGTATCTAACGCTGACATTGAGCTTATCACTGTTAATTAGAGCTTTTGAAAGCCACCTAAGACGCAACGACCATCATTGAGTAAAAGTCTGTCGCGGATCCGCCATTGACTTCAAAAAGACGCATTCATTCCACTGCCATTTACTGTTTTGACAGTGTTCGACGTCTCGGGTCAATTAGAGAAGCATCTGTATCTAGCTAGATGCTAGGTTTTCAGCAACACCCTTGTCGAGAATAAACTTAAAATTGATGAACTTATATTCGAGTAAATTGGGTTTGTATAGAATAGTCTTTCTTCGGACCCATCACGTTAAAGCTCAATTCAAACTCATTGTCTGATAAAAACTCAAACCTCGCGTTATAATGGTCTTTGATACATAAATGATGTGACGTGAGAATACTGGCTTGGGTAAAAGCAAAACTCAGAAACACATCGCCTTTTGTTGCCCCATCAGAGAAAAAGATGTCAAAG
>NZ_JAMB01000022.1 GCF_000521805.1 Marinomonas ushuaiensis DSM 15871
TCCAACTATTGGGGGTCACTTCACAGATCGGTTTTTTTATGTCTTTTCAGTTTTCTATTTGATTCAGAAACTTACGCTAAAGAATCTAAAAAGCGCTCTGCATCCAAGGCTGCCATACAGCCAGTACCAGCAGAAGTGATAGCTTGACGGTAAATGTGGTCACTTACATCACCAGCGGCAAAAACACCCTTCACGCTTGTCTGAGTCGCATTACCTTCTGATCCAGTCTGAACCTTCAAGTAACCGTCTTTCATTTCCAATTGACCCTGGAAAATATCGGTATTTGGTTTGTGGCCGATAGCAATAAAAACACCAGCAAGAGGGATTTCTTTACTCTCGCCCGTTTCGTTGTTTTTAATACGAATACCAGTAACACCAGAACCATCACCTAAAACTTCGTCTAGCTCTGAATGCCATTCGATTTTTACATTTCCGTTTTTCGCTTTTTCCATCAATTTATCCGCAAGAATTTTTTCAGAACGGAATTTTTCGCGGCGATGAATAACGGTCACTGTTTTAGCAATGTTAGACAAATATAGCGCCTCTTCAACTGCGGTGTTACCACCACCGATAACAGCCACATCTTGGTTACGGTAAAAGAAACCATCACAAGTAGCGCAAGCTGAAACGCCTTGTCCCATAAATTTAGTTTCACTTTCCAAACCTAAATATTGAGCGCTCGCGCCAGTCGAAATAATCAAAGAATCACAGGTATAAACACCACCATCCCCTTCTAAACGAAAAGGTCTATTTTCTAAATCAACTTTATTTACATGATCAAAAATAATTTCTGTTTCAAAGCGTTCTGCATGCTTACGCATACGCTCCATTAATTCAGGGCCTTGTACACCTTGATCATCACCAGGCCAGTTATCAACGTCTGTTGTTGTCGTCAGCTGACCACCTTGCTGCATACCGGTAATCATCACAGGATTAAGGTTGGCACGTGCTGCATAAACGGCAGCGGTATAACCCGCTGGACCAGAACCTAAAATCATCAATTTAGCGTGTTTAACATCGCTCATGTTATTGCTCCTGAAAATGAATGCACGACACCTTATTTTGTGCCGACGAAAAACTTGTAGTGAATTCTAACGAAAACTCGATGAAATTCTTAACTAAAAATATTAATTACTAACATAGGGGCTTTCTATGAGTTTTCAAGCGAACAGGCCAAGCATTTTGGATCTTGCGTTAAACGCATTTCACGCCAATGACCTTCAAAACCATCAAATAACTTTAATGATCCATGTTTTACTTCGCCACATCCGCTGACTATTTTCAATGCCTCTAATGCTTGAAAAACCCCTAACATGCCAACAACAGGCGCAACTATACCACTTTCATTACAGCTTAATTGTTGATCGGATAAGGAAGGATACAGGCATTCGTAACAAGGATTTAACTCTTCATGATATAAAAAACTCACTAATTGCCCTTCCCAACGAATCGCAGCAGCACTGACTAATGGCTTTTTATGTGTCAAACAGGCTCGATTAATACTTTGCCTCGCGGTGAAATTATCGGTGCAATCCAATACCAGATCAGCGTTTTCTACTTCGTCTAATAAAATCTGACCGGATAATTTTTGAGAAACAGTACGCACGTTAACCGCAGGGTTTTTCTTAGCAATTTGTTCCGCCGCTGCAACCACCTTGTCTTGCCCTATCTGACTTTCATCGTAAAGTACTTGGCGAGGTAGATTACTATTTTCTAATTGATCACCATCCGCGAGCACCAATGACCCAACACCAGATGTGGCTAAATACGTTGCCGCAATGTTTCCAAGCCCGCCCAAACCAATAACCAATACCGTCGCTTGGGAAAGCATTATCTGCCCTTGGACATCAAAATTAGGCAGCAATAGCTGTCGACTGTAGCGATCTAACTGTGATTCGTTCATTTTCACCTTACTTTATTTGGGTTCGTTCTGCCCGATCAGACAATTGTTTGATAAACTCATCTTATTATCATTTCAACGAGCACCAACATGAAATTCCCTGGCCAGCGAAAAATCAAACATTACTTTCCAGTATCTCAACCAAAACCTGTTTTACCAACATCCGAAGTTCAGCCAGACAAAGATACTTATATCGTTGGATTAGATGAAACCATCGTAGATGTGGTCGCCAATGTTTCAGATGAGTTTTTAAATACGTTCAATATTAAAAAAGGGCTTTCTAATCTCGTCGATGCCGATACCGCATCTGCTATTTACAAAGAGCTCACAGCCCAAGGCTGCATTTCAGATCATTTTGCCGGCGGTACAATTGGCAACACCATTCATAACTATTCTGTATTAGCTGACGACAAGTCCGTCTTGCTAGGCGTCATGTCAGCCAATATCACGTTAGGCTCTCCAGCTTATCATTATATTTGCCACACGAGCAGCAAAGTCGATATGAATCATCTACAAGGTGTGCCAGGTGATATAGGCCGTGGTATTACCCTAATCACATCTGATGGTGAAAGAACCTTCGCCATCGCACCAGGTGATATGGATGAACTCAACACAGACCATATTCCAGAAAATATCATTGCTGGAGCCGCAGCATTGGTCACTTGTGCTTATCCATTACGCCACCAAGGCAAGCCGATTAAATCCGCCATGATAGAAGCGCTTAAATACGCTCATAAACACCATGTTCCAACAGTACTTACTTTAGGCACTAAGCATTTAGTAGAGGAACACAAAGAAGAACTGCTTAAGCTGATAAAAAGCTATGTCAGCGTACTAGCAATGAACGAATTAGAAGCCGAGGCATTAACGGGATTATCCGATCCACTGCAAGCCGCCAACGCGATTCTCAATCATGTTGATATTGTTTTATTAACCGTTGGTCCCGACGGTATGTATTTATGCGGTCACACGGATGATGAACAGAAACGCGAAACAACTAATCCAATTAAATCCGGCGGTTTAGCCGATTTCAATCGCTGGGAATTTAGTCGTCCTATGATCCGTGAAGCCTGTAGCAAACCGATTAAAGTCTTTTCGCACATTGACCCATATATGGGCGGGCCAGAAAAAATTCGAAATACTAACGGTGCTGGTGATGGCGCTTTATCAGCACTATTACATGATATTTCAGCGAATCATTTTCATAAAGAAACGATCCCAAATTCAAGCAAGCACTCAGCACCTTTCTTGGCTTACTCTTCTTTTGCACAGATTTGTAAATATTCAAATCGTGTTAGCTACGAAATTCTTGCTCAAAATGCATCCCGTTTGTCACGTGGCTTACCAGAACGAGAAGACAGCTTAGAAGAGGCTTACTGGGAAAGATAGAATCGGTTTCTCTTTAAAAAATACTAGATATGAAAAAAGCATCAGACATAAAAAAACCATGCAATTGCATGGTTTTTATCGCTAACAATATTTCTACAAGAATAACCCCTTTATAAAAATCTGTTTACTTAATTCATTGCTTCAATGCCAAGCGTTTCATTACGCTCAAACATTCTGTCCAATTGTAACAAGATAACTAATTCTTCTTCTTTTTGGTAAACACCTTGAATGAACTTTAAGGCCGCGTCGTTACCAACACTAGGGCTCTGTTCAATTTCATTTTGGTACAAGTAGAAAACTTCTTGCACTGCATCAACCAAAAGACCAACTTGCTCATCATCATGCTCGATAATGATAATTCGCGTATCGTCAGAAATAGTACACTCAGGCAAACCAAAGCGGATCCGAGTATCTACAACAGTCACAACGTTACCACGTAGATTTACAATGCCATATACATAATCTGGCGCACCCGGAACAGGAGCAATTTCGCTATAACGTAGTACTTCTTTAATCTGCATGACGTTAATGCCATAAGTTTCGTCAATCAGTTTAAACGTAAGGTACTGTAACAATTCACCTTTATTACTTACAGCTAAGGCTTGTCCATTTTCTTTAACAGGCACTACTTCAGACATGGCTCACATCCATATTTCAAATTTGATTCGACTCAATGTAAAACTCATCACAAAGTTTGTCCAGTTTAAATAACTTTATGATGAGATTATGAGCGCGATTAAATAACCATTAATTGTCTTGTTGAATCCCAACAATTGTCCAGTTTCCATTTGCGCTAGAAAGATTTTTCTCTAAATGCCAAAGTTCATTAGTATCTGACGTCTCGTCACCTTCTTTAATCCAACCAGAGAATTGCAATGAAATAGACGCTGTAGAAGCCGTTAATTCACCACGTACAATCTCAGCCATCAAAGAAACCACTTCTGTACGAGGTTTGTCATCACCGTAAGAAGCACGCTCAGCAACAAGAAGGTTGTAAAGCTCAGGGGTAACATAGTCTAAGATTTCATCGAAGTTATTATCATCCCATGCTTTTTGCAGTGTGATGTAATGATCTTTCGCTTCAGTAACAAAGTTTTGTTCGTTAAACCCTGGTGGCAGTTGAATTTCTGGCTGCCCACCAAAACCACTTAGACCACCCATTGGAGAAGGCTGAGAATTACCACCCATTTGACCAGGCATCTCGCGGAACATACCGTTACCAGCAGCCTGTTCAGCAGCACGACGTTTAGGCGCGATGAAAAATTTGTAAACCAAGAAGCCAATCAAAGCGAACAACAAGATATCGCCAAAAGAAATGCCTTCAAAAGCGCCACTGCCTAGCAAAGTCGCAAACAAACCGCCAACCAATAATCCACCTAATAAACCGCCACCTAGGCCACCCATGAATCCAGATTTCTTAGTGGTAGATGCGGCTCCAGTGGTGGCTGCTGATGAGGTTTTAGATTTAGAGATAGAAAAACTTTTCCCAAAGCTTTTACCACCACCAAATTTTTTCGCCTGCACATCAGCACTGTAACCACCAGCACCAATTGCTAAAACAAACGCCATCAACATGGCAAATACGGTTGTTCTCACAAAAACTCTCCTTTTATTATTTGAAATTTACTAGGCCTACGGCGTTGCGTAGGTCTGAAATCATTTTACGGGCACGAGCTCTCGCTTTTTCTGCACCGGCTTGTAATACATCCTCCACATGAGAAGGATTTGCTATTAGCTCAAGATACTTTTCACGCGGCTCACTAAGTTGACCGTTTACTAAAGCAAAAAGTTCCTTCTTGGCTTCGCCCCAACCAATACCGTCCACAAATTTCTGACGCATTTCTGCAGTTTGTTCAGGTGTGGAAAAGGATTTATAAATATCAAACACAACAGAGTCATCTGGATCTTTCGCTTCACCAGGCTCTAATAAATTCGTTTTAATCTTATTAATACCTTTTTGCAATTTCTTTTCCGTATCAAATAACGGAATAGTATTGTTGTAGCTCTTGCTCATCTTGCGGCCATCTAAGCCTTTCAAAATAGAACCTTCTTCACCAACCACAGCTTCTGGTAAGACGAAATGCTCACCAAACAAATGATTAAAACGGCCCGCAATGTCACGCGCCATCTCAATATGCTGAATTTGATCACGACCAACAGGCACTTTATGTGCATTAAATGCCAAAATATCCGCCGCCATTAAAACGGGGTAACAAAACAACCCCATCGTAATACCAAAATCAGGGTCTTGATCGTTGGCAAGATTTTCATCCACCGCACCTTTATAAGCATGCGCACGGTTCATCAAACCTTTGGCTGTCACACAAGTTAGCAGCCAATTCAGTTCAGCAATTTCAGGGATGTCAGACTGACGATAAAACGTTGCTTTATCAGTATCTAATCCACAAGCTAGCCAAGTCGCTGCAATTTCTAGTCGAGACTGCTTAACACGCTCTGGATCTTGGCATTTGATCAAGGCATGGTAATCCGCTAAGAAGAAGTAAGACTCTGTATTGTCTTGACGACTTGCTTCTATCGCAGGACGAATGGCACCAACATAGTTTCCTAAATGAGGTGTACCTGTGGTTGTTACTCCAGTTAAAACAATTTCTTTGGTCATTATGACTACTCTTTTCTACCTAGTATGTGGTCTAAATTTTGGCTTACACTATCACAAAAAAACCATTGCAAGAATCACACAAGATGATTATTTAATTTCATGTTTTATAGAGTTTTTCTCGATCTATTCTAACAATGGAGGCAAAAGCTTCAATATCAAGCATGAGGCACTGACCAAAGCTCATCGACGAGTCCTGAATAACGCAGAATTTGTATACTTGCCGCTATGCGAATCAAACTACTAGGTCCCCATAAGGTGAAGTCTTTTTTCGCTCTTGTAATACCGGTATAAAGCAGTTCACGAGTTAACACCGGTGATGGTGTCATTGGCAGTAACAAGGCTACGCGTTCGAATTCTGAGCCTTGGGATTTGTGCACTGTCATGGCGAATACGGCTTCAAATTCACTCAGTCGACTTGGAAGTAAGCCTGTGAAGGTGCCATCTGATTGGATAAACCACACTCTTAATCGCTGAAACTCATCCAGCATACACAAACCAATATCGCCATTAAATAGGCCTAGTGCGGCATCGTTTCTGGTTAATATGACGGCTTTTCCGGGATACCAAACATGAGGATCTTTTACTCGCCCTCGTTGGTAAAAATACTGCTCAAGTTGGGCGTTAATTTTTTCCACACCGAACTCACCTTGGCGCACGGCGGTGAGTATTTGATAACGAGAAAACACTCGATACAACTCAGTAATGTCGCCACCCAAACTTACGGCATCCCAATATTCATCATAACCTTTCGCTAGAGTTGCAATGTCTGCTTTCGTTTGCCCTTCTTCTGGAATCTGCCAATGCACATCCTCTTTATCAGATTCAAGATATCGTAAGACACCTTTTGCATCGCCTGCATTCATCGCGGTGGCTAGCTGTCCAATGCCACTGTCGGCGTCGAAACGATAGCTAGTGCGAAGCAACGTCAGCGCCTGACTGATTGGCGGCGCAAACTCATTACCAAATGGCGTTAGGTTTTCGCCTGTGATTCTTGCCAAGCGTTCTGCCCATTTTGGTTGAAAATACACATCTTCAATACCGAAGGATAAATCCCCTAATACACTGCCCGCTTCTACAGACGCCAACTGATCTTTATCACCTAATAAAATCAAACGAGCATGAGGTGGCAAAGCATCAATGAGTTTCGCCATCATCGGCAAATCGACCATGGAGACTTCATCCACCAGCAAGACATCAAGATGCAATGGATTTTCTTTATTATGTTTAAAGCGACTGCGACCAAAATCACTGCCTAATAAGCGATGCAAGGTGCTGGCTTGTTCTGGAATCACGCTTTTGATTTCATCGCTCAAAGGCAAATCTGCTTTGGCTTTGGAAATGGATTCTGTTAAACGCGCAGCGGCTTTCCCTGTAGGCGCTGCCAATTCGATGCGCAATACTTGACCCTGTTGCGCGGCTTGAGCAACCAATAAGGCTAAAAGCTTAGTAACAGTAGTCGTTTTCCCTGTTCCTGGACCACCGCTAATCACAGAAAAAGGCAAGCTTGCTGAATTAGCCACAGCGACTTTTTGCCAATCAACATCATCATTTGAGTCAGGAAAAAGCTGTGCAATTAAGTTCGCATCCACATCAAAAGGGGCCACATCAAACTGCCCTTTTAAGTAGTTCAAAACCTGCTGCTCATATTGATAATAACGATACAAATACAAACGTGTTCCAGACAACACCATTGGTTGTTCTGTAAGGCTTTCCGCCAAAGTAACTAACGCGCTTTTAGCCAAGGCATCACACCATTGATTAACACTCGTCACTCCGCTCGAACTCAATAGATTACGAAACGCTTCTAATTCCACCCCTTCTGGTGGTGTTTGCCAAATGGTCGCTAAATCAATACAAATATGACCAGCACCAAGATAAGCACTGCACAAGGCACCTGCCATCAACACAGAGTCCGCATCTTCATCAACATGCTTGGCGAGTTGTTCAATCCACTGACAATCAATCGCGCGAAATACACCTTTATCCTGCCAAACAGATAAATTCATTTCGTCATTTTTCAATACGGAATTGTCTACTGTTGATAAAGCATCACCTAATAAATCCAGCTGTTTAGAAAAGTCCATATTGCACCGTCTCTTCGCTTTTGTTATTTCCATTTCTTTCAGAATTCTCGCTACTTTCTGCCTTTTTAGCGACCGCGGTATTTCCAGAGAACAAAGAGTCCAAGGCATTCACATGCTCAAGTGTAAGACGAGTCTGAAACACGCCTGTTTGGTATTCAGGGCGCATACCTCGTAGGAATAAATACACCACACCACCAACGTGTTTTTCGTAGTCATAATTAGGCAAACGTTGCTTTAATAAACGATGCAATGCGAGAGTGTATAACTGATATTGTAAATCGTATCTGTGTTCAGCCATGGCATGAACGAGCTTATCTTGTTCGTAATCCGAGAAATCATTACCCAAATAATTCGATTTGTAATCCAAGACGTAATAGCGTCCTTCCCATTCAAATAACAAATCGATAAAGCCTTTTAACATGCCTTTTAACGGTCGATCTTGAATCATTGGCGCAACGCGAGAAACAGCATCATGTTGACGGGAAATTCGATCAAGTTGTAACGCGTTCATACCATCAACCGGAATGAAAAATTCCAGTTCCTTGCGACAAGCGGACTGCGTTAATGCCCCAAGGCTCATACCATCCACCAACTCAGTACTGATAATATCGGGCAACCATTCACTCAAAACAGATTGCCATTCACCAAAATCATGACGTTCATAATAATCAGCCATTAATTTATGGTGACTGGTTTTGAGTAAGTCTTTAAAACTCGGTGTCGACGTCACCTCATGCAAGGCTTTACCTTCCAATGTATCGTGTAAAAATGTTCCCGGCTTTGCCCCTTTCGGAAAAGTGAAACGATTACTTTGAGGTTCCAATAAAACGTCTGGCTCACCTACAAGCTCAGCCAAAGGATCAACAACACGCGTCATTTCATCCAAACCGGGCACACTTTCATCATGGTAGGCTTTGTCTTCTACAACCAAAGACGAATAACTACCAACCCACCAATCACGCTCAATTCGCCCCTTGAACTCACGAGCATCAGGATTAATCAATTCCGTTTGTGCCATTTTAAACCTTGGCAAATCCAATCGCTCCTCAGGTAAATCCTGCATCAACATTTGATGAGGTTGATAGCGCCCACATAGGCGCTCAAGGCTCGAGTACAAAGCACCGGCTTCTAATGGTTCGCCTTCAGCAATCAAAGCGCCAACGCCACTTAGATGAACATCCGAAATTGCATCGCGTGTTTTGTTGGATTTTTTACCGACATCCATACAACCAATAAAACAGGCTTCTTTTGAGCGAGTTAGGGCCACGTACGCCAAGCGAACCTCAGCGGCGCACAACTCTTCCTTGTGTCGCTCAGACTCTTCTTCATCCGGATCAATCGCAATCCATAACTGCTGGTGATCATCGTGATAAAGCGCAGAACCGCTTTGATCTCGATATGGCGTTAAAGCAAAAGGCAGATAAACAATTGGATATTCCAATCCCTTACTTTTGTGAATAGTGACAATACGTACCAATTCAGCATCCGTTTCAAGACGAATTTTCTGTTCGTCACTGTTGCCATTTGGATTTTGAATCGCCAGCTTGAGATAACGTAAAACCCCTTCCTTGGAATCTAATTCAAGGGATTTTTGTTGTAGCTTTTCAGTCAAATGCAAGAAATCTGTTAAACGTCGTTCACCGCCAATATGACTCAGCATATTCGCTGCCAAAGACACGTCTTGCATAAACTCGCGCAACATAGGCAAAAGGCCCTGTTGGTCCCAGAGCTCAAGATAATGACGAAATGCTTGCACCCATTTTTCGTACACAACATCGTCATGGTTCAAAGTGTCTAGGTCTTCTAACGACCATTCAACTAAGCTGGTTGCCAAGGCAGAACGCAATTTACTTTCCTGCCCATTGGACAAGATGGCCGTCAGCACAATTAATAATTCACGCGCTTCTACCGTTTCAAACACCGAGCCTTTATCACTCAAATACACGCTGGCGATACCGCGCTGACGCAGTGCCGTTTTTAATGCATTCGCTTGACTGAAATTGGTTACGAGCAAAGCAACGTCTTTGGGACGCACGCCTTTGCTATCAACAAGCGCTTGGCCTTGCTGGCCTTCCAGTAAAAGCCCATGCAAATGCGCCGCACAAGATTCCGCCATGATGTTGCGATAATCTTTCGAGGAAACAGGCTCGTCGGTTTGTTGATACAGAAACTGCAGCGCCGCTTGTGTTTCGCCTTGCCGAGAAAAACCGCCTAAAATACCGCGATCGTGAACTTCAACGAAAGGAATACCTTCCACTCGAAAGGGTTTTTCTTGAGTAGAAAAAAGCCCATTAACCGACTGAATCATCGCTGCTGAAGAACGGTAGTTGGTTGCCAAAGAGTAAATACTATCGACTTGTTTTTTTGCCGCTAAATAGGTGTAAATATCGGCACCACGAAAAGCATAAATTGCCTGTTTAGGATCGCCAATCATGATCAAACCCAAGGTGTTTTGCTCGGGCTTTGCAGGCTCATACACATTAGAGAAAATACGATATTGCACCGCATCGGTATCTTGAAATTCATCGATCAAGGCAATGGGATAGAGATGGCGAATTCGCTCTGCCAGCTTCCCAGCGTCATCTTGCGTTAATGCCACATCTAACGAGGTCAATAAATCCGTAAAAGTGAGTGATTGCGTACTGCGCTTCCAGCGTTTCATTCGCTCTTGGGTTTGTTGCCAAAGCTGGGTTAACAATACTGCTTTTAACCGCCCTGCTTCTGGGAAGTTTTCTCGTAAGGTTTGCACCAAATTAAAGAATTCATGAACAGGCAATTCGCCGCCTTTGCTCAATCGGCTCGCGTGTTCATTGGTGTCAAACTTTTCAAGACTCTTATCCAATTCAAAACGGGAAGATTGCGCCCATTGCGTCATGGTTTGAATGTCTTTCGAGGGGTCTTTGCGCCAAAAATTACGTTTAATGCCACTGCGTTCTAACGCATCAATAATGTCTTGGGATTGCGTCAACCACATGCTTCTGACTGCCATCATGGTTTGCTGCGATTGAACCAGTGCCGTCTCCCAATCGTAATCTGGCGCGACAATTTTGGCGTCTGGCTGGTTATTTAATAAGTACAGGTCTTTCAATAAAGCATCAGGAGTTGACCAAATTGGCTGAATTAACGCCGCCTTTGTGTCATCCATTGGATAAAAAACACTACGCCATACATCCTTTACCGCCATAGACAAAGGTGCTTGTTCGTCGGTTTCTATGGTTTGTTGAAACAACATACGGCTTTCAAAAGCATTCTGACTCAGCATGCGCTGACAAAAACCGTGGATGGTAAATACTGCGGCTTCGTCCATTTGTTTTTCTGCGTAAAGCAATTTCTCAATCGCGCCAGCTCGCTGGTCGTCCGACATCTGCGCCAACCAATCACCTAAAAATACATCATTACTTTTGCCTTGTAGTAACGCTTTTCGAGCCACGCGAATTCGTTCTCGAATTCTGGCTTTCAATTCTGCCGTGGCCGCTTCTGTGAAGGTCACCACTAAAATCTGATCAACCGTCAGTGGTTTGTCTAGATCGCCTTCGCGTCCCGTTGGTACTAACAAACGCAAATACAAGTTTGCAATCGTATAGGTTTTCCCCGTTCCCGCACTGGCTTCAATTAGACGTTTACCAAACAAGGGAAAGGTTAACGCGTCTAGGCGTTCTGGCGATTGTAAATTTGAAGAACTGTTTAGAGAACTGATTGAAGAACTAGAAATCAGGCTCATTCGAACACCTCCAAATGGCGATGCATCGGCAACCAGATCAGTTCACAAAAGGAGACAAATGTGTCTCTTTGTTCGCTTAGGTCTGGGTAATAGCGCTGCCAATAGGCGTCATCTACTTCACTTTTAGTAAAAGCACTGCTGTTTCCTTGGTAGGTTTTCAATGCTTGCTCCCATGCCGTTTCGACATCACCTTCTGTCTTGCTAGAGCAATAACTCTTGCACCATGCGTCAGCACTTTTCGCTGGTAACGCCAATGGCTGACACAGCCCCTGTTGTAACAAAGCAAGCATGTTCGTTAAATGCCCTTTGGCTTCATCAGGTGAAATTAAGATAAAACCATGTTGCAGCAATTTACCTGTTTTCGAGAGATTAATAAGATGATGTTGCTTAGGCGTACCTTGTGCACACAGTGCCAAATGCTCAATCCAAACCTGCATTTTTTGATGAGCAGACAAATCTCCGATTCGATAGGACAAACGCGTCGTCGTTGTTGGTTGATCCAACCAAGCTTGTATGACGATACTGCCCAATGACAAATTCACTTCAATTGGCTCGCACTCTTCCAATGAATAACCCTGTAACGCTGCAAACAACTGCTGACATTGCCCTCGGCTTTTCTGCAATGATAAACGCCCTAATGCGCCATAAGGTAAATCGCCAGTCAAAGACAAACGCTCAACAAAGGTTGCTTCTTCACCTTTCAACATGGCTTGAAGCAAGGCCTCTCGCAATTTATACCCTGCCAAACCGTCCAGAGCAAAAGGCTCGTCTTCTTTTTCTTCCTCTTCTCGTAAACTCAAATAGGCTTTCAAGCGACGTTGTGTAAAATAGCGAGTTGGGTGCCCAATAAAACGCGATAGTTCATCAAGCGCCATTTCTAACCTTGGCTGCTCTAATCCTTCTAAGGGTATGAATTCACGTTTTTCTTCATCAACTTGAACGCTTAATAAGGCTGGTAACCATTGTTCGTCATAACTGTAGAATCGTTCGCCCGAGTGTTTTTCGGTGCTCTTTTCAGAACGCTTTTGAGAAAGGTAATACGCAGGGTTAAACGGCTGTAAAGGATGCTCAACAATCAGTCGTTCGAACAAAACGGATTGAGCTTCATCAGGCGCTAAATGCTGATCGCCATCACACACACAACTTTGGCCAATGTATTCCAATAATTCACTCACCAAGATAGACGGATTTTTTTCGCTATTATCTTGAATACTACGACCAACATAGCTGATATAAAAACAATCTCGCGCCGACATCAGCGCTTCAAGGAACAAGTATTTATCGTCTTCCCTTCGGCTTCTATCACCACTGCGATATTGCCCAACCATCAAATCGAAACCCATTGGTGCAACACTGCGAGGGTAATCCCCTTCGTTTAAGCCCAATACACAAATGACTTTAAACGGCACAGAACGCATAGGCATTAAGGTACAAAAATTCACCCGTCCTGCGAGAAAACGCTGGCTGCCTTGGGATTCTTGCAACAAGGGTGACAATAATTGCCGTAAGACTTGCTGATCCAAAGGGGCATCAAAATGCGCTTGTTGCCATTGCAAAGTAAGCGTATCCAAATGCTTACTTAATAACGTAGGAAACGCATCGTCTTCTTCAACCAGAAAAAATCGTTCTGATAAATAATATAAAGTTGAAACCCAGTCTTTAGGTGATAACGTCTGCATAAGGCGAGCTTGCGCATCATCAATTGCTACTAGGAATTCAGCGAGTTTACCGGCCACAGAAGCTTCAAGCCCTTCCACATCGCCATAACTTAATGTGCCTTCCCAAATATGATCATGACCCATCGCATAACCTAACAACATGCGTCGCATGCCATTCAGCCAAGTGTGAGATTCCTGCATAGGAAGGTCATGTTGCTGAGCTGTTTTGCCATCCATTCCCCAACGAATGCCGACTTCTGTCGACCAAAGACGAATGCGTTCTAACTCATCCGCTGTCAATTCAAAGCGAGCTAATACCGCTGGCACTTCTAACACACTGATTAATTCAGACAAGGTAAAGCGGCTTTCGCCTAAACCAAGCAAATATAAATAAGCATCAACGATAGGGTTTTCCATACCGCCAGATTGATCTATCAAAGCGAAAGGAATGTGTTTTTTGTTTTGTGCACTGCCTTTTTTACCAAAGACCGCCTTAACAAAAGGACTGTAAGTATTCACATCTGGCAGCATTACAATAACGTCTTTTGGCGTCAGATTTGGGTTTTTCTCGAACATTTGCAACAACTGATCATGCAAGACTTCCACTTCACGTAATGGACTGTGACAAAGCTGAACTCGGATACTTTGATCACCACAAGCAACCGAATGACGATATTCTGCATTAGATATAGTAACGTCGCGCTCTTCTTTTGAGCCGTGATTTTCTAGGGTTAATACATCTTGCTGAACCCATTGCAATAAACCGTTTGTTTGTTGCGACGGTGCTGTTAAATTCATTGTGGCTGATAAATAGTCTTCAAATACTTCTAACTGGTTGTCTGCCATGTCTTGCAGCTGAGCAATGTAATCTCTTCCTAAACGCCCCCAACTTGCCAACAGCGGATTGGCATCAAGGTGCAAAGTATCTGCACTCAAACCAGGCTTAAGTGTTTGTCTTTTGATTTCTCGGCCGAAGTAATGTTTATCCACCACATCGCCCCAATAAAAACGACATGGGTTTTGTAGAAAAAGATGGATTTCAATCCAGCCTGACGCCGCTAAAATACGCAGCGATTCGAGTGTATTCGGTGGAAGTGAGGACACACCAAAGATAAAAATACGCTCTGGCACACCAACCGGTCTAGAGGATGATTGAGAAGCCTCTTGTAGGGCTTCAATCAAGTTACCACGATGATACAAGGAAGTGCCTTGTTCGCTGATGTCTGCTACTAAATCTCGCCACAGAATCGCTTGCCAAGGCTGTTGTTCAAACAAGGCGTTTAGAGAATCATCGTGACATTCACCAGATTCCCAAACCTTGATCCAATCCGGACGATAAACAAGATATTGATCGTAAATATCCGCAATACTGCTACACAATTGAAAACGTCGAATCTGAGTATCATCTTCTTCTAAATACCAGCTCAACGCCTGAAACTCAGGATCGCCTAAACGAGAATCCAGCATGCGCATT
Source organism: Marinomonas ushuaiensis DSM 15871 (assembly GCF_000521805.1). Lineage (GTDB taxonomy): Bacteria > Pseudomonadota > Gammaproteobacteria > Pseudomonadales > Marinomonadaceae > Marinomonas > Marinomonas ushuaiensis. The sequence continues at coordinate 14,847 of NZ_JAMB01000022.1, forward strand.
AAACGCCAAACTAAGAAGGGTTTATTAAATTCACTTTGAGATGGAATATCACTTAGTGTCTGAGCAAAAGTCTGCCAAACAAATGTCGATGGCAAAGGGAAAGAAAAGCCTGCAGAAATAGAATGAGACTGAGCCAAAAACATTTTCAACCATTGAGCCATTCCAGGGTTTTGTACCAGAATATGCTCATCATCAAACGGATTTTCTGGCGGTGACACAGCCAAAATTTTCGCAAGTAACACGGCTAAATCCTCTAGACGGTTACCTGTATAAAGTTGAAACATTTACGAATCCTACTATTTCAGTGAAACAAGTAGAATAAGCCTAACCTTGGACGCTCAAAAAAAGAAGATATTTAGATAAGTAAGAAGAGTATTTGCACAAATTTAGAATATAACGAAAAGGTAACAGGAGGTTAAATGGTGGAGCCTAGCGGGATCGAACCGCTGACCTGTTCGCTGCCAGCGAACCGCTCTCCCAGCTGAGCTAAGGCCCCATCAAACAGCGCAGAATTTTATGGGCTCTTTATTTAAGAGTCAACCTATTTTAGAAGAATACATATAAAAGAACCCCGCGTGATTACACCTGAAACTACCGTGTACCTTCAATCACACTCTAGATTATAGAGAAAACAGATAAAGAGATTTAATCCATGAATACTATTCACCGATTAAATCTGTTTATTTTCAGATAAACGATTGACACCTATAGAAAAAAACATAGAATACGTTTCACCTTTTTCAAGGCCAGTGTGGTGGAATTGGTAGACACGACGGATTCAAAATCCGTTGCCTTCGGGTGTGGCGGTTCGAGTCCGCCTACTGGTACCAACATAAAAAAAGCGATTACATTTGTAATCGCTTTTTTTTCGTCTAATGCTTTTCACTTAAGCAACTCAACCTAGACCATTTGATCCAAACAACTAATCATCAAAACCTTGATTAACGTAATCTGGCAAATCTTCTTCTTTTGGTATGGGTGTTGATTTTCCAGTCTCATCAATCGCAACAAACTTGAACATACCTTCTGTGACTTTCTCACGATGTCCAATACGACCACGTCGCACCCAAGCTTCAACAAGAATGTTCATTGATGTACGACCGACGGATTCTACTGTCGTATAAACACCTAAAATATCACCCACTTTAACAGGACGAATAAAACTCATCCCGTCTAATGCTACCGTCACAACACGAGACTGTGCACGCTGCCCTGCGCATATCCCAGCGGCAATATCCATTTGCGATACAACCCAACCACCAAAAATATCGCCAGAAGGGTTTGTGTCTCCCGGCATAGCAACGGTCCTAGTCGTAAGACGACCTTTTGCCTTTTCTTGCAACTCTGACATAACTCGCCTCAACTAATTTTTTAACACAATATAAAAACTACTATCATAGACAGCACAATACACAAGAACAAAGCCCAGCCTATTTTACAGCCTCAACTTCATAATAAATCGCCGTCCCTTTTGTCTCAGTGGTCGGGAAAGAAAAACCAGAACCAATAGAAGCACCCAATCCACCACTACTGCCAGCACTAACACCAACACCCGCTCCTAAACTTCTAAAAGACAACTGTGTCACTTCATCTAAAATAACACCGTTCGCTCCTATCTTAGCCGCCTGTTTCTTCAATTCCTCAGTGGCTTTTTCTTGTCTAGAACCTTCGGTAAAACCACCATCACTCGATGCAGTCACTACGCCAATGACCTGATAATCAAAGCTCGGAGCATTTTCAAACACCGAAACTTGGACCGCTTCTAACTCGGGCATCTGCTGACCAGTAATTACATGAGATCCAGATGAACAGCCAAATAAAAACACAGGTAACGCTAAAACGGATAAGTATTTAATAGAATTCATCATGACACCACCTCACCTTAGAAACTCAAATCATAGCAGTGTTATACAAAAACAACGAAAGCAGATCGATAAAAGTGTGGATTTTCATATAAAAGCTATAAAACAAACAGAATAACCTGCAAGCTAACAAATAAATTATTACCTATGATTAAAGTACAAATAACTTTATACGCGTAAAGCCAGATGAGAGGTGCAAATGAGCGAATTACTAGAAACAGACATTTCATGCCCTTACTGCGGCGAAAGCATCGAAGTCGTGATAGAAGTGCTAGATGAAAGCCAAGAATACATAGAAGACTGCCAAGTCTGCTGCCGACCGATCACCTTCAACATCGACACAGCCTTCGACGGCTCAACCTCGGTTTCGGTCCACTCGGAAAATGAGACGTATTGAGAAAGTACAACAAAGTAAAAGTTTTTATCTAAACTTATATGAGAGAAATAAACTAAAGGCGGATAGCTGAAATTATCAGCTCCCACAAAAACAAACAATTTAGGCCAGACCGTTTGCTTTGATACCCACTAATACTAATCAGAATCGCTTTAAAGCAATTCATGAAGCATGAATAAAGGAGTTTGGTAAAAAGTGATACCAAGAGGTTTGAATACAGCTATTAACAAACGCGGGTTCCTTTCCCCAAAAGCCTTTTTGTAGTGGCATAGTGAATTTCTTATAGATACAGAGAAAAAATCCTAAGTTCAATTTGGAGTAACGCTACGAAAATATCGAAAGAAAGGTATGAACGAGATAAGAGCTTTCGGAAGAGAATTAGGCGCTTTGATAAATTTCAGGCATAAAAAAAGGCACCATAAATGGTGCCCGGGACCAGTACCTTTTAATCGTTAATTTTCAGTAAGTTATAAATAAAAGTGTGCACTAGGTGTGCAACATTTAAAACGGGCTGTTTTTTTTGTGTTTTCAATTCAAAATACTATTTCAATGTGTAATGATAAAACGGGTCATGGAAAGAGCAATCACTACATCAAGGAGATCAAATGGAACACCTGCAGCAACTTCTCATCGAGTTAGAAAATATTTCTCTTTCTGATATCTCAGAAATCCCAGAACCACATCAACATGTCATGGCTGATCGCGTTGAGCAGTTGCATGATGCGTTAAAAGCAGCTTTACACAGCAAAAGCATTGATAAAATATAGTTCATATTAGTAATTGCATTGAAGGAGCAGGCAATGAATCACCCTAGTCCAGTTTATATGGCAATAAATAACGGTGAAAATACTTCGCCTTATGTTCCCACATTTGGTTTACCGGCAAGTGGTGCGGATCTTTATAAGATACTGAGTGTTGAATATATAAAAAATCCAGCTCCATCGTGGTGTTTCACCGATGTTGATAGCGCAGCAGCTTTAGGCAGAATTATAGATGGTCCAATCACTCACGGATCAGACTTAGCAGCGGCTGAAACTGCCCTACGAGCAATACTTTTTCACGAGAAAGTAGATGTATTGATTCCAACAATAAAGGTGAATGAAGGAAATTTTTCACGGTACGAAAGACTAGACAGAGGAATAAGAAACGAAGCTTCTTTTAAGGCCTTTCAGATAGCCAATGCTTTTGATTTTTTGCCAGCTGTCGAGTTGGTGCAGGTAGGTGAAGGAAAAATATTAACAAGCACTAATCCAAACTGTAATTTCATAAGTGACGATTATAAAAACTTGAATTTACAATATAACAGCACTCTTAATGCAGTCGCTGATTTTGCCCACGCGTTGCCAATTCAATCCGGCGCAAGCACATGCTTTAGTAATCCTGCATTAATGAAGGGAATACCACACAGTGCGGCTGGATTTATTGATAAGCTGCATAAACAAGTCGATTTATCCTGGAACGTTAAGTCCACCCCATCTATGGGGTTAAATATATCTCTCCCTCCGCTTTTGGCTATAGTGCTGTCGCGATCAAACAACCGAGAAGACATCATAAACACGCTTAAGGAAGTTAGGCAGGAACTATGTGATTCCCGAGTAGAGCTAGCCACTCTAAATGAAATGTTAGATAAGTGCATGGATCATAGAGACATTGAATATCAGTCACAAAGGTACGAAGAAAGCTTTTCATGCATCGTGGCCGAGTCTCGGCTTACCAATGCACAAGTGAATTGGCGGTCATTAAAAAAAATATACCGATGGATGCTGCCTGCAGTCCAACTAACAAGCATGGCTGTAAACCCGTTGACTATTGGACCGGTTGAATTGGCCAAACTTTACAGAAGCACAGTTAGCGCTGTGAACAAGGATGAACGTCTAGTATCTAGATCAATAGCCGCTTCCACTGTGGCAAATTTATTAAAAGTGCCGAATATTAAAGAAACAATAGACACACTTTTCACTAACGAAGAAAAACTATTAATTCAAAAAGAGCTGAATAAGTAGAAGGGACTTTAACATGGATATAGTGCATTACCTCATTTACCCAATTGCTGGGCTGTTAGCACTGTTTGCTGTAGGCGGGCTAAACACAAAGCGGCCTGTTGTGGTTTTGAGCTCTGCAGCATCGCTAATGCTGAATGCGTATGCAATTTACGAGTTTATTTGGTGGCCAATCGCAGTCAGTTTAATTGTCGATTTTGTATTAAAAGCGGTAACTAAAACAAAGTGAATTTCGTTTTTTAAACATTAACATTAAAAAATACGCAGTTTCCATTCGCTCTGGTCGCTGCGTAGATGAATAACTCAACTTGTTCGCATGTTCCCTAACCTTTCTTGTTCATTGGCCCAGGCCATACCTTTTCTCTTTCCATCGATCAGGCATTGTGCGCGCCATGCATCTTTATGCTTATATGCCGTTACTAAACTTCTATCTCCGTAAGTGTGAAATTTGGTGTGCAATTTGGTGTGCAGTCTGTACGCAAAAGATAGTAGAAAATAGCAAGAGTTGGATTTTTGAGGCTTGAGATAAATGCGCTGAAAGCTAGGAAATACGGGGGTTTGACGAGGTTGGAATGTTTGGGAAAAAAAAGGCACCATAAATGGTGCCCGGGACCGGAATCGAACCGGTACGCCTATTAAGCGCAAGATTTTAAGTCTTGTGTGTCTACCAATTTCACCACCCGGGCATATCTGATTTTGGAGGCCGGAGTCGGAATCGAACCGGCGTTAACGGAGTTGCAGTCCGCTGCATGACCACTCTGCCATCCGGCCTCTAATCAGAAATCTTTTCATCTTTGGAGCGGGAAACGAGGCTCGAACTCGCGACCCCAACCTTGGCAAGGTTGTGCTCTACCACTGAGCTATTCCCGCGTCTCAAAAGACGGTGCCTATTCTATGTATTTGAGCTTTCACGTCAAGGGAAAATTCCAAATAAATAACTAACTTAGGCTTTTTTTTCCAATCTGTTTAGTTTTCGTTCGACTCTTTTGATCTCAGCTCAGGCCAAGCCGCTTTCAAGTAGATATACATGGACCAAAGCGTGAGCAAAGCTGCTGCGATCAGAACCGCCTCACCAACATGAGCAAACAATGTCTCTGGTCGACTTCCTAGTAGGATGAAAATAGCCAGCATCTGCATAGTCGTTTTTAACTTGCCAATATAAGAAACCGCAACGCTTGCACGCTTACCCATTTCCGCCATCCATTCTCGCAGTGCAGAAATAACGATTTCTCGACCAACGATCACAGCGCTCGCAATCGTTAGTAAAGGGTTCGAATAACTTGCCACCAGCATGACCAAGGCAATCGACACCATGAGCTTGTCAGCCACTGGATCAAAAAAAGCACCAAAAGGTGTTGTCTGATCAAGCTTTCTAGCTAGAAAACCATCTAACCAGTCCGTAATCGCTGCCAAAGCAAAAATAGCAGCACAGGTGTAGTAACGCCCTTCCCATGGCAAATAATAAACCGCCACTAAGATAGGAATCATAAAAATACGTACGGACGTTAAGATGTTTGGTATGTTCATTTTATTCCTAATTATTACGCTATATGCATCAAATACGTTAAAACTTTTCCAAGCTTAACTTTTATGGAGGTATAAATAAATTTCTTCTGCTTTTTTAGCACTGATTCCTTTCACTTTTGAGATATCTTCCTGACTCGCTGATGAAAGTTCTTGGTAGCCACCAAAAGCAGTAAGTAAGTCTTTACGTCGATTGGGCCCTATCCCTGGTATCTCTTCCAATACTGAATGACGACGTTTTTTATCCCTTTTACGACGATGGGTTTTTATGGCAAATCGGTGTGCTTCATCTCGTATGTGTTGAATCAAGTGTAATGCCGATGAATCTGGTGGTAAAACCACTTCATCTTCTTTCGAGCCAATATAAAGCGTTTCAAGGCCGGGTTTGCGTGTGTCGCCTTTGGCAACGCCCAATAAAAAGATATTAACCAAACCCAACTCTTTTAAAACGTCTTCCGCTTGTGTTAATTGGCCTTTACCACCATCAATCAACAAAACGTCTGGCGCGTCTAGTTCGCCACTTTTGACACGTTTGTAACGTCTGGTTAATGCTTGCTTCATCGCGCCATAATCATCGCCCGGTTCAACACCTTCTATATTGAATGAACGATAACGTTTTTTATCTGGTCCATCAGGGCCAAACACCACACACGACGCAACCGTTGCCTCGCCACTTGAGTGACTGATATCAAAGCATTCCATATGACTTGGCGGCTCAGAAAAGCCCAGAAGCTTTTGCAATGCAGTCACACGACTAAAATGATTTCGCTTGTCTGATAAACGCGCCTGCAAGCCTTGCTCAGCATTGAGTTTGGCAAGATCTAACCAGCGAGCACGCTGACCTCGGACACTGCTCAACACTTCAATTTTTTTCTGTGTGGTTTCAAAAATGCCTTCGATTAAAGCCTCACCGTCTTCCAGCTCATGACTGACGATCAGCGTTTTCGGTAGCTCTTGAATACCGCCAAGATAAAACTGCGCAATAAAAGACGACAATAGCTCGCCTTCCGTAATTTCTATTGGCATTTTTGGGTAATGGCTTTTACTGCCTATCACTTTGCCTTTGCGAACCATCATGACATGAACACACAACGCGCCTGGTTGAATGATAGAGGCAATAACATCGGCGTCCCCCGTTTGACCATACACATGTTGCTGCTCTTGAATGTGCTTAAGCTGAATCACTTGATCACGTAATTCCGCTGCTCGCTCGAATTCCATATCTGCGGCAGCAGCGCTCATCTGCGAAGTGATTTCAGCGGTAAGCTCTTGGTCTTTACCCTGCAGGAACATTCGCGCATGACGGACGTCTGAGTCGTATTCTTCGTCAGTGATTAATCCAACACAAGGCCCAGAACAACGCTTAATTTGATACTGCAAGCAAGGTCGTGATCGATTGGAATAAGTAGAATCTTCACATTGACGAACTTTAAATACCTTTTGCATGGTGTTCAGGCTTTCTTTTACCGCCCCACCACTAGGAAAAGGACCATACAAAGTGCCTTTGTCTGTTTTATCACCACGTCGGAACAATAAAGCTGGATGTTGATGATTGGATAAAAGAATATACGGATAAGACTTATCGTCTCTAAGCAGAATATTGTAAGGAGGTCGATGCTGCTTGATGAGGGTTTGCTCAAGTAATAAAGCTTCTGTTTCGCTTTTAGTTACTGCAATTTCAATCGTATGAATACGTCCAACCAAGGCCATGGTTTTGGTCGTTAAGCCTGTCGCTCTAAAATAACTGCCAACACGATTTTTTAGGTTTTTAGCTTTTCCCACATACAACAACACACCTTTATCATCGTACATGCGATAAACGCCGGGACGAGTTGTTAAGTTGCTAACAAAATGTTTAGGATCAAATTCAGAATGGCTCAAACAAACCTCGTCTCTTGCCTAGCCCATACCAAGAACGCTGTAGCGTACCGCTAGATGAATAAGCTCTACATCACTTTCGATGTTTAGCTTTGTAAAAATACGAGTGCGGTATGTACTCACGGTTTTAGGACTGACATTTAGCTGATCGGCAATTTCACTGGATTTTTTGCAATCCACAATCATTTGCGCTACTTGCAGCTCTCTATCGGATAACTGCCCCAATGGAGAACCTTGCTCATCAATGGAAAACTTAGACAGGGCCATTTTTTGAGCAATACTTTTAGAAATGTAATGCTCACCTTTTGAAACGACTTCGATGGCTTCCAACAGTTCCGAGGTATTTGTTCCTTTGGTTAGATAACCAGAAGCACCTGCTTCTAATAATTTCACAGGGTAAAGATTATCGTCTAATGCAGATAAAGCAATGATCTTGGTTTTCGGTAAAATACGTTTAATTTCTTTCGTTGCGCCCAAACCACCAATACCCGGCATATGAACGTCCATTAAAATGATATCAGGAAGTAAAATTCTAGACTGGGCTATAGCATTTTCGCCATTGTGAACAACACCGACTACCTCAACCCATTGAACGTCTTGCAATACGCGACTAATACCTTGGCTGACCATATCATGGTCATCAACGATCAATACTTTTAACATAACCATCTCACCAAAATCCTCTATGCACTACGTAATTCCTAGTAGACATCATTTCTTATCTCTTTTATCAACACAAACCAATAATCCGCATTTTTATCAGAAAACTTATTGATTACTTTATTCTGGTAATTTTTCTTTATAACCCATATTCTCTAGTTTCTTTTGGCTAATTTCTCTGTAGCGTTGGCGCACACCCGTTCCATACGTTTTTTGCGTGTAATACAGTAAAGCGGCAACTTCTGCTTCTTCTATGGATAACTCTTTCGCAATTTTACTTGTCAAATCTGGAACACCCAGTGTCAATTTATCTTCTATCATAATCACTTTCGGTATAACCAAACGCTCGCCAGCAATAACCCTATCAACAACCTTCAAATAACTTTGTTCAAATAAAGGCCAAGAGACGCGCTCTTCTTCTGATTTAAGCTTGTACCAGCCGGCCTGAGATCCAGCAAAAAACACCGCAGGATGACTCCATTTATAACTCAATGGATCTGAACGACAAGAACAAGCTTCAAGATAGGCTGAACGAGGATCCGCTAAACCATAAGCCTTGTAAGCGGTACTAATTAATTTTAAAAATTCAGAAATCGTCGGCGGCCACGCATACACTTCTTTAGTACGCTCAACAGCATACGCTAACAATGGCTCTTGGAACCCTTTTAAAGCAATCGCCCATTCACGCTTAGCCAGTTTCACCTCATCAGGATTACTATAAGCCGAAGCAAATTTATGAGTATAAATCGCTTTAAAACGAGCAAACAGCATGTTTACTAAAACACGTGTTTGTTGCTCCGCTTCCGTTGGACCTGATTCACGACTCGTTTGCCCAAACTCACCAGTCTGTGTCGTGTATGTTTGTGAGGGCGTCGCTAACTTGCTCTCTAGAGGTTTTAGTAAATTTTGAACTGCCTGAGGTTCCTTCATATGAAGACCGATCCGATTGTTTGTACTGCCACTGACGTTTTACGTATTTAAAAAATTCGCTGTTCCAAGTTCTAACGTTTTTACGTTGCTCTTTGATTCTTAATAAAAATTCTGCTTGCAAAGACAAGGCAAATTCACGAGTCACACCAGATTGCGCAATTTGTTCAAGTGTTGCTTCTTCTGGTTGCCATTGATCTGGCTGTCTAGCTCGCTCTTTTTGCTCTAAATATAAATCAAAATCTGTCACACCACGACGATCATTTACGACTGGGTGAGCATTTCCTGATGGACCATTACTCACAGACCGCTGATTTATCCCTGAATAAGAAGGCGCATCATATTGACGAGCCGGCTGTTTCGCTGAATACGTTTTTGGCTGAGGGGTGAATTTCTCAGGCTTTTCTCGAGACGCTTTATGCAATCGATCCATTTTACTCATCAAAGCGTCGTTTTGTGATTCCTGCTCTGTTGCGGGTTGAATCGCTTGCGCTGTTTTTTGTGCCGACGCTAAGTGAATTTCTAGCACTTTTTCTTGGCGCTGAAAACTGAGCAACTGACTCATCTGCAAATTAGTCAATAAACGCATGAGAATAGGAACAGTCCAAAATGATAACTGTGCGCTTAACTGACTCATATCAACTCGTAAAACATTCGAATTCACAAGATAGGCTTGCTGTTTTAGAAACGTCAGTAATACTGTTTCTTCTAAGCCAATTTGGGCTGCCGTTGAAAATGATATCGGCAATATATAGTCGTTATCCAACATAAACCTCGCTTCGCATAATTAGCTCGATAGTCTATCAAAAGCCATCTCCATAAGCACGATAACCTTCAACAAGAACTTAGCAAAATAACCCTACTTATTTCTGTGCGTTTTAGTAAAAAACCAATCTTATGATCGTAATTCCTTCTGTATGACCCTAACGATAAAGCGCGACATCAACCAGAAAAATCCATAAAACATTCCATATACAGGTTATTTTTTCTCATTTTCTTCACCTAGATAAAAATGAAGCTTGAAGTTTGAAACTTTCAACCGCATATTATGTCGTAGTAATGGTTATAAACTTAGAAGGAGTAATCACCATGCGTTACACAGAAGCCCTTTCGACACAATCGTCACAAACGGCAAATAAAACGCTTCGCAATACATACGGACTTTTATCACTAACTCTTTTGTTCAGTGCATTAATTGCTGGATTAAGCGTATCAATGAACTGGCCTCATCCAGGTCTGATCCTTACCTTAGTTGGTTTTTATGGCTTACTTTTCCTCACTCATAAATTCAAAAACAGTTCTTTAGGCATACTTTGTGTTTTTGCCTTGACTGGTTTTATGGGATTAACTCTTGGCCCTATTTTAAGCATGTATTTAACGTTGCCTGGTGGTGGAAGTTTAATCATGTCAGCATTAGGCATCACAGGCTTGTCCTTCATGGGCCTATCTGCTTATGCATTGGTTTCAAAAAGAGACTTCAGTTTCCTTAACGGATTCATCACTGTTGGTTTCTTCGTTTTATTGTTTGCTGTCATTGCTGGCTTCTTTGTTCAAATGCCTGCATTGCAAATATTTATCTCAGCGGGTTTTGCTTTGTTCTCTGGAGCTATCATTTTGCTGCAAACAAACCAAATCGTACGTGGTGGTGAAACGAATTACATCATTGCAACCGTGAACTTGTATGTTTCTTTATACAACATGTTCCTAAGCATTTTATCTTTGCTTGGTATGGCTCGCGACGAGTAAGCTCCCAAAACATTGTATTGTTTAATAGAACGAAAATAAAAAGGCCGCTGACTGCGGCCTTTTTTATGTGTAAACTTTGCCAATCTATTTATCGCACTTATTTCATCAGAATTGCTTCATCAAAGGCTATTTTTAATGCAATACACTTTACTCATTACAGGTTCGCCTTATCAAAGCAAGGCATGCAACACTGCCCTTCGCTTTATTAAAGCCGCTACCAGTAAATATCCAAATTGCATAAAAGGCGTGTTTTTCTATGAAGACGCCGTACTGATTGGTAATCAAGTCGCACAGCCACCAAGAGATGAAATAAACATTACGAAAGCCTGGCAAGAAATAGCCAAAGAACAAAATGTACCCTTGTATCTTTGCATCGCCGCCGCTGTTCGCCGTGGCATTATTAGCGAAAGCGAAAGCCACCGTTATGAGCTAGAGCAACACACTTTAGCGGAACAGTTTCAATTAGAAGGCCTAGGCACTTTGGTCGACCTAATGAGCACCACCAACAAAGTTATCCAGTTTAGGTAAACACATGAAACATACTTTAATTCACCTAAACAGCAGCCCATACTCAAGCTTAGCCTGCAAAGAAGGCCTTGACCTTGCTTTGGTATTAGCCACATTCGAACAACCCGTTGACCTTTGCCTTTCTGGTGCCGCACTTTCTATTTTAACCAGTGAGCAAAGCCCAACCATAGAGCAAGGTAAAAACCTTCATAAGCTTCTGGACGGTTTAGAGTTTTACGACATAGAAAACATCTTCATTGAAAAAGACAGCAGTTGGGCTAATACAGAGACCTCTTGGCAAGGCGTCACATCACTTGATAAAATTCAATGGCAAGCAATGTTTTCAGACTATCAACAGGTTTTTCGGTTTTAATTTTTTTGGTACTGACTTTCAGTTTTAACTTTCGGTTTTAAATTATGCGACTTCACCAAATCAATCAACTTGCCTATCCATCAACACTGGAAACAACATGGCAAGACAGCGTACAAGCTGGTGACCAAATCCTTCTCATTGAGGAAGGTTTTTTGCGTACCCAGCAACCTGACGCTTTTCCCAGCGCACTAAACCAGTTGATTGAAAAAAAAGAAATCGAGCTTTATTACCTTCAAAGTGATGCTAACGCTTATGGATTGCCTTCTAATATTGGCATTCCGCTATCAGACGAAGAATGGGTAGATATGACTTTTTCAGCCAACACAAACATAAGCTGGTAACGACAATGACAAACCATACGGTTGCATTAGACGGTGAAGGCTACTTACTGAACTTGCAAGATTGGACGCCAGAATTGGCTGAGCATTTAGCAAAAGATGTCGATGTAGAAATGAGTGACGCCCACTGGGAAATCATTTATTTGTTGCGAGAGTTTTATCAAGAATTTGAAGTTTCGCCAGCAATGCGACCTTTGGTCAAAGCCGTCAACAAAAAACTCGGCGTAGAAAAAGGCCGTAGCATTTACCTTATGACCCTTTTCCCGGGTAGCCCACCAAAATTAGCGGCAAAAATAGCAGGTCTACCAAAACCTGCTAATTGCCTATAAAATCAAAAAACGAATGTCTTAAGACTTTCCATACCATTGCAGCTTTTCTTGCAGCGTCACAACGTCACCAATAATGAGTAGCGCAGGAGATTTCGCTTCATTTTTGATTGATACATCGTAAACATCTTCAATCGTTGAAGTAAAAACTCGCTGCTCTTTCGTGGTGCCTTTTTCAACAATAGCGACCGGCATAGTTGGTTTCATACCAAATTTCATCAAAGACAGACTGATGTCTTTAAGACCGGTTAACCCCATGTAAATCACTAAAGTTTGCGCCGGATGAACCAATTCTTCCCAAGGAAGATCCGTTGTACCGTCTTTCAAATGCCCCGTTAAAAATCGAACTGATTGCGCATAATCACGATGAGTTAACGGAATGCCAGCGTAAGCGGCACAACCTGCTGCCGCGGTCACACCGGGAACCACTTCAAAAGGTACGCCTTCTTCGATTAGCTCTTCAAGCTCTTCACCGCCTCGCCCAAAAATGAAAGGATCTCCGCCTTTCAGACGAACCACCATGTGGCCTTCTTTTGCCTTAGCCGCTAACAAGCTGTTTATTTCGTCTTGAGGAAGACTATGCAATGATTTCGCCTTTCCCACATACATTTTTTCAGCCGTTTCAGGAATCAGCTCAATGATTTCTTTTCCTACTAAACGATCGTACAAAACCACATCTGCTTGGACTAATAAGCGATGCGCCTTCATTGTTAGTAACTCAGGATCACCTGGTCCTGCGCCAATTAAATAGACCTTACCCGTCATAATATTTACTGCCCACTACTGTCTATAGAGAATAAAAAAGCCTCGTTGAGAGGCTTTTTTATTCGAAAGCGTAAATTACGCTTTTTTCAATAAAGTCTTACCACCCATGTAAGGAATCAACACATCAGGAACGCGCACACTGCCATCAACGTTCTGATAGTTTTCCAATACAGCAACCAAGGTACGGCCTACCGCTAACCCAGAACCATTCAAGGTATGTGCCAATTCTGGACGGCCTGTTTCAGGGTTACGCCAGCGAGCTTGCATACGACGCGCTTGGAAATCACACATATTAGAACAAGAAGAAATTTCACGGTATTTACCTTGGCCTGGCAACCAAACTTCAATATCGTAAGTTTTATGAGCAGAGAAACCAAGATCACCACCGCACAAAATCACAGTACGGTAAGGAAGTTCGAGCTTCTGCAAGATGGATTCTGCATGGCCCACAAGCTCCTCAAGTACTTCCTCAGAGCGATCAGGGCGACAAACATGCACCAACTCAACTTTTTCAAACTGATGCTGACGGATCATACCGCGCGTATCACGTCCATAGCTGCCCGCTTCACTTCGAAAGCATGGTGTATGAGCTACGAATTTTTTATGAAGATCTGCATCATTTAGAATGTCATCACGCACCAAATTGGTAACAGGCACTTCTGCTGTTGGGATCAAATAAAGATCGTTATTTCCGCTGTCTTTGTCGACAGGCACTTTGAAAAGGTCCGCTTCAAATTTAGGCAGCTGCCCTGTTCCTTTTAGTGAATGCGCATTTACCAAATACGGCACATACACTTCTGTATAACCGTGCACATCAGCATGAGTATTGATCATGAACTGAGTAAGCGCACGATGTAGCCGTGCCAAATCAGAATGCATAACCGCAAAACGCGAACCGGTAATTTTTACCGCAGCTTCAAAATCCAGCATTTGCATGGCTTCACCTAGATCAACGTGATCTTTTGGTTCGAATTCAAATGCTTTTGGTTCACCCCAACGACGAATTTCAATATTGTCGTCTTCTGTTTTGCCTTCTGGCACAGAAGCGTGAGGAAGATTTGGAATACCTTCTAACAAAGAATCCATCGCAAACTGAACGTCTGCTAACTGCTCTTTCGCAGCGTTTAGATCATCGCCCAATGTCGCGGTTTGTGCTTTCAGCTCTGCCGCTTTGTCTTTATCGCCAGACTTCATCGCCTGACCAATCTCTTTGGATACAGAATTACGAGTCTGTTGCAGATGTTCTGTTTCTACCTGAATGGCTTTACGGCGCTCTTCTAAGGAAGAAAATGCGGCCACATCCAATTCATAGCCTTTCTTTTTAAGTTGAGCCGCAATGGCCTCTGGGTCAGCTCGCAATGCTTTAATGTCTAACATCTCTGCAACAATATCCTTTAACAATGTAATAAAAAATGAGTTTGATCTGAGTATAAGAATGGGTTAAAAAAAGCGTGTCATCGCCATACCAACAGCGAGACCAACGATACCCAAAACACAACTCAATAATAAATAGCTTATCGCACTTAGCCAAGCTTGCATGCTGATAAGTGAGATTATTTCCAAAGAAAAAGTAGAAAAGGTTGTAAATGCACCTAAAAAGCCCACCATAATCAAAGGCCGGTAAGGTTCCAGTGTTGGCATGCGTTCGCTAATGATTACAAATGCAACCCCCATCAAGACACAACCAAGTACGTTAATAAACATAGTGGCGAATGGAAAATGATGTTGCCAGTAACTGTTAATCCATCTTGTCATGCCATATCGGCTCAAAGCACCAAAAGCGCCGCCAATCGCAATCATAAAATACATCATTTTCTGTTCCTTTGAGGTGACGTTTTTTTTTGCAAAAAATCGTCTTATCTTAATCAATCATCATAGCGTTGACGCAAACTCTGACTGTCTAAATCAGATAACCAAGCCAATTTATCAGTGATTTTTTTCTCTAAACCACGATCTGTTGGTTGATAATAACGCATATTGGCCAATTCTTCTGGCATATAATTTTCACCAGCGGCATAAGCATTATCTTCATTATGAGCATAACGGTATTCATCACCGTGCCCCATACTTTTGGCTAACGACGTAGGTGCATTTCGCAGATGCACGGGGACTTCGTAGCTTGGCTGAGCGGCAACATCAGACATGGCTTGATTAAACGCCTGATAAACCGCATTACTTTTCGGCGCGCAAGCCATATAAACCGCAGCCTGAGCAATGGCTCGATTCCCTTCACCTGGGCCAACACGCTCAAAAACATCCCACGCATTCAAGCCAACTTGCAAGGCTCTTGGATCAGCATTACCAATGTCTTCTGAGGCAATCGCCAATAAACGTCGTGCGATATACAAAGGATCGCAACCGCCATCTAGCATTCGCGCCATCCAATACAAGGCACCATCAGGCGAAGAGCCACGAACCGATTTATGAAAGGCTGAAATTTGATCATAAAAAACATCGCCTTTACGATCAAAACGACGAACACTACCACCTAACACATCTTCTAACTGCTCTTGCGTCACCTTACTACCAGGCTCAACGAGATCTGATAAGATTTCTAAGAAATTTAAACCACGACGAATATCACCATCGGCCGCTTGCGCTAGAACAGAAAGAAAATAGTCATCTATTTGAAAAGCATTTTTCTGAGAAGCATTTCCTTGAAGATCATTACCAATACCTTTTTCATGATTTTGTAAGGTGCGAACCAATACAAGCTGAACCTCTTCTACCGTGGGTGTTTTTAAACGGTAAACACGGGCTCTCGACAGCAAGGCAGAATTTAATTCAAAAGCAGGATTTTCAGTCGTAGCACCAATAAACAAAAAAGTGCCATCTTCAATAAAGGGTAAAAAGGCATCTTGTTGGGATTTATTAAATCGATGCACTTCATCAACAAACAATACGGTTTGCGTACCGTTCATCATGCGCAATTGTTTGGCTTGATCAACCGCCGCACGGATTTCTTTTACACCAGACATTACAGCAGATATTTCAATAAACTGAGCATCAAGCGCATGGGACAACAGCTGAGCGAAGGTTGTCTTACCAACACCCGGTGGCCCCCAAAGGATAAAAGAATGACAGTTGCCTGTTTCCACCATTCTGCGTAACGGTTTTCCCGGTCCAACCAAATGCGATTGCCCGATGTAATCATCAAGACTGGCTGGTCGCATTCTAGCAGCGAGAGGCTGATAAGCCTCTGCTGGGGCATCCGAGAAAAGATCTTTCATTACTGACCTTCTACAATCACATCTACGTAATCAGGCAAACCTAAAATAAAGTTATCTTTGGTAACACCATCATGTGTTTCAACATTTTTAAATTCAATAACAGTCGTTTGACCTAATGCATCCAAAATTTTCATGGTGCTGATGACTTTATTTTCAAATTCCAAGGTCAAACTTTGAAACAGACCTTGGTCATCTTTAGGGGCCAAACGAAACGCTTCTTTGCCCAACGTCGTCACAATATAATGAGGCAACACGTCTGCCGCTGGTTGACCCAATAATGCCGCTGGAGAATTACCCACAGCGCCAGATAAAGGCTTTTGAGTGGCTTGCTCTAGATCGATATCCCACACAGTAATGGTTTTACCATCCGAAACAATACGCTGCGCAAACGGCGTCACACTGTCCCAAAAGAATTGATTCGGTTTCGCTAAAAGAAAAATACCGTCACTGACTTGCAACTGCTTACCTTTTTCATCATAGGTAACTTGATGAAACTCACCTTCAATATTTCGATTCTGCTCTAGAAGGTTTTCAACCACATCAACGGTTTCAGCTTGAACCACCGCCGCCTGAAAACCAGTAGCAAGAATAAATACACACACAGCAACTAATTTATTAATCAAAAAAATTCTCCTAAAAACAGACATACGAAAATAACTACTCTGGAATTAAAATATCGCGCTGTCCGTTGGTTCCCATTGGGCCAACCAAACCTGCCGCTTCCATCGCTTCGACTAAATTTGCCGCTCTGTTGTAACCTATTTTTAGTCTACGTTGAACAGACGAAATAGACGCTTTACGCGTTTCAATGACAATTTTCACAGCATCGTCATAAAGCGCATCTTTATCTTCACTGTCATCACCCGACATTAAGTCTTCTGGGTTAACAACGACATCATTAATGTATTCAGGCTCGCCACGTAATTTCCACTCTTCTACAACAGCATGAACTTCTTCATCAGAAACAAAAGCACCATGAACTCGAATGGGTGTAGGCAGCCCAGCGGGAAGATATAACATATCCCCCATCCCTAATAATTGATCAGCGCCACCTTGATCCAAAATAGTACGAGAATCAATTTTCGACGAAACCTGAAACGCCATACGGGTTGGAATATTAGCCTTAATCAAACCGGTTATAACATCCACTGAAGGTCGTTGTGTCGCCAAAATCAAATGTATACCCGCCGCACGCGCCTTCTGAGCAATACGAGCGATTAACTCTTCTACTTTCTTACCGACTATCATCATCATATCCGCAAACTCGTCTACGACAATAACGATATAGGGCAAAGGCTCTAAGTGAGGAACCGTTCGTGCCACACCATCCTCGGAAAACATCGCCATTTCAGGCTGCCACAAAGGGTCTTCAATTGGCTTACCAGCGTCAATCGCGTCACGAACTTTTTTGTTATAACCAGCAATGTTACGCACGCCAAGTTTCGACATTAACTTATAACGTCGTTCCATTTCATCAACCGACCAACGCAAGCCATTCGCAGCGTCTTTCATGTCTGTAATAACTGGCGTCAAAAGATGAGGAATGCCTTCATAGATGGACAATTCAAGCATCTTTGGGTCAACCATGATCATGCGTACTTCATCTGGCGTTGATTTCAGCAACATACTCAGAATCATGGCATTCACACCAACAGATTTACCAGAACCCGTTGTACCCGCAACCAAAACATGGGGCATTTTTGCCAAATCAACGACAACGGGTTCGCCAGAAATATCATGCCCAAGAGACAACGTCAGTGGTGAAGAAGAGTTATCGTAGGCATCACAATTTATGACTTCAGCAAAATACACCGTGTCACGGACTTGATTGGGTATTTCTATCCCTATCGTGGATTTACCTGCAATCACCTCAACCACACGAACACTCATCACACTTAAAGAGCGCGCGAGGTCTTTTGCCAAATTCGTGATTCGAGAGACTTTTACCCCCGGCGCAGGCTGAATTTCAAAACGCGTAATTACTGGCCCTGGATTTACCTCCACAACCTCGGCTTTCACACCAAAATCTTGTAAACGCTGCTCTAACAATTCAGACAAAGCCAATAATTCATCTTCCGAATAGCCACCTTGCTTTGGCTTAGGCTTGGTTAATACAGCACGATCCGGTAAAGAGTAAGCATTCCCTTCTCGTTTATTTACATCATCGTTTGATGATGGCCCACCAAGAGAATCTAACTGTTTCGCTTCCGATAAAGTTCGAAAGGCTGGCTTATGCGCTGCCGTAGTTGTAGATGTAGATGTAGTTGTAGAAGCTGCTCCACCAAACAACATAGCGTCTGCTTGCTCTTTAGTCACTGCAGAAGATACTTTAGTCACCGCGGAAGGCTCTTTAGGCGGAAGATCACGAGCCTGCACATCATCAGATGGTTCAGACCAAGACTCTTCAATATAAAGTGTATCGCCAAAATCAATGTCTTTATCATTGGAAGACAATGAATCTAATCCATCAAAACTAGGCTCTAAATGCGGTTGATCGACAGTCTCTTCTGATGATTTATTCGATTTCTTAGCCGCTAACTCTTTAGACCTTGAAAAGAGTGACGACAAACTAAATTTAGATTTTTTATCTTCTGCCAATTCTTCGGAAGATGGATCAGAGTAATCTTTACCAATAGATGCCGTATCTGAAAGTTCGTTTTTGCCTATGGCTTTTGAAGCAATCGCCTTTCTTCTTTTACGAATAAATGCAGGCTCTTCGGCTTCATCTAGCTCTTCTATCGAATGCGTGTCTATTGAATTTGAGTTAACTGAATTTGAGTGAACTGAGCTTGAGAGAACCGGTTTCGCTTCAATGGCTCTTTTCTTAAGTTTGGCTTCTCGGCTATCGGCATGCTTTTGACGTACCAGAACAATGAACTTATAAACAAGCTCACCTAATCGATCCATCAGCCCAAGCCAATGAACTTGAGACAATAAGGTAAAAGATAAAATAACCAAGGCTAGGCTAACTAATGTCGCGCCATCATAACCAATAAAACTGTACAGCAAGCTACCAAGCCCATGACCCAATATGCCACCCGCACCGTATTGAAGTGACGGCTCACCTACAGTATGCAAAAAACACAAAGCAGAACCAAAAGACAAATATAAAATACTGCCTAATGTACAAAGCAAAGCATTATTAACAGGAAGAAGAGAATGCGGGTTGCGCCATAAAATAATAGCTACCCAAAAAAACAAAGGCGGTAAAGAATAAAATAAAGACCCAAAAAAACCCGACATTAAATCCGCAATGGTTGCCCCGATTGGCCCCATGGAATTTTGAACAGCTTGTCCAGCACCGGAATAAAACCAACCGGCATCCGTAGAATGGTAGGTGAAAGTCGCCAAGGCGAAAAAAAATAAAAACAACAAGGCCGCAATAAATGCCGCTTGCTTAGCAAACAATTCCCAAATTGGTGAGCGTACTGACCCACTCGTTTTTTCTGACAAAACGCGCCTTCCTATTTTATGCTAACCAAAACAAATACATACTCTAAAAAACAGAGCGACAAGTTCGTTAAGCTTACCATAAAAAAAGCCAGCCCAAAGGGCTGGCTTTCGCTTTTACACTAAGAATACTTTTCTAGGCACAAGAGAGCCTAATAAAAGAAAGCTCTTAGAAAGAAGCTGTTACACCAACTTTAGTGATGCCATCATCATAAGTTACGCCGTCACCAGTGTAGTTTTCTACGTAGTAAGTCAAGTCACCAACAGCGTACTCACCGATGAAGTAAGTACCAGTTTCTTCTGCTTCTAAATCATTAGCAACTTGAAGAGTCAAAGTAAGCGCTTCAGATGCAGCTAATGCTACAGAGAAACCCACTTCAGATGCATCAGCTCCTGAAAGCTCACCAACACCATAGTTAACAGAAAGAGTCAAAGCATCCATAGTTGTTTGAACGCCTACGTTTACAGAGCTAGAATCACCCACTGAACCGCCAGAGACACCAGCTTTAAAGCCATCCATATCAGCAACATAAGATAAAGCAACACCGATATCAGAATCGTCAGTTGCAGTAGAGGTTGTAGACTCAACAGAAACAGTCAATTCAGGAGTTACTGCGTAACGAATGCCAGTATTGTCTGTATCACCACTTTCGGTTGTGTTCAAATCAACACCAGTGTAACCAATTTCATCCATACCCATGAATGAACCAGTTGCTAAAGAGCCATCAAAACGACCAAAAGATACAGCACCTTGTTTTACGTACAACTTCTCCATTCCGATAGTTGTACCTTCATCAGTACCACTAGTTCCAATTTCAAGTTCAGCGTAAACGACACCAGTGTCAACACTAAGCTCTAATTCCCCAAGGTCAGTACCGTCAAGCTCATTAGTGCCATCAGTAATTACATACTCAACACCAGCTTCACCAGAAAAAACAGCTTCAGCAGCAAAAGTAGTTGTAGAAACAGCAGCTGCAACAGCAGTTACCGCGAAGATAGAAGCAAGTTTAGTCGCTTTCATTCAAGATTCCCCTTTATATTATATAATGTGGTCTTGTAGACCATTTGAAATTTCTTATTCATTCAAGAAACGTTGTTAAATCAACGATTCATGTATCTTAAAACCCTTCAGTTTCACTTTCATGACAATAGCCAAAAAAGCAAATCGTTCTGTAGTTCCCAATACCGAATTCAACTAGCGTTTCGAATTACCGTTTTAGGACTGCCTTGATTAAAACCAAGTTATCCACCACTGGTCAAGTACTCCTTGCACTTTTCTTCTATTTTTTTTCATTTTAAACCACACTTTGATCAAAAACCGACCAAGAATGATGTAAAACTACAATTTATTTAGAATATTCATGCACATTGTAAGGAAGTATGAACGTAAATGTGTCAGCAACTCGCAAACCATACGCTTTTTTATCCTTAATTCAAATATCGGAACGTGAAAAATATTCTTTAGCTTTATTTATAAAAAACATTCAGAGATAGTCTTTAACGATAAAAAACTTATAATTAATCTGCATAAACCTAATAGGCTATCAATACTTAATTAAGGTAATCACTACTAAATGTCTGAGCTAGAAGATGGAAAACACGAACTAATATTACTTACCGAGTCACCTTACGACACGCCAGATCCACATAAAGCACTACAAGACCCAGAAGGTTTATCCGCTATTGGTGGTGATTTATCTTCAACACGATTAATTCACCTTTATAGCAAAGGCTTTTTCCCTTGGTTTAGTGACCCAGATCCTATTTTATGGTGGCACCCTGAACAACGATGCGTTTTGCAACCAGATAAATTCCATGAATCAAAATCCCTTAAAAAAGCGCTTAAAAGAGAAGTTTGGTATTTTTCAATCAATAAAGAATTTGAATCTGTCATCCATCATTGCGCTGCGCTGCGAGCAGACAAAGAAGGCACTTGGATTTCAAACGACATCAAAAACGCCTATATAGAATTGCATAAATTAGGTTACGCACATTCCATTGAAATATGGCGAGATGAGATTTTGGTAGGTGGTTTTTACGGTGTCGCTATGGGGAATGTTTTCTTTGGTGAATCTATGTTCTCACTTGCGCCTAATGCTTCTAAAGTTGCTTTAAAAGCTTTTTGTGATCTAGCAAAAGAATGCAACATTGATCTAATCGATTGCCAAGTAGAGTCAGAGCATTTACTTTCTTTGGGTGCTGAATTAATACCAAGAGAGGCATTTTCATCCGCTTTAGAGCGTCTAATTCCAGAGACCAGAAAAAACACAGAACTCTTAAATATTGGTAAAAAACCACAAAAACAACGCATTTAGCGTAAAAATAGATAAGATAAGAATGCAACTTAGTTTGCCTTACGCTGAGTTTTTAGGCAAAATATGCTCGATCAAAATTCAGACGTCGCTAAATAAGCATCATGATTTCACTGTTTAGCGCTCAATCGGCAAAAGAAAAACACTTTTTTTCTTTGTCTGTAGACCTCCGAATAAGGCATGGTCGGCGTCTACTAAATAATATAAGTAAACACCATAGGACACATATTGTGGCAAAAGAAGAAGGCTTAGAAATGGAGGGCACTATCATTGATACGTTGCCTAATACCATGTTCCGTGTCGAGTTAGAAAACGGACACGTAGTAATTGCTCATATCTCTGGAAAAATGCGTAAAAATTACATCCGTATTTTGACAGGCGACAAAGTAAAAGTAGAGCTAACACCTTACGACTTGTCAAAAGGCCGTATCGTTTACCGAGCTCGTTAATTTAGAGTTGACACTTTAACAGTGGCAAATAACTAAATTAAAAACATAAAAAAACCGGACACATTGAAGTG
>NZ_JAMB01000023.1 GCF_000521805.1 Marinomonas ushuaiensis DSM 15871
TCCAACTATTGGGGGTCACTTCAATCACGGTTTTTTTTGTATTTTTTATGATGGAAAGTTCGCGAATAATTAATGGAGTATGCGGGTTTCCACACTCTGGGTATCGGTTTGTATTTCCGGATGAAAATGCTTAACCAAGCGTAGTATCGAAGGTTCTAACATTTCGCGCCAGAAAGTAACTTCTTCATCCTGCATCACTTGAACTTTATCCCAACCTGCTTCTGTACCGAACAAACGCACTGGCGCTAGCACTTCATCAAAGAATTCTCTATCGCCAGATAAGCCAATTCCAATAAGCTTTGCTCCTCGAATAAAACCAACACACCATTCTTCGACGAGAATATTAAATTCACCGTCTATTTCTTGTTCTAAATAGACAGGATAAAAATCGCCGAATAATAAGTTATTCATCGTCTCCATATACATGATCAAGATAAGACTCAAAAACTCATCTTCTTGTTCTGTAGAGTCCCACTTAGGCTGGTCTTCGTCCGCTCCCCAAATAGCATTTAGCCAAAGGTCTGGTTCCAACTCTTGTACTGAACAACCCAATGCTGTTAAAAACCCGTCCAATTCAGACACACACAATAGTGATCTATCCGTTCCGAATGTCATCAAATAGTGGTCGATTTTTTCATAAAGGACTTCTTCACTGATCACATCATCGTCTTTCATTTCAGACATTCATTCATTTCCATTTGATTAGGCTATTTTTAATTAAACTATACGGTATATTTTAGCGGTACTCGCTATTAAACGACAAAGATATTTGGACTAATCAACTATCGCTAAATTTCCGTATGTTTCTAACCAGCTCTTTCTATCCCCCGCTCGTTTCTTAGAAAGCAATTTATCAAGCAGCTCGTCTGTATCTGGTTTGTCCTCCATTGTTAGCTGTATCAAACGACGTGTATCGGGCGCCATGGTCGTTTCACGTAGTTGTGATGGGTTCATCTCACCCAAGCCTTTAAAGCGCTGTACGTTTGGTGTTCCACGTTTATTTTCAGCAGCGATTTTATGTAAAGTGATGTCTTTTTCTTCGTCATCTAAGGCGTAATACACTTCTTTGCCAAGATCGATTCGATACAAAGGCGGCATAGCAACAAAGACATGTCCGTTATTCACTAAGGCTGGAAAGTGTCGAACAAACAGAGCACAAATCAATGTTGCGATGTGCAAACCGTCCGAATCGGCATCGGCCAAAATACAAACTTTGCCATAACGAAGGCCACTTAAATCATCATCGCCTGGGTCAACGCCAATGGCGACAGAGATATCGTGGATTTCTTGGGAGGCTAGCACCTGACCAGAATCCACTTCCCAAGAGTTCAAAATCTTACCGCGTAATGGCAAAATTGCTTGAAAATCTTTTTCACGAGCCTGTTTAGCAGAACCACCAGCGGAATCACCCTCCACCAAAAAAAGTTCGCTTCGAGTGGAGTCTTGACCTGAACAATCCGCTAATTTACCCGGTAATGCAGGGCCTTGAGTGATTTTTTTGCGAACCACTTTTTTACTGGCTTTCAAACGTTTTTGCGCACTGTTGATAACAATGTCAGCAATTTGCTTACCATCGTCAACATGCGAGTTCAGCCACAGACTAAATGAGTCCTTAACCGTGGCAGAAATGAAGGCAACAACCTGACGAGAAGACAAACGTTCTTTGGTTTGTCCTGAAAATTGAGGCTCTTGTATTTTGGCGGATAAAACGTAGCTACAACGATCCCAAACATCTTCTGCTGTTAATTTGATTCCGCGAGGTAACAGATTATGGAAATCACAGAACTCGCGAATGGCTTCCAGCAAACCCGTTCGTAAACCATTAACGTGTGTACCGCCTTGAGCTGTTGGGATCAAGTTGACATAACTTTCAGTAACGAGTTCACCACCTTCCGGTAGCCATTGCACAGCCCAATCTACCCCCTGTGTTTTTTCCGTTAAACCACCGATAAAAGGCGTTTCTGGCAATAAGACAAAACCTTCGTTTGCCAGTGCTAGATAATCTTTTAGACCATCTTGGTAAAACCATTCTTCACGAACTTCTTCACTGCCGCTTTGGTCAATAAAAACCACATGCAAACCAGAACACAATACCGCTTTGGCTTTTAATAAATGCTTAAGACGGGATAAAGAGAATTTTGGACTATCAAAGTAGGATACATCCGCAGTGAACTTTACTTTTGTTCCTGTGTTTTTCTTGCCAACGGTACCTATTTCTTTCAAATCAGAGGTTTTAAAACCGTTTTCAAAACCAATATGGTATTGAATACCATTACGTCTTACCCAAACCTCTAATGAAGTCGATAAGGCATTTACAACCGATACACCCACACCATGCAAACCACCAGAAAATTGGTAATTATCACCAGAAAACTTACCACCGGCATGCAGTTTGGTCAGAATCAGTTCGACACCAGACACCCCTTCTTCTGGATGAATATCAACGGGCATGCCTCGTCCATTGTCTTCTACACTCAAAGATCCGTCTTTATAAAGAATAACTTCTATGCGATCCGCATGACCTGCTAAGGCTTCATCAACTGAGTTATCGATAACTTCTTGCCCAAGGTGATTAGGGCGGGTGGTATCCGTGTACATTCCAGGACGTTTTTGTACAGGCTCTAAGCCACTCAGAACTTCTATCGATCCAGCGTTATATTCTTTTGCAGACATGGGTGTTTTTCTTCCAAGTTGATCATGCGAGATAGGGTTGATTCTTCATATCGCATTCGAGAGTAAATTAGATGACTAGAGTCTATCACTGGTTTTACCTAGAGTGAAATAGTCCAATAAAAGCAGTGTTTTAGTCGATTATTATTTCAGCAAAACGGAGTATTTCTTCCGTAAATCGCTCGAATTCAATAAACCGGTGATCACCGCCTTGCTCATGAGTTAACCGATTTGTTTGAGGAAAAGCTTTCAGTGCTTCGCGATAATCCAATACTTCGTCACCTTCTTGCAACATCAGCCAATATAATGCGGGCGCTGGCTCTGTCACAACCAACACTTCTAGTTCTTTCATATGAGCGAGTGTTAATTCATATTCTTCATCGGTATAGGGATTGGTTTGTGGCCCTAAATGATCTTTGAGCAATACAGGAGCTTGTACCGCAGGGTTTACCAAAATAGCGTTCAGGTGGTATTTTTCAGCAAGATAAGCAGCATAAAAACCACCTAGTGAGCTACCAATCAGCGTAATACCTTGAGATTGTTTTTCTTCAATAATGGCTTCTAATTGCTTGATAGCCATTGCTGGCTGCCAAGACAAACGAGGCGAAATTACCGCATTAGCTTGACCTATTTGCTTAGCGGCTTCGCCAAGTAGAGTCGCCTTATGAGATGACTCAGAACTGTTAAAACCATGGATATACAATAATGTTTTCATCTATATTCTCAGTCGTCCTTTAACCTTTTTATTCTTAGCGGTGCTAGGCAAATTGAAAGGACAAATCCCTATTTAGTCTATGCCCATGTTTTAAGCAAAGTTCTAACAAATCAGCTAACTGCTGATTTAAACGGAATTTTTCGTCTCGATGTAACATGGCATCGTTTGGATAAGGGTAAGAGCCACTATATTGTCGATGTCCATCTGTAATCTCAGCGATTTTCATATCATGATACAAACGCACCGTCATAGACAGCGTTGTTTTAAATAACAATTTTTTAGGAATTTCAGGGCCAAACTCTAGCATAATTTCAGAAGTAAAACGGCTTTCTTGACCAAGAGTAAGGCGTAAGCGACTTTCTTGCTCACCTACTGTATGGATAGAAAAGTGCCAAGCCTCCAAGGACTCTTCCCCACGCATCAGTTTACCGAGACGACGATAATTCAACTCACCGAGCATCTGTAAGCTAACTAAATCAGGGACGTATTGGTTCATTGTTTTCTTTATCATTTGAGCCTTTTTAGTACCGGTCATTCTTGTCTCTTTCTCATACCAGTATAGATTAAACAAGTAATATAAATTTATCTAATCACACCAACGCTTTAGTAAATTCGTTTTATTCAAGGCGAACCATTGCAACCCCATGATGGTACTGGCGTTTTCTATATCTTGCTTTAGTAAATCAATCGCCTCTTCTGAGCGCATCAAGTGCAGCTTAATGTCTTCGTTTTCGTTATCTAGACCATGTATTTTTGTCACATCAACGAGGCTTGAATCAAATTCTCCAGCATACATTCGTAAAAATTCCACTAAACCACCGGGTGAAGGAACAAACCTAAACATGTATTCAAGTCGTTTTACGGTAACTCCAGCTTCTTCAGACGCCTCACGGCGCGCCACGTCTTCATCGCTTTCACCTTCTTCGACCATTCCAGCTACTAGCTCAAGCAACCAAGGAGAAGAACGTCTCAAAACGGCTGGACGAAACTGCTCAATTAATAAAACCTTATCTGCAACAGGATCAAACAAAAACACACAGACAGCATCATTACGAACCATCATTTCACGGGTCATGGGATTACTCCATTCACCATTAAATTTTTTATGTCTTAAGGTTAATTTACGCATTTCAAAAAAACCTTTGTAGAGGCATTCGTCTTTTAATAACTCTACATCTTGCTGTCCGTAAGTTGGTTTAAACTTCATATTATCCCGTCCTATACAAACCACTATTCTGAACTAGGTCTGATATGATTGATTCATAGAGGCTAGTTGTATTATCGCTAGCATGAAAGAAAATAGCGTCATCAAAATGAATAAGCAGCTGGAGCATCATTAATGGAATCTGTACGTTGTAATTGGTGTTTAGGATCTCCTGAATACATTCACTATCATGATAATGAATGGGGCATTCCTGTTTACGATGATCAAATGCTCTTTGAATGCATTGTACTAGAAAGTGCTCAAGCGGGTCTAAGCTGGATCACTATTTTACGCAAACGAGAAGGTTATCGTGCCGCGTTTCATAACTTCGATCCGTTAAAAGTCTCTAAAATGACGCCAGCGGATGTTGAGCGTTTAGTGTTAGATAAAAGCATTGTTCGCCATAGAGCAAAAATAGAAGCAACCATTAATAACGCCAAAGCCTTTTTGAAGATTGTCGAAGAATTTGGCTCTTTCAGTGATTACTATTGGGCATTTAGCGATAAGAAGATCATTAACAACCAAATAAAAGCTCACGAAGATATACCTGCAGTCACAGAGCTATCTACCAAGTTTGCGAAAGATTTAAAGAAAAGAGATTTTAAGTTTCTCGGTGCAACAACCTGCTATGCCTTTATGCAAGCAACAGGCATGGTGAATGATCACCTTGTTGATTGCATTTCACGAAAAGAGCATAAGTTAAATGGCTGAAGAAATAGCTTGGAAGCGCCCTTTAATCAAAAAGAGCACTTTCAAACTCACAAAAGCACCTTCGGATTTAGTTAGCCATTATAGAAAGTAATCAAATGGTCGTTCCCTTCATCAACATACTCAGATGCCTGTTGAAGCATACTTGGCATTTCTTCCAGGAATTCACACCAAGGACCGAAAAGATGACGAGCACGAGAAACCGTTTCTGCTTCGTCTTGATACTTAAACAAAAACTGTACAATAAGAAACGCAGAATAAGTAAAAGAACCAATTAACAAATCGAATATATGGCGATGCACACTGCCTTTTAGGAAGTATATTTGACGATGGTGTGACCAAAGTAAATCACATACTTGCTCTCTCGTGACAATACTTTCATCCCAACCTTGTTGAAGTGTTTGACTAATTTTACGAAAATCATCGACAGAAATAATAACTTCTGCAGATTTCCCCGCTAATGCTTCCGGAGGTTCAGTAAAGAAAACTTCCTCTAATATATCAATCACTTTTTCATGATCGATTTTAGGCTCCATGATTAAAACGTCTTCAATTCGTAGTGGTGTTACACCTTCTATTTTTGCGCCATCAGATAAATTAAAGCTAGCAAAACTTCGACGTTTATTTAACATTCTAGTTAATGATTCGAGCTGCACTCTAGACGTATCCATGATACCAGCAGCATGAACGGTACCACCGAAATTCCCTTCTCGCTCAACCAACTTTGCTTCTTGAAAGCTTTGAAAGCCAGATTCTTTACCGTCTTTATAATAGCCACTATTAATGGAGTGGTGGCTTCCTTTGTCTTTAAAACCGTTATCCACACCGAGGTAGTAAACATTATTGAAACCGAAGAGGTGAACATAAGACAAAGCCAAATTAGCAACAATCGGATTACAATAATTTAGCTGAACATACTCTTTATCATCACCTTGAGCACGTGCTTGACTCAACATTAAAGAAGTAATCGCTTCACCTGGTTTCATCGCCATACCAGAATGTTTGAAACAATCAAAAAAACCAGGGTGCATAACATTGACAGATAATCCCCAGATTTTATCCAAATAGTCTTGGTCTAAAAATAAGAACTTATCTACCGTT
The DNA here is from genome assembly GCF_000521805.1 of Marinomonas ushuaiensis DSM 15871. GTDB lineage: Bacteria > Pseudomonadota > Gammaproteobacteria > Pseudomonadales > Marinomonadaceae > Marinomonas > Marinomonas ushuaiensis. The sequence continues at coordinate 6,399 of NZ_JAMB01000023.1, forward strand.
TGCTTTAAACGCTCAATATCCACATGAATATCTGGCGTGATACCAAGTTTTTTCAAGGTATTAATAGTGGAGCCACAAGAAATCAGTAACACTTGATCTCGCACTTCTTTCACTAGCTCAATACCTTGATCCAAAGAAGGACCATTCCCCAGTATAAATACCGGAATATTTGTTACCCATTTTGGCAAGGCTTCACGCCCTTGGAAATGTGCAACTTTTGTTTTGGGTAATGAGCTCAAGCCTTGAGCAACACCAATAAGCGCATCATCAAAGAACCCCCACCCCATCACTTGGCGAGCATATTGTTTTTTAAAATTTTCAATGGCGCTGTTGTTTTCAGGACTACTATAAGCCACATGCAAATAGGTTTCTGGTGCCATGAAATAGCCATTTTCTTCTAACTGCTGCAAATATTTTTCAGTAAACTCTTCAGGATTAGTACCTAAGAAAAAATGAATGGTTCGACCATCATTGTTAAATGCTTCTAAAATATTTTCCCATTCAATCGCAAATAACGAATAGTAGAAAAAGTCTAAATCACATTCATAAAGGTACAAATGCTTTATATCTCGCTGAGCAAGAATCATTTCAAGCTGGTAGCCAAATTCAATGCCAAATAACATTGTCGAGCCGACAAACTGAGGCCATTCTTTTTGCAATTGAAGACCTTCAGACTGTAACGCAATTTGATCTAGAATTTTATTACTGTAATAAACATGACGGCTTGGGTGGTTATCAGTACGATCCAGGTTCAAAACTGTTTTGTTGGGTGTTTTAAAAGCCAACGCAACTTTCTTTGCAGCTTGCTCTCTAGGATTTGAAGAAAACAGTGGCGCCCCAATATCTTCACGATAAAGGTTAAGTTCACCACTTTCTTCCATATAAATATGACGTTTTTGTGGCTGGTAGTTTTGAAAAGATTCGAATATATGAGGCATGATGTTAGAAAAAACAGTCATGTTTCTTAAGTAGCGTTCAGTAAACTCTTTATCGTTTTCTTTGAGGCGCGCAGCACCTCTTTCAAACATAGAAGCAAACGCTTGTGCATGCTCAAGAGAGGGTGAGAATTCCTCATTCTGCATTTTTTACGCCTTTGTATTTATTGACATTTTTACGGGTTTTATTCGTTTGATAAAGCTGTTTTTGCATCTCGACATGCACATCACGAATAAGACGAGTTGCAGACTGATGGACTGAAATGAAGTGCTTTATAGACTCATTTCCTTGCTTATCATTAACAAGAGGTTCAATGGTTCGAATAAAGTCGTCATTGACTTGGCATAACCGTTGAATCTCTTCAATATCGTTATTAATAACACTTTGCTCTAATGCTTCGCTCAACGTCGTCAAATGCGACATATCAAACATTACACAACACCTACACGAGCGTCATCTTGACCTTCATAAGCAGCTTGTTTATCCGCCGCAGATATTTGATCCCAAGCACCTTTAATTTGTAGAATCAGCCCAATGACTTGATCAATAATGCTCGTATCTTTACTAGCACTTGCCTCAGTGATTCGTACTGTCATGTATTCATAAAGCGTTTCGAGATTATCCACAAGTTCAGGGTTAACATCTCTGTCTAAAGCGTCTCTTAATGCGTTAATAATTTCAACTGCACGAGTTAACGCGGCAGACTTTCCTTCCCAATCAGAACGCTCAATACAACCTTTTCCCAAAGCAAGCTTTTCAAGTGCACCTTGCATTAAAAGTTGAATGACTCGATGAGGGTCTGCAGAAGCTAAATCGGACTTTATTGAGTCCTTTCTATAAGCCTGAATCCCTTTACTCTTGTACATATACAACCTCGTTATTTCAAATATTCGGTTTCAAAAATTACATTTTTGCCAAGACAGAGTTTAAATAATTGCCCTGTGCGTTCATATTAGCCAAACGAGAATCCAGACCAGTGAACTTAGCACGAAGCGAATCTTCATAACGAACCATGCGATCTTCGTATGCTTCTAAATCACCTTCAGAGCTGTCTATTGAATTACGTACAGAGTCTTTTAAGGAATTTGTCATTCCGCTAGAGCCAGTATAGTTGTCCAGAAGATTTTCTAACGATTTAGCCAAGCCTTTTTCGCCAGATATTAATGGCGCAACCTCGCTATAACCTCTTTTCATTGCAGCTTCAAACTTACTGTCATTAAGGCTCAACATACCTTGATTGTCCATTTTCACACCGAGGTCAAAAATCGACGTAAAGGTACCTGAACTCGCTTGGCTGCTCATTAACTGTGTTGATAAAGAGGACTGAAGATTACGAATCATGCTGTTGCCGTTCAAGGCCGCATTTTTATCCGTACTCTGTTGGAATAAATTCACTAGATCATTATAAGAAGAAATGAATTCTTTTATTGTTTCTTGTACCGTTTTTTGATCAAAACTGACATCGACTTTTGTCGTTTTTTCTGTCAAATCTATTGCTTCAATAGATAGGCCTGCTACAGCGTCATCAAATGTATTCGTTTTATTTCGAATCTGAATTCCATCTACCGTAATAACGGCATCTTGAGATTGTTCGCCAAGCGGCGTATACAAACCAGCGAACACGCCTTCGGTAGAGACTGAGTTTAAACTTAACTCTGCATTTTTCGAGATAGAAGAAACATCTTCAGGCTCTTCGGCATCTACTGGCTCTATATCGGCAACAGCCGCTAATTCAGCTTGTTCTTCAACTTCGTCTTCAGGGATTTCACCATCATTAGTAAAATCAACATCGTCTCCAGCTAAATCCAACTCATCAACAAAAGGTTCTTCTTTTTCTTCTACTGGTATGTCGTCATCTTTATTTTCAACTGGATCGATAACATTGCCTTCATCGTCTTTCTCAATAGGCAAAGTGTTCGTGATTTTTAAAGTGTTTCCAGCCCCTTGAATGGAAGAGGTGACTGTAAAAAATAAATTTCCGGTTCCATCATCGACCAAATTAGCAGATACACCAAAATTATCTTCAGATGTATTAATTTGATTACGTAACTCGGATAAAGTTGTGCCGGCACGAATATCTAGCGTAAATTCATTATCGCCAGCTTTGAAAGTCAGTGCGGAATCTATTTTACTGATGACATCTGCGTCAGAGGAAAAAAGCCCTGGCGATGACATAACACGACTGCCCTTTGCTAATTGATTAACATCAACAGCATAAGAACCATTGGAAGCGGTATTGTCTGTAGTAACAGAAAGTACTTCTTCACCCTCTGTTTGAGCTATTCTTGCATCACGACCAGTAAAAAGCTCATCATCGCCGAGCGCTTCTACAATCGATTTAAAATTATCAATGGCTGAACCCACTCTGCCTAATGCAGATAATTCGGCTTCGTACCCACTGATTTTATCTTGATAAAGTCTGACTTTGGCGTCTTTTTGAGCACTCACCATTTCTTTGACGAGGGACTCTAGATCCATACCAGACCCTACACCCAATGAGCCAACCGACATAACTTTATCTCCTAACGCTCTACGTTATTTACTTCTGTCAAACCTCACTGTTGACCAAGGAACCCTTGACCTCACTCAGCTCACTCATAATAGCATCAATTCTCTCTGACATTTTAAGAAAATCTTCAGTTGGAATTTGACGAACCACATCACCAGTTGTCTGATCCAATACTTTTACTATGTTTTGATTTTCTCTCATTTCAAAGGTTAATTGCACATTTAATTGAGACATTTTTTCATTCATAGCCTCAATATCATACGCCTCTACTTTTCCAAAAGAATGGGAAGATCCAGTATTGCTATCATCCTTGTTTGCTTTATTTGTATCGGCAGAGCTTTGAACAACTTTAGCATTAGCTTGACGCAATGCAGCAAACTCCTCTGTGGCACGAGACTCTGAGCCCAAAGAGTAATTAACACTTTGCTTAGAAAAATCACTGGTGTTAATTGACATAACAGAATTCCTCCAAATAAACAAAAGCCGGGGTTAAAACCCCAGCCTTTTCGCTACCACATATTGCTATTAGCCTAATAGAGACAAAGCAGTTTGTGGACGTTGATTCGCTTGCGCCAAGATCGATGAACTTGCTTGCTGAAGAATTTGCGTACTTGTTAGTTTTGCAGTTTCTTCCGCGAAGTCAGCATCACGTACACGAGATCGTGCAGCAGATACGTTCTCAGAAATATTACTTAAGTTGCTAATCGAAGAACCAAAACGGTTTTGAATTGCACCCAAATCTGCACGTTTAGAGTCAACTGCAGAAATCATAGTATCCAGAATATCAATCATACTTTGAGCATTAACAACAGACGATACAGAAGCACTTGTACTACTTACTTGAGCAGTAGAAGAACTACTTGATAAACCAGACATTGTGAAGCCAGCATTAGCAGCGAAATCAATAGAATTGTTCGCACCGCCTGTTTCCATGCTGAAACTAATGGTTTGGTTTGAGTCTGCACCTACTTGGAAAATACCCGCGAAATTACCATCCAACAAGTTTTCACCACCGAAAGTTGTAATTTCAGCAATACGGTTAATTTCTGTAGACAGCTGTTTAACTTCTTGCTGCAAAGCCAAACGGTCTTTGTCTGAGTTTGAACCGTTTGCAGACTGAATAGACAAAGTACGCATACGTTGCAACATGTTAGTTGTTTCATCCAACGCACCTTCAGCCGTTTGAGCCAAAGAAATACCGTCATTGGCGTTACGTACAGACTGATTTAAACCATTTACCTGAGAAGTTAAACGATTAGAAATTAGTAGACCTGCTGCATCATCCGCTGCGCTATTAATACGCTTACCAGAAGACAAACGCTGAAAAGAAGTATCTAGATCATTACTAGAGCTCATCAACTGACGTTGCGCACTTAAAGATGAAGTATTTGTATTTACATAAAGAGCCATCACAGCCTCCTAGAATTTTTCATTAAACCCTGCAGTAAGCAGATCGTATTAAGGTTTTCGACAAGACTTTGAAAACCTTTAATCATTTTAGGAATTTTTTTTCCTTAACTCGGAAAAAACCTTCCTACATAGTGGCAAATAAATGCCTAACCAATTGTTTTAAAAGAACTTAAAAAACAATTTTATTTTAAAATTATTTTTCTAAAAAAATGCACAATTAACTTAAAAACTGCATTTTTGCTCAAAAAACACTCAAAAAATAAACATACCAGTATTTTTTATACAAATACTGACGGAAAACTTTCAGTCACACCTTTGCTCACCTAAAACCCAGAAATGAACAAACGTCGTAAGAAGGCAAAAAACACCCTTCTTAGGTAAAGAAATGCCTATGTAGAGACAAAACATGCCCTTACCTAAAAACTGTTTAAAGCGCCTAAAAAGCAATCATTTATAGAGCCCACAAAGATTAAATACAGTGCGTCTTTCTCTCTCATGACCTGTCAAAATTAATAATGCTTTCGCCAAACTCTACTCAGCTGCATCAATAAAAATGTTTGCCTCAGAAAAAAGACAAAATGGTGCCAACACTCACAGCTAAATACTCATCAAATACAGCCCTTGCTTTCGGAAAAACACATCGACAAACAGGTCCCATGAAGCAATCCGCTATTCATGCGATCCCCCATCGAAAAAATGACACCAAAGCCCGCCATAAAACTGTCGGCACAAACATTCGCCATAGCCATAAAATATGAAACCTAATAAAACCAGAATCATGGCGTAAACTATCCATTGATGGTCACAAAGCCTTTGTCATAAAAAAGACAAAATGATGCCAACACTCATAACCAAATATTTATCAAATACAGCCCTTGCTTCCGGAAAAACACATCGACAAGCAGGTGCCATGAAGCAATCCGCTATTCATGCGATCTCCCATCAAAAAAATGACACCAAAGCCCGCCATAAAATTGTCGGTACAAACATTCACCATAGTATTTCCGCCATATACTTTTCATGATCATTTCGCCATAGCCATAAAATATGAAATCTAATAAAACCAAAGTCATGGTGTAAACCACCCATTGATGGTCACAAAGCCTTTGTCATAAAAAAGACAAAATGATGCCAACACTCATAGCCAAATATTTATCAAATACAGCCCTTACTTTCAGAACAACACATCGACAAACAGGTGCCATGAAGCAATCCGCTATTCATGCGATCTCCCATCAAAAAAATGACACCAAAGCCCGCCATAAAATTGTCGGTACAAACATTCACCATAGTATTTCCGCCATATACTTTTCATGATCATTTCGCCATAGCCATAAAATATGAAATCTAATAAAACCAAAGTCATGG
>NZ_JAMB01000024.1 GCF_000521805.1 Marinomonas ushuaiensis DSM 15871
GCTCTACCACTGAGCTATTCCCGCAACATGCATCACACTAAGCAAAACCTTCTCATTCTGAGAAATATAGGTAAACTAACAACCAACCGTATGAAAGGATGGCGTCCCATAGGGGGTTCGAACCCCTGTTACCGCCGTGAAAGGGCGGTGTCCTAGGCCTCTAGACGAATGGGACATCGATATAATCTTGCTGCGTTAGCGGGTGCGTATATTACTGTTACCAATCTTAAAATCAATAGTTTTTTTTATTAATTTAAGCAGCTTACATAAAAAGTCGCTTTAGAAATCAATCGAATGGAGCTTTTATGCTACACAAACAACTCTTTTTAACTCTATCACTTTCAGCACTTTTACTCGCTGGGTGCTCTACAACGCATTATATAAGCATCACACCACAGGTTGAGGTGGAAAACTCTGGACTAACAAACAGCAGAGTAATAGACGTTTCCACCAGCACAAAATTAACAAGTACCGTTGGTTCAATAAAAACAGGAATTAATGAGTACGCTGATATTTATACAACTAACGACATAAAAGTCAGTGTGAAAGAAAGTGTTTTAAATGGATTACGCAAATTAGGCTTTACTCCAGATCAAGGCGTTATGCCTGCCGCCGATCTAAAAATTGAAATCACTAAAATGAGCTACACCACAAAAGTAGAAACATTAAAAACAGTTGCCACACTGGACTTTGAGATCAAAGCAACCCTAACCGCCAAAGGACAAACCTATAAAGCAAACTACGGTTCTCAAAAAATTGAAGAGTATGGCACCATGCCTTATCAAGAAGATGTACAAGATGATATGAATGGCCTTGCAAGCCAAACAGTGAATCGCCTATTAAGCGACCCAAACATCACTGCTTTACTAAAAGAATAAGATAACACCAAGAGCCGCTGAGTATAATTCACTCCCTATTACTTAGCGGCGCTTAAGTTTACCGGCCTTATAAAGCCAACCATCAAGATAACCATCAAGATAACCATCAAGATAACCTACCCTGCCCCACCTAAAACACAAGATTCTAAACCTAACAATAAGCCTAAATACCTTCATCATTTATCTATTGAAATTAAACGATAAAGCCCTACTATGCTCATTAACAGTTTACTAAGGAGCATAGCTATGCGCATCATTCTGTTTTTACTGACCAACTTAGCCGTCATGGTTGTAGCTGGCATTGTTTTAAGTCTTTTAGGTGTAAACGGATACATGTCTAGCAATGGGCTAGACTTTTCCTCTCTACTTATCTTCTGTGCTGTATTTGGCTTTGCAGGCAGCTTAGTCTCTCTTCTTTTGTCGAAATTCATGGCAAAACGAGGGTCAGGCGCTGTTGTGATTGAAAAACCTCGCAATCACAAAGAAGTGTGGTTACTCGACACAGTAAAAGAGCTCTCTCAAAAAGCCAATATCAAAATGCCTGAAGTCGCTATTTTCCCATCCCACGACGCAAATGCCTTCGCAACCGGTTGGAATAAAAATGCTGCTCTAGTTGCTGTTTCAAGCGGAATGATGGACCGTTTTTCACCGGATGAAATCAAAGCAGTACTTGGCCATGAAATTGGTCACGTAGCTAATGGCGACATGATCACGCTTTCGTTAATTCAGGGTGTAGTTAATACCTTTGTCATGTTCTTTGCTCGTATAGCTGCTTACGCGGTAGATCAATTTTTACGCCGGAACGACAATAGCAATTCAGTTGGCTGGGGGTATTATATTGCCACTTTTGTATTTGAAATCATCTTTGGCATATTAGCCTCAACGATTGTCATGTGGTTTTCTCGTTTTCGAGAATTTAGAGCAGATGAAGCGGGAGCAAGACTCGCTGGTAAAGCCGCAATGATCGCAGCCCTTGCTCGCCTCCAGCAAGAGCACGAGGAAAGCCATATGCCGGACTCTATGCTGGCTTTTGGTATTCGCCGTGGTAGAGCGCCAAAATGGGGAGCTCTATTCTCTAGCCACCCTCCTATTGAAGATAGAATCAAAGCCCTTCAAGCACTTTAATATTCCAACAAAAAAAGCCAGCATGCGCTGGCTTTTTTTAAAGTACTTATCGATTTATGAAAAGTTATTTTTTATTACGCAGCGTTTCAAGAACAAAACCAGTAAGTGGAATGCCAGATTCTTTCGTCATATTAATAAAACGAATACCATAAACATAAAAGTATTCAGCGCCCATCCGGTTCAAAAATTCATTATCCGCCATAGTCGACTGCACCTGCTCTAACATCTGAATTTCTTGTGAGCGTATTTCACAATCTAGCTTTAATATATGCGTATAAGGGCCAATCTTAATGTTACAAGTTAGCCGCATAGTCTGATTTATCGTACCAAAATCTTCTTTGGAAATCAGTTTTGCACCACCAAGGCTCAAGTCAATAATAATTGCTGAAGAAGGCTCTGGAATACTTGTTTTTGTTTTATCAGGCTCTATGTTTGAAATTAATCGAGTTTCAATTCGGGCAGTCTGACGAACTTCTGAAGTATCGACATGATCTGGATGCGCAATATGAAGATGTGCAGCTGGCTCCAAATAACTTTTAGCCACTTTACTTGAAAATGCACAAACATGTGTACTTAACATAAGGCGAACATTAACAAGCTGCCCGTCTCTTACTAAGATATTTTTTCCGTTTAACCTAGGACAAGAAAGAATCAATGAGCTCCCACGGATGTTGCCAAGCACTTTGACTACATGCCTACCAGGAGGTGAAATAAACTCCAGCTGCACATTCGTTCCTATCGGTACGTCAAGATCACCCAGATCAACCTGCATTACTCCAGCCATGTACTTAACCTTAGTTTTTTTATAATTATCTATCGAAAACCAGCCGCACTAAGAATAGTCAGCGCTGAACTATTCAACTTACTTATAGTACAAGTATTTAACTCATCTCTTTCTACGTAATGCTTTCTCAACCAATCAAAGACATTGTTTTCTTTATTTTCACGGTACTTATACCGCAATCTAGCATCGTCTCTCGCCACATCATAAATAGCATGAATACATCTAGCGAGCATTTCTTCATGAGGGAAATCAACGACAACATCAAAAGAGGAAAAACAACCTGCACTTATTGCATCATTTATATTAGTATCGACAATATCTAATTTCAAATATTGACACAATGCTTGATACACCATCCATGTACCCTTCTCTCTTCCCTGTTTGCTGTACCCAGCGATATGTGGTGTTGCAATGTCGACGATAGACACTAACTTTTGATTGATAACAGGCTCATTATCCCAAACATCCAACACAAGGTGAATATCACCCTCTAAGCGTTGATGGTTCTTGATTAACGCGCATTCATCAATAACACCACCACGACCTGCTGAAATAATAGCAACGCCAGCAGACAGCTTACTTAACTCATTTTCACCTAACATTCCCTTTGTTGGATAATCACCATCCTGAGTCAAAGGAGCATGCAGGGAAATAACATCACAAGTTAGTATCTCTTCTAATGAAACAAAGTTGGCAGACAAAGCACTGTCTTCTTCAAATGGGTCATAAACACAAACATGACAACCCATTTTAACAAATCGTGCATAAACGGCTTTGCCTACATTACCATAACCAATGATGCCAATTTTTTTACCTAACCATTGAACGTTCTTAGTCATATAAAGATAGCTTAAGCCACTAAACACATAATCAGCAACGGCTTCAGCATTGCAACCAGGTGCACTACTAAATTCAATGTTAGCGTCTTTAAGGTAATCTAAATCGATGTGATCCACACCAATAGTGGCACTCCCTACAAAGCGAACAGAACTTCCTTCAAGAAGTGACTTTGACACCTTAGTAACAGAGCGGACTAAAAGAACATCGGCGTCTTTTACTTGTTCATTTGTGAGAGTTCGACCATTAACCAGCGCCACTTCACCCAAATGCGAAAACAAAGTCTTTGCATTTGGCATATTTTCATCGGCTATAATTTTCATACTGCTGCTTTATAAACTCATCTAATACAGCATCTGGACGATGCTTTGCTAATACATACTTAGAAAATATTTCTGCCCTATCTGGCAGACCGGAAATAAGATTTTTCTTAACTTGAGCCAGAACAGCGTGTTCAAAATGCGAAGCATCATAATCTGGGAAAGCCAAATTATCCACACTCACACGAAATGGCAAACCAGCAGCCCAATGCAATACACACTCAATAGCTTGCGGTTTCACTTCAACTCGCTCGAACTCTTGCTGTGTTTGTAAGTCTCGTGAATCCGATTCATACCAATATCCGTAATCTTCCAGCAAGCGTCGTTCTTCACCAGCAATACACCAGTGACTTATTTCATGCAAAGCACTGGAAGGATAATCAAAGCGAAAATATATCGTCGCGGGGCAATCTAATGTTGCTGGTAGATAAAGAGGCTCTTCAGCCCCACCAAGAAGACGAGTATTAAAGCTTAGAAGAAATAAGGCATTGAAAGCCTCTACAAGCTTTTTTGCACTTGCCAAAGACGGGCTCCAAAAGTAAAGAATTATCACACAAGAATGAAAAATGCGCCATGCAAAGTATTCCACTTCATATGACGCATTTTACACTCAAACTTAATTAACTAACGAACAATGTCTTTCGCGGCCTTTCGCCGATATTATTTACCCACGAAAATAGCGAGAAGGTACAAATGGCATCGCCGTTTGTTTTAAAGGAATACTCTTTCCTCGAACACTTGCAAACAAAGGTTTTTCAGCCGCTAAACTTTCAGTAGAGATATACGCCATAACAATAGGTTGAGACAATGTTGGCGAGAAACCCCCACTTGTTACAATACCTTGCACTTCCCCATCAGCATCAACGATTTCGACATCTTCACGAACTGGTGCGCGACCTTCAACTAAAAAACCAACGCGTTTTTTATCGGGCTTATTAGAAAATTGTGGAAGAATCACATCCGCCCCAGGAAAACCGCCAGCTCGCTCACCATCTAGACGGCGAATTTTCTGAATTGCCCAATTAATTGACGCTTCTACTGGTGTAGTATTGGTGTCAATATCATGTCCATACAAGCACAAGCCAGCTTCAAGACGCAAAGAGTCACGAGCGCCTAAACCAATCCATTCTACTTCATCAAAAACTAACAAAGCACTTGCAAATTCTTCTGCGTGCTCATTAGGAACAGACACTTCATAACCATCTTCGCCAGTGTAGCCAGAACAGCTCACCCAAATATCAACACCTTGCCAGTCAAACTTAAGGCTTTCCATGAACACCATCTTGGCAGCATCAGGAATAAGGCGAGAAAATACTTCACGTGCTTTTGGGCCTTGAATTGCAAGTAATGCTCTGTCATCAATAACCTCAACATCACAACCGACTAAAGACGCTTTGAGGTATGCAATGTCTTGATCTTTGCAGCCAGCATTGACAACCATGAACACATCCTCACCCCAATTGGCGAACATAAGATCATCTGAAATGCCGCCTTCGGGCGTTGTAAACATACCGTAACGCTGCATATTGACAGGTAGACCCAACACATCTACAGGTAAAATGGCTTCAAGCGACGACTTTACATCTTTACCCTTTAAAATGACCTGCCCCATGTGTGACACATCAAATAAACCAGCATTCTCGCGAACCCATAAGTGCTCTTTCATCACCCCTAAAGGATATTGAACAGGCATTTCATAACCAGCGAATTCAACCATTCTGGCACTTGAAGCTATGTGTTGATCATATAAAGCGGTACGTTTCATAGGGAAAACCTTAATTAAAATATTGATAAATCTTGTTTCCAATAGGAAACAGGGTATCTAAAACCAACAGGATATGACAAGTACTAACGTGCATTTATTTGACTAAAATATTATATAAAGCCTATACCAACGAAGAAAAAATCTGTTCGATCGGTCAGCCAAGCACAGGAAGAAAGTTTAAAAATCATCACCACTTACTGTTTCCAATTGGAAACTTTTTGATTATGATATGACGAAAATGACGTAAACCGAACAATGATTGACGCTCTTGGAAAGATGATCTTTTTTCATCATCTTAGACTGCCTTAGTGTTATTATAGGCAAGACTCATTGTCTTTTGGGCATACATGTTTATTTAAGAGGAATTTCTCCATGGCTAACACCGACGCTTTTTTCAGCCAAACCCTAGCTGAAAGAGACCCAGAACTTTTTGCAACCATTGTTGAAGAGCAAGAACGCCAAGAAATTGGTATCGAATTGATCGCTTCAGAAAACATCACATCAAAAGCTGTTTTAGAAGCTCAAGGTTCAGTTTTAACCAACAAATATGCAGAAGGTTACCCTAATCGCCGTTACTACGGTGGTTGTGAAGCCGTTGATGTTACAGAGCAGCTTGCCATTGATCGAGCTAAGCAACTGTTTAACTGTGAATTTGTAAACGTACAACCTCATTCCGGTGCTCAAGCGAATGGCGCGGTTATGCTCGCCCTTCTTCAGCCAGGTGACACTATTTTAGGTATGTCATTGGATGCTGGTGGTCACTTGACTCACGGCGCGCCACCAGCACAGTCTGGTAAATGGTTTAATGCGGTTCAATATCAAGTTCATCCAGAAACATTATTGATCGATTATGATGCAATTGAAGCGCAAGCATTAGAATGCAAGCCAAAAATGATCATTGCTGGCGGTTCCGCTATTCCACGCGTTATTGATTTTAAGCGTTTCCGTGAAATCGCGGATAAAGTTGGCGCGTATCTGTTTGTTGATATGGCACACATTGCTGGACTTGTTGCCACTGGCGCGCATCCTTCGCCTCTTCCTCATGCTCACGTTGTTACGACAACAACACACAAAACGTTGCGTGGTCCTCGTGGCGGCATGATCCTTTCTAACGATCTTGATCTTGGAAAGAAAATCAATTCTGCTGTTTTCCCTGGCTATCAAGGTGGTCCACTGATGCACGTTATTGCTGGTAAAGCAGTGGCTTTCGGTGAAGCATTAAAACCTGAATTCAAAGTTTACATCGATCAAGTAGTAAAAAATGCGAAAGTATTAGCCGCTGTGATGATGGAACGTGGTTGCGATATCGTAACGGGTGGTACTGATAACCACTTAATGCTGGTTGATCTTCGTCCTAAAGGTTTGAAAGGTAACGTAGCAGATAAAGCATTAGAGCGCGCTGGCATTACTTGTAATAAAAATGGCATTCCATTCGACACAGAAAAACCTATGATCACCTCGGGTATCCGTATTGGTACACCTGCAGCAACATCTCGTGGTTTCGGTGAAGAAGAGTTCCGTAAAGTAGGTCATTTAATCAGTGATGTATTAGACGGTCTGGTTGCAATGCCAGAAGGCAACCCAGAAGTAGAAGCACGCGTACTTTCTGAAGTAAAAGCACTTTGCGCACGTTTTCCACTTTATCGCTAAAAACCATATACCTAAGGGCGCCTGCTCTTAGGTATTCTTTAAAGTCTTAGGCATTTATTTAAAGGAGCATAAATCAAATGAGCACTATTCCAGAAAATCTAAAATACGCAGATTCCCATGAATGGGTTCTAGATAACGGTGACGGTACTGTTACGGTCGGTATTACAGATCACGCACAAGATCTATTAGGTGATGTAGTTTATATTGAACTACCTGAAGTGGGTTCAGAAGTAACCGCTGCAGAACAGTTTTCATTGGTTGAATCCGTGAAGGCGGCATCTGACATTTATGCTCCGATCAACGGTGAAGTGATTGAAGTAAACGAAGCATTAAACGATTCTCCTGAGTTGATCAACGAATCACCTTTTGAGTCTGCGTGGATTGCAAAAATCAAGTTAAGCGACAGCGCTGATCTTGACAAACTGCTTGATGCAGCAGGCTACTCAGCCTCTATCGGATAATATCTACATTTGCTCTCTTACCTTCTCGTAAGAGAGCTGATCTTTCCCGTTTTTTTTTAAAATAGCTTCTTAAATAGGTGATCACACTATGACATCGTTCATCCGCGATTTGCTCAATAACGACGAATTCATGGCTCGCCATATCGGCCCTGATGCTTCTGAACAAGCAAAAATGCTAGCAACTATAGGCGCTAATTCGCTTTCCGAGTTGATTGACAAAACAGTGCCTGAAGCCATTCGTCAAGCGAATCTAGACCTATCTGCTGAGCCTGTTAGCGAAAGCGATGCACTTATCGAATTAAAGAAAATTGCCAGCCAAAATAAAGTGGCACGCTCTTTTATTGGTATGGGTTATCACGACACTCATGTGCCATCTCCTATTTTAAGAAACTTATTAGAAAATCCAGGTTGGTACACAGCATACACACCTTACCAACCAGAAATTTCTCAAGGTCGTTTGGAAGCTCTACTTAACTTCCAACAAGTCATCATCGATCTAACAGGCATGGAAATTTCCAATGCGTCATTATTAGACGAAGCGACAGCGGCCGCAGAAGCAATGACGTTAATGAAACGTTCAAATAGAAAAAAGAGCGACTCTCTTTTTGTTGCGAGCCATTGCCTACCTCAAACCATTGACGTTATTAAAACTCGTGCTGAATTATTGGACATCAACGTCATTGTTGATGATATCAATAACTTTGAAAACCACGATGTATTCGGCGCCATCTTCCAATACCCAGGTATTGATGGCAGCGTAAGTGATTTAACGCCAGTGATTGCCAAAGCTCATGAACAAGGTGCATTGGTGAGCATTGCTGTTGACCTGTTGTCTTTAGTCTTACTTAAGTCACCAGGCGACATGGGTGCAGACATTGTTTTCGGTAGTGCGCAACGTTTTGGTGTGCCAATGGGATTCGGTGGACCACACGCTGCATTCTTAGCAACCAAAGACGCATTCAAACGTTCTATGCCAGGTCGTGTTATTGGCGTTTCTAAAGACAGCCATGGCAAACCAGCATTACGTATGGCAATGCAAACACGTGAACAACATATTCGCCGTGAAAAAGCCACGTCCAACATTTGTACTGCCCAAGCGTTACTTGCCATGATGGCGGGATTTTATGCAGTTTATCATGGCCCAGCTGGGTTGAAGAAAATCGCCAATCGCGTTGCTGCACTAACAGACTGCTTTGCTAAAGCCATTCAGCAACAAGGTTTAACAACCAACGCAAACTATTTCGACACCGTTATTGTTAACACTGGCAGCCAAACAGACAGCATTATCGCCAAAGGCGAAGCGAAGTTAATGAACTTCTACAAGGTGTCTGATACTCAAATTTCTGTATCTCTGAATGAAACCATCACACCAAACGATCTAATTGATCTGGCTGAATGTTTTGGTGCGACACTGATTCTAGAAGACGTTACCAGTGCAGATGCGACTTACGGCTTTGACGCTTCCCTACTACGCCAAGACGACATATTGACGCACCCTGTTTTCAATAGTCATCACAGCGAAACAGAATTGATGCGTTACATGCACCAATTAGAAGTAAAAGACATCGCCTTGAATCAAAGTATGATTCCTCTTGGCTCTTGCACGATGAAGCTAAACGCAGCATCAGAGATGATTCCAGTTACATGGGCTGAATTCGGTCGCATACACCCATTTGCACCAAATAATCAGGCAAGTGGCTACCATGCCTTACTGCAAGAATTGATCGACATGCTTTCCAAGGCGACAGGTTATGACACCATGTCATTACAGCCAAACTCAGGTGCACAAGGTGAATACGCAGGCCTAATCGCGATTGATAAATACCACAAGTCTCGCGGTGATCACGACAGAAACATCTGTTTGATACCAAGCTCTGCGCACGGTACTAACCCAGCCTCTGCAGCACTAGCCGGCATGAAAGTGGTAATCGTGAAATGCGACGAAGATGGCAACATTGATTTGGTTGATCTGGCTGAAAAAGCAGAAAAACATGCCGCAGCACTAAGCTGTATCATGGCAACCTACCCATCGACTCACGGTGTATTTGAAGAACACATTCGTGAAGTATGTGACATCGTTCACAAATTTGGCGGACAAGTCTACATCGACGGAGCCAACCTAAACGCATTGGTTGGTGTTGCGCCTCCAGGTAAGTTTGGTGGTGACGTTTCTCACCTTAACTTGCATAAAACATTCTGTATACCTCATGGCGGCGGTGGCCCTGGTATGGGTCCAATTGGTGTTAAATCTCACCTTGCGCCTTTCTTACCGGGTCATGCCGTCACACCAGTAATGGGAATGAACGAGCAGCATGGTGCGGTTTCTGCGGCACCTTACGGCAGCGCGAGCATTCTTGTCATTACTTGGATGTACATCAAAATGATGGGCGACAAAGGGCTACGTGAAGCGACTTTAAACGCCATCTTGAATGCAAACTACATTGCTAAACGCCTTGGTGAGCATTACCCAGTACTGTATACCGGTAAAAACGGCACAGTAGCTCACGAATGTATTATCGACATTCGCCCTCTGAAAGCAGAATCTGGGATCAGTGAAGAAGACATTGCAAAACGTCTAATGGATTTTGGTTTCCACGCACCGACTATGTCATTCCCTGTTGCAGGAACCTTGATGATCGAGCCAACAGAATCTGAGAATTTAGAAGAGCTAGATCGCTTCTGCGATTCCATGATTCAAATTCGCAACGAAATCAGAAAGGTTCAATCAGGGAAATGGACGCTAGAAGACAACCCGCTCGTCAATGCACCACACACGGCAGACAGTCTTCTTGATATTGAGTGGGAACACGGTTACTCCCGTAAAGAAGCTGCCTACCCGCTTAACTGGATCAAAGCACGTAAATACTGGCCACCAGTGGGTCGTATCGACAATGTCTACGGCGACCGCAACTTATTCTGCGAATGCCCACCGATAGACAGCTACGAAGATTAAAACCCTATAATCTGAAATTAAAAACGAGCCAAATGGCTCGTTT
>NZ_JAMB01000025.1 GCF_000521805.1 Marinomonas ushuaiensis DSM 15871
TAATTTTACTCTGACCCTAATTATTGCATGAACTGAGATAGTCGCTACCCCTTTGGCGCTATCTCATCCATTTTTATATTCTCATCTTGTTCTTCTTCACCTGTTTCACCTCTCACAGTAGTGATCATCTAAAAGCCTCGTCTTATTTTATCTCGAAAATCATAACGGCTAACTTGTTGACGTGTATCGGCATTGTGATAACCTTAACGCAATTGAAAGTCATTATCGATTTTATATAGATTCATCTTCCGAAAAGGGTTTATTAATGCTCTCCATAAATTTAAAAACGTTACTTGTTGGCTTCACACTCATGGCGATAAGCACAACATCTGCATTCGCTAAAACGTACCAACACAGTTTAGGTACCATTGATATTGATGGCGTACCACAACGCGTTGTCGTATTAGGCTTTGGTAGTCTAGATTTTGTTGATGCATTAGGCGTCGAACCTATAGCCGTACCAAAATCATTGCTCCCTGAGAGTTTATCAAAATACAAAGCGGATAAATTCGCCAATACAGGTAGCCTTAAAGAAGTAAATTACGAAACGCTCTTTACATTAAAGCCTGACCTTATTATTGCAGAAGCTCGCATGGCAGAGCTTTATAAAGATTTATCAGACATTGCACCGGTATACATGTATAGAATTGATAGCGAAAATTATTGGGAAACCACAAAAAATCACTGGAATAACCTAAGTGAGATTTTCAATAAACAAGAAAAAGGTAAAGAGCTCGTCCATAACATACAGTCAAAAATTGATGCGCTAAACGCTAAAAGTACAGCGAAACCTTTAAAAGCGCTAACCGTAATGAGCAATGGCGGTAACGTTACGTCATTCGGACCAATTAGCCGTTTCTCATTTGTTTACCAGGAAGCAGGATTTGAAGTGTCTAAATCGGTAGACGTTGAAGTGGAATCACGCGCACATGGTGATTTAATTTCATTTGAATACATAGCGGATGCAAAACCAGACGTTTTACTTGTATTAGATCGTGATCAAGCAATTGGTAAAGCCAACGGCAAAGCCAAAGAACTGTTTTCTAACGACCTTGTTGAATCTACTCCAGCCGCAAAAAACAAACGTATCACCTATCTTGAGCCTGTCGCTTGGTACCTATCTTCTGGCGGTTACCACTCGACTAACCTGATGATTGATGACTTAAGTAACGCCATCGATTAATGGTTAAATAACTGAGTCCAAGCCAGATACATCATTGAAAAATGGTTATCTGGCTCTTTACGTTTATCACACGATACTTCTGATAATCTATGAAATTAATTTATATCTTTGCTGCATTATTGTTAGTCTTTTTAGCAGCTTTCTCACTGTCTGTAGGTGTTGCAGACTTTTCCTTTAGTGCTGTGTTATCTGGTGATAGCCACGCAACTAACATTCTACTGTCGAGTCGATTACCACGATTATTAGCCATCATTCTGGCTGGCGCAGGGTTAAGTATCGCCGGCCTCATCATGCAACAGATAGTACAAAACCGTTTTGCAGCGCCTTCAACCACAGGCACGATTGATTGGGCTATGTTGGGCTACATGATTGCACTCATTGCCTTTTCCGATATGAGCGGATGGGTACATTTACTCACCATTTTCGCTTTCTCTGTTTTTGGCACACTGTTATTTGTGCGCTTTTTACAACGCTTAAAATTTAAAAATACTGTCATGGTTCCGCTCATTGGGATCATGTATGGCAATATTGTCTCTGCGTTTACCACCTTCATTGCCTACAAATATGACCTAGTTCAAACACTAGGCTCATGGACTGTCGCCAACTTCGCTTCAGTGCTTAGAGGCAATTATGAATTCCTCTATATCGCACTACCCGTTTCCTTACTGGCGTACGCTTATGCAAATAAATTCAGTGCAGCAAGTGTGGGCGAGACCTTCGCAAAAAACATTGGGTTAAATTATCAACGTATCGTCATGATTGGTGTGATGCTGGTTGCCGTACTTGCGTCTTCTATTGTCATGATTGTCGGCATGATTCCATTCTTAGGCTTGATAGTGCCTAACATTGTCTCTTTGTTTATTGGTGACAATATGAGTAGGAACTTACCGTGGACAGCCTACGTAGGTGTCGTCTTGGTTCTCGCCTGTGACATTCTTGGACGCTTGATCATTTTCCCTTACGAAGTACCTATCTCTATGATCATTAGCATCTTAGGCGGCGCTGTCTTCATCTACTTAATTTTACGAGACAAATCGAATGCGTAGCCTGCTATCTAAAACAATACTAAACTTATGGTCGAGGCACTCGTCGAAACAGAATGCCATGAAAAGCGATACCACAAAGCTGATCGTATTAGTGGTTTTTACTGTCGCGATCTGCGTTCTATTTTTAGGTAAAGGTCTCACACCGGACAACTATCAGTTTTTTTTATCTCGCCGTATCCCTAAGGTCTTAGCCATTACATTGGCTGCCATTGCTATCGCATCGTCTTCATTGGTTTTCCAAACTATTACTGCCAATCGTATTTTAACACCTTCTATACTTGGCTTTGATTCTCTCTATGTGATGATTCAAGTATTACTCGTAGTGAGTTTCGGGGGCTTTAGCATTGTCATTATAAACAGCCAACTGAACTTTCTTATTGCGACAAGTATTATGGTGGTTAGCGCCATGACGCTGTTTCATTTTTATTTTAGTGGACGTCCGCGAAACATTTTTACCTTGCTACTCGTTGGCGTAGTGTTAAGCAGCTTATTTAGCAGTGTGACAGGCTTCTTTACTATGGTGATTAACCCTGATGAGTTTAGTTTCATTCAAGGTTCCATGTTTGCGAGCTTTAATAACATCAATTCAGAACTCGTATATTGGTGCCTTATTCCTATTTCTTTATGCAGTGCTTATCTGTTTAAACTATCAAACAAGCTTGATGTGATGTGGCTGGGAACAGAAAATGCCAAAAGCTTAGGCGTGAACACCCACAAACTCACGATGCAGATAATGTTTGTCATCACTATCATGGTATCCATATCAACCGCTCTCATCGGGCCGATACTCTTCTTTGGCCTTATTGTTGTCGCCCTTACTCGTCAACTATTCTCTAGCTTTAAACATCGTTTTTTAATTGTCGCGAGTGCCATTCTTTCTGTTCTTATGTTAGCGGGTGGCCAATGGGTAGTTGAGAATTTTTTCGACTTTAACACCACCATCAGCGTCATCATCAACTTCGTTGGTGGTAGTTATTTTCTCTATCTATTAATGAAAAATAAATTTGATTAAAGGTCAGCGCAAGTGATTAAAACTAGTGGATTAAGTAAAAAATACAATGATAAGTACGTCGTTAAAAATGCAGATACTTTCTTTCCTCTAGGAAAAGTAACCAGCATTATTGGGCCTAATGGCGCAGGAAAAAGCACGCTACTGTCTATGGCAAGTAGATTAACTGACAGCGATGCAGGTCAGATCATCATTGGCGACATACCGTTAGATCAATGGGACAGCTCAGAGCTAGCAAAGCGTCTATCCGTACTTAGCCAATCTAATAACATTAATATGCGTTTTACCGTACGTGAGCTGGTTACCTTTGGCCGATTCCCTTACTCTCAAGGTCGCCAAACAGAAGAAGATAACAGAATTATTGATAACGCCCTACGTCAACTAGACATCTCACACTTACAAGAACGCTATATAGATGAACTGTCTGGTGGGCAAAAACAAATGGCCTTCATTGCGATGGTGGTTGCGCAGGATACGGACTACATTTTTCTAGATGAGCCGTTAAATAATCTCGATATAAAACACTCCGTCGATATCATGGCAACGCTTAAAAAACTGGCTGACGAACACAATAAAGCGATTGTGATTGTCATTCATGATATTAACTTTGCCTCTTGCTATTCAGACAACATCGTTGCCATGAAGCAAGGGGAAATAACGAAAAATGGCAGCGTTGATGACGTAATCGATGAGCAAGTATTGAGTGAAATTTATGAAATTCCATTCAAAGTACAAGAAATTGATGGAAATAAAATCTCGCTTTACTATCGAAGGTAACAACTAATTCTGAAGGGGTCAGTTCGCAGGCATGGCTATCAGTACACCATAACTTGCTTGTAGCGCATCAAGGGCACGTAATGCTTCTGCAAAATTACGACCAACAGACATTGGGTATGTCATGGTAAGTTGTAGTTTTTTATCAGGGCTAAAAATAAACACAACTCGCACACTTGCTGAGTCGGCAGCCGTACTGCCATCAGGTAAATACGCGTCTGCAGGAAGCATATCAAGCGCTTTAGAAACCGCTAATGATTCATCGGCAATAATTGGAAAATCCGCTTTCGCGCCTGAAAAAGACTCGATGTCTTTTTTCCATTGATGATGCTCTTCAACGCCATCAACAGATAGACCTATTACTTTCGTTCCGCGTTTTTCCCACTCAGCAGATAGCTGGGAAACAGCACCAAACTCCGTCGTACAAACAGGCGTAAAATCTTTAGGATGACTAAATAAAATAGTCCAACTGTCTCCAATAAAATCATGAAGTTTAAATGTTCCTTGATCTGTTTCGAGTTCTAAGTTCGGCAAAAAAGCATTAAGCACTTTTGCTCAACGCCCATAACATTAGGCCTTGCTAATATTAAGAACAACCTATTATCTCCATAAAATTCTCAATCACTGACCTAGCTAAAAATCAGAAACGCTGAGTCATATTGAATCGCCTATAACACAAAACAAATCGCCGTTACGATCCTTATAATTTTTTGTTATTAGCTTATAACATAAGATAAGTCTAATATTACTCCATCAAATTAATTTACTTGATAGATATCAAAAACAATCAAGTTATAGAACAAGATAAAAAAAGCTTCATCTAGAATAGAAGTAAGGCAAACGATAAAGACTTAGTTTACCTTATATATTAGGAAATACTAATATAAAGGATACACAATGCAATACACAGAGAAATTTCAAAAAATGGCCAGTGCGGCACAATCTCAAGTAGAAGGTGTTGAGCCGAAAAACGTTGATAATAAAGTCGCAAAAGGTGCAATTCTTCTTGATATTCGAGACCCAGATGAACATCAGAAAGGTCATATCGAAGGATCAATGAATATCAGTCGAGGCAAACTGGAGATGATAGTAGAAAGAGAGATTCCTGATTTAGATACTGAAATTCTATGCTACTGCAATGCAAACAATCGCGGAGCATTGTCAGCGGCATCACTAAAATCCATGGGATACGTAAACGCTAAATATATTGCCGACGGCTTTATTGAATATAAGAACACTCTCTCTTAACGTTTAAAATATAAGGACACGATGATGACTAATAACCTATCTATACCCAATGTAACGACTTTTTTTGACGACGATTCTAATACCTTTTCTTATGTAGTACAGGATCCAAGTTCGTCTAGCTGCGCTATTGTTGACAGTGTAATGGACTTCGATTATGCGTCAGGCGGTACTTTTTATACCAGTGCTGACAAAATCATAGAGTATGTCGAAGCAAATGATTTAAAAGTGGAATGGATTATTGAAACCCATGTTCATGCTGATCACCTTTCTGCTGCACCTTATTTGCAAGAAAAACTAGGTGGTCAAATTGGTATTGGTAAACACATCACCACCGTACAAGATACCTTTAGTAAAGTATTTAATGAAGGCGATGATTTCAAACATGACGGCTCTCAATTTGACTATTTATTCTCTGATGGCGAGCAATATAAGGTCGGTTCTATGGAATGTGTTGCTATGCATACACCAGGACATACGCCAGCATGCTTTACTCATACTTTAGGTGATGCCGTTTTTGTTGGCGATACTTTATTTATGCCAGATGCAGGAACCGCTCGTGCCGACTTTCCCGGCGGTGATGCTGGCACCCTATTTGATTCCGTACAAAAAATATTAGCGCTGCCTGATGATCATCGCATTTTCATGTGCCACGACTACGCACCAAATGGCCGAGAACTAATGCACGAAACCACAGTTAAAGAACAACGGGAAGAAAACATTCACGTGAAATCAGGCATCAGCCGAGAAACCTTTGTTGAATTACGAGAAAAGCGCGATAGAACCTTATCTATGCCACGCCTTATCTTGCCTTCATTACAAGTCAACATGAGAGCAGGACATGCACCAGAACCAGAAGATAACGGTTTATCCTATATAAAAATCCCACTTAATGCTTTTAAGTAAATGAATGATTTATAAAATGATCCAACAATAAGATCAATAATAGGGAAATAACTGTCATGATACGCAAAATAATTACCACACAGTATTCTGTGTCTGAGCAAATTGCTTTAGACGATGTAAATGTTTTAGCTGACGCTGGAGTGACTTTAATTATCTGTAACCGTCCAGATAATGAAGAGGAAGATCAACTCGCTTTTGCTGATATCGCCAAACGAGCGCAAGAGTTGAACATAAGTGCCATTCACATTCCATTTGCTGGTGGCCAAATGCAAGCAGCCGATGTCACCTTGTTTCAACAAGCCCTAGAAGGCGCAGATAATGTACACGCCTATTGCCGAACCGGTAATCGTTCTAATTTAATATGGCAAGCGGCAAACACGGAACAAGTAGAAAAAACCACTTCAGCGTCAAATGTAAAATATGATGTTGTTATTGTTGGTGCTGGCACAGCAGGTATCTCTACAGCAGCCAGTCTATTAAAACGCAAACCGAAGTTAAAAGTGTGCTTAATTGACCCTGCTGAAGACCATTTTTACCAACCCGGTTGGACATTAGTCGGTGGGGGTGTTTTTAATGTTAAAAAGACACGTCGCAACATGGCAGATGTCATTCCAAAACAAGCATCGTGGATCAAAAATTCGGTTAAATCATTTTCTCCAGATGAGAATAAGGTGATTCTTGAAGACAACCAAGAAATTGGCTACCAATTTTTAGTTGTTGCGGCGGGTATAAAACTAAATTGGGAGGCTATTGAAGGCCTTACAGATACATTAGGTCAAAATGGCGTTACCTCTAATTATCGTTATGACTTAGCACCTTACACATGGGATTTAGTACAAAAGTTGAATAACGGTAAAGCCATATTCACTCAACCGCCTATGCCAATAAAATGTGCTGGCGCGCCTCAAAAAGCCATGTATTTGTCATGCGATTATTGGCTAAAACAAGAAGAATTAGACAAAATCGATGTGTCTTTTTATAACGCTGGCGGTGTGTTATTTGGCGTAGAGGCTTATTTACCCGCTCTTGAAAGTTACATTGAGAAGTATCAAGTCAATACGAACTTCAGCCATAACTTAGTCAAGGTAGATGGTCCAAATAAGCGAGCGTATTTTGCGACTAAGAATGACAAAGACGAAGCCATTGTCGTTGAAGCAGAGTTCGACATGCTCCATGTTTGCCCTCCACAAACAGCACCAGACTTCATTCGCAACAGCGTCTTAGTCGATGACGCCGGTTGGGTAGAGGTTGATAAAGAAACATTACAACATACTCGTTTCAAAAACGTTTGGTCTTTAGGTGATGTAGCCAATTCCCCTAATGCGAAAACCATGGCCGCCGCTCGTAAACAAGCTCCGGTTGTTGCGCAGAATATTTCTGATGCCTTAGAGAATAAAAAAATTCGTGCAACCTATGATGGTTACGGTTCTTGCCCACTAACCGTTGAGCGAGGCAAGATTGTTTTAGCGGAGTTTAGCTATGGCGGTAAACTTGCACCGACCTTCCCTAGTTGGCTAAATAATGGCACCAAGCCAACCTATTTATCTTGGGTCTTGAAAAAAGACATTTTACCTCCTTTCTACTGGTACGGCATGTTGAAAGGCCATGAGTGGTTTGTAAAACCTGTAATGCGAGAAGAGTGAGAAAAACAAGATGACTGTTGAACGTGTCTTTCCAGCTGTGTCTTGGCTAAAACATTATAATCGAGAGCAGTTTGGTCAAGATGCCACTGCGGCTTTCATTGTAACTATGTTGCTGATCCCACAGTCTTTGGCCTACGCTATGTTAGCTGGCGTTCCGCCGGAAGTAGGTTTGTACTCTAGTATTTTGCCACTTGTTTTGTACGCAATTTTTGGCACCAGTACATCACTGTCTGTTGGACCTGTTGCTGTGGCATCATTAATGACAGCCACTTCTTTGGCAGCCATTGCCGAACAAGGCACCGCTAGCTACTTAACGGGTGCGATTACTTTGGCTTTACTATCGGGTGTCATGCTGGTGACGATGGGAATAATGAAGCTCGGAATCATCACAAACTTGCTGTCCCATTCTGTGATCTCTGGCTTTATTTCTGCATCAGGAATTTTGATTGCTCTGAGTCAGCTAAAACATATTTTTGGCATTCAAGGCCATGGTGATAATGTCATCGAGCAATCTCTCAGCATGATAGAGAATATAGGGCAATTTAATCCAATTACCTTTGTTGTCGGTGTTTCCGTTGTTGCCTTTTTATTGCTTGCTCGTCGTCATGCCAAAGCTTTTTTTATCATGCTTAACGTACCAGAAAAGTACGCGTCTTCTTTAGCAAAAACAGCGCCTATTCTAGGTGTATTAACCAGTTTAGGTGTTGCTTATGCTTTCAACTTGCAAGCTCAAGGGGTCGCTATTACGGGAACTATTCCAGCGGGTTTGCCGCATTTAAGCCTGTCTTTACCTTCAATTGAATTGATCAAAAGTTTGGCGTTGCCTGCTCTGATGATTTCGATTATCGGTTATGTTGAATCCATTTCAGTTGGTAAAACACTAGGTGCAAAACGCCGAGAAAAAGTAAAACCTAACCAAGAGTTAATTGGTTTAGGGGCCGCAAATATCGCTTCTGGCGTGTCTGGTGGTTTCCCTGTAACAGGCGGATTTTCTCGTTCTGTGGTGAATTTCGATGCTGGTGCGGTCACTCAATTAGCAGGCATCATGACCGCCATCGGTATTATGATCGCGTCGCTTGTATTGACGCCTGTGTTGTATTTCTTACCTAAGGCAACGTTAGCAGCCACCATTATTGTGGCTGTGACGACACTGATTGATTTCTCTATTTTGAAGAAGACTTGGGGCTTTTCTCGTAGCGATTTTTATGCGGTTCTCGCCACCATTGTCATCACTTTATTATTAGGTGTAGAAGTTGGTGTGGCGTCTGGTGTGGGTTTGTCCATTTTATTGCACTTGTCTCGTACTTCTCGTCCGCACGTTGCAGAAACAGGATTGATAGAAGGGACTGAGCATTTTCGTAACGTAAAACGTTATGATGTGAAAACAGCACCCAACTTACTTTGCTTACGTCCAGATGAAAGTTTGTTTTTTGTGAATGCAACCTTCTTAGAAGATTACATCATCGACACGACTAATCAGCGTCCAGAAATTACCGATGTGGTTATTCAGTGCAGTGCGGTAAACGAGATTGATTTTAGTGCCTTGGAAATGCTCGAAGCCTTAAACAGTCAGCTCTCATCACAAAATATTAAGTTTTCCTTATCTGAGGTAAAAGGCCCAGTGATGGATCATTTAGAATGTTGCGGTTTTTTACAGCACTTAAGTGGAAAAGTGTATTTAACCCAGTTCCAAGCATTTAATGATCTTGCGAAATAGCATCATTCAGGTAATGCCTTGATCTATTCAAGGTATTACCAACTCAATGACACAAAACCATTTAATAATTGGGGTCAGAGTAAAATGAAACCTCAACACACAAGACCACAGTTATCTTTTACGCCAACCCTCTTTTCTTCCACGCTTTACTTCCGTCTGACGCTGACCGCTTAGTAATTCTATTTGTTCTTTAAATCTATCGTTTCCTAATGCCAACCCTTTGTTTACAGTTAAACGAATATCTTCTAGTAATTTGTCATCTACTTGATGCTGAAACATACCTCGATACGTATTACACCGCTCTTCTTTTGTTCGTCCCAATGACAAGTAAAGCTCATGCGGTGTCTGTAAATCACTACTGACACCTAAGCCGTTACATCGATAGCTCGACCAAGAATAATCCGCAGGGTCTTTGACCATATCAGCCCTAACTGGATTCAATTCTATATAACGGTACAAATGAAAAAGATAGCTTTGGTCCTGTACAAGGCAAGATTTAAAGCGCCCTTCCCATAAAG
>NZ_JAMB01000026.1 GCF_000521805.1 Marinomonas ushuaiensis DSM 15871
TAATCTTCGCTAACTTTATACCATCTCTGTAATGGTAATTGGCTTAACAAAACTGCTAACCCTTGTTAACGAGGTGCGTATTATAGGTAGATTAAACAAGGAGTCAAGACCACTTAACAAATAACATGAGATAAGTTTTGAGAATCATCTTTTTTGCTTATTGTGCATCTATCTATATTAAATTTTCAAAGTACTTGTATCGACCTTTGTCTGACTGTAAAAAGATAGTCATCAAATCATTTTAACAATTTTTTATAGGAACCAAGTATGTCCAACAGCATCACTGACATTTTGAAGAAATCGTCGATCCCAGACAAAGAGCAAGCTCTTCCAGGTAGAAGTACGCCATTGACCATCTCAGGCATCAGTGTGATTACTAACGAACCTTTTATTCGTACGCCAAAGGAAAACGAAGCTGAAGTAATTTTGGGTATGGGATGTTTTTGGGGCGCAGAACGAAAGCTTTGGAATACACCAGGCGTTATCGTTACCTCTGTTGGTTATGCAGGCGGCTACACACAAAACCCTACTTACGAAGAAGTCTGTTCTGGCCAAACAGGACACAGTGAAGTGGTTCAAGTCGTTTTCGATACTTCTGTCACGTCATTAGAAGGTATTTTAAAAGTCTTTTGGGAGAACCATGACCCAACACAAGGCATGAAGCAAGGTAACGACGTAGGCAGCCAATATCGCTCTGTTATCTATACAAAGAATGATCAAGATCTTGCTATAGCAGAAGTGAGTAAAGCGGCTTTCCAGAAAGAACTGATTGCGGCTGGCCATGGGATGATCACGACAGAGATCGAGCCTTTAGATACGTATTATTTTGCAGAAGAATATCACCAACAATACCTACACAAAAACCCAAATGGTTACTGTGGATTAAACGGAACCGGCGTTAGCTGCCCTATTGGTCTTGCTCGTTAAGCGTTTGATTTGTCGCAAATGGTAGATACAAAAAAAACCGAACTAGAAAATTTCTAGTTCGGTTTTTTAATCAGTGCTATTTACTAGCCATCAATATTAATACTGTATTCCTCGTTATTATAAATGACTTTAACGCTCTCTGCTGAATTCAAATCCAAAGAAGATGTCGCATTAGTAAACTCTGCTACATCTTTACCATCGACAGTTACACTTAAGCTACCATCTCCCTCTTCAGCTTTAACATGAGCTTGTAAGAACTCAGTAATAACATCAACGCTTGCGTCTTTACCAGGACTGCCTTCTATGCCAACCAATAAGTCGGTTAGATCTAACGCGTCTTCAGAAGCATCAAAATCAACAATAATATCAATATTAGCCTGATCAGTTACGTCATTTAAGATAAAGATATCACTACCGCCCGCTCCAGTTAAGATGTCAGATACCTCATCATCTCCACCAAACAGAACATCATCACCCAAATCCCCCAAGAGAGTATCTGCGATTGAGCTATCCGTTCCTTCTAAATAACTGTCTGTAACGATAATGTCGTCTAAACCAGAATCATCAATTATATTCGTAACAGTGCTTGTTATTTCTAACTCTGGTAATTCAACACTACTGGTGATTGTCAGGTTATCTATTGATGTCTCACCTGCTTCCACTTCAATGCTGTAACTACCATCTGCATTAGCTACTAACGTTGCGCCACCCAATACTAGAGTAGATGTACTTGGTATCCCAAACAAAGATACAACTGAAGTGTTTGCTGTGGCATCCGTATTGTCTATATCAACAGTCACATCATATGAAAATCCAGAGCTATTTTCATTAAGACTAATTTCAATGCCATCATTAGCGATGTAATCAGCAAAAGCTGTCACATCACCTTGAATGATACCGTCGCTAAATAAGATATTTTCAAAGCCAACTATTTTCGTTTTGATATTATCTATATTCAATTCATATTGAGCACTTGTATAAGATGAAAGCACTATAGAATCTGTCCCAGTTGTTCCTCCATCAAAATACACATCGGCAGCTTTAAGCCCTTCAAGAACAATAAAGTCACTACCGGTTCCCATACCAATGCCAGCATTTAAATTACCACCAATGACAAGGACATTATCCCCTTCACCTAGACCGATATCACTATTTACATTGCCATCAATTCTAATCAAGTCATCGCCAGATCCGCCACCGATACCAGCACTGACATTTCCATTAATGATTAACGTATTATTTCCTTGCCCCAATCCAATATAACCGCTTACGTCACCACCAATTTGGATCTGATCACTACCGCCACCAACACCAATTTCAGAGTAAAGATCACCACCGATAATAACTTTATTATCACCTTCACCTAACCCTATAGCACTTTTAACATTACCATCAATATGAAGCTCATCATTTCCAGAGCCCATATTAATCGCAGCACCAGTATTCACATTTGCTGCAATTGATAAGTAATTATTACCTCCACCTAAATTAATAGATGCAGACAAATCTCCACCTAACTGAATTTGATCATTTCCTGACCCAGATGAAATACTATGATTTACACTACCTTCAACAATAAGATTATTGCTTCCATCGCCTAAAGCAATATAACCACCACTTTGAACATCATTTTTAATATGAACATTGTCATTTCCGCTACCAAGCTCCAAAGATGCACTGACACTTCCACTGATATAGATATTATGATCAGAAGAGTCAAAACTTTTATAAGAGTTGTAATTTTGGTAACTATCATCTGCATCGCTGCTAGAAGAAAATCCTGCCCATACTTGTTTAATTGAAGACAACTCAGAAACAGTAACTGTAACCGTTGGTAAAATAGAAGACTCCGTAACTTCAACGGATGCAGTAGCCGTATCGTAACCACCCTTACCATCAGTAATTGTGTAATCAAAAGTCGCTGTACCACTGAAACCTGCTGTAGCAATAAATACCACACTACCAGCACTATTTAAGTAAGCGTAACCATTCTGAACGTTACTAATGCTGCTAATAGATAAAGTATCTCCGTCACCATCCATATCATTTGCCAATAACGTATCAGCAGAAATAATAATAGACTGCTCGTCTGTAGTAATTAAAGGCGAACCGTCAACACTGCTCAATATACTAGAATCCAGCGTTACATAAGTATTACCGCCATCAGAACTGATCGTAGGCTGGAAGACATAATCACCACCTTGATCCCACCAGACCATATCAATGGAATAGTAACCATCTTCAGCAATCTCAAACGACTCAAAAGTATCAGTGCCTGGAGATTGGTTACTACTAATGGAAGCCACATTTTTCTCATCAACTAAAATCTGATAACCATCATCTGCATGAACTTGGAAGTTATAAGTACCAGCAGCCAAGAAGATATAACCCTGCAGATGAATACCACCATCTGTGTTGTTACCCGGATCAGAACTCAATGAATCAGCATCATCACCTAAGAATGTCTGTAAATTATTTCCTGTGGCGACACTAGTTCCTTCATCAGTTGGACCATTAGAAGAGTAATCAATAGTAGTCGCATTAAAGGTTGCTGTAGGGGCATTACTTTGAACAATGGCTAAGAACTCATCCAAGCTATCGATCTGAGAATCCGTGCCATAATATTCACCGACGAGACCTGCAAAAGCAAAATTCAACGTAGTTGAGCTATCATCAACCGCATCGGGCGCCGTATTTGGTGTACCAACCGTAATCGTCTGTGAAGTCTGAGCAATAGAATCACCGTCTGTCGAAATCACCGTAACTTCAATATCAAAACCTGCGATATCTTGATCAACTCTCACTTGAAGCCCAGTAATGTCATCGACTGCCAAGCTATAAGTACCATCCTCATTTGAATCAATAACCGTACCATCTGATCCAAGCAATTCAGCACCTTCAGGCATTCCTGATATTGTGTAGCTTAATGTTTCACTACCATCCGTATCGGTTAAGTTACCTTCAATAGTTAAATCACTGATTAAAGATAACGACTCAACACTCGCTTGAATATTACTAATGTTCACGACTTCAGAAGTAGCCGTTGATGCAACTTCAAACTCAACGGTTGCCTTACCATCTTCATCTAATATCACTGTGTACGAATTAGATTGTCTGTGTACAAGTGTCCCAGTATTTTGTTCATACGTAAACTGATCTTGCTCTTTGCCATTTATCGTAATGGCATAGGTGTCTGCAGTCTCAACAGAAGCTAATCTATTATTTTGTAAACCATCTTCCCAACCACCACTAATAACAGAGTCAAAACTTATCGTAACTTCTTGACCCGCATACTCCGTTCCAAAATCAAATTCACGAGTTGCTATATCTCCAAGAAGATTTGAACTGTTTGTGAAGTTATCTCCAAGCTCTGATCCTAGATCAACAACATCGCTTTCATTAATAACAATAGAGCCTTCTACTTCTGCTTCTGACAAAGACACTTCCAATGTTGGCGCATCCGCGACAGCATCGACTGTCACCTGAACGCTAGCCTCTGACGTTAACTCACCATCAGAAATTTCATACTTAATCGTGACATCGCCACTAAAGTCATTTGCTGGCGTGAATTCAAGCTTGCCATCAACAATCGAGACAGTACCCTCTCCTGATGTAACTGTAGCGTCCGTAATTTCTAATTCATCACCATCTGGATCATAATCGTTTGCCAACACATCAATGGTTATTACTGTATCTTCATCAGTAGCAATAGCACCTTTTGTTAAATTGCCATCAAGAAGATTAGCAAACCTGCTTGTCAAACTAACGGTACCATCTTCAGATACATCACTAGGGTCAAATTTCACATTAGTCGTCGTTTCACTGCCATCCGCTTGCAAAGTGGTTAAAACAATCTCATCCGATATCGCGTGAGATATCGTCATATTTTGAACGACATAATCACCATTGCCACCAATTGTCGTTAAGACAAAACTCTCAACGGCTTTATCTGTGATAAAAGAATACGTATCTTCATATTCACCACTTTCCCTGTTCCCTGAAATAGTTTCTGATGTCCCATCAGCAAAGTTAGCAGTTATAGAAACAGCTGTTTTTTCATCAAATGAGTTACCAAGTCCACTCAATGTAAAGGATACTTTGTTGATTGAAATATCATTAGAATCTACATCAATTGTTAACAATTCCTCTCTACTCAAGCCATTGTCATCTTCATTGCCAATACCAAACCCAACAAATTCTTTACCATTTTCATTATTCCAAGCAGTTAATACCCCATCAGACACCGAGGTAGTGACGGTAATAGCACCATCATTAAATGTTATAACGGCTGCACCTTCATCATTGAGGTCACCCCAGTCGCTAACGGACGCACTTCCTCCAAAAGTTCCTGATTCTGGGTTTTCATTGGCATCGAAAGAACCAATCTTGAAATCTGTTGAATCTTCAATCTCGGTGTCAGGAACAAAACGCACTTCGGTGTCAGAGTCATAAGTAACGCCCAGTGTCATTTCAACCCATTCATCGTTATCGTTCTTAACTTCCATCACACCATATTCAGGTTCTTCATCAAGACGAATCCCCGTACTGTAAACCATGGTAGAGTCATCAGTCGCCACAGGCGCTTCGTTTACTGCCATCGTCGCACTGTCTGTTCTTGTCGCTGACGTGTTACCCGCCGCATCCGTAATACTCGCGTCAACTTTCAACTCTTCGCCATCCGCTGGACGATCGTATTCGAACTCTATTTCACCTCCATCAATATGAACTTGTGTTAAGATCACATCTTCTTGGCCGCTCACTGTCAACGTATCGCCCGCAACCGCTCCCCCTGGCAAGCTAACTAATACGTACACTTTCCCATCGATTTCGCTGTTGCTGATCGTGCCGTCGTCATTCCCATCACTTAAGATCCTTACTGATGGTGCCGCTGTCGCCGTTGTGTCTGCATCAACTGCTGTCGCTGTCGCTTCAGTCGATGTGTTGCCCGCACCGTCTGTAATCGTTGCAGTGATCTTCGCTTTCGGTTCGATTTCTACCGCAATGCCGCTGCTAATCAAGGCGTCTGTTAAGACCACACTCACTGCGTCTGCATCATCCACTTGGTACGTCACTGTATCGCCAGCAACCGCACCCGTTGGGATACTGATCGTTGCTGTCACTGTGCCGTCTTCGCCAAGCTCCGCTGCGTTGTAAACACCGTCTGCGTTTGTGTCACCTGCTATCGCAATCGTTGGTGCCGACGTCGCCGTTGTGTCTATTGTCACATCATGCATAATTTTGGTTTCATTGCCTGCCGCATCAATCGCTTTGATGTTTAGGCTGTTTGTACCTTCAGGTAACCCATCATCAAGCGTAATACTGTAAGCACCATTCTCATCCGCTGTGCCGGTCGCTGTTTGCTGTGTGCTGGTCGCATCTAGGTACAGGATAGTGACAGTCGCACCCGCTTCCGTTTGACCCGCTATTGTTGGTGTCGCGTTATTGGTAATCGAGTCATCGTTCGAACCACTGTTAGTCGCGTCTGTGATGTCAGCAGTTAAGCCGCTCACAGACACATCCACCGTGAAACCACCGTCGGTTGCGTCGC
>NZ_JAMB01000027.1 GCF_000521805.1 Marinomonas ushuaiensis DSM 15871
CCAAAAAAAAGTATTTGAAGCTATCCTCTTCAGATTACTTTCGTAAATAAAGTATTGCTATGCACCCGTAGCTCAGCTGGATAGAGTACTCGGCTACGAACCGAGCGGTCAGAGGTTCGAATCCTCTCGGGTGCACCATTACTAAAAGTATTTCAAGTTATCCTCTTTAAGTGTTTCGTTAAAAAATTATTGAGCACCCGTAGCTCAGCTGGATAGAGTACTCGGCTACGAACCGAGCGGTCAGAGGTTCGAATCCTCTCGGGTGCACCATTAATTTTCTTCCTTGTTTTATATCTAAGTTTATTACTCTCCTAATGCCGATTTAATATTGTCTGAAAATTCAATAACACTTTTGCTACGTCTTAATGTGTTTAGGTTATCTTTTATTGTTGTGTATTCAAAACGTAAGTGTCCGCACCATTGTTTGAGTCTTCCTAGCGTGGCTACTTCATCATATTCTTTTTGTAATTGAGTTGTGTAATCTATGAACAGTTCGATGAGATCGTTTTGATGTTCGATCTTTTGTTTGTTTTCTAGCTCGGTTCGTAAGTCCTGAAAGATAAAGGGGTTATTAAGTGAGCCTCTACCGATCATGAAGTGACTACACCCTGAAATAGACCGGCATCTTAGTAATGATTCTTTGTCTGTAATGTCCCCATTTGCCACGACCAGCATTTTTGTTCTGTCTTGAATTTCACCGATTTTTTCCCAACGAGCTGGTGGTTTATAGCCGTCTTTTTTTGTTCTGCCGTGGACGGTTAGTTTATTTGTGCCTGCTGCCTCTATTGCTGCAACATTATCAAAAAGCAACTCTTCGTTTTCGTACCCGAGTCGTATTTTTGCTGAGACGATAATACCTTGTGGGAGTTTGCTGCGGACTGCTTTCATTATGTCGTAAAGTGAATTTGGGTTTTGTAGCAAGACAGAGCCTCCACCATGTCCGTTTACTCGTTTTGCGGGGCAGCCGAAATTAATGTCAATATGAGTTGCGCCAGCTTTTACTGCGTTGAGGGCACTTTCTGACATAAGTTCTGGATTACTGCCAAGTAATTGGGTGTGTACTGGGTGGTTGTATTTAGTTTGAGCGCTGTTGTTATTTTCAGGAACCAGTCTTTTGAATGTTGATGATGGAATGGCATACTGAGTCACTCGTACAAACTCAGATACTAGATAGTCCATGCCTCCTATTTTCGAGAGTAAGGAACGCATAGTATGATCCATGACGCCTTCCATTGGTGCAACTGCCAATGTGATGGAGTTGTGCAAGCTTGATTCTTTGGGGTTTGTTTTTTTCAAAATGGAGGGTGCTTCTAGTGAATTGTTCACGAAATAAGTCTAACTGTTATGCAAAAAAAATATGAAACTGTTCTGGTTTGTGGTAAAAAATAACTCACAAAAAAGAAACAATGCTAATGATGGTGCATCTGAGCACATTCATCGCTTACAAACAAGGCAAGTGTAAAGGTATCGATATTATGAGTGGATTGCTTGAAGAAGGGATTGGGTTGATGGTTTTGGGAATGGGGTTCGTGTTTTTGTTCCTGATTATCCTGATTTTCGTAACGGGATATATGTCTCGCTTGTTGAATCATTTTTTTCCTGAAGTGCAAGTCGCGACTCCGGTAGAGCCTACTGCACGTTCTGTGAACCAACCTTCTATTGATGCTCAAATGGTCGCGGTAATTACTGCGGCTGTGCATCAACATAGAAACAATAATACTAACTAACAGTTTTTACTGAGGCTGAAATATGACAAATCCTAAGCAACCTCTGGGTATTACGGACGTCGTTCTGCGTGATGCGCATCAATCTTTATTTGCTACTCGTATGCGTATCGACGATATGCTTCCTATTGCTGAAAAGCTAGATCAAGTTGGATATTGGTCACTTGAATCTTGGGGTGGCGCTACGTTTGATTCTTGTATCCGCTTTATTGGTGAGGATCCATGGGAGCGTATTCGTGAACTCAAAAAAGCGATGCCTAATACGCCTCAGCAAATGTTATTGCGCGGTCAAAACCTTCTTGGTTACCGTCATTACGCTGATGATGTTGTAAATAAGTTTGTTGAGCGCGCTGCATTTAATGGCGTTGATGTATTTCGTATTTTTGATGCGATGAATGATCCTCGTAATTTAGAAACGGCAATTAAAGCAGTTAAGCAGCAAAATAAGCATGCTCAAGGTACGATTTCTTATACAAAGAGTCGTGTTCATACTACGCAGAATTGGGTTGATTATGCGAAGAGGCTAGAGGATATGGGCGCAGACTCTATCGCTATTAAAGATATGTCTGGCATTCTTACGCCATATGATGCATTTGAATTGGTTGGTTTGTTGAAGGCTCAAACTCAGCTAGAGGTTCAGTTGCATGCTCATGCGACATCTGGTTTGTCTGATATGACAATCCTTAAGGCAATTGAGGCTGGAGTTGATCGCGTTGATACAGCCATTTCGTCTATGTCTATGACATATGGTCATAGTGCAACAGAATCGGTTGTTGCCGCTTTGCAAGGGACTGATAGAGATACTGGTCTAGATTTGACTCTATTAGAGGAAATTGCATCTTACTTTAGAGAAGTTAGAAAGAAATACTCTAAATTTGAAGGTTCGCTGCGAGGTACGGATTCTCGTATTCTTATTGCGCAAGTGCCAGGTGGTATGTTGACTAATATGGAAAGTCAATTAAGGGAGCAGGGTGCAGCGGATAAGTTTGATGATGTCTTGAAAGAAATTCCTAAAGTTCGTGAAGATCTCGGTTTGATTCCTCTTGTCACGCCAACATCTCAGATTGTTGGCACTCAAGCGGTATTGAATGTATTGACCGGTGAACGATACAAATCCATCTCTAAAGAAACTGCTGGTATTTTAAAGGGTGAGTATGGTGCGGCGCCTGCAGAATTTAATAAAGATTTGCAGTCTCGTGTGTTGGATGGTGTAGAGGCAATTACGTGTCGCCCGGCTGACCTATTAGCCCCTGAGATGGATAAGTTGACGGAAGAGCTTGCTGGACTGTCTAGTGAAAAAGGTATTCGTTTAGCTGATGATAAAATTGATGATGTGCTGACGTATGCGCTTTTCCCTCAGATTGGTTTGAAGTTTTTACAGAATCGTGGTGATGCAAGTGCTTTTGAGCCAGTGCCTACTATTGATGATGTGGTTGATGCATCTACTGTTCCTGTATCTTCTCCTGGCGGAGCAAGTGTTTATACCGTTGCCGTTTCTGGGCAGGAGTTTGTTGTTCAAGTTTCTGAGGGTGGTGAAGTTAGTGATATACAGCCCGCGACATCTCCTGCGACGTCTGCGTTATCTATTCCAGTGGTTGCTTCTTCAGGTGAAAATGTGCCTTCACCATTGGCTGGTAATATTTTCAAAGTTTTGGTTGCTCCAGGTCAACAGGTATCTGAAGGTGATACTTTGATGATTCTTGAAGCGATGAAAATGGAGACTGAGATTTCAGCGCCAAAAGCAGGTGTTGTTGGTTCCATTAACGTAAAAGAGGGTGACTCCGTTCAGGTGGGTCAATCGCTTCTTACTCTGTAGTTATAGGGCAGTTTTAAATAATGGAAAGTAAATTATTAAATCTTTTTCATGATACTGGTTTTTATCAGCTTGAGCTGGGCCAATTTGTGATGATCTGTGTAGGTTTGCTCTTGGTTTTTCTTGCGATTAAGAAAGGCTTTGAACCTCTTTTATTGTTGCCGATTGGTATTGGTGCGGTGTTGGTAAATATTCCAGGAGCTGGTTTCATGGCTGCTCCTGTTTATGATGCTGCAGGTCATATGGTATCTCCAGGTGGTTTGCAGTATTACATTTATCATGGTGGTATCGAGACAGGTTTGTTTCCGCTGATTATATTTATGGGTGTTGGTGCTATGACGGATTTTGGTCCTATGTTGGCCAATCCTAAGACTTTGTTGCTTGGTGCTGCTGCTCAATTTGGTATCTTTGCTACCGTAATCGGTGCTGTCTTGTTGGGTGCTTCTGGCATTATGGACTTCACTTTAGCGGATGCTGCGGCTATCGGTATTATTGGTGGTGCAGATGGCCCGACGGCAATTTTTGTCGCAAGTCGTCTTGCTCCAGATTTACTTGGTGCTATTGCAGTTGCTGCTTACTCTTATATGGCTTTGGTTCCTTTGATTCAGCCGCCGATTATGCGTGCGTTAACAACACCTGCTGAGCGTTCGATTAAGATGGTGCAATTACGTGAAGTGTCAAAGCGTGAAAAAATCATTTTTCCGGTTGTTGTAACTGTTTTAGTGGCTATGTTTTTGCCATCGGCGGCGCCATTATTGGGTATGTTCTGTTTTGGTAATTTGATGCGTGAGTGTGGTGTTGTTAATCGTTTGAGTGATACGGCTCAGAATGCATTGATTAATGTTGTAACTATATTTTTAGGATTGGGTGTTGGATCGAAGTTGAGTTCAGAAGATTTCTTAAACCTTGAGACTCTTGGTATTTTGGCTCTAGGTTTGGTTGCTTTTTCTATTGGTACGGCAGCGGGTATTTTGATGGCTAAGTTGATGAATAAGATGTCTGTTCATCCTATTAATCCATTGATTGGTGCTGCGGGTGTTTCTGCTGTTCCTATGGCTGCACGAGTAGCTAATAAAGTGGGGCTCGAGGCAAATAAGCAAAACTTCTTGCTGATGCATGCTATGGGACCAAATGTGGCTGGTGTCATTGGGTCTGCTGTTGCTGCAGGTGTGATGTTGAGTTATGTAGCTGGCTAATATGCATTTGTTGTAAGTGTGCAGTGGTTAGTGAGTCCCTGTTACTGAAAGGTAGCAGGGACTTTTTTTGTCTGTTTGATTGGTTTTCGGTCGTTATTTAATCGAATGATGT
This sequence comes from Marinomonas ushuaiensis DSM 15871, assembly GCF_000521805.1. Taxonomy (GTDB): domain Bacteria; phylum Pseudomonadota; class Gammaproteobacteria; order Pseudomonadales; family Marinomonadaceae; genus Marinomonas; species Marinomonas ushuaiensis. Next base: position 4,846 of record NZ_JAMB01000027.1, read on the forward strand.
TTGTTTTGATGCTTTATTAACC
>NZ_JAMB01000028.1 GCF_000521805.1 Marinomonas ushuaiensis DSM 15871
CAGCCAAGTCAATCGTTGGCAAGCTAATCAACGTATCAGTAACAACGCTATCAGCACCCGTGTTACCACCAGAAGACAATGTCGCTGTCACCGTTAATGTCTCGCCTTCTCCAACTTCAGTAATACCCGTTTCGATTACATAACCATTCGCTAAGTGATTTGGGTTCAGCGTAATTACACGATCATCTTCACCATTGTTACTGGTAATTGTAATCGTATCGCCAAGTTTCGCAGCAAGTGGAAGAGCAATCTTGACTGACACTGCGCCGTCACTTTCAGCATTGTTTAACAATCCATCATTATTAGTATCGTCGGAAATGGTAACGGTAGGCGTATACAAGGCATCAAGGGTGTATGTTGTCCCATCAATCTTGACGTTTTCAACATCAATCAACAGAACAATATCATTTGTATCACCACGAGTGATTTGCAAACTACCATCATCATTAAGAACAAAAGATGCTTTATCAAGATCAAAATCACTAAAGATAACCGTATCCGTTCCAGCACCACCATCAATGGTTAACTGACCATTGCTGTCATCAACACCCAAGTTGATAACATCATCACCTGAGCCCGTTAAGACATAATCATCACCGGCTTCAACTTGAGCCTCAGCAATATCACCATGGAAATAATGGGCAGTATTTGAGAAATCACTGGTATTGCCAGCATCATCCGTTTGAACAACTTTAAAGAATTCATTATCGTTTACTGGTACACCATCAAGACTAGAGACATCCAATGTCCAAGTGCCGTCTACAGATACTGTGGTTGTCACTGATGTCAACTCAGTATATTCACCGGTTTGGGTGTCATTACCATTTGTTGTAGAATCAGCAATCACCCATAAAGTAATGGTAGCACCCGCTTCGCCCGTACCATGAAGTGTCACAGTTGAATAATCGGAATCGGCTGAATCATCAGTGATATTAGTGATCACTGGCGGATCAACAAAAAGATCCGCAATAGCTGCTGTCGCACTAACTTCTGAAGAACTGTTACCCGCCTCATCTGACAAGGTCGCTGTAACTTTAGCGCCCGGTGCCACTTCAACCGCAACACCGTTTGTGATGTCGTCTGCTATTAAGGTAACCGTCACCGCTGAGCCATCGTCGACACTGTACGTCAAGGTATCACCAACAACCGAACCCGTTACCGAGATGGTTGCAGTAACTGTGCCGTCTTCGCCTAGCTCTTCAGCATTATAGACATCGTCATCGCCAGTGCTTTCGAACACGATACTAGGCGTTGCGATTGATTCATCATTAACAACTTTAATACTGATAGTTTGAGTACTAGCACTTTCCGTATTACCTTCAGAAGCGGTTGCGACAACTTCTAAATCATAAGTAGTCGTTTCTTCAATATAATCTGTTTCTAACGTTAACTCAGAAAGATTCCAACCTGTCACATCAGCAACCGTTAAGCCTTCTTCCGCGGTGAATGTGTTCGTACCATCCGTCAACGTAAAGCCAACTGGAATGTCTTTCACTTCGACTTTTAAGGTCTCAGAACCGTCAACATCGGTGGTAGCCGCACTGATACTAAAGGAAACATCGCCCCCTTCCGGCGTAGATAAAGAATCCGTGCCAGACACCACATTCTCAAAGGTCAATGAGTTCAACAAGAAATCATTATCATCTGAATCCGTTACGTCGCTCTTATAATCAGCGGTAAAGGCAATTGCGTAGAATTCAACCGAATCGGTTGCAGTAATTGTTCCCGCATCACTGACTTGGTTGTTACCACCGACAAGTTCACCCGTCCCAACGATGTCACCGTCAGAAGAATAAAGCGTGTAAGACGCTGTTTCTGAAGAACTCAACCAGCCAAATGAAGCTTGAACAGAAGTAACAGCATCATCAAAAGTAACTACAATCGCTTCACTTTGTTCTGCATTTGAACCAATTTCAGAAAATGGATCTGATCCATTAACCGTTTCTGCATCAACACCTATACCATCATGATCTGTATCGGTAATGGTCGTTAAGACACCTTCTTCATTGTCGTTAGAATTGATACCTACAAAATGATTATAGGCCATTAATGTGTAGCCATTACCTGTCGCTTTTCCGGACCCAGCAGTCACATCGTCCGCTGTGATGGTAACCATTTCTGTCACACTCAAAGAAGGCTCATCAGCCACCGCATTGACTGTGACAGTAACCGTTGCCGTATCAACAGAACCATTTGAATCTGTAACAGTGTAATCAAATGAAACTTCACCGCTATAATCTGCAGTAGGAACAAATGTCATAACCCCACTTGAATCAATTTCAACAGTACCATTATCAACAACAATAGATTGAAGCTGACCTGTTAACTCAACCCCAGCAATCGCTGTAATTTTTAAACCACCATCTAAACCATCATCATTACTCAATAAACTAAACGCATTACTATGTAGCTCAATACTATTATCTTCATCTACATTGACAGAATCGTTTTTAGCATCAACCAAATTATCAAGTGGAAGCGCTGTTGCAGTAGCTTCTAAAGAAGTATTACCAGCTTGATCCGACAAGGTTGCAGTAATGCTTTGACCTGGCTCAACTTCAATTAAAACAAAACCATCAATTTCATGATCAAGAGTCAATTCAACCGTAAATACTTCATCTCCAACTGTATAAGTTAAAATATCTCCGACTTTAGAGCCATCTAGGGTAATTGTTGCAGTGACAGTTCCATCATCACCTACTTCTGATTCACTATAAACATCATCAGCACCAGCAGATTCAAAGGAAATGCTAGGGGTAGAAATGTTTGTATCAACTTTATAAATTTCACTTGACGTTGCTTCGAAGGTATTACCCGCACCATCTGTTCCAGATACTTTTGCCATTATAAAAGGGGTCGCGGAATCAGTATTTGCTAAGTCTGCACCATCAACAACTACACTATAAGTATATTGCCCAGAATCGTTCCGTGCATTTGATACGGCACCACTACCAATAACTTCACCATCAAGGTAAATATCTACAGTATCCCCTGGAGATGCATTGCCAGAAACAAAGCCAGTAATAGTAATATCTGCATTAGATTCAGAGGAGTTAATGATCGAATCCGAAGTAATAACATCAACATCGATACCTGCATTCGCAGACGTATCGACTGTATGAGTTGAAGAACCC
>NZ_JAMB01000029.1 GCF_000521805.1 Marinomonas ushuaiensis DSM 15871
CATTCAGCCAAGCCGAAATTGACTCCGTACACAGTCCAGTTGGCATCGCGGAAGTCACAGGCAAACAACCCTTCGAAATCGCCATCTCCATCTCCGCACAAATCATCCAACTCACTCAAAATATGTCGAATAACGAATCAAATAAAGAAGTAAAAGCAGAGAAGAAAAAGGGCAGTGGACTCACATGGAAAGAAATCAACCAAGTCTTGAGCGAGGCTTAATGGCCTTTAGTTCTGTTCCCTCCCATTTCTTCAAGGGGAGAATTTGCTGTCTGCCAAAAAGCCAGATACAGGTTTCTCGTTCCCATGCTCCAGCGTGGTAATGCATACATAATTTGCATTTTCTACTGTAGGTTGCGCCTTTAGGCCAACAATTACGTTATTCAATATCGCCAACCCAAACCCATTCATTCGACGTTACTTTTTTAAATAGCCGTTTGACCTCGTTCATCGGCTTTTCCTTGCCTCATTTGATTGGTTTGGAACAGTCAAGGGTCACTCTGCCCCCCCCCCAAAAAAAATATTTTTCAAGGGTGCATCTCTCTGTTCCTTCCCCTGTTTTAGGGGAAGGTTAGGATGGGGTTGTGTCTTGGCTCTTGTAGGGCACGATGAGCGAAGCGTGATCTGCCGTCTTATTCTCTATTGAAAACACTATTAGCAATTTTCACCAACACGCGTTAAATTAAAATGACAATGGAATAATCAAGAAACTAATGGATGGTTCTTTTTCTTTATAAATCCCTCCTTTTTTCTTAGTGATATTTCGTTCATTAAATTATGGCGCGCACGCTTATTTTTTAATTTAACTCTGACTCTAATTATTCAATTATTATTTAAACGGAACAAAAACAGTTTCCATGTTTCGTTCCTCAACAAGTTTGGCAAACAATTTTTGTCCGCTTAAGTGGGTATTGAGGCTGTAGAATTACTCTTTATTTTGAAAAATAGTTTTTTTTATGAGTTCGAAATGCATTACCTAATGCGTTAAAAGCGCTTAAGATTGAGCGCAGAGGCTCGTTTTTTATTAAATTTGGCTGTTGGAGTAATTCTACAGCCTCGTTATGTATTAGGAGGCAATTAACATTGAGCACTGTCGAGGATTGGGCTAAGAAAATTGTTTCCAATGAGCTGGGTAAGAAAGTTGAAGTTCATGATGATGGTTCCGAATCTGGAATGTATGATCTTAGGATAGGATCAAAGAACTCTCCTGACTACGCTATTGAATGTGTTGGCGCAGTTTACCCTGTCGCAATTGAAACGTGGAATATTGGCCCTGCAAAGGGTCCCATTAAGATTAACTCATCAAGTGATTGGAACGTTTCGATTAGGAAATCTGCGAATATTAAAGCGCTCAATCTAAATATTGCCAATGTTATAAGGCAATGTGAAGATTTAGGTCTTTCAGAATTTACGCCAGTTGATTGGCAGTTAAAACGCTTTAACGCAGAATTGTTCAACGCCTTAGATGGTTTAGGAATAACTTCCTTTTGTATGTTTCGAGAAGTGGGCAGTAGTAATGCTTATCTGTCTATGGACGGCGGAGGCGGAGTAGTCAATCAAAGTAGTGGTGACTTAGTCGATTGGGTGAGTAAATTTTTAAGCGCGGATGATAAGGCCGACGTTATAAAGAAACTTCGAATCTCTAGCGCAAAAGAAAAGCATGTCTTTATTCCGATTGTTCTTGGTGGTGTACCGTGGAGCGTTGCATCTTATTTCTTTAGTGAAATGCTTGCACCAAAGATTTTACCAAAGTTACCTGAACCTATAACAGGGGTATGGATTACTTTGAATAACAAGGGAGTGAGGTACTTGGATGGTCAGTGGCATATTTTTAGTTGTTAAAATGCATAACAAACCCATGCACGGCGATAGCTTCTTCGTTACGGCTTTACCTTCACTACAAAGCTGTGCGTGTTGACTGCATTAGGTCTTCCACCACGTATCATTCGCTTGCTCGAATAATTGGAATAATTGGGGTCAGAGTAAAATTAAACCTATTCCCTAGAAAACGGTTGCTCATGTTAACCTTAGTGATATCGTAAAAGTATGAGAGAAAGGAGTCTCCATGCCACGTCGTCCAAGAGTTTCAATCCCGGGTTATGTCGAGCACATTATTCAGCGCGGTAATAACCGCCAGCCTATATTTGCGTGCGATGAAGACATTAAAGCTTATGC
>NZ_JAMB01000030.1 GCF_000521805.1 Marinomonas ushuaiensis DSM 15871
AGAACTAGCGTCCTATCTTCAAAGCCTCCCACCTATCCTACACAAATAGGTTCAAAGTTCACTGTGAAGCTATAGTAAAGGTTCACGGGGTCTTTCCGTCTAGCCGCGGATACACAGCATCTTCACTGCGATTTCAATTTCACTGAGTCTCGGGTGGAGACAGTGTGGCCATCGTTACGCCATTCGTGCAGGTCGGAACTTACCCGACAAGGAATTTCGCTACCTTAGGACCGTTATAGTTACGGCCGCCGTTTACTTGGGCTTCGATCAAGAGCTTCGCTTACGCTAACCCCATCAATTAACCTTCAAGCACCGGGCAGGCGTCACACCCTATACGTCCACTTTCGTGTTTGCAGAGTGCTGTGTTTTTAATAAACAGTCGCAGCCACCTGGTATCTTCGACCGACTAGTGCTTACGGAGCAAGTCCTTCACACCGGCCGGCGTACCTTCTCCCGAAGTTACGGTACCATTTTGCCTAGTTCCTTCACCCGAGTTCTCTCAAGCGCCTTGGTATTCTCTACCTGACCACCTGTGTCGGTTTGGGGTACGGTTCGATCATATCTGAAGCTTAGAAGTTTTTCCTGGAAGCATGGCATCAACCACTTCACCCAAAAGAGGGCTCGTCGTCAGTTCTCGGTCTTCCTAATAAAAGGAGGTGCCCGGATTTGCCTAAGCACCTAACCTACCGCCTTAAACACAGACAACCATCGCTGTGCTGGCCTAGCCTTCTCCGTCTCTCCATCGCAATATGTACGAGTACAGGAATATTAACCTGTTTCCCATCGACTACGCATTTCTGCCTCGCCTTAGGGGCCGACTCACCCTGCCCTGATTAACATGGGACAGGAAACCTTGGTCTTCCGGCGGGGGAGTTTTTCACTCCCCTTATCGTTACTCATGTCAACATTCGCACTTCTGATACCTCCAGCCTGCCTTACAGCTTGACCTTCAACGGCTTACAGAACGCTCCTCTACCATGCCTAATAAATTAAGCATCCGTAGCTTCGGTGTACAGTTTGAGCCCCGTTATATCTTCCGCGCAGGCCGACTCGACTAGTGAGCTATTACGCTTTCTTTAAAGGATGGCTGCTTCTAAGCCAACCTCCTAGCTGTCTAAGCCTTCCCACATCGTTTCCCACTTAACTGTAACTTTGGGACCTTAGCTGACGGTCTGGGTTGTTTCCCTTTCCACGACGGACGTTAGCACCCGCCGTGTGTCTCCCGTAATTGCACTCATTGGTATTCGGAGTTTGCATGGGGTTGGTAAGTCGGGATGACCCCCTAGCCCAAACAGTGCTCTACCCCCAATGGTGAGATACGAGGCGCTACCTAAATAGCTTTCGAGGAGAACCAGCTATCTCCGAGCTTGATTAGCCTTTCACTCCTATCCACAAGTCATCCCCGGACTTTTCAACGTACGTGGGTTCGGTCCTCCAGTTAGTGTTACCCAACCTTCAACCTGCTCATGGATAGATCGCCCGGTTTCGGGTCTATTCCCAGCAACTAAACGCCCTATTAAGACTCGGTTTCCCTACGGCTCCACTACTCGCTTAACCTTGCTACTGAAAATAAGTCGTTGACCCATTATACAAAAGGTACGCAGTCACGGAACAAGTCCGCTCCCACTGCTTGTACGTACACGGTTTCAGGATCTATTTCACTCCCCTCACAGGGGTTCTTTTCGCCTTTCCCTCACGGTACTGGTTCACTATCGGTCAGTCAGGAGTATTTAGCCTTGGAGGATGGTCCCCCCATATTCAGACAGGATATCTCGTGTCCCGTCCTACTCGTTTTCATGATAAAGGTGTTTTCGTATACGGGGCTATCACCCTCTACGGCGACTCTTTCCAGAGTCTTCTACTAAC
>NZ_JAMB01000031.1 GCF_000521805.1 Marinomonas ushuaiensis DSM 15871
AAGAAGACTGTCTGCCGTGTGTGGTATATTGACGAGCGGGTTGTCTTCTAGTGTCCATTCACCTGATTGAACTTTTTTGATTTCTCTGCTTTTCTTCTCATAAACATTAGAGCGAATACTACAGCCGAATTAGTCACGGTGAAAAAGTTACCTTCAGTGAGGCTTTGAAGGCTAGCGATCAAAGTATTACACCGAGCTTTATGCATATTTGAGCTGACAATTGGGGTGACTTTGTTCAGAATAGTCGTCGTATTCATGGCTTAAGGTGTTTAGTTGTTTTTGGCGAAATTATTGATTCCCAAAAACCATGAGCATTCCTTTTTATGCTAACTATTTTTTATTTAATGATAATTCGTGATAAAACACTCGAATTCTGCCCCAGTTATTAGCAAACTATTGATGACTAATATATTTAGATGGAATGAGCTAAAAAGACTATGAAAATAAAAAAACTTACTTTAGGTCAGCAAAAAAGTGCCAGTGTTCATATTAAAAAAGCATTGATCTTATTTCAAAAGGGTGAGTTTCCAAGGGCACTAGAGCTTTATAAAAAGCTATATCAGCTTACAAAAGATCCCAGAGCGCTGCAATTGCAAAGTGTGTGTCAATATCGACTCAAACGTTTTGAAGACGCAATTCGTCTTGCTGAATTGGCGTTAAAAGCTTTTCACAATATAGGCCAGCAGGATATAGCTACATTAGAAAATCTCACAGAAATTAACGGTGTATTTGGTAATCTTAAAGAATCGGAGCGATATGGAAAAATAGTTCTCCAGTTAAAAGATGAATTTACAATGACGTCGTTTAATAAAACCAATCACCTTAACGTGTCAGAAGGGTTTGAAGAGACTGTTCTGAACGGCACAAAAAAGATCATCAGTTTTTCTCTTTATGGTGGTCTTCCTAGGTATTGTGAGAATGCGATACTTAATGTTGAAGCCGCTAAATTGTTACTTCCAGATTTCATTTGCCGTTTTTATATTGATGATTCAGTACCTGGGCACGTAGTAACTAGGCTAAAAGATGAAGGCGCAGAGGTAATTACTGTTGATGAAGAGTCAATGTCCTTACCGGGTACTATGTGGCGTTTTTTGGTGTTTGATGACCCAGAAGTAAGCCTTGCTCTTTGTCGTGATTGCGACTCAATTGTGAGTATACGAGAAAAGCCTTTGGTGGATGAATGGCTTGCCTCTAAATTAAATGCTCATGTGATTCGTGATTTTCATTCGCATTGTGAGTTGATGTTGGCGGGGTTGTTTTCGATTAAAGCGGGTGTTGTTAGTCATGTTAAACAAGCTATGCTGGGCTATGTCGCCAAGCAAAAAGTTAATTTTCATACTGACCAGATTTTTCTCAGGCAATTTTTTTGGCCTTTGATAAAACCGTCACTATTGACCCATGATCGTTGCTTCCAATACGGTGAATTTCTTGGAAAGTCCAAATTAGGTGAGCCTGTGAGTAGTGTTGATCATATAGGGGCTAATATGGGAGCGTTAGCCTACAATATTAAAGTAGATGCTAAAGACAATTCTATTGCTGTGTGGCACTTTGTTAATTCGGATGGTGTTCGCTTTGCTGAGTATCAATCTATTACTAAAAACAAAAGTTTTTCAGCCTCAATTCCTCATGATTATGGAATCAAAATACAACAAGGTGCAATGAAACTAGAGTGGTCTATTGTTTTGGATTAATGAAGAAGCCTGTAACTAATTTAATGTAACAGTCTATAGTGATATATTCAAAAAATTGAGGACAGAGTAAATACCTTAACCGACCATACACTCTTGTAACCAAGTCATAGCCAAGCTCCTAAAAATGATTGAGTTAAGCACATAAAAAAAACGAGCCATTTGGCTCGTT
>NZ_JAMB01000033.1 GCF_000521805.1 Marinomonas ushuaiensis DSM 15871
GACATGCTTGGATCTTTAACAATTCTTTTTTGAAATAACAATAATCAAGGTTAAACCGATGCTCATCATTACTGATGCTTTATCGTAATCTGTGTTTCTGTTTTGATGCTTTGTTTAGAGTCTTTATTTCTCTCTTCACTTTATCATCCAAAACCACTTTGGTGTTATATGGTCAAGCCTCACGAGCAATTAGTATTGGTTAGCTCAATGCCTCACAGCACTTACACACCCAACCTATCAACGTCCTAGTCTCGAACGGCTCTTTAGGGGACTTATGTCCCAGTGAGATCTTATCTTGAGGGAGGCTTCCCGCTTAGATGCTTTCAGCGGTTATCCCGTCCGAACGTAGCTACCCGGCAATGCCACTGGCGTGACAACCGGAACACCAGAGGTTCGTCCACTCCGGTCCTCTCGTACTAGGAGCAGCTCCTCTCAAATCTCAAACGTCCACGGCAGATAGGGACCGAACTGTCTCACGACGTTCTAAACCCAGCTCGCGTACCACTTTAAATGGCGAACAGCCATACCCTTGGGACCGGCTTCAGCCCCAGGATGTGATGAGCCGACATCGAGGTGCCAAACACCGCCGTCGATGTGAACTCTTGGGCGGTATCAGCCTGTTATCCCCGGAGTACCTTTTATCCGTTGAGCGATGGCCCTTCCATACAGAACCACCGGATCACTAAGACCTACTTTCGTACCTGCTCGACGTGTCTGTCTCGCAGTTAAGCGTGCTTTTGCCTTTACACTCTACGCATGATTTCCGACCATGCTGAGCACACCTTCGTGCTCCTCCGTTACTCTTTGGGAGGAGACCGCCCCAGTCAAACTACCCACCACACAGTGTCCTCGATCCAGATAATGGACCTGAGTTAGAACCTCAAACATACCAGGGTGGTATTTCAAGATTGGCTCCAATGAGACTAGCGTCCCATCTTCAAAGCCTCCCACCTATCCTA
>NZ_JAMB01000034.1 GCF_000521805.1 Marinomonas ushuaiensis DSM 15871
AATAAAAAGTCTTTTAGTATCAATGGGTAAGGTTTTTTAGTGCCTAGATAACGCGCTGAGCTTTTTATGTAGGAATAAGTGTTAACGCGCACGTTCGTTTTTCCAGCTTCAAGTTTTGTTGATATCCTCATTAATGGTTTTAAAGTCAATAGTTTATAAGGTTATTAAGAAGATTTTGAAAATGTATAAACACGCATGCGCATTAATAAAATTTTATACGAATAGGTGTTCCAAATGGATTTAGTCGAAATAATTAGCACTTCAGCTATTGTTACTGCTGTAATCAATGTTATTGGCGTGTTTTGGATCAAAGAACGATTGAAGCAGTCAATCAAGCATGAATACGATCAAGATTTAGCAAAGCTAAAAAGTGAACTTGAATTCGACTTAGATAAACAAAAGAAGCTGTACGAAGGTAAATTATCTATTTATAAAAAATATTATACTTTGATGGACTCTTATACAGCCAAATCCCGTAAAGCACTCTTTGATGGCTTTCAAACTGGAATTATTGATGTTCTAAATGATCCGTCGGATGGTAATACCGCAGATTACATTCGGAACATGCTTGCACTGCAAGGTGACGTATCAGAGATATTTCTCACGTTTAAAAATGAAATCAACGGCTTAAGACTTGAGGCTGGAGAAAAGCTTCTCCAACTACTAGATGAATATGTTGTTTCTTTAGAGATAACCCAAGAAAAGACGGTTGAGTTCCTTCAATGGATGAATGAAAATGCAACTAAATTCATAACAGATCCAGAAGAGACAAATAGAATTTCCCAAGAATATATGGCTACAGAAGTGAATGGGGAAGGAAAGAAACTAATTGATTTACAAAATAAAATATTTTTAGAAATGCGTAACGAATTAGGTATCGTATAACAAGAAATTAAACAAGGACAAA
>NZ_JAMB01000035.1 GCF_000521805.1 Marinomonas ushuaiensis DSM 15871
CATTTGCCATAAAGTCTCTATTAACGAGATTTGGCGCGATTCTTCCAACATGTCCTTTATAAGATCGATATCGCTTCGGTCGGACTTTTGATTTGAGTCCTAGCTCATTCATAAGCCGTTGAACTCGCTTATGATTAATAAGAGCGCCCGATGAACGTAACGCAAGCGTGATTCTACGGTACCCATATCGACCTTTATGTTGATGGTAAAGGTCTTGTATTTGCGCCTTTAACCCTTCATTAGGTTCATCAACAGCCAGCCTTTTACGATGGTAGTAATAAACACTTTTTGGTAGTCCTATCGCCTTAAGTAAACAAGATAAATTAAATTCTGCCTTGAGCTCCTTGACCACTAAAGCCTTTTCTTTGCTTTTTTCTTTTTTGCTTGAGCTAAGGCTTCTAACTTTTTTAAAACGGCATTCTCCGCACGTAAATACTCTAATTCTTCTCTCAGCTCTTTTTCTGTCATTTGTTCTGAGGGTGTTGGAGTGGTCGAAGCATTGTTCATGTTAGGCCTGCCTTTTTTTCGTGGAGTGAGTCGTAGAGTACCTTCACGAGAATAAAGGGATCGCCATTGGAATAAAATACCTGGAGAAGATAAATCAAAGTAAGCACTGCAATGAGCAAGAGACCACCGATTTACTTGCATAGATTTTATTGCGTTTAGTTTGAACTGAGATGAATAAGGGTGACCATGATGACGAAAACTCTCAACACCATGTATTTGAAAAACTAATGACCAGTAGCGGATTTGCCCTGATGACACTCCGAATTTACGACCAAGTTCCCTCGAGCTTTCATATTGAGCAAGTTTGGCTAATTCTAATTTGAATGTTGTGCTGTATTTAGACATAAAAAG
>NZ_JAMB01000036.1 GCF_000521805.1 Marinomonas ushuaiensis DSM 15871
CTTTATGACCGTTCTGCCTTTTACTGCTGCGGATTTAGAAAAGGTTTAAAAATGATGACATTTATCACCAGAAGGAAGAATTAAATCCACCAGATAGTTGAATCAAGTGCGTACAGGTAAATAAATGAATATATGATTCGAATAATTTACGGCCAAAACATGACTAAATTCAATTGTAATAATGAAAGTAAAGTACTGATATAAAAGGATATTTTTTAAGATTTAATCTGAAATGGTTGCGGGAGCACTTTTCTTAACTAAAGAGTGAACCTACGACTTGTGGAATTGGTTTTTGAATTTTACTAGAAATGGTTGCGGGAGCAGGATTCGAACCTACGACCTTCGGGTTATGAGCCCGACGAGCTACCAGACTGCTCCATCCCGCGACATGAAAAGTTATTGATATATATAACTTATTCTTAGAAATGTAAGATAAAATATTGTGACCAAACTATGCTTATTATAGTTGGTTGCGGGAGCAGGATTCGAACCTACGACCTTCGGGTTATGAGCCCGACGAGCTACCAGACTGCTCCATCCCGCGACAAATTAAGCTATTGATATAGTTTAGATTTTTATCTTTTTTAACATTGAATTGTTGTGACCAAATTAACATGTATGGTTGCGGGAGCCGGATTCGAACCAACGACCTTCGGGTTATGAGCCCGACGAGCTACCAGACTGCTCCATCCCGCGACAAATTAATTTTCTATATATCACTAACAATTTCATTCGATTAGTTGGTTGCGGGAGCCGGATTCGAACCTTCGGGTTATGAGGATCATGTTGATAGCCAACTTTATTTTACCTTAAATC
>NZ_JAMB01000037.1 GCF_000521805.1 Marinomonas ushuaiensis DSM 15871
TGATTTACTGGTCATTTCGATGATTTACTATTTAAAATATTAAACATAATCGCCTTTTGTTTCCCCATCAGAGAAAAAGATGTCAAAGCCCTCTGACGTCATTCAATATTCATAGGTTCGAAATGCGTTCGGCTTTTGATCCTGACTCTTACTTTGAGCGTTTGGTAAAACCATCGCCTCTTTAAAGTCTAAGTAATAAGTAATCATCACGTACATCATTAACCTGAAACGTCGCCTGCCCTATAATTTCTCCAAAACCAGAAATCACTCGCTGCACTTTCCAGTTACCCAGAAAGTAAGGCAACACCTCTTTTACTTCGATTTCGTACATTATAACGGTGAACCTGTGGATGTTTTATTTGAAATACACACCGAATCTTACCACCCGCATTGAATAAATCATTAGAAGCCAAAATTTATTCAAAAAACATTGTGCAAGATGATTTTTAATAATCTGCATTTAACCGAAGATTCATTATTTTCCCTTCTATTTATTCAACACAACCATGCAAGCTCTTCGGTCTAACATGCTTATTAAGAGCAATTCGACATTCGGTTTTGAAGCTTTCTTGCTCATTTGAAAGAAACGGCCTAATCCGTACTTAGTTTGCTAGAAAACTGCATATTTCGCGAATTATGCACTTAAAATCACCTATTCGGCAAAGACAAGGGAAGCGCCTTTTCAGCTATTTCAATCCAAAAAAATTCCTCTAATATGAACTCCATCAGACGGGGACTTGCTTACCAAGCCTCAGTTAATATGAATATATAAAAGAGAAATTATCATGAAAAAATTAACAGCAATC
>NZ_JAMB01000038.1 GCF_000521805.1 Marinomonas ushuaiensis DSM 15871
AGCTTGCCAACGATTGACTTGGCTGTGACCAACGACAGTGGCGACAGCGACACAGACAACCTAACGAACAACACGAGCGTGACCTTAACGTTGGGCAACATCGACAGCGATGCGGCCAGCGTGGAAGTGTTTAACGGTGAGGATTCCTTGGGTACTGCGACGCAAGTGGCGGGCGTTTGGACCTTGACTACCGAAGTGGGTGATCTGGACGAAGGCGGCAACGACTTGACTGTGACCGTGACGGATACGGCGGGCAACAGCAACAGTTCTACTATTTTGGACGTGACCTTAGACACCAGCGCCAGTGCGACTATCCGCATTAATGCAATTGGTGATGATGGCATCTTGAACGCCAGTGAATTGGTCGGTGATCTATTAGGCAACGTGGCGATTACAGGCAGTGTGGGTGGTGACGCGAGCGAAGGCGACACTGTGACCTTGTCGGTGACGTTAAACGATGGAACGACAGCGAGTTACACCGGATTAGTGAGCGACAGTGATACCTATAGCATCGGCATCCCAAGTGCGGTCTTGTCTGTCTTGACGGACACCACGATCAGCGCGAGTGTCAGTGGCACTGACGCTGCAGGCAACATCTTTACGGCGATCAGCGACGCAACCGACGGTGGTTTCAC
>NZ_JAMB01000039.1 GCF_000521805.1 Marinomonas ushuaiensis DSM 15871
GCTTTACAACCCTAAGGCCTTCTTCACACACGCGGCATGGCTGGATCAGGCTTGCGCCCATTGTCCAATATTCCCCACTGCTGCCTCCCGTAGGAGTCTGGGCCGTGTCTCAGTCCCAGTGTGACTGGTCATCCTCTCAGACCAGTTAGAGATCGTCGCCTTGGTAGGCCTTTACCCTACCAACTAGCTAATCTCACGCAGGCTCATCTAATAGCGGAAGGTCACAAGTGATCCCCTCCTTTCCCCCTCAGGGCGTATGCGGTATTAGCATGCGTTTCCACATGTTGTCCCCCTCTACTAGGCAGATTCCTACGCGTTACTCACCCGTCCGCCGCTCGACGCCTGTAGCAAGCTACATCGTTTCCGCTCGACTTGCATGTGTTAAGCCTGCCGCCAGCGTTCAATCTGAGCCATGATCAAACTCTTCAGTTAAAGAACTTGCTCACTCAAATCTTATTACACTAACTATAACTTAATCGTCTCATCATCCCGAAGAACAACAAAACAACATAAAGCGATTGCCGTGTAGACTCTCGTAAGTCTTCAATTTTTTTGACCAACTACACGCTACAAGTAGCAATGCGATGGTCTTCTGAAGTCTCTAGCGAGCGCCCACACAAATTATCTG